>NZ_JBQEOG010000009.1:0-214138 GCF_052045085.1 Stenotrophomonas sp. 22385
TCTGGGTGTACTTGCCGCCCGCGCCCAGGTTCACGTTGCCGCCCAGGCTGCCCACGGTGCTGGCCACCTGCGAGACCATGCCGCTGTCGTCGTCATGCTGCTGGCGGTGCCAGCCAGCGAACTTCTCGGTGTCGGAGATCTGCACCGTGCCGATGGCCTTGCTGTCGGCGGTGTTGGCGTTGCTCACCGTGTCCTGGCCGCTCTGCAGGGTCAGGTTGCCGGCCGCACGGATGGTGACGTCCTTCTCGGCGGCGATGTTGGCCGCGGTCAGGGTGATGTCACCTTCGGTGGTGGCCATGCGCACCCCACCGCCAGCGGAGAGCTGGGTGCCGGTGATGGTGTCGCTCTGGCCGCTGCCTTCGCTGCGCGCGTTGTTGGTGCCGAACGGCAGGCCGCTGGTGTTGTTGGCGAAGCCCCAGCCCTTGCCACTACTCTGGCTGGTGCTGGATTCGGTGTTGTGGGCCACGTCGAACACGATGTTCTTCGTGGCCAGCAACAGCGCGTCGCCTTCGGCCGACATCTGCGCGCCCTGGCTGGTGATCGAGCCGCCATTGGCGATCAGGGTAAGGTCGCCGCCCGCACTCAACTGGGCCACGCGGGCGTCGCTGGTGGAATGGGTCTGGTTGCCGCTGGAACGCTGGCTGCCGCCGGTGATCACGGTGGAGGTGGTGGCCGCGCGCACGCCGGAGGCGGTGCCTTCGGCATTGCGGGTGATGTCGCCCATGATGGAGCCACTGTCGGCCATGCCATCGGTGGTGGAATCGCGGGCGCTGCGGTAGGCCTTGGTGGGGTCGTAGGTGATGCCCATCGAGAAGCCGCTGGACTTGCTGGATTCGCTGCTCTGCGTGTCCTGGGTGTCCTGGCGGGCGATGAGGTTGATGTCCTTGCCGACCAAGGTCAGGTCCTGCCCGGCGGCCACATCGGAAGCGGCGATGGTGAGCTGGTTTCCCGCGCTGACCTGCACGTTGCCGTTCATCGAACCCACGGCCGAGCCCACCTGGGTGGTGGACTGGCTGGCGCTTTCGGTATTGCTGCGGGCGCTGCTGTACCCCACCGATGCCACGCCGTTGGCCAGGCCGCCGGTGATGCCGGACTTCTTCTGGCTGAAGCTGTGCGCTTCGCTGAAGGTATCCTGCGCCGATTCGATGGTGACGTTGTTGGCGGCGGCAATGCGCAGGTCGTTGTCGGCCAGCACGGTGGAACCGCTGATGCCCACGTTGTTGCCGGCCACGATATCCACGGTCTTGCCGCCCACGCTGGTGCCGATGGCGTAGCTGGCCGAGCTCTGGTCGTGGGTGGTGGTGGTGGTGCTGGAGAGCGTCTTCTTCTTGCGGGTGGTCTCGTCCACCACCAGCGCGTGGGTTTCCTGCGCGGTGGTCAGGGCCACGTCGCGGCCGGCGGACAGGATCACGCCGCCGTCGCTGCTGTCCACCGTGGTGGCCTGCAGGGTGAGATCGCGCCCGGCCTGCAGGGCGACGCCTTCGCCGCCGCTGAGCTGGTTGCCCAGTACGTAGGCATCGGTGGCGCTGACTTCACGCGAGTGGTTTTTGCTCTTGGCGCTGCTGTCGAAGCTCTGCGAATCGACCACGGCAACACTGTTGATGTCGCGCCCTGCCTGCGCCACCAGCGCGTTGGCGGCCGAGACCTTGGCTGCGGTCAGGTTCAGGTCGTTGCCGGCCTGCAGCACCACATCGCCGGCACCGGTGATGGTGGTGCCGATGTGGGTGAGCTGGCTCTGGCTGGTGAAGTTGCGCGCGTCATGGGTGAGCGCGACGGCGTTCTTTTCGGTCACGGCGGTCAGGTTGATGTCGCCGCCGGCGACAATGGCGGTGAGGCCATCCGTACCAGCGTTGGCCAGCTGCGCGGCGCGCAGCTCGACATTGCCGCCGGCGTTTACGCTGAGCACGCCGGCGCCGTCCTTGTTGGTCACGTACAGGCCGGCCACGCGGTCCAGCGTGGTGGTCTGCTGTACCAGCAGGTCGCCGTTATCGCGCCATTCGCGGGTGGTGGAGGCCACGGTGATGTTGCCGCCGGCCTTCAGGGCGATGGCATCGGTGGCGGTCACGGTGCTGCCGATGATGTCGATGTCGCCGATGGCACTCAGGCCCACCTGCTGGCCGCTGATCTGGCCACCGCCAATGTTGCGGATGTTGCCGGCGTCGATGCTGACCAGCTGGCGGCCGGCGATGGCGCCGTTGCTGACCAGGTCGCCGCGCAGCTTGATGTCCACATCGGCACCGGCCAGCAGCGCGCCGTTGCTGCCCAGGTCGCCCGGCATCACCCGCAGGTACACCTGCGGCACCAGCGCGCGCGCCACCGAGCCGTCCGCCAGGGTCACGTCCTGTTCGACCAGCCACACGATGTCGCTGGTGAGCCGAGCCATCTGTTCGGCGGTGAGGGCGACGCCGGGGCGCAGTCCCCACGCGCCAGCCACCGTGGCGCCGGCTTCGAGCAGCGCGCGGTACTGGTCTTCATCGCTGGCATAGCCATCGAGGAAGCGGCGACCGGTGAGCTCGCCGATCTGTTCGCGCACCAGCTTCTGTTCGTAGAAGCCGTCACCCAGCCGCTTCTGGGTCTGCGAGGGCTCGTAGCCGGCGCGCTGCAGCAGGTAGTCCGAACTGAGCCAGCTACGGTAGTTGGCAAACTTGGGATCGGTTTCAACCAGGTAGCTGCCGCGGTTGGCGTCGACGTTGAACAGGCTGGCGCTGGGGGCGCTGGCATCCGGTGCGGTGGTCACCACCAGGTGCGGGTCGTTGCCGGCGGCGGCTACGGCCTGCTTGCGGTCCAGCGCGGCGTTGGCGCCGCTGCCGGCATGGCTGCCGCCCTGCGCGGCCGTCGGGCCGGTGGCGGCGGCCTGCGAAGCCTGTGCTGCGTTGATGTCCTGCACATTGCCGTTGCCCGGGCCCGCCGAGCCGACCTGGCCCGGCCCCTGCGCGCTGGCGGTGTCGGCCAGCTGCCCACCGGCATGGCCCGGACCCTGTACGGCCGTGCCGCTCTCGCCCTGGGTTGAGGAGGCGGCGTTGGGGCCCTGTGCGGACACCGCGCCAGCGTCCTGGCCTGCGGCGTGGCCGGGGCCCTGCACGGTGCCGGCGCCCGGGCCGACCGAACCCGCACCGGGCCCGCCGGTGTTGAGGTTGGCCATGCTGCTGCCATCGCGCACGCTGGGGCCGTTGCTGCCCACGTTCTCGTTTCGCAGGTTGCCTACGTCGATGGTGAGCTTGCCGCCCGCAGTGATGCCGGCCCCGAGTACACCGAGCGTTTCCTGTATCGGCGCAGCGCTCCAGTCGCTGCGCGATCCGCCATACGTGTAGGAGCTGTTGGAGAAGGTGCTGGTGCGCTCCAGTGTCCGGGACCTGTTGATCACCGAAGACGTCTGCAGGTTCAGCCCGCGGATGGTGTAGTCGCGACCGGCGGCGATGCTGGCGTACTCGTTGAGCAACGCGTCGGTGGCGATGGTGATGTTGCCACCGGCGGTGATCACCGCGTCGGCCCCGGCGGAAACCAGCACATCTTCCACCGTGGTGCGGGTGGCCTCACGGTACTCCTCGTTGCCGCTGAGGTTTTCCGGGTGACGCTGCATGTTGATCAGCATCGCCTCCGGGTTGTCGTAGTCCGGGTAGGTGATCAGCTGCACGCAGGTGGTGGTGCAGGTGCCGTAGGCAGTGCTGTACGTCAGGGTGTCCGATTCGTAACGCAGCGCGGGGCTGCCCGGCTGGCTCTTGGAGAGATCGCGGAACGGATCTTCCGCTGCGCCGCCAAGCTGGTCAGGGTTGTTGCGGTTGTCCGCGCGGAGCACGTAGTAGATCACCATCGTGCCTTCCTGCGGGTTCAGGCGCGCGCGTTCGGCGCGCGCGCCGTACAGCCCACCGCGCGCGTAGTAGTACGCGCTGGTGGAGGGGGTCATCCTGACCAGCGCCCGGCGGATCTGCTGGCCGTCTGGCGTGATGTAGGCCGAATCCTCGAGGATATCGGCAGGGTTGAGGTAGTACACCTCGTAGGGCTGGAAGTTGGAGGTGTTGCGCAGGCTGCCGGTGTTGTTTCCGTTCTTGAACCAGCCCGGCTGGTTCAGCGTCACCTTGTCATGCACGATGGTCTTCTGCTCCACCACCACGTTTTCGCGGATGTTGTTCACCGCCAGCGCGTTGATGGCCAGGTTGTTGGCGATGTCGATGGTGGAACTGACATTGTCGATACGCTGGGCGGTGCCTGCAGCATCCAGACCGTTCAGCCCGCCGCCGATGAACGCGTCCCCATCGCTGAACACCAGGCTCTGCCCGCTGTTGGTCAGTACGCCCACGCCCAGGTCCAGACGCTGGCGCGCGGCGATGGTGGCCGAGCGCTGCACGCCGCCGACGTTCTCGGCCACGTTGTTGAGCGTACCGGCGTTGATGGCGATGCGGTCGCCATAGATGCGGCCGGTACCGATGTTGGTGAGCGTACCGGCGTCGATATGGGTCGTGCGCCCATCCAGCACACCGCGGTTGACCAGCTCACCACCGGTGATCAGGCGGGTCAGGCCCACGCTGCTTATCTCGCCGGTGGCCGCGTTGTAGATGTTCCCGGCGGTGATGTTCACCCCGGCACCCTGCAGCTTGCCCTGGTTGTCCAGGTTGCCCTGGATGGCCAGGGTGAGCGTGCCGTTGGCCGCCAGCTCGCCGGTGTTGGTGTGGCTCTGCCGGAGCTCCAGGGTCATGTCGCCCTGCGACAGCACCTTGCCGATGCCGGTGATCTCGCGGGTACGCACGATCTGGTGGGTGCCGGCCACCAGCGTGCCGCCCGTATTGGCGATGCTGTCGGCGCTGATGTCCGACACTTCCGACGCGGACACCTGCCCCCCGGTATTGTCGAGCTGGCCGCTGAGCTGCAGCGTCAGGTTGTCGGCGAGCACCTGGCCCTGCTGGTTGTCCAGGCTGCCGCTGGTCAGCCGCAGCTGTTCGCCCTGCAGGCCCAGTGCCGGGCCGTTCGGCGCGCTGAGGGTGTTGCGGTTGTCGACGCTGGCGGCCTGCACGGTCAGGGCGCCGCCGGCGGCGACCAGCCCGCTGCGGTTGTCGAGTGCGCCGGGCAGGGCGAGGTCCGCGTTGCGGCCCACGCTGATCGCGCCGCCCACGTTGTTCAGGGTCTGGGCGCGCAGGGTGAGGTCGCCTGCACCCTTCAGCGAGCCGCCGCCGGAATTGTCCACGCTGCTGGCGTTGAGGGTGATGGCGCCTTGGCCGAACACCGCTCCGGCGCGGTTGTCGAAGGCGCCACTGGTGATGTCCAGGGTGCCGCTGCTGTTGATGCCGTTGCCATTGGCGTTGGCATTCAGCAGCGCCTGGCCGGCAGTGTTGATGCTCAGGTTGCCCGCGGACTGCAGCAGGCCGCCACTGTTGTCGAGCAGCCCGGTGCGCAGCACGTTGCCGCCGGTCAGGCTGGCCAGGGTGCCGGCGCGGTTGTCCAATGTCAGCCCACGGGTATCGATATCCACGCTGCCGGCGATGACCCTGCCGGACTGGTTGTCCATGCCCGACGTGCGCAGGTGCAGGTCGGTTCCCGCCTGGATCAGGCCGGCGGCGTTGCCGAGCTGGGTGGCCGAATCGAGCTGCAGCACGGCACCGGCGGCAAGGATGCCGGCGGCGTTGTTCAGCGACTGTGCGCTGATCCCGGCGTTGCCGCCGGCGTTGATGGTGCCCTGCGCGCTGTTGTCCAGCAGGCCGTCGACGGTAAGCGTCAACGACGCGCTGCCATCGGTGTGCAGGATGCCGGCGCGGTTGTCGACCCGGGCAGCGGTGACGGTGGTGGCGCCACCGGTGAGGATGCGGCCGCCATGGTTTTCGAGCGCGCCGCTGATGGCCAGCTGATGGGCAGCGGTGCCGGCCGCCTGCACGGTGCCCTGGTTGTTGAACAGCTGCGCGGCGCGCAGGTCCAGCGAGCCGTTGGTAGCCAGCGTACCGGCGGTGTTGTCCAGGGTGCCGCGGACCCCCAGCACCAATGCGTCGGTGCCGGCGGCGGTGAGCGTGCCGCCTGCGGTGGTCAGCGCGCCGGTCTGGACGCTGATGCGCTGCGCAGCGGTGGTGCCGTTGCGCAGGTCGGTGGTGTCGCCCGCCAGGTCGAGGCTGCCATTGCTGAGCAGCTTGCCCCCCTGGCCGTTGAGGGTATGCGCGTTGATTGCCAGCGTGCCGGTGCCGGCCTGCTGCACGGTACCGGCGGCATTGCCGAAGGTGGCTGCGGTGATCTGCAGGTCGCCATTGCTGGCCAGGGTGCCGTTGTTGCCGTTGTCCAGGGTGCCCTGCACAGACACGGTGCTGGGGCCGGTGCCGCCGGACACCACGGTGCCACCGCGGTTGTCGAAACCGGTGGCGACGATGTCCAGCTGGTTGGCGCTGAGGGTCGCGTTGCGGTGATCGACCTCGCCTGCGCGCAGGGTCAGTGTCCCTGCGGTGGCGATGGTGCCCTGTTGGCCGGACAGGCTGCCGGTCCGCACGGTCAGGCCGCCCTCGCCCGCGTGTGCGATCCGGCCGGCTTCGTTGACCAGGCCGCCGGCCTGCAGCTGCAGGGCGTTGGCATTGCTGGCTACGGTGCCGCGGCTGTTGTCGAACTGGCCGGCCACTTCGATGCGGGTGTCGGCGCTGCCGGCCGAGCTGAGCGTACCGCCGACGTTGGAGAGCGCGCCGGCGGTGATCTGCTGGGCGCCATTGGCGGCGATGGTGCCGCCATCGTTGCCGAGCGTATCGCGCACCTGCACCACCATGGCCTGCTCACCGGTGGCGCTGAGCGTGCCGCCGGCGTTGTTGAGGCTGCCGGTGGTGACGTGGACATCGCGCGCGGCGGTGGTGCCGCCGCTGATGTCCAGTGCCTCGCCTTCCAGGCTCAGGGCACCATTGCTGACGATGCGGCCGCTGGCGCCCTGCAGGGTCTGCACGTCGATCTGCAGCTGGCCGTCGCCGGCCTGTTCGATGCTGCCGCTGCGGTTGTCCAGCGTGCCTGCAGCCACGCGGGCATCGCCGCCACTGGCGATCAGGCCGGCGTGGCTGTTGTCCAGCAGGCCATCCACGCCCACGCGCAGGTCTGCAGCGCTGTGCAGGGTGCCCCCCTGGTTGTCCATTGCGGCGGCGACAAGCGTGAGATCGCCGGTGGTCAGGATCTTGCCGCCGCGGTTGTGCAGCGTCTGCTCGATGCTGAGCTGGCTGGCGGCGGTGCCGGCGGCCTGCACGGTGCCGCCGGTGTTGCGCAGCGTGCCGGCACGCAGATCCAGTGCACCATTGCCGGCGAGAGTACCGCCGGTGTTGTCCAGCTGGCCGCGCGCATGCAGCACCAGTGCGTCGGTGCTGGTGGCGGTGAGTGCGCCGCCCGCCGTGGTGAGGGTATCGGCGTCGATGCGGATGCGCTGGGCGGAGGTGGTGCCATCGCGCAGGTCGATGGTGTCACCCTGCACGAGCAGGCTGCCATTGCTGACCAGCGTACCGCCGGCACCGTTGACGACGCCCGCCGTGAGGTCGAGCAGGCCCGTGCCAGCCTGCTGCACGGTGCCGCCGGCGTTGCCGAACACCGCGGCGTTGATGGCGAGATCGCCATTGGTGGCGATGAGGCCCTTGTCGCCGTTGTCCAGCCCGCCGGTCACGGTGAGGCGGTTGGCGCCGGCACCTGTGGCCACCAGCTTGCCGCCGCGGTTGTCGAACGACTGCGCGTCGAGCGCGATCTGTGCAGCCTGCAGGGTCGCGCCCCGATGGTCCACCGCAGCCGCAGTCAGCCTGAGGTAGCCGGCGGTCACGAGCGTGCCGTTGCGGCCGTCGAGCTCTCCGGTGATCAGGGTAAGGCCCTGGGTACCGGCGTGGTTGAGGGTGCCGTCCACGTTGACCAGTTTGCCGCTGCTCACTGCCAGCGCGGCGGCATTGCTGGCAATGACACCCTGGGTGTTGTCCAGTTCGCCGCCTACGGTGATGTGGCTGTTGGCGGTGCCGGCCGAGCTGAGCGTGCCGTCGCGGTTGGACAGCGTGCCCGCTTCAATGCGCTGGGCGCCATTGGCGGCAATGGTGCCGCCATCGTTGCCCAGGCGGTCGCGCACGTTCAGCAGCATGTCGTTGCTGCCGGTGGCGCTCAGTGTGCCGCCGCTGTTGTCCAGGCTGCCGGCCTGAACGGTGATGTCGGTTGCACCCACGGCGCCATCGCGCAGGTCCAGTTCCTCACCCTGCAGCTGAAGCGCGTCGCCGGCCACCAGGGTGCCGCCGGCATTGCGCAGCAGCGTGGCGTCGATGTGCAGGCTGCCGTTGCCGGAAATCGAACCGCTGCGGTTGTCGAGCATGTTGGCCACGCGGATCTGCGAGGTCGCTTCGCCGGCGGCGATCAGCTTGCCGTGGTCGTTGATGAGGCTGCCGGCGGCGATGTTGAGCGCGCCGTTGCTGCCGAAGGTGCCGCCGCTGTTGTCCAGCAGGGTGCGCGCCTGCACCTGCAGCATGCCGTTGCCGAGTGCACTGAGCTGGCCACCGGCGGTGGTCAGGCGCTCGCTGTCGATCTGGATCTGCTGCGCGGAGGTGGTGCCGTTGCTGAGGTCGAGGGTGTCGCCCTGCAGCACCAGCGCACCGTTGCTGAGCACGGTGCCGCCCTTCCCGGCCAGGGTGTATGCGTCGATGGCGAGCGTGCCGGTGCCGGCCTGCTGGATCGTGCCGCCGGCGTTGCCCAGGGTCTGCGCGCTGATGGCCAGATCACCGTTGCTGGCCAGCGTACCGCCGTCGCCGTTGTCCAGCGCATCGGCTACCCGCAGCGTGTTGGCCCCGGTTCCGGTGGCGACGATGCTGCCGCTGCGGTTGTCCAGCGATTGTGCGGTGAGGTCGAGCTGCGTGGCCGCCAGTGAAGCGCCGCGGTGGTCGACTGCGCCGGCGTTGAGCGTGGCGGTGCCGGCGGTACCGATCCGGCCGCCCTGCCCATCCAGGCGGCCGGTATCGATCGACAGCCCGCCGGTGCCTGCGTGGCTGATCGCGCCGTCCGCATTGACCAGGGCGCTGGTCTGCAGCTGCAGGGCCGATGCGTTGCTGGCCAGGCTGCCCTTGCTGTTGTCCAGGACGCCGGCCACGGCGATGCGGGTATCCCCGGTGCCGGCCGAGTTCAGCGCGCCGCTGCGGTTGCTCAGCGCGCCGGCCTCGATCTGCTGCGCACCGTTGGCGCTGATCGTGCCGCCATCATTGGCCAGGCTGCCGCTGACGCGCAGCTGCATGTCCTGTGCCCCCAGTGACAGCAGGGAGCCGCCGCTGTTGTCCAGCGAACCGGTGCGGATATCCACCTGCTGGCCACGGGTGCTGCCCTTGTTCACGTCCAGCGTCTGCGCCTGCACCTGCAGCAGGCCGTTGCTGGCGAGGGTGCCCTGGCCGCCGTTCACGGTGGTGGCGGTGATCTGCAGGGTGCCGGTTCCGGCATGGTCGATGCTGCCTGCCGTATTGAGCAGGCCATCGGCGTCGATGCGCAGATCGCCATTGCTGGATACCGTGCCGCCTTGGTTCTGCAGCAGACCGGTGGCGCGCAGGGTGCTGGCGTCGGTGCCGGCGGCCACCAGCTTGCCGCCGTTGTTGACCAGGGTGGTGCTGTCGATGGCCAGCGCGCCATTGCTGCCGAGCAGGCCACCGGTGTTGTCGAGGGTGCGGCCGACCTGCAGATGCAGCACGTCGGTGCTGGCCGAGGTGAGCGAGCCGCCAGCGGTGACCAGGTCGCCGGTACGGATGTCGATGCGCTGCGCGGCGGTGGTGCCGTCGCGCAGGTTGGTGGTGGTGCCCTGCAGGAGCAGGCTGCCGTTGCTGAGCACGCTGCCGCCCTGGCCCTGCAGGGTGGCAGCGTCGATGCGCAGGCTGCCGGTGCCGGCCTGCTGCACGGTGCCGTTGGCATTGCCGAGCTGTGCCGCGCTGACGTGCAGGTCGCCATTGCTGGCCAGGGTCCCGCCATCGCTGTTGTCGAGCGTGCCCTGTACCGTGAGGGTGCTGGCCTGCTGCCCGGTGGCGAGGACGTTGCCGCCGCGGTTGTCGAAGGAGGCGGCAGTCAGGCTGATCTGGTTCGCGATGAGGTCGGCACCGCGGTGATCGGCAGTGCCCAATTGCAGCACGAGGTCCCCGGCGGTGGCGATCGCGCCGTCCACGCCATCCAGGCGATCAGCACGCACGCGAAGGCCGCTGCTGCCGGCATGGCTGATGCTGCCACGCGTGTTGACCAGGGTGCCGATCCCCAGCCCGAAACTGGCCGTATTGCTGGCGATGCTGCCATCGCTGTTGTCGAGTTTGCCGATCGACCAGGCGGTGGCGGCGATGCCACCGTGCGCCAGGGTGCCGCCGCGGTTGAGCAGGGTCTGCGCATGCAGTTCCGCGGCCTGGGCGAGAGCAAGGCGACCGCCACTGTTGTCCAGCGTGTTCACGCGGGCGCTGGCGGCGCCCTGCACCTCCAGCGTGCCACCCGCGTTGCGCAGTGCCTGGCCCTGCACCTTCAGGGTGTCAACGCCGAGCGTGCCACCGCTGTTATCCAGGCTGTTGCTGGCCGCCAGCTGCAGCACGCCGGTGGCATCGATGGCGCCGCCGTCGTTGTCCAGCGTGCGGCCGATGTTGAGTGCGCCGGCAGCCAATGGCGCGCTCGGCGCAGGCGAAGTGGTGCTGCCGCCCTGGCCCGGGGTCGGGGTTGGTGTTGGGGTGCCGGTACCGGTACCCGGCTGCTGCGTTCCACCCGTGCTTCCGCCGCCACTGCCTTCGCCCGGCGTTACGCCGGCCACCGTCCCGATCCGGCCCTGCTGGTTGCTGACATCGGTGCCCTTCAACTGCAGCGCCTGCGCGCCCACCTGCTCGATGCTGCCGGCGCGGTTGCGCAGCGCATCGGCATTGAGTTCAAGCCGGCGTGCGTTGAGCGTGCCGCCGCGGTTGTCGATATCGGCCGGGGTATCCACGCGCAGTTCGCGTTCGGCGCTGAGCGTGCCGGCATTGGCCACGCCGCCTGCGGCGGTGATGCGGGTGTCCTGCTGAGCATGCAGCGCACCGGTGTTTTCCAGCCGCCCCTCGGCGGTAACCACCAGTTCGCCGGCCTGCGCACCGATCTTTCCGGCGTTGCGCATGCCCACGCCCTGTTCGTTGCCGACCAGCCAGATGCGGTTGGCGTACATGCCACCGAGTGCGCCCACGTCGAGCGCGAAGGCCGGAGCGCCACGGTCAGCTGCCTGCTTCGTCACTGCGCTGTGGTCGGCGCTGACCACGTTGTTGCCCAGGCTGGCCTGCAGCTGGTTGGCCCAGATGCCGGCGTTGACCTGCAGCGAGCGGGTGATGATGTCGGTGTAGTCGGTGCGGCTGGCATCCAGGCCGGCACCGGCAATGCGGATGGCGCCCCCGGAGACGCGGTAGCCTTCCAGAGCACCGTTGCTGACAATGGGCGTGCCAGTGGTCAGGGTGACGCGGCTGGCGTTGAGGAAGCCGGCGCCGTCGACCTGGATGCCGGCCGGATTGGCGATGATCACCTGCGCGCGGGCGCCGGCCACTTCGATGTAGCCGTTGAGCTGGCTGGGATTGCTGCCGTTGATTTCATTGAGGATGACGCGCGCGGTGCCGGTGGCCAGCCACGGGTTGGCCTGCACCCAACCGCCGATCTGGGTCTGGGTATCGACGCGCGAGTTGTTGAGGATCGCGCCCTGCGCGCCGACATCGAACTGCTGGTACTGGTTGCGCGAGACACCCGCTGCGCTGGGCGTGGAGATGTTGACCTGCGGGGTACCGTTGGCCGAACCGACCACCGTGGGGCGCTGGTCGGCCGGTGCGTTCGGGTCGGCAATGATGCGGCCGGCATTGGGCGATTGCTGCGCCGACAGCGGCTGCACCACGCCTACCCAGCCCAGCGCCAGCCACAGCGCGAAGCTCACCGGCCGCAGCGTGGCCATGGTGTTGCCAGCACGCGCATCACAACCCCCGCGTGGCGCCGTGACCAGCTCGGAGGCAACCTGCATGACACCCAGCGTGCGGTTGAAGACCAGACGGTAGACTCGATTCACGGCGTTGCTTCCTTTCAATGCGGTGTAGGGGGCGCGCGCCGGGCAGGCGTGCGCGGCCATGCAGCAGGCGTCAGAACGACACGCCCAGGTTCATGCCAAAGGTGGTGTAGGCGGTCTGGAAGCCATCGGGCTTCTTCAACGGGCTGCCAATGAAGCCTTCCCACTGCAGGTGGCGGGTGCCACCGCGCAGGCCCAGCGCCATGCCGGTCAGGCGGTCGCCCAGCAGCCATTCGGTGGAGGGGCCGCTGACCTGGCCGTGGTCGACGGCGACGTAGCTTTCAACGCCACCGCCGAGCGCGAACGCCAGCTCGTTGCGCAACAGCCAGCCGCGCTCGCCGGTGAGCGATACTTCGCCGTCGAATCCACGCACGGTGTAGCGGCCGCCGATGGAGAAGCGGTCCTGCGGCACCAGCCGCGAACGGTTCCACTGCGCGCGCCAGCTGCCGGTGTAGCGCAGCGCCTGGCTGCCCCACTGCAGGGGCACGGTGAGCTGGGCATCGGCGGTGACCACCTTGCCGCGCGCCGTGCCTTCGCCGAAGCCTTCTTCCGGTGCCTGCAGCGCATCGAATGCGCCGGTGCCACGGCGGTAGGCCAGGTTCGCATCCAGCGTGGCCTTGCCGAGGAAGTGGCGGTGGGCCAGCCCCAGTTCCCACCCGCCCATGCGCCGGCGCTGAACCAGGATTTCGGTGTCGTCGATGTAGTTGTTGGAATCGCGGTACCAACCGCGCCCATACATGCTGGTCTTGGCGTGCGCGTTGCGGAACAGCATGCGGGTCAGGCGCAGTTCGGCGTTGCGGCTGGAGCCGCTGTACTCGTAGGTTTCGTAGGCGCCGGCCACGGTCTGCCGGTAGTCGTACTCGCTGGCGTTGGCACCCAGCAGCCACCAGCCCATGGGCACGCTGTAGTGCGCGGCCCAGCTGTCGGTGCCGCGGTCGCTGCCGTTGAAGACCGATCTGCCGGCGTTGAGGTAGAACAGGTCGCTCAGCCCGGCCAGGTTGTCCAGCGACAGCGTGGCGCCGGCCTGCAGCTTGCCGGTGGACTGGCTGCCGGCGTCGTCCAAGGTCACGCTGACACGCACCGGAACGCGCTGGGTCCAGCTGATGACCAGGTCGCTCTCGCCGGGCCGCGCCTGCGCGGTGTCCTGCGGCGGGGCGATCTGGATGTCGACGCTGGCCGTTGGGACGCGCTGCAGATTCTCCAGCGCCTGTTCGATGTCGCGCAGGTTGAGCAGGTCGCCAGGGCCCACTGACAGGGCATTCCACAGCGCCGGCGTGCGACCTGCGTCGCTGGCGAAACGCACCGCGTGGATGCGGCCGGGCACCACGGTCAGGGTCAGGGTGCCGGTCTTCAGGTCCTGTGGAGCGGCCAGGATGCGCGTGGTGACGTAGCCGCGCGCGATGATGGCGTTCTGCACGCGCTTCATCACGATGTCCACGCCGGCGGTGCCGAGGCAGCGGCCGGTGGCACGGTCGTGGCGCGGGTCGGCGGCCTCCAGCGCCCAGCGGAAGCGCTCAGCGAGGTCGCCCTCGAGCGCGATGTGGTCGATGGTGAAGCACGGGGTTTCGTTGGCGGGCAGGCGGCCCACCACATCTTCCGGTGCCGCCTGCAGGCGTACATCGGGCGTGGTTTCCTGCTGCTCGCGCAGGACGCGCTCGCGCTCCTGCTGGCGCAGCAGTTCCTGGTCTGGCGGCGCGGCCACCTGTGCAGCCACTGCGGTGGGCACGCAGGCCATCGCCACAGCCACGGCCAGTCGCCAGCGCAGCCCGCGGCTGCGTTCGATACGTCCCTGTCTCACGTTCACGCGCTTCCTTCGCAGAAAAATCCGGGCCTACCGACCAGAGAACGGCCTGCGGGCGCGGAACTTTAAACGAATCGCGGAGTTCGAAACAGCTCCGGAATTTCTCTTTCGATAGTAGGAAAAGTACTCACTGCTTGTGAAAGTGAGACTTCGCCCAGGTTGGCTTCTGGCATAAAAAAGCCGGCGGTCCGAAGGCCGCCGGCAGTGACGTCAAGGCGCAACGTCGTCTACAGCAAGTGTAAAGCCCCGAAGAAAACGTGAAGTCGATCAGACCTCGTATGCGGACTCGCCATGCGAGGTGACGTCCAGGCCGGTGCGCTCGGCTTCCTCGGTCACGCGCAGCCCGAACACCAGACGCACGACCAGCAGGATGGCTACGGTAACCACGGCGCACCAGACGATGGTGAAGCCGACGCTGACCAGCTGCACCCAGACCTGGTGGCCGATATCGAGGTCGGCCTTGGTGCCGCCCAGCGACTGCGCGCTGAATACCCCGGTGAGCAGTGCGCCGACGATGCCGCCGACGCCGTGCACGCCGAACACGTCGGCGGTGTCATCGACCTTGAGCAGGCGCTTGAGACCGGTGACGCCCCACACGCAGACCACGCCGGTGACCAGGCCGATCACGATCGCACCCAGCGGGCCCACGGTGCCGCAGGCCGGGGTGATGCCGACCAGGCCGGCGACCGCGCCGGAGGCCGCGCCCAGTGCGGACGGCTTGCCCTTGCTGACCGCTTCCACCAGGGTCCAGCCCAGCACCGCTGCGGCGGTGGCGAGAATGGTGTTGATGAAGGCCAGCGAGGCCACGGTGTCGGCGGCGGCGGCGGAACCGGCGTTGAAGCCGAACCAGCCCACCCACAGCAACATCGCGCCGATATAGGTGAACGGCACGTTGTGCGGCTTCAGGGCGGTCTGGCCGTAGCCGATGCGCTTGCCCACGAAGTACGCGGCGACCAGGCCGGCCACGCCCGCGTTGATGTGCACCACGGTGCCACCGGCGAAGTCGATCGCGCCCATCGCGCCCAGGTACCCGCCGCCCCATACGATGTGGGCCATCGGGATGTAGCTCAGGGTGAACCACAGCGCCGAGAACAGCAGCACCGCCTTGAACTTGATGCGTTCGGCAAACGCACCGACGATCAGTGCGGTGGTGATGCCGGCGAAGGTGGACTGGAAGGCAACGAACAGATAGTCGGGCAGGCCCTTGATCGGAGTGTTGCCGACCGAATCGGGCGCAAAGCCCTTGAGGAAGGCGAACTGGGTGAACGAGCCGAAGAACTGGTTGCCTTCGCTGAACACCGCGCTGTAGCCGTAGGCCACCCACAGCATCAGCACCAGCGAGAACACCACCAGGATCTGGCTGAGCACGGACAGCACGTTCTTGGAGCGGACCAGACCGCCGTAGAACAGCGCAAGGCCCGGCACCACCATCAGCAGCACCAGCAGGGTGGAGGTGAGCATCCACGCCACGTCGCCACGGTCGTAGGCAGGTGCCGCTTCGGCTTCAGCGGCGGCTGCGGCAGGTGCGGGGGCCTCGGCAGTGGGCAGCGGTTCAACGGCCACCGTTTCCGACGGTGCCGGGCTGACCTGGGCCTGGGCGTGGGCGGTGCCGGAGAACGCGCCAACGGCGAGTGCGCTGAACAGCATCAGCAGGCACACGGCGTGGAACCGGGCTTGCCACCCGGTGAACAAGGAAGTCTTCATTGTGGGCTCCGAGTGGGGTTAGAGCGCGTCCGCGCCGATTTCGCCGGTGCGGATGCGGATGACCTGTTCAACGGCGGTGACGAAGATCTTGCCATCGCCGATCTTGCCGGTGCCGGCGGCGTTCTGGATCGCTTCAACCACCGCGTCCAGGCGTTCGTCGGTCACCACGGTTTCGATCTTGATCTTGGGCAGGAAATCCACGACGTACTCGGCGCCGCGATACAACTCGGTGTGGCCCTTCTGGCGGCCAAAGCCTTTTACTTCGGTCACGGTGATGCCCGACACGCCCGCATCGGAGAGGGCCTCGCGGACCTCGTCGAGCTTGAACGGCCGGATGATGGCGGAGATCAGTTTCATGCGCATGTCCCGATGGTGGATGGAACCGGCCTGCCGGGCAGGCCGATGTCAGGTCAACCGGCGACCACTTGCACATGGCCGCCGGTTGGTGCGCCGAACGTTGCATGGACCACGCCGGTGACGCGGGAGGGAGGAAGGGCCCATGCTGCGCGTCCGGTCTCTCTTGCCCCTGGTGTTGCATGTAGCAGATGCGTCGCGGCTCCCCAGCCCAGACGCATGGGTGAAGCGGTGGCGATGACGAAGGTGGGAGGGAAGTCCTTCGGCATCGCCACCTGTTGCTCAGTTGGCGTAGTACATCTGGTATTCGAGCGGGTGCGTGGCGGCGCGGAAGCGGGTCACTTCCTGCATCTTCAGTGCGATGTAGCCATCAATGAAGTCGTCGGTCATCACGCCGCCGGCCTTGAGGAACTCGCGGTCCTTGTCCAGCGCTTCCAGGGCCTGGTCCAGGCTGGAGCACACCTGCGGAATCAGCTTTTCTTCCTCGGGCGGCAGGTCGTACAGGTCCTTGTCGCTCGGTGCGCCCGGATCGATCTGGTTCTTGATGCCGTCCAGGCCGGCCATCATCAGTACGGTGAAGGTCAGGTAGCCGGACTGGATCGGATCGGGGAAGCGCATTTCAATGCGGCGTGCCTTCGGGTTGGACACCCACGGGATGCGGCACGAGGCCGAACGGTTGCGGGCCGAGTAGGCCAGCATGACCGGGGCTTCGAAGCCCGGCACCAGGCGCTTGTAGCTGTTGGTGCCCGAGTTGGCGAAGGCGTTGATGGCCTTGGCATGCTTGAAGATGCCGCCGATGTACCACAGCGCCAGCTGGCTCAGACCGCCGTAACCGTCGCCGGAGAACAGGTTGGTGCCGCCCTTGGAAAGCGACTGGTGCACATGCATGCCGCTGCCGTTGTCGCCGACGATCGGCTTGGGCATGAAGGTGGCGGTCTTGCCGTTGCGGTGGGCCACGTTCTTGATGACGTGCTTCATGCGCAGCAGTTCATCGGCCTTCTGCACCAGGGTGCTGAACTTGGTGCCGATTTCGCATTGGCCCGCGGTAGCCACTTCGTGATGCTGCACTTCGACTTCGATGCCGACCTGGGCCAGCGTCTTGCACATTTCAGCGCGCAGGTCGTGCAGCGAGTCGGTCGGCGGAACCGGGAAGTAGCCGCCCTTGACGGCCGGGCGGTAGCCGCTGTTGGCGCCGTCGAACTTGTCGCCGGTGCTCCAGGCCGCTTCTTCGGAGGAGATCTTGAAGAAGGTGTTGCCCATGTCGTTGGCGAACTGGACCGAGTCGAAGATGAAGAACTCCGGCTCCGGACCAAAGAAGGCCTGTTCGGCAATGCCGGAGGACTTCAGGTAGGCCTCGGCGCGCTTGGCGATGCCGCGCGGGCAGCGGCCGTAGGGCTGCATGGTGGCCGGGTCAAGGATGTCGCAGCTGATCACCAGGGTCGGGTCGGCGTAGAACGGGTCGACGTAGGCGCTGGCCGGATCCGGCAGCAGGACCATGTCGGACTCGTTGATGCCCTTCCAGCCGGCAATGGAACTGCCGTCGAACATCTTGCCTTCTTCGAACAGCGACGGTTCCACGATGCTGACCGGGAAGGTGACGTGCTGTTCCACGCCGCGCATGTCGACAAAACGCAGGTCGATGAATTCGATCTGGTTGTCCTTGATCAGCTTCTCAACATTTTCCACGGACATCGGTGAAACCTCAGATGGGTGATTGCCTGTGTGGATAGAGCAATCCCCGTGCCAACTTTTGATGGCCCCCAAGTAGTTGATTTCACACGACGTGCACCCGGATGGACGCTGAACGTGGCGCACCATTGCGGTGCAATGGCCGCACCATGCACACATTTGGTGCGGCGTCTGATGTCTTATGATTTCATCGCACCGGCCGGGCAGTGCCCGGCTTTACCCCTCTCAGCCGGCGGCGCCCGGCTCTACCATTGAGCTTTCGATGTCCGATCTGTTTTCCGCCCTGCTGTTGGGCATCCTTGAAGGGCTTACCGAATTCCTGCCCATTTCCAGCACCGGCCACCTGCTGATTGCCCAGCACTGGCTGGGCGCACGCTCGGACTTCTTCAACATCGTCATCCAGGCCGGCGCGATCCTGGCCATCACCCTGGTGTTCCGCCAGCGGCTGTGGGCGCTGGCCACCGGTCTGCACGACCGCGCCAACCGCGATTACGTGCTCAAGCTGGGTACCGCGTTCCTGGTCACCGCCATCGTGGGCCTGCCGGTCCGGCTGGCCGGCTGGGAGCTTCCCGAAACGGTGACTCCGGTGGCCTGGGCCCTGATCATCGGCGGCATCTGGATGATCCTGGTCGAGGCACGCACCGCGCGCCTGCCCGACCGCGACGAGGTGACCTGGAAGGTGGCGGTGCTGGTCGGCCTGGCGCAGGTGGTGGCGGGCGTGTTCCCGGGCACTTCGCGTTCGGCCGCAGCGATCTTCATCGCCATGCTGTTCGGCCTGAGCCGGCGCGCGGCTGCTACTGAATTCGTGTTCCTGGTGGGCATTCCCACCATGTTTGCCGCCAGTGGCTACGCGTTCCTGGAGCTGGCCAAGGACGGCGCGCTGGCCAGCGAGAACTGGACCGATGTGGGCGTGGCCTTCGTTGCCGCGGTCATCACCGGCTTCGTCGTAGTGAAGTGGCTGCTGGGCTACATCAAGGCGCACCGCTTCACCGCCTTTGCGTTCTACCGGATCGCACTCGGGGCGGGCCTGTTGCTGTGGTTGCCTGCCGGTAACTGAACAGCGCCGCGCCGCCGCAACCCCAGGCGGGGTGCTCCAGCGTTCTTCCCCGGGTTCCCAAGGAGATGTTCATGAAAAAAACCACCCGCACCCTGATGCTGATCCTGCCGCTGGCCCTGCTGGCCGCGTGCAGCAACCCCTCCAGCCAGGCGCCCGCCGGCCCCGGCCGCGACGATCTGGCCCCGGCGCCGACCGCCGCTGCCGACCAGAAGGCCATCGCCCAGCTGGACGCGCAGCGCCTGCAGGGCAACCACTGGGTGCTCGACAGCGCCACCGACAGCGCCGGCAAGCGCATCGATGCACTGTTCGCGCGCGCCGACAAGCCGGTCACGCTGGACTTCATCGATGGCCGCCTGGCAGTGAGCAACACCTGCAATCGCATGGGCGGCGGCTACACCTTGGCCGATGGCACGCTGACTGTTTCTCCGATGGCCTCGACCATGATGGCGTGTACCGACAAGGCGCTGATGGCGCTGGACCAGGCGGTGGGTTCGCGTCTGGAAGGTGCGCTGAAGACCGAACTGGGCGGTGAAGGCCAGTTGACCCTGCGCACCGCCAGCGGCGACGTGCTGGTGTTCAGCCCGCAGCCGACCGCCGAAACCCGCTTCGGCGGCCCGGGCGAGACGATTTTCATCGAGGTGGCCGCGCAGACCAAGCCGTGCCCGCACCCGATGATCCGCGACAAGCAGTGCCTGCAGACCCGTGAGATCCACTTCGATGACAAGGGCATCAAGCAGGGTACGCCGGGGGCGTTCGAGAACTTCTACGACGTGATCGAGGGCTATACGCATGAAGCGGGCACGCGCAACGTGCTGCGGGTGAAGCGCTTCAACGTGGCCAACCCGCCGGCCGATGCGTCGTCGAAGGCGTATGTGCTGGATATGGTGGTGGAATCCGCGATCGAGAAGTGATCGCAAGGGTCCCGACCAACGGTTGGCACCTACCGGCAATGCAGGGTAGGTACCGACCGTTGGTCGGTACTTCGACCCATCACGCCAACGCCGGGTTGAGCGTGTACGTGCCGTGCAACGCGGCTTCGGCCAGCACGTGGCCGTGCATGGCCCTGTGCACGTCGGCGGCGGTGAACGGCGTGGGCAGATCGAGCGTGGCCACGTCCAGCGCGAACAGGCGGAAGAAATAACGGTGCACGCGCTCGTCGTTGAACGGCGGGTACGGACCGTCGTAGCCCAGGTACTGGCCGGCCATGTCCGGGTTGCCGGCGAACCAGCCGGTGAAATCGTTCAGGCCCTGGCGCGCACCAGACGGGCCGGCCGGCTGCGGCTTGCCCTTGGCGGTGAAGCCGTCGCTGCAGCTGCCTTCTTCGATCCCGCGCAGGTCTGCGGGAATGTCGGCCATCGCCCAGTGGGTGAAGTCGGCACGCGGCTGGTCGGCGGGCACGCTGCGATCGTGGCGGCCGACCGTGTCGGGCACGGTCGGCACGTCCGGGTCGATGCACAGCAGGGCGAACGAGCGGGTGCCCTCGGGCACATCGCTCCACGCCAGCGGCGGGTTGCGGTTGGGGGCAAAGCCGTTGGCGTCGCCAGCGGCGAAACGGCGATCGATCGGGGCGCCGTTTTCCAGGGCGGTGCTGGTCAGCTTCATCGGGCTCTCCTCATGCTTCGGCATAACCCAGCCGCACCGCTACCGGGGTGAGCTGGGCGAACGCGGCGGACAGGACATCGCTGTACTGACGCCAGTGGTTGGCGGGGAAGCGGGCCGGGCCGAGGGTCTGTGCGGGCGGGAAATGCACGCCGAACAGGCGGCCCAGATGGTCGGCCATGGCGGCCGGGTCATTGCCGATCTCGTCAATGCGCACCACCGCGTGCGGGTACAGGTCCTGCTCGTGCAGCGTCGCGATCTGGGCCAGTGCACGCGCCAGCCACTCGGCCACTTCATGCACCGAGTTCACCGCGAACGGCGCCGGGGCGCCGTGTGCCAGCCACTCCAGCAACATGTCACGCGGGTCGCGCAGCACCAGCAGCAGGCGACCTTCGGGCAGCTGCGGGCGCAGCGCCCACAGCAGCGCGTTGTCCCACCACAGCAGCCAGTCGATCACATTGCCATCCGCCAGGCCGCGTGCGGGCAGGGCTGCGCGCCACTGCGCCACCAGCTGCTCCGGCGCCAGCTTGCCGGTAGAAAGGTCCTGCAGGGCGTGGTAGCTCTGGAATGCATCGTTGGGTGGGTTGGGGCTGAAGCGATCACCCCGCACCACCGGGCTGGCTGCCGCGATGGCGGCGACGACACGCTCCACGCCCGAACCCGGCGCGCCCCAGACGAACATGGGGCGGCTCGCAACGTCGGCGGCAACCTCGCCCAGCGCCGGCCAGCTCAACGGGGCCTTGGCCTGTGGCGGCAGCGGCAGGCGTGTTGCAGCTTCACTGGCGTGCAGGCTGGTCCAGGTGGCCAGCGCGGCGGCGTGCTGCCCGGCACGGTCCTGCACCGAGCCCAGCCAGGCGCGGAGCGCCGGCTTGGCCTCGGCCGGCACCTGCTCGATCAGCTGCTTCACATGCGCCACAGCCGCGGCCGGATCGCGCGCCAGCAGGGCCTCGACCAGGCGCATCTCGCCGCTGCTGCGGCCCGGCTCCAGTGCAATGATCTGGCGCGCGATGGCTTCGGCCACGTCGGGCTCACCGGCCATGTCGTGCAGGCGCAGCCGCGTTTCCAGTGCCGGCAGGTGACCGGGCATGGCTGCGATCCAGCGCTCGGCCACAGCGACGGCCTCGGCACTGCCGACCCCTTCAATGGCCAGGCGGGCCATCCACAGGTTGTGTTCCTGCGGGTGTGTTTCCAACGTGGCGTCCAGGATGTCGCGGGCCTGCTGTTCGCGGCCCAGGCGTTGCCAGGCCATCAGCAGCAGTTGCAGGATCTGCCGGTCGGCCGGCGACTTTTCCAGCAACGGCAGCAGGTGTTCGAGCGCCTGCAGGGGCTGGCCCGCCTGCAGGGCCAGTTCGCCGGCCAGCCGGCGCATGGCCGGGGTGTCGGTGTCGGGCCGGGACAGCACCTGTCCCACGATCGCGGCGGCGTTTTCGGTGTTGCCCTGGCGCAGCGCCAGCTGCACCAGCAGGCCCTGCAGCGAGGTGATCGCCGGGTTGATCTCCAGCACGCGGCGGAAGGCCTGTTCGGCAAACGCCAGCAGGTCCTTGCCCAGATAGGCAAAGCCCAGCGCGTAGAGGATGCGCCCATCGTTGGGCAGCGCCTGGCTGGCGGCCGAGAGCAGCGCCAGCGCGCGGTCCGGATCATTACGGCGCAGCGCGATCATGCCCTGCAGCGCCACCACTTCCGCGTTGTCCTCTTCGACGCGCGCAGCGGTCCGGGTGATCCGTTCGGCTTCGTCCACATCATTGCGCGACAACGCCAGGTGGGCCTGCATCAGGTAGGCCGACAGTTCGTTCGGATTGAGTTCGGCCGTGCGGTCCAGCGCGGTGTTGGCGGCGTCGAACTGGCGCAGGGCCAGCAGCAGGCCGGCATGCTGCAGATGCAGTTCGGCGTTGTCCGGGGCCAATTCCAGTCCGCGTTGCAGGCTGGACAGTGCTGCGTCGTACTGGCCCTGCTGCTGCAGCGCCAGGGCCAGCCAGCGGTGCGCCTGCGGCTGCTCCGGCTCGGTGCGGGTCCATTCGCGCGCCAGCTGCGCGGCTTCTTCCACAGCATTTCGGCGCAGGGCTTGGAGAATCGTGTCTTGCATGACGGTCCAGCTTGGGGTCAAACCCCGATTGTAGAACACCGGCGGCGGCGCGCCGGGCCGGCCCTCAGCGCAGCGCTTCCAGGCTCAGGCGCTGGGCCACCCAGCGCTCGGAAAAGCCATCGCCGCGCCAGTTTTCCAGGAAACCGCAGTGGCCGCCCCACGGGGCGATCTCCAGCCGGGCGTGGGCGGGCAGGCGCCAACCGTTGAAGGTGGCGTAGGGAATGACCGGGTCATCCTGGGCCATCAGGATGTCGGCGGGCACTTCCAGCCCGGCCAGACGATCGCCGGCGATGGAATAGCCGTCGAAGTAGGCCTGCAGGGTGCCGAATTCGGTGTGGTGTTCCACCAGCCAGGCGGTCAGCGCGCGGATGTCCAGCTTCAGCACGCGGTCGTCCCAGTCGCTCAGCTCCGGAAACAGGTCACGCTTGCGGCGCAGCGAGCCGGCCCACTTGCGGCGGAAATACCAGTCGTACATCGCCGGGCCGTTCTCGATGCTCTCCATGGTGATCGCCGGGTCCAGCACCGGGCAGACCGAGGCCACCCGGCGCAGCGGCACCCCGGCCGAAGGCGCGCGCAGCGCCAGCCGCAGCACGAAGTTGCCGCCCAGCGAATAGCCGGCGGCCACCAGCGGCAGCTGCGGCCAGCGCCGGGCGATGTCGCCGGCCGCCTGCACCACTTCGTCGATGCGGTTGGAGTGGAAGATGCCGGGGTTGAGGTGGTGGGTGTTGCCGTGATCGCGGAAGTTCAGCCGCACCACTTCGTAACCGGCCTCGAGCATGCGCGCGGCGGTCATGCGCATGTAGCTCGATTCGGAACTGCCTTCCCAGCCATGCAGCAGCAGCGCCATGCCGACCGGCTCACGGCCTTCGATGCGGCTGTGCCAGCCTTGAAGGCGCACGCCATCGCCGCCGTCCAGGAGCAGCTCCTCGGTCACCGCACCGGTGGCGGCCAGCAGTGCCAGGCCGCGCTGCATGCGCATGCGGCTGGAGCTGAGCATCGACTGCAGGTGCGGGTTGCGCAGCCAACGCGGCGGACAGTAGTCGGCAGCGGTCAGCATCGCGCTAGTCGGCGTTCATGGCCGCCACGATGCGCGCGCGCGAGGTTTCCGCGATGCGGCGGCGGCCTTCCAGATCATGGGTGCCAATGGGCGCGAGGAAATGTACCTCGGCCCGCCGCGCCGGTTCCCCCAGCAGGCGCAGGAAGTTGGCGAAGAAGCTCTCCCGCTCGCCGAACGCCACCACGGTCTGCGCGTCGCCGCGCACGCCGTAGCGCAGTGCCACCGGCTGTACCGGCACCTGGGTTTCCACTGCAGCCTGGAAGATGCGGGCGTGGAACGGGCCCACTTCGTGACCACCGCGGGTGCGCCCTTCCGGGAACACGCCCACCGCCTTGCCCTCCTGCAGGCGCTCGACCATCAGTTGCATCACGCCGCCCAGCGACTCCGTGCTGCCGCGCTGGTGGAAGATGGTCTGCCCGCGTGCGGCCAGCCAGCCCACCACCGGCCAGCCGGCGATTTCGCGCTTGGCCACGAAACCCATCATGCGCTGGCTGTGCAGCATGGAGATGTCCACCCAGCTGACATGGTTGGCCACGAACAGCACCGCCCCCGGCAACGGCGTGCCGATGCGGCGCAGGCGGAAGCCGAAGATCCACATCAGCCCGCCCGACCAGGCATTCACCAGCAGGTGCTCAAGCGTACGACCGCCCACGCGCAGGTTTCCCCACGGCGGCAGCATGCCGATCAGGAGCAGCGGCAGGAACACCAGCAGGTGGATCAGCAGCAGGGGGACGCGGTACAGGTAACGGCACACACGCGCCACGCCGCCACGCGGGGCCGAAGGGGGGGAAGTCATCCGCGAACGATACCCGAGCGCTGCGGGGTCTGCCAGCTGATCGGGGACAAATGCCCGCCAGCGGCCAGCCATCCGCCACAGACGGTCAAGCCGGGGGATCAGCCCGGGCGGACCGCCGGAACCACGGCCAGGGTCAGCCGCGAAGTGCAGACCAGCTTGCCGGCCTCGTCCTCGATACGGATGTCCCACACATGGGTGCTGCGACCGACGTGCACGGCGCGCGCGGTGCCGGTGACGGTGCCACCACGCTGGGCCCGGATGTGGTTGGCGTTGATCTCAAGGCCCACGCAGACCTGCTCGCGGGTATCCACGCAGAGGTTGCCGGCGCTGCTTCCCAGGGTTTCGGCCAGCACTACCGAAGCGCCGCCGTGCAGGATGCCGTAGGGCTGGCGGGTGCGCGCGTCGACCGGCATGGTGGCCTGGATCCAGTCGTCACCGGCGTCGGTAAAGACGATGCCAAGGTGTTCGATCAGGGTGTTGCGGCTGAGCGCGTTGAGCGCCTCGATCGACACCGGCTCGCGGAATACCTGGGACATGCAGCGCCTCCGTGGAACGAAAGGAATTACAGAATGGGCACCAGGCCGGCGCCGAACGCGGTGAGCATGCGCACCAGCAGCCACTTCGGGCCGACATTGACCTCGGGGAAGTCGCCCACGGCGGTGTAGCAGCTGTGGAAATCCGGGTCCTGGCGACGCAGCGGCTCGGGGCAGTCCGGGCCGGGCTGGAATTCGTAGTCGGTGGCGTAGCGCCAGGGCCAGAAGTCCAGCACGGGCAGTGCTTCGGAGGCCTTGCCCACGCTGTAGTTCAGGCCTGACAGCACCGGCGGCTTGATCCGCGGCGCCACCACCCAGGAGTTCCTGGGGTGGATGTCGCGCAGGATGCTCTGTGCCAGCGCTTCGGCGAAAGCCGGGTCATCAATGATCACCGCGCCTTCGGTGTTGTAGTTCTCGCTGCGCGGGTCGAAATTGTGGGTGCCGATCACGCCGATGCGGCGGTCCACCACCAGCGATTTGGCGTGCAGGCCCATGCGTGCGCCGCTGCGGGTCACCGGCAACGGCTTGTTCACCGCCTTGGTACCCAGGAACGAGGGGCGCGTTTCGGCACGCAGCACGCGGCGCTCCACCACGCTGCCATCGGTACGGCGGCGCGCGGCCGGGCCGGGGGTGGGCTGGGGCGCGGCGCCGGCGTCAGCTGCGCTGCGCCGGTTGTTGCCGCTGCCGCGCGCGTTGCTGCCCGCCGCGCTTCCTCCCAGCAGGCTGCTGCGCCCGCTGTCGCTGCTGGGTGCGGTCCCCAGCGGGGCCGGTACCAGGTTGCGGTAGTCGACCGGGGCATCCAGCGGGAACGGCTTGAACTCGTAGATGTTGAAGCCCAGTTCACGCAGGTTGCGGCGCTTGTACTTGTAGGAGAGCGCGTAGACGATCGGGTTGTCGGTGGCCGCCAGGCTGTTGGTGGATACCACGATGCGCGGTGGCTGCTCGCGCTTGCGTAATGCCTCGAACAGCTTGCGCGCCGGCTTGGACAGCACAAGGTAGGGAGTCTGCAACAACACTTCGGTCTGCGCGCCGGCGATCAGCGAATCCAGCTGCGGCTCGGTGACATGCTGGCCGTTGGCCGGCTGGCTGGCGCGTTCGCGACGGTGTTTGCGCGGCAGGTCCGCCACATAGCGCACCGAGGACACCGGCAGTGCGGTATCGACGAACATGCGTTGGATATACGCCGGGTCCACCGCTTCATCGATCACCTGCTCCACCCGCGCCGGGCGGCGATAGTCGGCCGGCGGCATGGCCGGCGCCCCCTGCCTGAGCAGGGTGCGGCCGACATCGTTCAGGCGCTCGGCCGGGACACTGCGCTGGGCCCGCCAGAAGGCATCGAAGTTGGCGGCCATGCCGCGCGCTTCGGGGCCGGCCAGCAGCACGTCGCGATCGCGGAAGTTGTATTCGCTGTCCCAGTCGTAATAGTCGTCCTGGTAGTTGCGCCCGCCCACCACGCCCAGCGCATCGTCGATCACCAGCAGCTTGTTGTGCATGCGCTGGTTGAAGCGTCGGAAGCAGCAGATCACGCTGCCGGCGTAGTCAGCGTAGTTCAGCCGCGCCTTGCCGAAGGTCGGGTTGTAGACGCGGAGCTCGAAATTCTGATGGCTGCTGGCCAGCGCGGCCAGGATCTCAAGGTCGGAGATCGCCGAGAGCTGGTCGATCAGCACCCGTACCTTCACCCCGCGCCGGGCGGCGGCCAGCAGTTCGTCCAGCACCAGCCGGGCGCTGTCGTCCTTGTCGAAGATGTAGGTCTGCAGATCGATGCTGCGGGTGGCGCTGCGGATGAGGTTGATGCGCGCCACCAGCGCGGTCTCGCCCTCGTCCAGGATGGTGGCGTAATGGCGCGGGGCCGCTTCCGTGGATTCGCTGAAGGCCTGCCCGCCCAGTGCCCGCAGTGGCGAATCAAGTGCGCAGCGGTCGGGCTGATCGCAATCCACCACATGCGAGCGCGCCTGTGCCGCAATGGCGACCGCGCGCTCGCGCTGCGCGTTGGACAGCGACGCGCAGCCGCTGCCCAGCAACAGGATTGCCAGCACTACCACCCGCAGCAGGGAATTCACGGTTTCGGCGCCTCGTTGAGACGCGCACGCAGGACAAAGGTCACTCGATCACTCAGGGCTAGCTGCCAGCTGTCCATTCCATACCGGCCACGCTGGACGGTACCGCGGCTGACCACGTCGCAATCATACCCGGCCCGGGGGCAGGACGCCGCCTCGACCTGCAGGGTCTCCGGGTGGGACACCCCGCGCAGGATCAGCCGCCCGTGGATGCCGCCCCCCTTTTCGACCAGGTCCGGCGAATAGGGCACCGAATCGAACTCCACCACCGGGTAGCGCCGGGCGTCGAAGAACTCCTCGCCGCGCATCCAGGCGGTGTAACGGTCCTTGCCGGGAATCTCTACATAGCCGGTGAACATGCGCAGGTGGACCTGGTGGCGACCGTCGGACAGCACGTCGATGCGGCCTTCAAAACGCGGGAACACCCCTTCGATGCGCTGGCCCAGCCGGGTGCGTATCTCGAAGCCCAGGCGCGAGCGCGCGGTGTCCAGCTCCATCACCTTCTGCGGTGTGGACTGGGCCGGGGGCAGGGCCGGTACCGGGGGTTCGGCACGCACCGCCCCCGCCGCCAGCCCGAGCAGACAGCACAACAGGGTCCGTACTGCTGTCACGGCTTACGGCCACCAGAACTGGGTCAAGGTCGCCGCGCCGGGTTCGATGGTGGAATCACCCTTGAAGGTAAGGACTGCGATACCACCCGGCGCCATGCCACGGTAATCGCTGCTCGATCCCTCGGTCAGGAACGGCACCAGCTGCTCCAGGCCGGGGTTGTGCCCGACCACCAGCAGCCGGTCTACGTCCCAGCGCTTTTCGATGACGTCGGTGAGCGCCCCGGGGGTAGCGTCGTAGATCCGGTCTTCCAGCATCTTCTCAACAAATCCGGTTTTGCCGAGCACCGCTTCCAGGGTCTCCCGGGTACGCCGCGACGGGGAACACACCACACAATCAGGCAGCAGGTTGTTTTCGGTCAGCCACTTGCCCGCAGCCTCGGCTTCGGCCAGGCCCACCGGCGAAAGGGGGCGGTCGATATCTTCTTGCCCGTTGGCCGCAGGTTCGGCATGAGCGTGGCGCAGCAGGATCAGTTCTCGCATAAGGCTCTCTTCTTGCTCAGGCAATCTTCAACCACTTCAACAGTGGCTCCCAGTCACTCTGGTGCTCGCGCACCTGCGCGGAGCGGTAATCGAACAAGCTTCGGCCCAGGCCCGTCATGACCACGTAGCCTTGGGTATCGCGCAGCTGCGTGACCACCGGGTAAGGCCATTCCGCCAGCATCCCCAGCGCCTGGCGCGAGGTCTGGGTCCACGGCTTGGTGCGGTTGAGCACCAGCCCCACCGGCAGCTTGCGCTTGTGCACGCGCGGGACCTTGGACAGGCTGTTGAGGAAACCGACGATGGCCTCGATATCCAGCGCCGAGGGCAGCACCGGCACCACCACGGCGTCGGCCACGTCCAGGAAGGCGTCCAGCTCACCGGCCCGGGCACCGGCGGGGGCGTCGATGACCAGTACCTCGGTATCGTCGGGCACGTGCTTGAGCGGGTGCTTGCCGCTGGCGTCGATGGGCAGCACCGCGCTTTCCAGCCCGGCACGGCGTTCGGCCCAGCGGGTGCTGGAGCCCTGGGGGTCGGCGTCGGCCAGCACGGTCCGTTTGCCGGCCAGGGCGGCCTGCGCCGCCAGGTGGGTGGCAATGGTGGTTTTACCCACCCCACCCTTGGAACCGGCTACCAGGATCGTCTTCATGCCAGCCTCGCTTCCGGGGAACGTGACCCGAGCGTACACCGCCCTCCGTGATGGAGATAGTCGCGCCGCTGAACCCCCCTGCATCCCCCGTCGCTTTGCTATCGTGCGCGATCCAATGGACTGCATGCCGGCATGAGCGAGTTACAGGACCTCAGCGCGTTGATCCGCGCCAATACCCCGCTGATCGTGATCGAAACCCAGGACGAGGGGCGTGTGGTGGAGCTGTTCCGGCAGACCCTGATGCATGTCTGGCGGGCCCTGCACCGCTGGTCCATCACCGAAGGGCTGCGCCGGATCGACATGGACCGCGAGGACGACGCGGTCGGCCCGCCCGATGCCAGCTCGGCCCTGCAGATGATCCGCCAGGCCGACCAGCGCGGCATCTACCTTCTGCTCGATTTCCATCCCTACCTCGGCTACGCCAGCCACCAGCGCGCGCTGCGCGACCTGATCCAGCGCCGCCACTGCGAAGCCCATGTGCTGGTGCTGATCGGCGCGAAGGTGGAGCTGCCGGCCGAGCTGGAGGCGCTGGCCACCCGCTTCAACCCGCGCCTGCCCGACCCCAACGCGCTGCTCAAGATGCTGCGCGAGGAAGTGGCCGCCTATGCACGCGAGAACGGTGGCCGCCGGGTCGAAGTGGACAACGATGCGGTCAAGAAGATCCTCCACAACCTGCGTGGACTGAGCCTGGTGGATGCGCGGCGGATCGCCCGCCAGCTGATCTTTGCCGACGGCGCGATCAGCCAGGATGACCTGCCGCAGCTGGCCAAGCTGAAGTTCGAGCTGCTCAACCGCGCCGGGCACCTGCATTACGAGTACGACACCACCCGCTTCGCCGACGTGGCTGGTGCCAACCGTCTCAAGCGCTGGGTCAACCAGCGCCGTGCCGTGTTCCTGGGCGGACAGGGCCCGGCCGGGCTGGACCCGCCCAAGGGCATGCTGCTGCTGGGCGTGCAGGGCTGCGGCAAATCGATGCTGGCCAAGGCCACGGCGGCCGGCTTCGGGGTGCCGCTGCTGCGCCTTGACTTCGGCAGCCTGTACGACAAGTTCCACGGCGAAACCGAGAAGAACCTGCGCGAGGCACTGGCCTCGGCGGAGCAGTTGGCGCCCTGTGTGTTGTGGATTGACGAGATCGAGAAAGGCCTGGCCAGTGGTGGCGAAGATGGCGGCGTGTCCCGGCGCGTGCTGGGCCACCTGCTGACCTGGCTGGCCGAGCGCAAGAGTCAGGTGTTCATCGTGGCCACCGCCAACCAGGTGCATGAGCTGCCACCGGAGCTGCTGCGCAAGGGCCGCTTCGACGAGATTTTCTTCGTCGACCTGCCCGACGCCAACACCCGGGTCGAGCTGCTGCGCCTGCACCTGGGCCGGCGCACGCTCAACGCCGACGAATTCGCCCTGCCGGCGCTGGCCGCGGCGTGTGATGGCTTTTCGGGGGCGGAAATCGAACAGGCCGTGGTGGCCGGGCTGTACGCGGCACATGCCGATGAGCGTGCGCTGGACACCGAGCTGCTGATGAACGAGATCCGTGGCAGCCGCCCGCTGTCGGTGCTGATGGCCGAACAGGTCAACGGCCTGCGCGACTGGGCACGCGGGCGTACTGTCAGCGCGGACGAATAGACCACGCTCCAGCGCGGTGCGGCGACCGGCTTCGACCATGGTCGAAGCCGGCATGACCTGCGGGTGTTACGGCCAGGCCGGCGGGTGCGCCGCCCACGCCTGCTGCACTTCGGCCAAGGTGGCACGTTCACTGTCGCGCCAGTTCGGCAGCGCCTGCGCGTAGCCGTCGCTGGTGGTCCAACGCTGCGGCTCGGTGCGCACGGCGGCGGCATACCACTTCACCGCTTCGTCCTTGCGACCCAGCGTCCACAACGCCAGCGCGTAGGTCGGCGGCGCCCACGATGCGTTGCCGCGAAGGCCCTGCTGGGCGCTGTGCCACTGCACCAGGGCCGCCTCGGCGTCACCTTGGCGGAACAGGTCCCAGCCATGGTTCCAGCGGACCATGCGACCCGGAACCGAGGTGCCCGGCGCGTTCTTTTCCGCATCGGCATACAGCTCGCGGCCCAGCTCCGGGCGGCCCTGTGCATAGGCCACGCTGGCCAGCTGCACGGTGGCTTCCAGTGCCTTGCGGCCCCGTTCGCGTTGTTTCATCAGCTGGTCGACGACATCGCTGCTGTCGGCCGGCACGACCACCGGCGTGACCGCAGCCACGTCGTCGTCGAAATAGAACTCCTGCAATGCCGGCAACGATTGCGCTGCCGCCCCGAACACGGTCATCCCCGCCGCCAGCACCATGCCGGTCAGCATCTTTCTTGCCACTGCCATACAAACTCCCCCAGGTTGTCACAACAACCTCCCTCCCCGATCCTAACCGCAGCCCGGCCCCGGTGCGAGTCCCGAAGGCCAGAAAATGCCCGGCTGATACAATTCCGCCCTTTCCGGCCGCCCTCGCGGTGGCCGTGCCAGCCGTCAGCACGGGCCAGCCATGACCAGTACCGCCGAACTCACCTCGCCTTCGTCCGCCAACCTGCCTGCCGGGCCGCTGGACGACAGCTACACGCTGGACCACAAGTACACCCGTACCGACGGTCGCATCTACCTGAGCGGGGTGCAGGCGCTGGTACGCCTGCCGCTGATGCAGCAGCTGCGCGACCAGGCCGCCGGGCTGGACACTGCCGGCTTCATCAGCGGCTACCGCGGCAGCCCGCTGGGCGGCTTCGACCTGGAACTGTGGCGCGCCCGCCAGCACCTGGACGCGGCGCGGGTGAAGTTCACCCCCGGCCTCAACGAGGACCTGGGCGCGACCATGGTCTGGGGCACCCAGCAGACCAACCTGTTTCCCGGCGCCAGGGTCCAGGGCGTATACGGCATGTGGTATGGCAAGGGCCCGGGCGTGGACCGCTGCGGCGATGTGTTCAAGCATGCCAACGCCGCCGGCACCTCCGTGCACGGCGGCGTGCTGGCGCTGGCCGCCGACGACCATGCCTGCCGCAGCTCCACCCTGCCGCACGGCAGCGAAGATGAATTCGTCAGCGCGATGATGCCGGTGCTCAATCCGGCCGGGGTGCAGGACATCCTGGACATGGGCCTGCTGGGCTGGGCCATGAGCCGCTATACCGGGCGCTGGATCGGCTTCAAGACCATCGCCGAAACGGTGGAATCGTCCGCGTCGGTGCAGGTGGACCCGTTCGCGCGCCGGATCGTACTGCCCGAAGACTTCGAGATGCCCGCCGGCGGGCTCAACATCCGCTGGCCGGACCCGCCGCTGGACCAGGAAATGCGCCTGCACCGCTATGCGGTCAAGGCCGCCCAGGCGTTCGCACGGGCCAACGGCATCGATCGGGTGGTGATGGATTCGCCGCGCGCGCGGCTGGGCATCGTCACCACCGGCAAGAGCTACCTGGACGTGCTGCAGGCTCTGGAATACCTGGGCCTGGACGAGCGCGCCTGCGCCGACATCGGCATCCGCGTGTACAAGGTCGGCATGACCTGGCCGTTGGAGCCGGAAGGCATCGCGCGCTTCGCCCAGGGCCTGGAAGACATCGTGGTGGTGGAGGAGAAGCGGGCCTTCATCGAGCGGCAGATGAAGGAACAGTTCTACAACTGGCCGGCCAGCGCCGGTCCGCGCCCGTCGATCGTGGGCAAGTACGACGAACAGGGCACGTGGATCCTGCCGTCCACCAATGAACTGACCCCGGCCACCATTGCCGGCGTGATCGGCCGGCGCATCCAGCGTTTCTTCACCAATGACTCCATCGAACAGCGCCTGCGCTGGATGGATGCCAAGGAAGCCGAACTGGCACTGCCGCGCGCCAGTTTCCCGCGCGTGCCGCACTACTGCTCGGGTTGCCCGCACAACACCTCCACCCGCGTGCCGGAAGGCTCGCGCGCACTGGGCGGCATCGGTTGCCATTACATGGTCACCTGGATGGACCGCAGCACCGATACCTTCACCCACATGGGTGGCGAAGGCGTGACCTGGGCCGGGCAGGCTGCGTTCACCGACACCGAACACGTGTTCCAGAACCTGGGCGATGGCACCTATTTCCACAGTGGCTCGCTGGCGATCCGCCAGGCCATCGCTGCCGGGGTCAACATCACCTACAAGATCCTCTACAACGATGCGGTGGCGATGACCGGCGGCCAGCCTGTGGACGGCACCCTCACCGTGCCGCAGATCGCCCACCAGATGCGCGCCGAAGGCGTGCAGACGATCGTGCTGGTGAGCGATGAGATCGGCAAGTGGAACAAGCGCGAGCTGTTCCCGGAGGGCGTGGAATTCCATGACCGCGCCGAGCTGGATGCCGTGCAGAAGAAGCTGCGCGAGGTAAAGGGCACCAGCATCCTGATCTACGAACAGACCTGCGCCACCGAAAAGCGCCGCCGCCGCAAGCGCGGCAAGCTGGTCGACCCGCCCAAGCGCGTGGTGGTCAATTCGCTGGTCTGCGAAGGCTGCGGCGATTGCGGCCAGAAGAGCTTCTGCGTGTCGGTGCTGCCAAAGGAAACCGAGTTCGGGCGCAAGCGCGATATCGACCAGTCCAACTGCAACAAGGACTATTCCTGCACCACCGGTTTCTGCCCCAGCTTCGTCACCGTGCACGGCGGCACGCTGCGCAAGGGCTCGCGCAGCGAGCGCAGCAGCCTGCTCGACAACCTGCCCGCACCGACCTTCCGCAGCACGCTCGAGCAGCCCTGGAACATCCTGATCACCGGCGTCGGCGGCACCGGCGTGGTGACCATCGGTGCGTTGCTCGGCATGGCCGGGCACCTCGAAGGCAAGGGCGCCAGCGTGCTCGACCAGACCGGCCTGGCCCAGAAGGGCGGTGCGGTGACCACCCATATCCGCATTGCCAAGCGCCCCGAAGACATCCATGCGGTACGCATCGCCGCAGGTGAAGCCGACCTGGTGGTGGGCTGCGACATGGTGGTGGTGAACGATTACTGGGCGCTGTCGAAGGTGCGCGCCGAACGCTCGCAGGTGGTGCTCAACACCTATGAAGCGATGCCGGGCACCTTCACCACCCGCCCGGACATGCAGTTCCCGTCTGCCGACATCATTGCCGGTATCCGCGTGGCGCTGGGCGGCCGCGAGCCGCTGCTGCTGGATGCCACCCAGCTGGCCACCGCGCTGCTGGGCGATGCGATTGCTTCCAACCTGTTCATCCTGGGCTACGCCTGGCAGCAGGGCCTGGTCCCGATTTCCTTCGAAGCGCTGATGCGCGCGGTCGAGCTCAATGGCGCGGCGGTGGCGATGAACCAGCAGGCGTTCGCCTGGGGCCGGCTGGCCGCGGTGGATCCGCAGGCGGTGCAGCAGGCCGCAGGGTTGGTCCGCAACGGCCATACCGATGCCGAGCGCACCCCGGGTCCGCTGCATGATCTCCCGCCGGGCGAATGGGAAGGCAACGAATGGGGCGCCACCGCGGCACCGCGCGAAACCGGCGACGAACGCGAACTGCGTGGCCTTCCCGGGCATGGCGGCGGCAGCGACGTGGCGTTCCTGCCGCTGGATGACGAGCGCCTGTCGCGTTCACTGGATGAGCTGGTGGAACGCCGTGTGCGCTTCCTCACCGACTACCAGGATGCGGCCTATGCCGCGCGCTACCGCACGCTGGTCGACCGCGTGCGCACGGCAGAGTGGGACAAGGCCGGCAGCACCGCGCTGACCGAGACCGTGGCGCGTTACTACTTCAAGCTCATGGCCTACAAGGACGAGTATGAAGTGGCACGCCTGTACACCAGCGGCGAATTCCAGCGCCGCCTGCAGCAGCAGTTCGAAGGCGATTTCGAAGTGCGCTTCCACCTGGCCCCGCCGCTGTTTGCGAAGAAGGACGAACAGGGCCGCCTGATCAAGCAGGAATACGGCCCGTGGATGCTCAAGGCGTTCGGCCTGCTGGCCAAGCTCAAGTTCCTGCGTGGGGGCACCTTCGACATCTTCGGCCGCACCGAAGAACGCCGTGGCGAGCGCCAGCTGATTGCCGACTACGAGCAGACCGTGGCACTGCTGCTGGACGGGCTGAGCGATGACCGCGTGGCCCTGGCGGTGGAAATTGCCAGCATTCCCGAGCACATCCGCGGCTACGGGCATGTAAAGGAAGCGCACCTGCAGAAGGCCAAGGCGCGGGAAGCGGTGCTGCTGGCGCAGTGGCGCAACCCGAAGGCGCTGCATATCGTGCAGGTGGCGTAGCCCGCTACCGAAGGCAATCCATGGGTTGCCCTCGGCAATTGACCCCTTGGAGTCAAAGTCACCGAGCGCCAACATTCATAAAATGTCGTCGCTCGGTGACTTTTGCGATAGTCCGCAGTTTTCTGGCTGATGATTGAGCACATGTATCAAACGGCCCGGCTCGATTGAAATGTAAGCGTTCGCATACACCTGCCATCGAACATCCCATTCTGGAAACACTGGTCCAGGAGATCGCCTCCAGCTGCCTGCGCTGCCTGGCCAAATTTTCCAGCGAAAGCTGATCACCCGTGCCGCCACGCGCAGGGGCACATGAGGTCGAATACGTCAGCCAGGAACACCGGCGCCCGCAGGCTCGTCTATGATCGGGCGACGACAGGGACGATCGGAGGCGGGCGATGGACGACGACAGGAAACTGCGCGGGCCCCGGGTACTGAGGGTTACGGACCCCTTCCACGACGCCCAGCTGCTGCGCGACGTGGCGATCATCAACACACAGACGACAGAAGCGCTCGGGCCGTTGCCATCGGGTGGCTTACCGATCCTGCGCAAACGCAGGCCGCTTCCGCTGTTGCCGGAAACACCGATGCCCACCGGGCGCGATGATGAGGAAAGTGCGATGCCGAAGATCCCCATGCAGGTTGTCGCCGTCGCCAGCCTGGCACTGGCCGCCTGCGCCACGCCTGGGGCGGCCACGCCCACGGCCACACAGATGCAGGAGAACGTGCCGGTGTCCGCTGCCCGCTATACCTATCCTGAGACGCCGGTACTGACCAGCGGTGAGTTGGTGCCCGAAGGTGATCCTGCCATCGCGGCGAAGATGAACTACAGGCCGGTGGAATGGCCGTTGCGGTTTGAGAAGCATAGCTTCAGCGCTCGCTGCTACGACACGCGTGAGTGTGAAGTTGTATACGACAACCTGCGCCACGGTGACGCTCGACCCTCGCCGCCCGCCTCGACGTACGGAACCGACTACCTTGAAGGCTGGATGGGCGGGCACGGTGGAATCAGAAATTTCCCACCTGCCGCAAAAGTTTCCTGGGTTTCCAAGGATGGCACTCCACTCGAAGCCGAGATTGATGTCGGAGACATCTTCAAGGATGAACTCATCCGGCATTTCGTTCCTAAAGAGGAGGTTGCTGACCTTCCTGATGGAAGGAACGAGAGCCCGCCTTCGATTCTCCTCGAGGTCAATGATCGTGTCATACGCGTGTACATGAGGGCTTCTGTACCAACGAAGCACCTTCAGAAGCCCGGAAATCGACACAGCATCTCGCGTCGCGATCTTGTACTGGTGAAGACATACAGCTACTGAGCAAAGGGAGTATTGCCGTGGGAAAGGTGAGTTCCAGAGGAGGCAGCCGCCCGGCTACCGCCAATGATCTTCAAATGGAGCAGGCGTTACGACAGGAGTTGGAGCACCTATCGGTTCCCGTCCTGCAGCGCGGCGATGCATCTCACGAGTACCTGTATCTGGCCTTTCTCGACGGTACTGGCCAAGACCTCAACAACTCTCGACTTGGCGCGCCAACCACGGTTGGACTGCTGTTTGAACAGGCGGACCGACTGGAGAAGAACGCGAGCAATCGAATCGGCTCCCATTACTCGCAGGGCATCGGGACCCAGAGCAATGCCGTTGGCCGGGCATTCGACGGTTTGATTGCGTACTCATGGGAGGATGGAATAAAGAGCGCGTATCGCGACCTTGCAGTTCAGGCTAGTGCCTGGGTCAACAACGATCCTCAAGCCGAAATCCGCGTCGTTGGCATCGGCTACAGTCGCGGCGCGGTACAGACAGCCGGCCTGCTCCGGTTGATTGATGAGTACGGCATCGTTCCTGAAGAAGGCCTCGGGTTCGGCCATGACAAGAACGGCAACATCAGCGTCATCAGCCGATTGCCACCGCTGGTGCCGCCAGGCCAGACCGCACAGGCCACCCTGCTGCTGGATCCGGTGGCAACCAACATGCCCGCCAACTACGACGCCCGGCTGCCACCGAGCGTGATCTCGCGCGTGGCGATCATGGCCGCTCACGAGCGGCGCGAGCTGTTTCCGCACCAGGCCATCAACGATCCCGGGATGACGCCGGATGGGCGTGCGATCAATGTAGCCGCGCCCGGTGGCCATTCCAACGTGGGCGGCGGGAACCGCGATGCAGGCCTGGAGATCCTGACCGGCAACGCTGCCATCGACTATCTGAACACGTTGCGCGACCAGCCACTGTTCGAGAAGCGCGCCGTGCCGATGGACCTGGATACGATGACGCTGTACCAGGCAGGCGGCGCGACTGCGCTGTACGGGCTGAAGATCGACGGCGATGGCCAGCGCAATCTGCGCGAGGCGCTGGCCAACTGCAAGATCGTCGACCCGTGCAACGACTCCGAGCCGATTGACCAGGCGCTGGCGGCGCGGTTCGAACACCGCTCCATCCAGCCCGATCCGGTGGAACAGGCGCAGCTGCAGGCCCTGGTGGCGCTGGCCGCGCAGCGCGATCAGCGGAGGGTGCCGGACGTTCCCACGAACGCGGACAACCCGACGCTGGCCCGCATCCGGGAAGGCGTGCAGGCCGCCGAGGACAAGGGGCAGGTCAGATTCGCAAACGGGCTGGAACGGGAACAGTTCTGCCACTCGGCGTTGGCCTGCGCGATGGACAACCGGGAAACGCACCGGGCGTTGTACCCCGGCAGCGTCACCGGCCCGCTGCAGGGGATCGAGATCTCCCGTGTCGATGAGGTTGTGTTTGGGTCGAAGGGCTACGCCTTCCTCGTCCAGCATGGGAGCGGACCGCATGACCAGCAGCGGGTGCCGTTTGATATCGAGCTGGCCAAACAGACGCCGGTGGCGGTGTCGGACCAGAAGCGGGAGGCTGCCGCCAGTGAGATCGAGCAGCAGGCGTGGCAGTTGCAGCACGTCGGTCCGCAGCAGGCCCAGGAGCCTGCGCTGGGTGGGTTTGCGCGGTAACCGGCGCAGGGACACGCCACGCGTGTCCGCGGCGGGCCCGCCCCACCTGTCACCGCCGCCAGATACGCAATCGGTTGTTGGCCGGCATCGCCACGTCTTCCACCAGCGTCAACCCCTGCGCGGCGGCCAATGCTTCCACCGCCTCGGCATCCCGGATGCCTGATTCCGGGTCGCGCGCCTTCAGCCATGCATCAAACTGCCGGTTGCTGTCGCTGCTGTAGTTGCCGTTGTAATTGAATGGGCCATACACGCACAGCAGCGCATCGTCGGCCATCACCGCCTGCAGCCCGGCGAAGAGTGCCTGTACATGCGGCCAGCTCATGATGTGCAGGGTGTTGGCGCTGAACACCGCATCGAAGCCCAGCGGGCCCTCCGGCAGCGGGGCCAGGCCAGGGACCGGCGCAAGCACCGCCTGCAGCGGCCACGGCGCCGGTGCGTTGGGCAGCCCCGCCTCGGCAAGGCGCTCGGTAATGCCTGGCAGGTAGTCGGGATGATCGCTGGCCTGCCACATCAGGTGTGGCAGCTGGGCGGCGAAGTATTCAGCATGCTGGCCGGTGCCGCTGCCAATCTCCAGCACGCGGTGGCGGTCGTGCAGATGGCGGCGCAGCACGGCCAGGATCGGGTCGCGGTTGCGCTCACAGGCCTCGGACCAGCATTGTTGGCTCATAACCATGCAAAAAAGTGATGACAGTGCACATCCAACCATGACCGCAGTCACTTGTGCCACTGGCGGCGGCCACCGAAAGTCGGAGGCTTGACCGACCCCGGGGAATCGCAAGCTGTGCAACGCCGTGAGTTTCTGACGCTGTCTGGAATGGGCCTCGCCGGCCTGATGTTGCCGCACTCCCGCCTGATCGCCGCCGAGCAGCTGCTTGAGCCCGGCAACGTGGTCCGCAACAAGGCGCTGTCCGAAGCCGCCCTCGCCGCGGCCAAACGGGCCGGGGCCAGCTACTGCGACGTGCGCATCGGCCGCTACCTCAACCAGGCAGTGATCACCCGCGAAGCGCGGGTGCAGAATGTCACCAACAGCGAATCCTCCGGGATCGGCATCCGGGTGATCGTCAACGGTGCCTGGGGCTTTGCCGCCACCCACCAGCAGACCCCGGCCGCGATCCTGGCCGCGGTGGAGCAGGCGGCCGCCATTGCCCGCGCCAACGCCACCATACAGACCCGGCCGGTACAGCTGGCCCCCGTTACCGGGGTGGGCGATGTGAGCTGGAAGACCCCGATCCGCAAGAACGCCATGGCGGTGCCGATCCAGGAGAAGGTCGAGCTGCTGCTCAGCCTGAATGCGGCCGCGATCAACGCCGGCGCCGACTTCATCAACTCCACCCTGTTCCTGGTCAACGAGCAGAAGTACTTCGCCTCCAGCGATGGCTCCTTCATCGACCAGGACGTGCACCGGATCTGGCTGCCGTTCACCGCCACCGCCATCGACAAGAGCACCGGCAAGTTCCGCACCCGCGCCGGTCTGTCCTCGCCAATGGGCATGGGCTACGAATTCCTCGATGGCCAGGCCAGCGGCAAGATCCAGCTGCCGGGCGGCATCACTGCCTATCGTGACTCCTACGATCCGGTCGAAGATGCCATCGCCGCCGCCCGCCACGCCCGCGAGAAGTTGAAGGCTCCCTCGGTCAAGCCGGGCAAGTACGACCTGGTGCTGGACCCGTCCAACCTGTTCCTGACCATCCATGAGAACGTCGGCCACCCGCTGGAGCTGGACCGCGTGCTCGGCTACGAGGCCAACTACGCCGGTACCAGCTTCGCCACGCTGGACAAGCGCGACGCCGGCTACCGCTGGGGCAGCGAGCGGGTCAACTTCTTCGCCGACAAGACCGCGCCGGGCAGCCTGGGGGCTGTGGGCTACGACGACGAAGGGGTCAAGACCAAGCGCTGGGACCTGGTCAAGGACGGCATCCTGGTCAACTACCAGGCCACCCGCGATGAAGTGCACCTGCTGGGCGAAACCGAATCGCACGGCTGCAGCTACGCCGATTCCTGGTCCAGCGTGCAGTTCCAGCGCATGGCCAACGTGTCGCTGGCACCGGGCAAGACCCCGCTGAGCGTGGCCGACATGGTCAAGGACGTGGAGAACGGCATCTACATCCACGGCCGCGGCTCGTACTCCATCGACCAGCAGCGCTTCAACGCGCAGTTCGGCGGGCAGCTCTACTTCCAGATCAAGAACGGGCAGATTGCCGGCATGGTCGAAGACGCGGCCTACCAGATCCGTACGCCGGAGTTCTGGAACGCCTGCAGCGCGATCTGCGACGAGCGCGATTTCCGCTTCGGCGGTTCGTTCTTCGATGGCAAGGGCCAGCCCGGTCAGGTCTCGGCGGTGTCGCACGGCTCGGCGACCACGCGCTTCGACGGCATCAACATCATCAACACCGCACGCAGCCTGGGCTGAGCCGCCCGGCCACCGTGCCAAACGTCACTACCGTTGGACCGCCGCGCCCGCAAGAATCGATGCACCGCTGTACCCGTGATCCCGCCTTGTTCCTGCCACCCCCACACCGACGTGGAGAGCTGCCTTGCAAAGACGTGACTTCCTCGCCCTGACCGGGCTTACCGCTGGCGGCCTGATCGTGCCGGCGTTCTTCGGCAAGGTGATTGCCGCCGAGCAGCTGCACAGCACCCTGGACCCGGCGCTGAAGAAGCGCCTGGCCGATGCGGCGCTGGCCGCCGCCCGCCAGGCCGGCGCCACCTACTCCGATGTGCGTATCGGCCGTTACCTGCGCCAGTTCGTGATCACCCGCGAAGACAAGGTGCAGAACGTGGTGAACACCGAATCCACCGGTGTGGGCATCCGCGTGATCGTCAATGGCGCGTGGGGCTTTGCCGCCACCAACCAGCTCAACCCCACCGACGTGGCGCGTGCCGCGCAGCAGGCGGTGGCCATCGCCAAGGCCAACGCCGGCGTGCAGACCGCCAAGGTGCAGCTGGCCGCCACGCCCGGCGTGGGCGAGGTGAGCTGGAAGACCCCGATCCGCAAGAACGCGATGGAGGTGCCGATCAAGGAAAAGGTCGAGCTGCTGCTGGACGTCAACGCCGCGGCGATGGGCGCGGGCGCCAGCTTCGTCAATTCGATGCTGTTCCTGGTCAACGAGCAGAAGTACTTCGCCTCCACCGATGGCTCCTACATCGACCAGGACGTGCACCGCATCTGGGCGCCGATGACGGTCACCGCCATCGACAAGGCCAGCGGCAAGTTCCGCACCCGCGAAGGCCTGTCCGCGCCGATGGGCATGGGCTACGAGTACCTGGATGGCGCCGCGAGCGGCAAGGTGCTCACGCCGAACGGCGTGGTCAACTACGGCGCGTCCTACGACATGAAGGAAGACGCCATCGCGGCGGCCAAGCAGGCGCAGGAGAAGCTGAAGGCGCCGTCGGTCAAGCCGGGCAAGTACGACCTGGTGCTGGACCCCTCGCACACCTGGCTGACCATCCACGAATCGGTCGGCCACCCGCTGGAACTGGACCGCGTGCTGGGCTACGAGGCGAACTACGCCGGCACCAGCTTCGCCACCCTGGACAAGCGCGAACAGCACTTCCAGTACGGCAGCGACCTGGTCAACATCTTCGCCGACAAGACCCAGCCCGGCAGCCTCGGCGCGGTGGCCTACGACGATGAAGGCGTCAAGACCAAGCGCTGGGACCTGATCAGCAACGGCAAGCTGGTGGATTACCAGACGATCCGCGACCAGGCCCACATCCTGGGCAAGACCGAGTCGGACGGCTGCTGCTATGCCGATTCCTGGTCCAGCGTGCAGTTCCAGCGCATGGCGAACGTGTCGATGGCGCCGGGCAAGACCCCGCTGAGCGTGAGCGACCTGGTCAAGGACGTCGAGAACGGCATCTACATCATCGGCGACGGCTCGTTCTCCATCGACCAGCAGCGCTACAACGCGCAGTTCGGCGGCCAGCTGTTCTATGAAATCAAGAACGGCCAGATCACCCGCATGCTTGAAGACGTGGCCTACCAGATCCGCACGCCGGAGTTCTGGAACGCCTGCAGCGCCGTGGCCGACGAACGCGATTACCGCCTGGGCGGTTCGTTCTTCGACGGCAAGGGCCAGCCGGGCCAGGTCTCGGCGGTCTCGCACGGCTCGTCCACCGCGCGCTTCAACGGCATCAACGTCATCAACACCGCGCGCAGCCTCGGCTGACCGGTCAGGAGCCCTTATTCCATGAGTATCTTCACCGAAGCCCAGGCCAAGGCCATCCTCGACAAGGTCATCGCGCTGTCCAAGGCCGATGAGACCACTGCGGTGCTGGCCGGCTCGATCAACGGCAACATCCGTTTCGCGCTCAACAACGTCTCCACCAGCGGCATCGTCGACAACACCGAACTGGCCGTCACCGTGGCCTTCGGCAAACGCGTGGGCACCGCCTCGATCAACGAGTTCGACGACGCCGCGCTGGAACGCGTGGTCCGCCGCGCCGAAGACCTGGCCCGCCTGGCCCCGGAAAACCCGGAGTTCCTGCCCGCCATCGGCAAGCAGACCTACACCGCCAGCCCGACCTTCAGCGAATCCACCGCCGCCATCGACCCGGCCTTCCGCGCCAAGGTCGCTGCCGATTCGATCGCGCCCTGCCGTGGCAACGGCCTGATCGCCGCCGGCTTCCTGGAAGACGGCCAGGGCTTCCAGGCCACCGCCAACAGCAACGGCAATTTCGGCTACCAGCGCACCACCAACTTCGACTACACCTGCACCGTGCGTACCGAAGACGGGCGCGGTTCGGGCTGGGTGGGCCGCAACCTGAAGGACGCCGCCGACTTCAAGGCCGACCAGGACGTGCGCATCGCCATGCGCAAGGCCACTGAATCGTCCGAAGCCAAGGCGCTGGAGCCGGGCAAGTACACCGTGATCCTGGAGCCGGCCGCCGCTGCCGGCCTGATCAGCTTCATGATGAACTTCTTCGATGCGCGCTCGGCCGACGAAGGCCGCAGCTTCCTGTCCAGGAAGGGCGGTGGCAACAAGCTCGGCGAGCAGGTCTACGACCCGCGCGTGAACATGTACGCCGACCCGTGGCACCCCGAGGCACCGGTGCTGCCGTGGGACCAGCAGGGCCTGCCGCGCAGCAAGCTGGCCATCATCGAGAACGGCAAGGTTGCCAACCTGGACTACTCGCGTTTCTGGGCGCAGAAGCAGGGCAAGACCGCCAACGCCACCCCGGGCAACCTGCTGATGAGCGGCGGCGACAAGAGCACCGCCGAGCTGGTCCGCGGCACCCAGAAGGGCATCCTGGTCACCCGTACCTGGTACATCCGCATGGTCGACCCGCAGACCGTGCTGCTCACCGGCCTGACCCGCGACGGCACCTTCTACATCGAAAACGGCCAGATCAAATACCCGGTGAAGAACTTCCGCTTCAACGAATCGCCGGTGATCATGCTCAACAACATCGAAGAGCTGGGCAAGCCGGTGCGCGTGGCCGGTGATGAATCCAGCTTCGTGATGATGATCCCGCCGATGAAGCTGCGCGATTTCACCTTCACGTCGCTGTCCGACGCGGTCTGATGACGCGCGTGCGGCAATGAACCGCGCGCAGTTCCTGCGGTTGATGCTTGGCGGGGCCGCCCTGGCGGCCCTGCCCTCGTTCGCCCGCGCGCAGGCCGGGCGGTACGACTTCTGGTTCACCCGCCTCAAGTACGACTCCGGCGACTGGGACGTGGACGCGCGCATGCCGTCCAACGTGATCACCTCGCTGATCGACTACACCACGCTGCGGGTGGACCCGACCGAACATGTGGTCGCACTGTCCGATCCGCGTATGCTGGAAGCGCCGTTCTGCTACCTGGCCGGACACAAGCTGGTGGAGTTCAATGCCGCCGAGCGGCAGAACTTCGTGCGCTACGTGCGCAATGGCGGCTTCGTGTTCGTGGATGACTGCAACCATGATATCGACGGGTTGTTCGCCAAGTCGTTCGAAGCGCAGATGGCCAAGCTGTTCGGACCTGCCGCGCTGAAGAAGCTGCCCAACACCCATGCACTGTATCGAAGTTTCTTCAGGTTCCCGGACGGGCCGCCGGCCACCGGCTTCGAGCTCAATGGCTGGGGCGATGATCTTGTGCACGATTACCTCAAGGGCATCGAGGTCGATGGCCGGCTGGGCGTGCTTTACAGCAACAAAGACTACGGCTGCGAGTGGGACTACGACTGGCGCAACAAACGGTTCCTGGCCGAGGACAACACGCGGTTTGCGGTGAACATCGTGATGTATGCGTTGAACAATTAGGCTTTGTTGATTTCTTCAGCCACGCAGGGCGTGGCTCTACATTCATTGCTGCGAGCGTGCCATGCAAAACGATAGCCCCATTGATGCCCTTCTTTCCAAGCTGCAGCCCCTGCGCGATGCGCTGGGCAAGGCCGTGGTGGGCCAGCATGATGTGGTGGAGCAGCTGCTGATCGGCCTGCTTGCCGGTGGCCATGTGTTGCTGGAAGGCGCGCCGGGGCTGGGCAAGACCCTGCTGGTGCGCTCGCTGGGGCAGGCGCTGGAACTGCAGTTCCGGCGCGTGCAGTTCACTCCCGATCTGATGCCCAGCGACATCCTTGGCACCGAGCTGCTGGAAGAAGACCACGGCACCGGACATCGCCATTTCCGCTTCCAGCAGGGGCCGATCTTCACCCACCTGCTGCTGGCCGACGAGCTCAACCGCACCCCGCCCAAGACCCAGGCAGCGCTGCTGGAAGCCATGCAGGAACGCACCGTCAGCTACGCCGGCACCACCTATGCGCTGCCGGCACCGTTCTTCGTGCTGGCCACGCAGAACCCGATCGAACAGGCCGGTACCTACCCGCTGCCGGAGGCCCAGCTGGACCGGTTCCTGCTGCACGTGCGGGTGGATTACCCCACCGAGCAGGAAGAGCGCGACATCCTGGTGCAGACCACCGGCAGCAGCAGTGGCGCCGTTCCCAAGGTGATGCACGCCGAGGATGTGCTGGCCCTGCAGGCTGCGGTGCGCCAGGTGCATGTCAGTGATGACGTGCTGAGCTGGATCACGCGTCTGGTCCGTGCCAGTCGGCCGGGCGCAGGCGCCCCGGAGGCGGTCAACCATTGGATCAAGTGGGGCGCCGGCCCGCGTGCGGGACAGTCGCTGGTGCTGGCGACCAAGGCGCGCGCATTGCTGCAGGGGCGCTTTGCGGCGACCCGCGATGATGTGCAGGCGCTGATCGCGCCGGTGATGCGCCACCGCCTGCTGCTCTCGTTCGCCGCCGAAGCCGAGCAGAAGGGCGCCGACGATGTGATCGCCGCGTTGCTGCAGGCCGTGCCTTTCCCCGCCTGAGCCTCTCGTGAGCCCGCACGTCCCGATCCCCATTCCCGCCGATGTCCGCAGCCGCCTCAAGGCGCTGCGGCTGTTGCCGCGGCGTGCGGCCGGCGCGCAGGGCATCGGCCAGCATGCCAGCCGCAACCGTGGCGCAGGTTTGGAATTCGCGCAGTACCGCGCCTACGAGCCCGGCGACGAGCCGCGCCAGATCGACTGGAAGCTGTACGCACGTTCGGACCGCTTCTTCGTTCGCGAGTCCGAGCGCGAAAGCCCGGTCACGATCTGGATCCTGATCGATGCCACTGCATCGGCCGGGCAGGTCGACCGCGCACAACCTGCTGTGTCGCGGCTGGACCATGGCTGCGCCACCGCCGCCTGCATCGTGGAGCTGGCGCTGCAGCAGGGGGACCGCTTCGGCCTGGTCGCCGTCAATGGTGAGGGCGTACAGCTGGTGCCGGCCGGCAGTGGTGCGCGCCAGCGCGACCGCGTCCACCTGCTGCTGCACCGCCTGCGTGCGCGTGGCGCATGGCCCGCTGCAGACGCGCTGCGCCCGGTCTGGGAGCGGGTGCAGGCCAATGACATGCTGGTGGCGTTGGGCGATGGCTTCGACGAGGCCGGCACCGTGCTGCTGGAGCGGCTGGCCGCCGCCCGCCGTGACGTGGTGCAGCTGCAGATCCTGACCGCCGACGAGCGTGATTTCCCCTTCCACGACGGCCACCGCTTCCGTGACCCGGAAACCGGTGAGGAGCTGCTGGGCGATGGCCGTGCGATCCGCGACGATTACCTGGCCCGCTTCGCCGAGGCGCAGCGCGTGCTGCAGGCGCGACTGCAACGCGGCGGCGTTGCCCATGTCGTGACCCATACCGACCAGCCGCTGGATGCGCCGCTGCGGCTGCTGGCGGGGAGCGCGCGATGAGCCTGTCGCTGCTGTTCCCGCTGGGCCTGCTGGCGCTGGCGTCACTGGTGGTGCCGTTGCTGATCCATCTGGCGCGCCGCCACCACTACGCGCCGCTGGAGTTCGCCGCGCTGCGCTGGCTGCGCGCGAAGGCCCGCCCGCGCCAGCGGATCCGCTTCGACGAATGGCCGCTGCTGCTGGTGCGCCTGCTGCTGCTTGCGGCGCTGGCCGTATTGCTGGCCCGGCCGCTGCTGCATGGGGCGCCGGTACAGACACCGCCGTGGGTGGTGGTGGCGCCGGGATTGAGCGCGCCGATGCTGCCTGCGGGCAGCGAGGGGCGCTGGTTGGCCCCCGGGTTCCCGCCGCTGCAGGACACTGCGCCGGCCGGCCAGCAGCCGCTGTCCAGTCTGCTGCGCGAGCTGGATCAAACCCTGCCGGAGGGCACGGAATTAACGGTGTACGTCCCGGATCCGATGCCCGGCCTCGACGGTGAGCGGCCACGGTTGTCGCGTGCGGTGATCTGGCGTCCGGTTGCCATACCGGTGGGCGCGACGGTGCAGGACACCTCACCGCAGCTGCGCGTGAGTGGCACGGATCAGGATCCGGCTGCACTGCGCGTGCTGAACGCCCTGCAGCGCGCGTGGAGCGGGCAGTCGTTGCCGGCAGCGCTCGCCCCGGATGCCGTGCCGGAACAAGGTCAGGTCGGCGTGTGGCTGGCCGATGCACCCCTGCCGGCCACCTGGCAGGCCTGGGTGCAGGCCGGCGGCAGCGTGTTGGCTGTCTCGACCAGGGTAACCACCGGCTCAGGTACGACGGTGCTGCAGGATGCCAGCGGCAAGGCAGCGGTCATGCGCCATGCCCTCGGTCGCGGACAGGTCCTGCGTTTCACCGCCGCGCTGTCACCCGATGCACTGCCGGCCCTGCGTGAACCGTCTTTCCCGCGCCGCCTGCTGGAGCAGGTGCGGCCGTTGCCGCCACCGCAACTGGCGCCCGCTGCCGTGCAGGCGCCGCTGACCGGTGCCACCCCGCCGCTGGCACAGCCGCGTGATCTGGCGACCTGGCTGCTGGCGGTGATCGTGCTGCTGTTCGCCCTGGAGCGCTGGATGGCCACCGCACCGCGACGCGGGGCAAGCGCATGAACCGCGTTCACCAGGCATGGCAGCGCGCGCGTCGCCGGCGCTGGTGGATCACCGCATTGCTGCTGGTGCCGCTGGCGCTGGCCCTTACCGCCATCGCCGCGCGCGTGGCGGGCATCAACATCGGCTCCGTCGTGCTGCTGGCAACCCTGATGGTCGTCGCCGGTACCGCCACCTGGCGCGCGCGACGGCTGGACCGGCACTGGCTGGTACGCCAGCTGGACACGCATGCCATCGCGCAGGACAGCGCCGACCTGCTGTTCGCCGATGCCGCCGCACTCAATCCCCTGCAGCAACGCCAGCAGGCACGCATCACCGCCGCACTGCAGGCCGCGCCGCCGCATCTCCGCGCCGCGTGGCCGACGCGCTGGCTGGCCGTGTCGTGGTGTGGCGGAATGCTGGTGGCCGTGCTCGCCGCAGGCTGGCCTGCACCGGGCGCACCGCTGCCGGCCCTTCCCGGCCGTGCCACGCCTGCCGCCAGCGCGGCGCAGCCGCCCAGCCTGCAGTCGTCCCGGCTGCAGATCCAGGCACCGGCCTACACCGGCGAGGCCGTGCGCACCCAGACTGCACTGGACGCCAAGGTAGTACAGGGCAGCGCGCTGGACTGGTCGCTGCGTTTCAGCGCACAGCCCACACTAGCCGCATTGCAGCTGCACGACGGCACCCGCATCGCGCTGCGCCGTGAGGGCGAGGCGTGGGTGGCGCAATGGAAGGCGGCCAAGCCCACGCTGTACCGCATCGTGACCGAGCCGGCGCTGACCGCACCCCGGCTGTATCGCCTGGATGTGGTGCCCGACCGACCGCCCAGCGTGCGCGTGATCGCGCCGGACCGCACCCTGGTCCTGGCCACGCCCGGCCAACGCCAATGGACCCTGCAGTTCGAGGCCAGCGATGACTTCGGCGTGGCGGCCAGCGCCGAACTGCACCTGACCCTGGCCCAGGGCAGCGGCGAGAACATCACGTTCCGCGAGCAGCGCATCGCGCTGACCGGCACGGGCCCGGCCACCCAGCGCCGCTTCGCGCGCACGCTGGACCTGGCCACACTTGGCGCTGGGCCTGGCAATGATGTGATCGCGCAGCTGCAGGTGCGCGACAACCGCACACCTGCCGCACAGACCGCGCAAAGCACCAGCCTGATCCTGCGCCTGCCCAGCGAAGAACAGGTGCTGGGCACGGACCTGGAAGGGATGGTCAAGAAAACACTGCCGGCGTACTTCCGCAGCCAGCGCCAGATCATCATCGACGCCGAAGCGCTGATCAAACTGCGCCGCCAGCTGCCGGCCGAGGAATTCGTGAAGCGCTCCGATGCGATCGGCGTGGACCAGCGCATCCTGCGCCTGCGCTATGGGCAGTTCCTGGGTGAGGAGAGCGAAGGTGGTGCGAAGCCGCCGCCGACCAGCGACAGCCTGCCCACCAGCGATGCACCGGCCGCCGATCACGATGAGGATCACGCGCACGACAGCGCCAGTACACAGGGTGGCCACGAGGATCACGATCACGATCACGGCGCGGCCCAGGCCGGTACCGCCCCGGTGTTCGGCGCCGCCACCGACGTACTCTCCGAGTACGGCCACACCCACGACCATGCCGAAGCAGCCACCCTGCTCGATCCGCAGACCCGCGCGATCCTGAAGGCGGCACTGGACCAGATGTGGTCGTCGGAAGGCGAACTGCGCCAAGGCCGCCCCGAGCGCGCCCTGCCGTTCGCCTACAAGGCGCTGGGTTTCATCAAGCAGGTGCAGCAGGCCGAGCGCATCTACCTGGCCCGGGTAGGGCCGGAGCTGCCGCCCATCGACGAGAGCCGCCGCATGACCGGCGACCGTACCGATCTGGGCAGCCGCACCTTCACGATCACCCCGGTGGACACACCCGATCCCGCCATCGTGGCGGTCTGGCAGCAGTTGGCCGACACCCGCACCACGCCCGACCTGGATGCAGTGAGCCAGTGGCTGGGCCGCCATCAATCGCGGCTGTCAGATCCGCTCAGCCTTGCCGCAGCCGTTGAGGAACTGCGCCTGGCACCGGGCTGCGCCCCCTGCCGCACCACATTGCGCGCACAGCTGTGGCGGGCGTTGCAGCGCCCGTTGCCGCAGCTGGAACGGCGCAGCGCGCCGGACCCGATGGCGCAGCGTTACCTGGATGCTCTGGAGGGCACGCGATGAGCACGGCCGCATGGATCGCCATCGCCTTGGCCCTGATCACCATCGCAGGCAGCGTACGCATCCTTCGCGTAGCGCCACGTCCTGCGTGGCTGCCTTCCCCCATATTCACCGCATTGCTGGGGTTGCAGGCCCTGTCCGCGCTGCTGCTCTACTTCACCCTCGTACCCCCACAGCGCAGCGTGGAAGCGGGCCAGCTGACCGTACTGACCGCCAACGCCGCATCCGCAGGGACCGTGCCCGCCGGCGCAGCCGTGATCGCGCTGCCGGAAGCAACGCCCAGTGCCGACGCCATGCGCGCCCCCGACCTGGCCACCGCGCTGCGCCAGCATCCGGGCAGCACCGCGTTGCTGCTGGTCGGTGATGGACTGTCCGCGCGCGATCGCGACACCGCGTTGCCGCTGCGGGCAACGCTGCAATCCCCTGCCGCGCCCCGCGGCTGGCTGGAGCTTCAGCCGCCATCGGTCACCGCCCCCGGCGCGCTGTTCGAGGTAGTCGCACGTGCCGGCGGTGTCGACGACGCGCGGGCCGAACTGCTCGACCCTGCCGGCGTCGTGGTCGACCGCGCGCCGCTGGACGCGCAGGGCAATGTGCGCCTGCACGGCAGTGCGCGCGCCGCAGGGCGCAGTGAGTTCACCCTGCGCCTGCTCGACGCCCGGCCGCACGTCGTGGACAGCCTCCCGGTACCGCTGCAGACCGTGGCGGCAGCCCCACCGCGCGTGCTGATCCTGGCCGGCGCACCCGGTCCGGAACTGAAGTACCTGCGCCGCTGGGCCACCGACACCGGCCTGGACGTGCAGGCGCAGGCCAGCGCCGGTGGTGGCGTGACGCTGGGCGATGCGCCGGTTGCCTTGAGCGCGGCCCGCCTGGCCGCCACCGACGTGCTGGTGCTGGACGAACGCAGCCTGGCAACGCTTGGCGCGGCGCAGCGCACGCTGGTGCAGCAGGCACTGCGCGATGGGCTGGGCGTGGTGGTACGCAGCAGCGGGCCACTCAACGATGCCACCCGCCAGGCACTACGCAGCTGGGGCATGCCGGTGAGCGGCGGCACCCGCGTAGCACCGCTGCAGCTGCCGGCCGATCCGGAAGCGGCGCTGCTGCAGGCACGGCGCGGCCCGCAGCGGCCGTCCACCGACAGCACCGCGTGGACAGACGAAGCCGACGCCGCATCGCACAGCGCCGCACCACCTGCGTTGGAGCGGTTCGACGCGGAGCTGACCGCTGCCGATGCGTTGCTGCTGGACGCCAAGGGCAACGCTGTGGGCGGCTGGCGCAACATCGGTCGCGGCCGCGTTGCCCTGCTCCCGGTAACCGACAGCTACCGGCTGGTCCTGTCCGGCCGAGACGACCGCTACGCAGAACTGTGGTCGGGCGTGCTGGCCAAGGTGGCCCGCGCGCTGCCGGGTGCGCCTGCCATCCGCCTGCAGACGGCCACGCCCTGGTCGGGCGAGCGCATGACCGTGTGCGAGGTACCGCGCGGCACCCGTGTCCGCGATGCAGAAGGCCACACGGTCGCCCTGCAGGTCGATCCGGCCAGTGGCAGCCAGCACTGCGCCGGCTACTGGCCCCAGCAGCCCGGTTGGCACCAGCTCCAGCACGGCGCCACCATGCAGGCGTTCTACGTGTTCGACCCGGCCGCCGCGCAACCGCTGTACCGGCAGCAGCTGCGCGCCGCCACCGCGAACCGCCTGGCCGAAACGAATGCCGCCACAAGCGGAACGCCCAGCAAGGTCCCCGGCCCCCGCTGGCCGTGGCTGCTCGCCTTCATCGCCGTCGCCGGCCTGCTGTGGTGGCTGGAGCGTCGCAGATCCGGCCCAGTGACGCCTCCCTCCGCCAGCTGACGGAGGCTAGGGCTGCTTCAACCGATACACCCCATTGAAGCGCACGTTCATGCCGCCGCATTCGGCGTTGTCCGCCACCAGCAGGGTGTCGCCGAGCCAGTGCGCGCGCACCTCGCACATGTCGTCGCTGAAGACGACCTTCTCGCCCTCGGGTACAGCGCGTGCCGCCACCTGGCCCAGGTTGGGTCCGCCCGGCCGCTGTTCCGGGCTGGGGTTGGCCGAGGGCCAGTAGGCATCGCCTTCCACCGACAGCGCATTGCCCTGCACGCGGATGACAAGGCTGTCGTCGCCGCTGCGCCAGTGCCCGGCCCAATCCGTCAACACGGGGATACGCGTGGGAAGCGTCTGCAGCCGTGCCTTGTCCACCCAGCCCGCGCTGCCACCCACCCTGTTATGGAAGAAGACGCAGCGGTAGCGGCCCAGGTCGCGGCCGCTGATAACGGTGTCCCCGGTCACGACGTAGGTCGCGTGGCGGCAGGCGGCTTCGCCCTTGCCAGGACATCCGTTCATATCATCGAGCAGGTAGAGGCGCTGTGCGCCAATCACTTTGGCCTGCGCGAAATTGCTCTGATCCGACGGAAACGCACCGTTGCGGCAACTGCCACCATCGGCCATGTCGCTGGCTGATGCGGGGAGCGGAAGCAGCAGGGCGAGGCACAGGGAGCGCAGCAGCATGGCGTCAGCATTGAAGAGGCGATGCTGGGAGGATAGCGGCTCACTCCCCCGCCGGCGCCGTGCAGCCCTGCTGCGGATCACAGAACTGTTGCCATTCCTGTGCGTAATGCCATGTGTCGTCCTGTCAGCAGCGTCCTGCGCGCAGGATACGGAGGCGAATTTCAGATTTCGCTGGCCGGGGAAGGGCGCTGAATCATTCACCCGCCGGCGCCACGATGTCTCAACCACTGAGACGCGTTTGTGCTTCCATGGCGTCCTTTGCAGACCGTTGTTCCCATGGCCTACGAACTTGCCAAGCGCACCGAGGACGCCGAGCGCCGCCTCGCGACCACCGACGGGCTGCCCTCGCGCAACGGTGCCCTGCTCACCGCGCGGCTGCAGCAGCGCTATGCCGACCGCATCACCGGCAGCTTCACCATTCCGGGCCGCGAAGGCCGCTACGCGCCGATCCCGGCCGATGTGCCGGCCGCGCTGACCGCCGCGCTGAAGGCGCGGGGCATCGAGCAGCTGTACAGCCACCAGGCCGAAGCATGGGACGCCACCCAGCGGGGCGAGCACGTGGCCATCGTCACCCCCACCGCCAGCGGCAAATCGTTGTGCTACACCCTGCCGGTAGTCAGCGCCGCCATGCAGGGCAAGGCCAAGGCGCTGTACCTGTTCCCGACCAAGGCGTTGGCGCAGGACCAGGTGGCCGAGCTGCTGGAGCTCAACCGCGCCGGAGACCTGGGGGTGAAGGCCTTCACCTTCGACGGCGACACCCCCGGCGATGCGCGCCAGGCGATCCGCCTGCATGGCGACATCGTGGTGTCCAACCCGGACATGCTGCACCAGGCGATCCTGCCGCATCACACCAAGTGGGCGCAGTTCTTCGAGAACCTGCGCTATGTGGTGATCGATGAGGTGCATACCTACCGCGGCGTGTTCGGCAGCCATGTCACCAACGTGCTGCGCCGGCTCAAACGGATCTGCGCCTTCTACGGCGTGTCGCCGCAGTTCATCCTGTGCTCGGCCACCATCGGCAACCCGCAGGCGCATGCCGAAGCGCTGATCGAGGCGCCGGTCACCGCCATCACCGAATCCGGCGCGCCGACCGGGCCCAAGCATGTGCTGCTGTGGAACCCGCCGGTGGTCAACGCCGACCTGGGCCTGCGCGCCTCGGCGCGCTCGCAGAGCAACCGCATTGCCCGCATCGCGATCAAATCCGGGCTGAAGACCCTGATCTTCGCGCAGAGCAGGTTGATGGTCGAAGTGCTCACCAAGTACCTCAAGGACATCTTCGACCACGACCCGCGCAAGCCCCCCCGCATCCGCGCGTACCGCGGCGGCTACCTGCCCACCGAGCGCCGCGAGACCGAACGTGCCATGCGCGCCGGTAACATCGATGGCATCGTCAGCACCTCGGCGCTGGAGCTCGGCGTGGATATCGGCAGCCTGGACGTGGTGGTGCTCAACGGCTACCCCGGCAGCGTGGCCGCCACCTGGCAGCGCTTCGGCCGTGCCGGCCGCCGCCAGCAGCCCGCCCTGGGCGTGCTGGTGGCCAGCTCGCAGCCGCTGGACCAGTACGTGGTGCGGCACCCCGACTTCTTCGCCGAGGCCTCGCCCGAACACGCGCGCACCGCCCCGGACCAGCCGCTGATCCTGTTCGACCACATCCGCTGCGCCGCCTTCGAGCTGCCCTTCCTGGCCGGCGACCCGTTCGGGCCGATCGATCCGCTGGTGTTCCTGGAAGCGCTGGCCGAAACCGAGGTGGTGCACCGCGAAGGCGACCGCTGGGAGTGGATCGCCGACAGCTACCCGGCCAACGCGGTGAGCCTGCGTTCGGTGGCCGATGGCAACTTCGTGGTGGTCGACCGCAGCGACGGCAAGCAGCAGATCATCGCCGAGGTGGACTACTCCGCCGCCGCGCTGACCCTGTACGAAGGCGCCATCCACATGGTGCAGTCCGCCCCGTACCAGGTGGAGCGGCTGGACTGGGAAGGCCGCAAGGCCTACGTCACCCGCACGCACGTGGACTACTACACCGACAGCATCGACTTCACCAAGCTCAAGGTGCTGGACCGCTTCGACGGCTGCATGGCCGGCCAGGGCGATTCGCATCACGGCGAAGTGCACGTGGTGCGGCGCGTGGCCGGATACAAGAAGATCCGCTACTACACCCACGAAAACATCGGCTATGGGCCGGTCAACCTGCCCGACCAGGAACTGCACACCACGGCGGTGTGGTGGCAGCTGCCGCAGGGGCTGCTGCTGACCGCGTTCGATTCGAAACAGGAAGCTTTGGATGGCTTCCTGGGCGCAGCCTATGCGCTGCACATCGTGGCCACGGTGGCGGTGATGGCCGATGCGCGCGACCTGCAGAAGGCGGTGGGCAATGGTGATGGCGCGTGGTTCGCGGTGGCCGACCAGAGCGGGCGCGGGCAGCTGCGTGGCGCCGAGTTCGATGCCAGTGCGATCGAGCTGCAGCAGCAGTTCGTGCCCACGGTGTATCTGTACGACAACTTCCCCGGCGGCGTGGGCTTGAGCGAGCCACTCTGGCTGCGCCAGGCCGAGCTGCTGCAGCGCGCGCAGGAACTGGTGCAGCGCTGCGACTGCAAGGCCGGTTGCCCGGCCTGCGTGGGCCCGGTGCTGGCCGGCCAGGAAGACGATGCGACCACGCCCAAGGCGTTGGCATTGAAGGTGCTGGCACTGTTTGACGAACACGCGCTGCCCAGCGCCGCCGAGCGCGAGCGGATCGACGCCGACGTGGTGCCGTTTTGAGCCTGAGCCTGGACAAGCTGCGCCTGTTGCGGCGCCAGGCTGGTGATGCCACGCCGCGCCCGGCGGCGACCGAACCCGCTGCTATGCCCGCGCCCGCCGTGCCGGTGGCGGCCAACGATGCGCAGGCGCGCCGACCTGCGCCGGATTCGGTGTTCGCCTGGGTGGAGCAGGAGATCCGCCACAAGCCAACCGGCGTGACTGCGTCGACGCCTGCCCCGGCACCGCTGCGCAGGCCCGACGTGGGTGGCCTGCACAGGTTGCTGGGCCTGCGTGATCGCGGCACGGCCGCGGCGCGCCCGCGCGCGAACGCTCAGGACCGCCACGTGCCCGGCGAGGAGATCGCACCCGGGTTGTTCCTGATCGAATCGTTCCTGGCCCAGCCCATTCCCACCCAGCCGCTGTCGCTGGCCTTCGCCAAGCGCGACGGCGACCGGGTGCAGCCGCAGGACCTGATGTTCTTCGATACCGAAACCACCGGCCTGGCCGGCGGCACCGGCACCCGCGCCTTCATGATCGGCGCGGCCGACTGGCACCGCGATGCCACGCGCGGCGACGGCCTGCGCATCCGCCAGCTGCTGATGACCACCATGGCCGCCGAGACCGCGATGCTGGCCGAGTTCGCCCGCTGGCTGCAGCCGTCCACGGTGTTTTCCAGCTACAACGGCCGCTGCTACGACGCGCCGCTGCTGAAGACCCGCTACCGGCTGGCCCGGCAGCGCTGCCCGATCACTCCGCTGGACCATGTGGACCTGCTGTTTCCCACCCGCCGCCGCTACCGCGGCACCTGGGAAAACTGCCGGCTGGCCACCATCGAACGCCAGTTGCTGCAGATCGTGCGCGAAGACGACCTGCCCGGCTCCGAAGCGCCGGCGGCGTGGCTGAACTACCTGCGCGGTGGCAGCGCGGTGAACCTGCGCCGCGTAGCCGAACACAACCACCAGGACGTGGTCACCCTGTCGCTGCTGATGCTGCGGCTGGTGGCCGAAGAACGCCGCGAGCGCGAAACATTGGCACTGGAAGGCGGCCCCGTCCGCGGCTGAGCGGGCGTTGACACCCCGTGCAGCCTGCGCGGTGCAAGCTGGCCGCACTTACCCGCTCACGGAGACTGGCCATGCGTATGTCCCTGCTGTTGCTTGCTTGTGCCCTGCCGCTGACCGCGTGCAGCACCCCGCCCAAGAGCAGCACCGATCCGGCCGTGGTCGATCCGGTGCCGCATGTCGCTGATGGAGGCACGATGAAGTGCAATCCGAACGTTCTTGAGCAGTTCAATGGACAAAAAGCGACGGAAGAGCTGGTGAAGCAGGCGGTGGCCGCCAGCGGTGCGAAGAATGCCCGCGTTGTGAAGCCCGGCATGGCCGTCACCATGGACTTCCGCGAAGACCGCTTGACGATCAACGTGGATGCAGACAACAAGATCGAGCGCATCGGTTGTAATTGACCCGCGACGGGGTGCCCGGGCATACGCCCGGGCATTACCGTTACCTCAGGCGCTGCACGGTGCCATCGGCCAGTGCCTTGTCGAACGCCTTGCGCACGTCACGGGCGATCTGGGCCGAGGCGATGCTCTGCTGCTGCGCCAGGCCTGACTGCTGGCGGGCCAGCTCGGCCTGCTGGCGGGCAATCTCGGCAATACGGCGGTGGTCCACTGCCGCCGCCGCGTCCGCCTTGGCGCGTTGCGCGGCGCGTTCGGCCAGCGCTGCATCGCCCTTCGTGGTGCGCGCGGCATGGTTGGCCATTTCCGCTGCGTCCATCGATTCCATCGCATCGCGGCTGGCGCGCATCGCCACCTCTGCAATGCGCTCGCCCAGCTCACCCTGCTGCTCGCCCAGTGCGCCCATGCGTTCGCCCAGCGCGCCCTGCTGCTCGCCCAGTTTGGCGACCTGCTGCTGGGCCTTGGACAGCGACTGCAGCAGCGCCGGGTCACGCACCAGGTAACGCTCGTTGCCGACGCGCACCCACAGCGCCGGGTCCCGACCCTGCACGTCACGCTGTGCCTGCTTGAGGTCGGCCATCGAGGCATCGACGAAGTTGTCGCCGCCGCCCATCAGCACGAACGCCTGGCGTGGCTGGTGCGAAAGATCCAGACGACCGTGGGTGATGGTGGTGGTGTTGACACTGTCCGGGTGCGACGGCGACGCGGGCGCGGCCGGGGCTTCGGGGGGAAGCGGTGCAGTGACCGGGCGAGGTGCCGGCGCAGGCGTCGGCACCGCAGGCGTTGCCGGGGCCGCGACGGCCGGCGTGGCAGCCGGCGCAGCCGGAACGGCGGGGGCAGCGGGCGCCGCGAGCGCTGGCGGTGGCGGCGGCGGCGGCGGTACTGCGGCCACCAGGCGCATCGGCGCCACGCCGATCACCATGAACAGCGCGGTGATCGCCATCGAGGCCACGCGCGGGAAGCTGCCGGTCTGCTGCAGGGTGAGCAGCCGGCGCTTGAGGCTGCGGAAGTTGGGCGAGGCACTGGCCACGCCTACCGCCGGCCTCGGCGCCACGCCCAGCTGCACCAGCAGGCGGCCGTAGTCGTGGCGGCAATGCCCGTGCCCGGCCACCACCGCGCTGTCGCACGCCTCTTCCCGGGCCAGCGCGTATTCGCGCACGGCCACGTGCAGCAGCGGGTGGAAGAACAGCAGGTGCTGCGCCAGCGCAGGCAGCAGCCCCAACCACAGGTCGCGGCGCTGCAGGTGCACCAGCTCATGGGTGAGTGCCATGTCCAGGTCATCGGCCGCCATCGCCGGCAGTTCACGTGCGGGCAGCAGCAGCGCCGGGTTCCACGGGCCGATCAGCTGCGGCGAACGGATCTGTGCGGACAGCTTCAGCTGCGGCGCGCGGGCAAGCCCATGCGCCTCGGCGGCCAGCTGCAGCGCCTGCTGCAGGCCGGCGTCGGTGCAGGGCACCGCATTGCGCACCAGCGCGCGGCTCTGCCGATAGGCGCGCAGGCTATGCGCCATCATCAGCAGCACGCCGGCCGCCCACAGGGCGAACAGCACGCTCTGCCACGACAGCGACGCACCGGTCGCAGCGGCGGTCATGGTATCCACGGCCACCGGCGCCAGCGTCGTTGGCGCCTGCATCATCGTCTGGGTGACGAAGGTGGTGTCGTCGATGCCCGGGGCCGGCAGCACCGCCAGTTCCAGCGGGCTGCTCCATACCAGGCCCAGCACGGCCTGCAGGGCCACCAGCCACCACAGGCGGCAGCGCGTGGCCGCGGGCAGCCGGGGCAACAGCCGGCACACGCCCCACACCAACGCCACCAGCAGCGCGCTCTGCACGCTGGTCCAGGCCAGGCGGGTCAGCAGTTCCATCATCAGGGTTTCCATGGCTCAGCCCTCCCGCTTGCGTGATTGCAGCTGCGCGACCAGCGCTTCAAGTTCGGCCAGTTCGCTGTCGCTGACCTCGGCCTTGTGCGACATGAAGGCCACGAAGGGCGACACCGAGCCCTGCAGCGTCTTCTCCACGAAGCTGGCTACCGCGCCCTGCACCACGCTGTCCTGCTCGCCGGTGGCCGAGTAGCGGTACACGCCCTCGACCTGTCGCCGCTGCAGGTAGGCCTTGCCGCGCAGGCGTTCCATCATGGTCAGCACCGTTGAGCGCGCCAATCCGCGCGCCTCCCCGAAGCCGGCCGCTACTTCGCCGACGCTGGCGCCGTCCTGTTCCGCTATGTACTGCAGCAGGGCCAGTTCCTGGTCCCCGATCGTCTTGCCGCGCATGGCACACTCCGTTGACTACACGTGTCGCCACCATGCCCGTGACTACACGTGTCGTCAAGTGCCGGACGGCGCGCGCCGACGAACGGTCGGAGGCGGTCACGACCGAAGGTCGTGACCTACCGGCTGCATGTCTCGGGGTAGGTCACGACCGTTGGTCGTGACCGCAACGGTGCTACCCGCGCGGGCCGCCCATGACCGGCAGGATCACGCCGCTGATGTAGCTGGCAGTGACCGGCGAGGCCAGGAACACATACGCCGGCGACAGTTCCTCCGGCTGCGCAGGGCGGCCCATGTCGCTGTCCTTGCCGAACTCGGCTACATCCGGCGCCTGCTTGTCGGCCGGGTTGAGCGGGGTCCACACCGGGCCCGGGGCCACCGCGTTGACGCGGATGCCACGCGGCAGCAGCTGGCTGGCCAGCGCCTTGGTGAACGCATGGATGGCGCCCTTGGTGGACGAATAGTCGATCAGCGCCTTGCTGCCGAACAGCCCGGTTTCCGAGCCGGTGTTGATGATGCAGTCCCCCTCTTCCAGATGCGGCAGCACCGCGCGTGCCATCTGGATATAGCCGCCGATGTTGGTCTGCAGGGTTTCCTGCAGGTGCGCGTCTTCCAGATCTTCCAGCCGTTCGCAGTGCAGCTGGAACGCGGCGTTGTTGACCAGGATATCGATGCCGCCGAACGCCTTGGCCACCTGCTTGACCGCCTTGTTGCAGAATTTCGGATCGCGCACGTCGCCGCCGATCACCACGCAGCGGGTGCCTTCGGCTTCCACATGCTGGCGGGTGACCTCGGCATCCTCGGCCTCATCCAGGTGCAGCACCGCCACGTCCGCACCTTCGCGTGCGAACAGCACCGCGACCGCGCGGCCGATGCCGGAGTCGGCGCCGGTGATGATGGCGCGCTTGGCCTGCAGTTTGCCGCTGCCCTGGTAGTCGGGCGCGAGGAAACGCGGCGCCAGCTGCAGTTCGTGTTCATTGCCCGGCTTGGCGATGTGCTGGGCGGGCATGGTGTCAGGTTGCTTGCGGGTGCCAGCCTGGGTCGCCTTCTTGGTGGCCTTTTTGGCGGCTTTCTTCTTTGCGGCGGCACGCGCGTCCTTGGCCTTTTCCTGGTCCTGCAGGCGGCGCTGGCGGGCGGCCACGCGCGCAGCGCGCGGATCGCTGGCGGCGGCCTTGCGGGTGGCGGTCTTGACCACTGGCGTGCGCGCGCGGGCCGGCTTCGGGTCGGCGGCGGGTGCGGCAGCGGTGGGGGTGCGCTTACGGGTCTTCTTGGCCGTGGCCATGCTGAACTCCTTCGTTGCGGTTGCCTCGATGCGGGTGGAGGGCGAGGCAAGAGCAGTGTGTCGCTGGCGGCGGTCGCATACGGTGAATGCCATGTGGGCGCGCCGTGCAGGGCTTCATCCCCTGCATACGCCGGCGGCGGCATCGTGGGCACCAGAATCCCCCCGGAGTAACACCATGTTGCGTCCCCTCTTTGCCGTTGCCGCATTGACCGCTCTTACCGCCTGCAGCAGCACCCCGGTGGCCCAGGTACAGCCCATCGACGGCGTCATTTCCGGCCAGTGCCATGTGGACAAGGTACGCGGCGCGGTCGGCCTCGCCGCGTCGGCAGCGACGGTGGAGCGTGCCCGCGTGGACAGCGACAGCCTCGAGGTCGTGGTACTGCGCAGCCAGCGGGCCGAGAGCGGCGCCACCGCCAGCGGCGCGGCCAACCCGAGCCCGGGCGCGGAAAGCGGTGGCGAGCGGCTGACCATCGAGAAGGGCCGCACCAACAACATCACCGCTATCTACTGCGGTTGATCGCCCCCGGCACGGCCGCGCTTCAACGCGCGGCTTTGCCTTTCACCACGCGTCGCGCCGAGCGCAGGAATTTCAGCGTGGCCTGCTCCCACTGGCGCTGGCCACGCAGCCCCGCCAGCTTGGCCAGCGAGCCATCGCGCCAGCCATCGAAGACGCTTGGGTCGATGTAGGCCTTGCGGCACACCGCTGGGGTGTTGCCCAGCAGCGTCGCTACTTCGCACACCACCTCTTTCTGCAGCGCGGCCAGCGCCCGTTCGCTCGGTGCCTCGGGCAGCGCGGTGGCAGCGAACTGGCGCAGCGCCGCCACGGTGCCACCCCAGGTACGGAAATCCTTGGCACTGAAGTCGGTGCCCATTGCATCGCGCAGGTAAGCGTTGACCTGGCCCGAGTCCACCGGCTGCAGGGTGCCGTCGTCATCACGGTACTGGAACAGGGCCTGCCCCGGCAGCTGTTGGCAACCCTTGATCAGGCCCACCAGGCGCTTGTCGTCGATATCCACTTCGTGCTGCTGGCCGGACTTGCCGCGGAAGCGCATGCGCGCGCGCCCGCCCTTCACCAGTTCCAAGTGGCGGTTGCGCAGCGTGGTCAGCCCGTAGGAGCGGTTGTCGCGGGCGTACTCGGTATTGCCTACCCGCACCAGCGTTTCGGCAAGCAGGGCGACCACGATCGCCAGCACCTTGTCCTGTGGAAACCCGGGCAGCTTCAGATCACGGCCCAGGCGGCGGCGCAGCGCCGGCAGCGCCTCGCCGAAGGCGATCACCCGGTCGAACTTGCCATCACCGCGCACCCGCGCCCAGTCCGGATGGTAGCGGTACTGCTTCCGCTTGCGCGCGTCGCGCCCGGTGGCCTGCAGGTGACCGTTGGCCAGCGCACAGATCCAGACATCGGTGTAGGCCGGCGGAATGGCCAGCGCGCGGATCCGCGCCAGGGTGGCGGTATCGCGCACCGGCTGACCATCGGGGTCGCGGTAGCTGAAGCCCTTGCCGGCGCGGCGACGGGCAATGCCGGGCTGCTCGTCAGTGACATAGCGAAGGCCGGCGTCGCGGGCGGCGGCAGCTTCAGGGGTGGCAGGACGTGCGGGCATGGAAGCGGTGGCGATGGAGCGGGCCTGCAGTGTGCTGGGCGGGGTGACGGCGCCGCGTCAATAACGCAACACAAACACCTCACACCCGCCCTTGGCGATATGCTCCATGGTTTACCGCCTGGAACTCTGGAGTCGCGATGTCGTCCTTGTCCTTCCGCCGCCTGCGGCGTCCGTCTGGTCCCGCCCTGCTGGCTGCGGCCCTGGTCCCCACCCTGCTGTTGCTTGGCGCCTGCAAGGCCCCGCCGATGGACGAGCAGGAAGCAGCGGGTACCCACGCGCAGAAGGCTGCCGAGGAAGTCGCGGCCGCCCCGGCCGACACCACCGCCAAGGCCACCGAGGCACCGCCGGTCGGCAACTGCGATGCCAACCAGGTGCAGAGTCTGGTCGGCCAGGCTTACAGCGACGCCATCGGTGCCCAGGCACAGCAGGATGCCAGCGCGCGCGAGCTGCGCGTACTCAAGCCCGACGACATGACCACCATGGAATTCGTCGGCGAGCGGCTGAACATCGAAGTCGATGAAAAGGGCGTGGTCACCGGCCTGCGCTGCGGCTGAATTGGGCGCACCGGACGCGGGTTTTCCGTGGGTTTGGTTGCGCGTGCAACCGTGTATTGCGGCGTTGCAGCAACTGTGATCTAGTCGAAGCATCCGGTGCCTCCAGATGCGCTCGACGGATTGAGCGGGGACGAGTGTCGCCGCTCACCCGACATCGAGGCAGAAATGGCCCCCCGCAACCGCCAAGGGCTTTACGACCCACAAGACGAACGCGATGCCTGTGGTTTCGGCATGGTGGCGCAACTGGATGACCAGCCGTCACGGCTGCTGGTCGACACCGCGATCGCCGCGCTCTCGCGCATGACCCACCGCGGCGGCGTCGCCGCCGACGGTGTCACCGGAGACGGCTGCGGGCTGTTGCTGCGCCGCCCGGACGCGTTCCTGCAGGCGCTGGCCACCGAGGCCGGTCTCACCCTTGGCAAACTGCATGCGGCCGGCGTGGTGTTCCTGCCGCACGACGATGCCGCTGCCCAAGCCTGCCGCGACATCCTCGAACAGCAGCTGCGCGACGCCGGCTGCCAGCCGCTCGGCTGGCGCGTGGTGCCGACCGATCCCAGCGTGTGCGGCCAGCTGGCACGCGACACCCTGCCGCACATCGAACAGGTGTTCGTTGATGCCGGCCACGGCCAGGACGAAGCCGCCTTCACCCTGGCGCTGTTCCTGGCCCGCCGCCGCAGCGAACAGCAGCTGCGCGACCATGCCGATTACTACGTCACCACGCTCAGTCCCAACGCGATCAGCTACAAGGGCATGGTGCTGCCGGACAAGCTGAGCCGGTTCTACCCGGACCTGCAGCGCAACGACCTGGCCTCCAGCGCCATCGTGTTCCATCAGCGCTTTTCCACCAACACGCTGCCGCGCTGGCCACTGGCGCACCCGTTCCGGATGCTCGCGCACAACGGCGAGATCAACACCATCGAAGGCAACCGGCGCTGGGCGCAGGCGCGCAGCAAGGTGTGGAAGACCCCGCGCTTCGACATCGGCGAGTTCGATCCGGTGATCTCCATGCACGGCTCGGATTCGCAGAGCCTGGACAACATGCTGGAGCTGATGGTCAGCGCCGGCATGGAGCTGATCCAGGCGCTGCGCATCCTGGTGCCGCCGGCAACCCAGTCGCTGGAGTTCAAGGACGCCGACCTGGCCGCGTTCTACGAGTTCTACGGCCTCAACAGCGAACCGTGGGATGGCCCGGCCGGCATCGTCGCCTGCGACGGACGCTATGCCGCCTGCACGCTGGACCGCAACGGGCTGCGCCCGGCGCGCTGGATGCTCACCTCCGACCGCCACTTCCTGGTGGCGTCCGAAGCGGGCGTGTGGGAAGTACCGGCCGAGCGCGTGGTGCGCAAGGGCAAGTTGGGCCCCGGCGAGATGATGGCCATCGACCTCAAGCGCGGCGACCTGCTGGATTCGGATGCCATCGACCGCATCAACCGTGGGCGCGCCCCGTACAAGCAGTGGTTGCAGCAGGGCGTGACCTACCTGCAGACCGAGCTGATCGATCCGTCGCTGGTGGAAGAGCCGTTCGACGAACGCACCCTGCGCAGCTACCACAAGCTGTTCCAGCTCAGCACCGAGGAAGTGGAGCAGATCCTGCGCCCGCTGGCCGAAACCGAGCAGGAAGCCACCGGGTCGATGGGCGATGACACCCCGATGGCGGTGCTCAGCCAGCAGAGCCGGCCGCTTTACGATTACTTCCGCCAGGCGTTCGCACAGGTCACCAACCCGCCGATCGATCCGCTGCGGGAAGACTGCGTGATGTCGCTCACCACCCAGCTCGGCAAGGAGACCAACATCTTCCATGCCGGCGCGGAGACGGTGAACCACGTCATCCTCAATTCGCCGGTGCTCAGCCAGCGCAAGCTGCGCCAGCTGATCAAGATGCCGCAGTACGTGGACCGCAACCGGCTCATCGACCTCTCCTACAGCCTGGACGAAGGGCTGAAGGCGGGCATCGAGCGCATCTGCGCCGAAGCCGAAGCGGCCGCACGCGAGGGCATCGTCATGCTGCTGCTCAGTGACCGCTACCCGGTGGCCGACCGGCCGATGGTGCATGCGCTGCTGGCCACCAGTGCAGTGCACCACCACCTGTCCAACGCCGGGCTGCGCTGCGACGTCAACCTGATCCTGGAAACCGGCACCGCGCGCGACCCGCACCACATGGCCTGCCTGCTCGGGTTTGGTGCCACTGCGGTGTATCCGTACCTGGCCTACCAGACCCTGTTCGACCTGGGCCGGCGCGGCATCCTGCAGCTGAAGAAGGGCGGCGAGCAGTCGCAGATCGGCCGCAGCTACCGCAAGGGCATCTACAAGGGCCTGTCCAAGATCATCTCCAAGATGGGCATCTGTACCGTGGCCAGTTACCGCGGCGCGCAGTTGTTCGAGATCGTCGGCCTGGATGATGAAGTAGTCGACCTGTGCTTCCCGGAAACGCCGTCGCGCGTGTCCGGCGTGGGCTTTGCGCGGCTGGATCACGAAGCGCGCGAACTCACCGTACGCGCCTGGAACGACCTGCTGCGCCCGGAGGTGGGCGGCGTGCTCAAGTACGTGCACGGCGGCGAGTACCACATGTACAACCCGGACGTGGTCATGACCCTGCAGCGCGCCGCGCGCAGCGGCGATGCCGCCGATTGGCAGCGTTACTGCGAGGCGGTGCACGGGCGGCCGGTGTCGGCGCTGCGCGACCTGCTGCAGCTCAAGGCCGCCCCCACGCCGACCCCGCTGGAACAGGTGGCGCCGGCCGAGGACCTGTTCCGCCGCTTCGACACCGCCGCCATCAGCCTGGGTGCGTTGTCGCCCGAAGCGCATGAAGCGCTGGCCATCGCCATGAACAGGTTGGGTGGGCGCAGCAATTCCGGTGAGGGTGGCGAAGACCCCGTACGCTACGGCACCCACAAGCGCAGCAAGATCAAGCAGGTGGCCTCGGGCCGCTTCGGCGTCACCGCCGAATACCTGGTCAATGCCGAAGTGCTGCAGATCAAGGTCGCCCAGGGTGCCAAGCCCGGCGAAGGCGGGCAGCTGCCCGGGCACAAGGTCAACGAACTCATCGCGCGGCTGCGTTATGCCAAGCCGGGCATCGGCCTGATCTCGCCGCCGCCGCACCACGACATCTACTCGATCGAAGACCTGGCCCAGCTCATCTACGACCTCAAGCAGGTCAACCCGGATGCGCTGGTGTCGGTGAAGCTGGTCTCGCATGCCGGCGTGGGCACCATCGCCGCCGGCGTGGTCAAGGCCGGTGCGGACCTGATCACTGTGTCCGGCCATGATGGCGGCACCGGTGCCAGCCCGGTCAGCTCGATCCGCTACGCAGGCGTGCCGTGGGAGCTGGGCGTGGCCGAATCGCATCAGGCGCTGGTGGCCAACGACCTGCGCGGGCGCACCCTGCTGCAGACCGACGGCGGGCTGAAGACCGGCCTGGACGTGATCAAGGCCGCGCTGCTGGGTGCGGACAGCTTCGGCTTCGGCACCGCGCCGATGATCGTGCTGGGCTGCAAGTACCTGCGCATCTGCCATCTCAACAACTGCGCCACCGGCGTGGCCACCCAGGACGAGCGCCTGCGCGCGCAGTACTTCACCGGCCTGCCCGAGCGCGTGGAGAATTTCTTCCGGCTGCTGGCCGAGGAAGTGCGCGGCTGGCTGTCCTACCTGGGCGTGCGCTCGCTGGACGAGATCGTGGGCCGCACCGACCTGCTGCAGCAGTTGGAGATCGCCCCGCGCCCGGGCGTCAAGGTGGATCTATCGCGCCTGCTCGACCCGGCCCGGTACGGCGGCAGCCACTGTGCCGCGCAGCGCCTGTACGAATCACCCGACAGCCTGGCCACGCAGATGGATGGCCTGCTGGCTCCGGCCATTGCCGGCAAGCTGGGCGGCGAACACCGTTTCCTGATCCACAACACCGACCGCTCCATCGGCACCCGCCTGTCCGGCACCATCGCGCGCGCGCATGGCAACCAGGGCATGAGCGATGCGCCGCTGACGCTGCGCTTCCGTGGCACGGCCGGGCAGAGCTTCGGCGCGTTCAACGTGGGCGGCCTGCAGCTGGAAGTGGAAGGCGAAGCCAACGATTACGTGGGCAAGGGCATGGCCGGCGGCCGCCTGGTGGTTCGCCCGCCGCGCGGCGCACGCTTCGAAGCGCGCAACACCGCCATCATCGGCAACACCTGCCTGTACGGCGCCACCGGCGGTGAGCTGTTCGCCGCCGGCCGGGCCGGCGAGCGCTTCGGCGTGCGCAACTCCGGTGCGCTGGCGGTCATCGAAGGCGCCGGCGACCACTGCTGCGAATACATGACCGACGGCATCGTGCTGGTGCTGGGCAAGGTGGGTCTGAACTTCGGTGCCGGCTTCACCGGCGGGCTGGCCTATGTGCTGGATATCGACCGCGACTTCGTGGACCGCTACAACCACGAACTGATCGACATCCACCGCATTTCGGCCGAAGGGTTCGAGAACCACCGCCAGCACCTGCACACCCTGATCAGCCGCCACCGCGAGCTCACCGGCAGCATCTGGGCCCAGCAGATCCTGGATGAATTCCGCGATTATGTCGGCAAGTTCTGGCTGGTCAAACCCAAGGCCGCCAGCATTGAATCGCTGACCGAATCGCTGCGCCGCGCCGCCTGATTTCCTGGATGCCCCTTACATGAGCCGCAAGCACGCCTTCCAGTTCCTCGACCTGCCCCGGACCATGCCGCAGCGTATTCCGGTGGAGCTGCGCACCTCCGGCGACTGGGGTGAGCTGTACGGCAAGTTCGGCAAGGAAGATGCCCAGTACCAGGCCGGTCGCTGCCTGGACTGCGGCAACCCCTACTGCAGCTGGAAGTGCCCGGTGCACAACGCCATTCCGCAGTGGCTGCAGCTGGTGCAGGAAAACCGCATCCACGAAGCGGCCACGCTGTGCCATTCCACCAACCCGCTGCCGGAAGTGTGCGGCCGGGTGTGCCCGCAGGACCGCCTGTGCGAAGGCAGCTGCACGCTGGAAGAGTTCGGTGCCGTCACCATCGGCGCGGTGGAGAAATACATCGTCGATACCGCGCTGGCCACCGGCTGGCGGCCGGACATGGCGGCGGTGGAAAGCACCGGCAAGCGGGTGGCGGTGATCGGTGCCGGCCCGGCCGGGTTGGCCTGTGCCGACCGGCTGGCGCATGCAGGCGTGCAGGCGGTGGTGTACGACCGCTATGAACAGATAGGGGGCCTGCTGCAGTTCGGCATTCCCAGCTTCAAGCTGGACAAGTCGGTGATCAGTCGCCGTCGCAACGTGCTCGAAGGCATGGGCGTGCAGTTCCGGCTCGGCGTGGAGATCGGCCGCGACGTGACCCTGGAAACCCTGCTGGCCGACTACGACGCGGTGTTCGTCGGCACCGGTGCCTACCGCTACACCGACGGCGGGCTGCCCGGGCAGGATCTGAAGAACGTGCTGCCGGCGTTGCCGTTCCTGGTCCAGAACAGCCGCATCGTCAGCGGCAGCGATGCCCACGGCCGGCCGATTGCCGGCTGGGAAGACACGCTTGCCCTGCCCGACCTGGAGGGCAAGCGCGTGGTGGTGCTGGGTGGCGGCGATACCGGCATGGACTGCGTGCGCAGTGCGGTGCGGCTGGGTGCGGCCCGGGTGACCTGCGCCTACCGCCGCGATGAAGCCAGCATGCCGGGCTCGGCCCGCGAAGTGGCCAACGCCCGCGAAGAAGGCGTGCGCTTCCTGTTCAACCGCCAGCCGCTGTCGATCGAGGCCGGTGCCGACGACGAAGCAATCGGTGTCACCGTGGTGGAAACCCACCTGGGCGAGCCCGATGCGCAGGGCCGGCGCAGCGCGGTGCCGATCGAGGGCAGCGAATCGCTGCTGGAAGCCGACGTGGTGATCATTGCATTCGGCTTCTCGCCCACGGCACCGGAATGGCTGACCGCGCAGGGCGTGGAAGCGGGCCACAACGGCCGCATCCTGGCCGGCGGCCAGGGCCGCCTGCCGTTCCAGACTGCCCACCCGCGCCTGTTTGCCGGTGGCGACGCGGTGCGTGGTGCGGACCTGGTGGTTACCGCCGTGGCCGAAGGGCGCGATGCGGCGGCGGCGATCGTAGCGCTGATCACCGCCTGACAGCGGTCACAGAGCACGGTAGCGCCGGCGTCAAGCGGCGGCCCGTAGCCCGGCGCGTTCGATCTCCAGCGCCAGCAACAGCTGGATCTCATCCAGCTGGTCGCGGATGCGGGCATTACCGGCGTCGTCGGCATGGTCGCACTCGATATGCGCATCCAGCATGCGCGCCAGCCCAACCAGCAGTACGTCGGCATCGCCGTGGGCAGCGTGGCGCAGCAGGCGGCCCAGCGTACGGATGCGGGCGCCGCGGTCGTGCGCCAGCGTCGGCACCGACGGCGCGGTGCGGGAAGCGGAAAGGGGCATGAGGGGCTGTCCTGATTGACCGGGTGACAGCCGTCAATGTCGGTTATGGCCCCAGTGGCCGGCTATGCAACTTTTACGAATTGGCGTGAAGGGCTGGTAATGTCGCTGATGCCCCACTCGTTCGGATGATTCCCATGCGCATCGGCCTGGCCGCCAATCGGCTGCACCACCACGACAAACACGCTGCACTGTTCCGCTGGCTGCGCGCCAGCGACACCGGGCTGCGCGAGCTGGGCGTGGAGCTGCATGCGGTCGGCCGCACCTATGACGCCATCCGGCGGCTGGGTTTCCTGCCCGATTTCGCCCCCCTGCGCCGCTACCCGAACGGCCGCGAGGGCGGGCTGATGAAGCTGGTCGCCGAAGTGGTGGGCATGGGCACGCCCGAGCGCACGCTGGATGGGGCCATCTATCTGATGGACCCGGTCGATCCGTCCTCGGTGTTCCCCGAAGCCACCGCGCTCAAGCGCCAGTGCGTGATCCACGGCAAGCCGTTCATCTCCACCGTGGCCACCGCGCGCGACTGGATCGAAGTCGAACGCGTGCACGCCGGCCTGCCCGCTGATCCCGGCGCCGATGACCTGCATGCATTCGAGCAGCACACGCTGGCGCTGATCGCGCACGATGCGATGAAGCCGGCCATGCTGGCCTTTGCCGACGAACATTTCGCCCTGCTTTCCCGCTTCCGCAGCCGCGTGGGCACCGGCACCACTGGCCAGCGCCTGAACGAACTGGCCTGGAGCCGTGGCTGGCCGAAGGACCAGGACTGGGTGACCCGATACCAGAGCGGTCCGATGGGCGGTGATGCGCAGATCGCCGACCAGGTGCTGGAAGGCCGCTGCCAGCGCGCGATCTTCTTCGAAGACCCGCACGTGGCGCGCCAGCATGAAGCCGACATCCAGCTGCTGGAGCGCGCGGTCACGACCGTGACCGATCAGGCGGTGTGCATCACCGCCCCGCGCGTGGCCGCACGCTGGGCGCAGGCGGCCACACTGCGCACACGCGCGTCGCCCTGATCACAGGGTGGGTACGCATCGCTGGCCACGGCGAAATCATGCGCGCCCTGCCCCGCCGCCGGGCTACAGCAGCTGCCGCAGCATCGCTTTGAGCCGCCGCCCCTCCAGCTGGAAGTAATCGCGCTCCTCGCGCCAGGCCGGGAAGCGCTGTTCCACTTCGTCCCAGAACGCCGGCGAATGATTGGCCTGGATCAGATGGCAGAGCTCATGCACCAGCACGTACTCGAACGCCGACGGCCGCCCCAGCACCAGCGCCAGGTCCAGCGCCATGCTGCCATCGGGGGCCAACGAGCCCCATTGCGAGGACATTACCTTCAGCCGCAGGCGCGCCGGTGCGCGCGGCAGGCCGGGCAGGTAGCGCGGCAGCCACTGGCCGACATCGGCGCGGGTCTGCGCTTCGTAGAATTCGCGCAGCGCACGCTTCACGGTCGTATCTGTAGCGCGCGCCGGCAGGTGCATGCACACGCCAGTATCGTCGAGCACCAGGCGCGCATAGCGTCCGGCATCCCACCGCACTGGCAGCAGTTCGCCGCGCAGCGGCAGCACCCCGGGCTCGCCGATCACCAGCGGCGGCGGCATGTTCTGGGCCTGGTAATTGCGCAGCTGCGAGGACAGCCAACCGCGGTGCTCTTCCAGGAAACGCTCGCCCATCAGCAAGCTGGCGCGCGGCGGCAGGGTCAGCCGTACGCCACGCTCGTCCACGCTGAGCTTGATCCGGCGCGCACGCGGATCGCGCACGCGCAGCACGTCGATCTCGGCATCCTCCAGGCGCAGGCGAACGGTGTCGCGCTGCAACGTGGGGGCAACGGCCGGGGAGATCAGGCGGCGGAGGAATCCGGGCATGGCTACAGCATAGCGCCGGCAGCGGCCCGCACATGACTGCGGGCCCCGCCCGGTGCCTCAGTCGGCCTTGCTCAGCTTGAAGGCCTCTTCCAGCAGCAGGAACAGGCGACGCACTTCGCCGCTCTGCAGGGCGAAACGGGCGTCCAGCTCGGCGCGGCGGCCGTCTTCGTCGGCGTGCTCGAGCTGGTCCAGGGCGCCGTCCAGGAACTTCAGCTTGCGCACGATCAGGTCGTCGCCCAGCACGAAGGACAGGTTGTCCTCGAACACCAGGGCCAGCTTGGTCACCTGCTTGCCGGCGTCCAGGTGCTTGTCGATCTCGTCGCAGCGCAGTTCTTGGTGCTGGCACTTGACCACCGCACCGCCCTCGGCCGGGTCCTTCATCTCGCACTCTTCGCCCAGGCTCAGTCCGGTCGGGAGCGGCTCGCCGGCGATCCAGCCGGTCAGGATCGAGCGCGGCGCCACTTCAGCGTTCAGCGGCATGGCCGGGAAGCTGCCGAGCAGGCCACGGATGTCGGACATCATGTTCTCGCCCTTCTTGCTGCTCGAGCAGTCCACCGCCACGTAGCCGTGGGTCAGGTCGATCAGCGCGTCAGTGCGCGAGCTCTTCACGAAGGCACGCGGCATCAGCTCATGCAGCAGGTCGTCCTTCAGGCGCTTGCGCTCACGCCCGCCGGGCTTGCGCCCCTCCTTCTCTTCGATCTCTTCCAGCTTGCGGGCCAGCAGATCGTTGACCACCGCGCCCGGCAGGATCTTGTCCTCACCCCCTACGGTCAGCCACAGCGCGTCGCCGACGCGGTGCGAGAACACGGCCTTTTCCTCACGGCCGAACGGGGAGATGAAGCCACGTGAACTCATTTCGAGCGGGCCCACCGGCTTGAGCAGCACCTGCGGCAGCAGGGTGTCGACTTCGGAGAAATCAGTGGCAGTCGGGAAGCGGAACAGCGTCAGGTTGCGAAAGAACATGGAAATCCGGATGGGAAGGCGTGGAAGGGAAGGTCAGGGGGTGCCGTCGGTCCAGGCCGACGACGGGCTGGGCGCGACCGCGGTGCGGCCCAGCGCCATGAAATCGAACAGGGCCGGGTCGGCCAGCTGCGACGGGTGGATGTTGCCCAGCGCGCGTGCGATCTGGTCAATCCGCCCGGGGTGCTGATCCTCCCACTGCTGCAGCATCTGCGCCACCTGGCGGCGCTGCAGGTTGTCCTGGCTGCCGCACAGCGTGCACGGAATGATCGGGAAGCCGCGCGCCTGCGCATGCTGTGCGATGTCCCGCTCGCTCACATAGGCCAGCGGGCGGATCACTACATGCCGGCCGTCATCGCTGCGCAGCTTGGGCGGCATCGCCGAGAGCTTGGCGTGGTGGAACAGGTTGAGGAAGAACGTGGCTACGCTGTCGTCGCGGTGGTGGCCGAGTGCGATCTTGCTGAAGCCGTTTTCCGCCGCGTGCCGGTACAGCGCACCGCGACGCAGCCGCGAACACAGCGAGCACATCGTGCGGCCTTCGGGAATCACCCGGCTGACCACCGAATAGGTGTCCTGTTCGATGATCTGGTAGGCCACGCCGATCGAGGCCAGGTACTCCGGCAGCACGTGTTCGGGGAAGCCCGGCTGTTTCTGGTCCAGGTTCACCGCCACCAGTTCGAAGGCCACCGGGGCCCTTTTCTGCAGCTGCAGCAGCACGTCCAGCAGGGTGTAGCTGTCCTTGCCGCCGGACAGGCAGACCATGACGCGGTCGCCATCCTCGATCATGCCGAAGTCGGCGATCGCCTGGCCGACCTGGCGGCGCAACCTGCGCGCCAGTTTGTCCTGCGCGGCCGCGTCCGTGCGCGGGGCGCGGGGAAGCGGATCGGGCAGGGGCAGGACGGCAGGCATCCGAACATTCTACCGGCTCGCACCGGTCGCCATCGGTGCGGGGAAGTGACTGCGTTCACTCCCGGGCGTCATGCCGGGTGTGTATGCTCAACCCCTGTGGATACCTTGACGCCCGAACAGATCAGCGCCCTGCTTGCCGACCTTCGGCAGGAACATCGCACGCTGGATGAAGAGATCCAGCGCATGGCCGCCAACGGCGAGGATGAGCTGGAGGCCAAGCGCCTGAAGCGGCGCAAGCTGCAGCTCAAGGACCGCATCGCGAAGCTGGAGGACATGTTGATTCCGGACGAGCCGGCGTGACGCGTGCCGACCCGCGGTCGTCACCTGCCCATTGCCGCACCGGCAGGTGACGACCGTTGGTCGTCACCCGCGGTCAATCCGCGGCCACCGGTTCTTCCGGTTTTGCCGCTTCGGGACTGACGCGTTCGATGGTGTGGCGCAACTCGCGACCCAGGATGAACTTGGCATCCTTGGCCCACAGGTCCAGGCGTTCGTCGAACAGCAGCTTGCTGTTCTCGTCCGGCCACACCAGGCGCAGCTCGCGCATCTTCTGGATGAAGCCGCGGAACAGGGTGCGGTCGAAGAACTCCGGTGCCGCCGGAGCGTAGAGCAGGCTCAGGCGCTGCGCGGCCTGCTGGCACAGGCTTTCCAGTTCGGCCGAGCCGAGCGTGCCCGGGCCGTTCTTGACCAGCACCGAAATGGCGATGTAGTAACGCTCGAACGCCTGCTGCAGTGAATGGCCAATCGCACGCAGGCGGAACACCTCGTCGGTCTGCCCGGTGTTGCGCGCCAGGATGCCGCCGTCGTCATCATTGACGTTCTGCAGCAGGCCCTCGCGAACGAACACCGCGATGGTCTGCTCGATGCGCTGGGCGAACTCGTCCTCGGTCCAGGGCAGGAACAGCTCGGCCTGCAGGAACGGGTACACGGTACGGCCCAGCTGCACCAGGCCGGTGCGGCTCATGCGGCGGTTGTTCTGGAAGCAGCACGCCACCCACGAGGAAGCGGTGAACAGGTGGATGACGTTGTTGCGGAAGTAGCTGAGCAGCACCGCGGTATCGCCACTGACGCTGAGCACATCGCCCAGCGGGTGCTTGACCCGGGTCAGTACGTTGATTTCCTCGGCGTGGGCGATGATCCGCTCCGGCGAGTGCGGCGTGACCGTGACCCGATCCGAATACGGCATTTCCACCAGCAGGGTCTTGCACAGCTCGATCTGCGCGATCAGGTCCGCCTCGCCCATCGCGTGCTTGGGCGTGGACAGCAGCGCCAGCGCCAGCAGGTTGATCGGGTTCACGTCGGCCGCGCCGTTGATGTGCACCTGGATGCGTTCGGCCAGATGGTCCACCGTGCCCGACAGCCATGATGGCTTCTCGTCCTCGCCTACCGGTGCCCCGTCCCACTCCGGTGCCTGGCGGGCCAGCACGTCGTTGAGCGCGATCGGCTCACCGAAGTTCACCACCACCTGGCCGTAGTTCTGCTTGAGCACCTTGGGGATCGACCACAGCAGCTGCCAGATCGATTCCTTTTCCTTCGGCCGTCCGGACAGTTCGTCCAGATAGCTGCCGCCTTCCATCAGCTTTTCATAGCCGATGTAGACCGGCTGGAACAGCACTGGCTTGCGCGGCTGGCGCAGGAAGGCGCGCAGCGTCATCGAGATCATGCCGCCCTTGGGCTGCAGCAGGCGCCCGGTACGCGAACGGCCACCCTCGACGAAGTACTCGATCGAATAGCCACCGGCCACCAGCTGCGCCACGTACTCGCTCAGCACTGCCGAATACAGCGCGTTGCCGCGGATCGAGCGGCGGATGAAGAATGCACCGCCCTTGCGCAGCAGGGTACCCACCACCGGCAGGTTGAGGTTGATGCCGGCGACAATGTGCGGCGGCACGATGCCGCGGTCGTACAGCAGGTAAGACAGCAGCAGGTAATCCATGTGGCTGCGATGGCTGGGCACGTAGACCACTTCATGGCCCGGCGCGGCGGCCTTGAACTTGTCCAGGTGGTGCACCAGCACGCCGGCGTAGATGCGGTTCCACACGTGGCTGAGCATGAAGCTGGCCGATCGCACCACCGGGCTGGAGTAGTCCGCGGCGATTTCCCAGGCATAGGCATGCGCCTTTTTCCAGGCATCGGCAGGCTTGGTGTTGTCACGCTTGGCCTGCGAGGCGATGGCTTCGCGGACGGTGTCGGCCTCCAGCACCTTGTCCACCAGAAGGCGGCGGGTGGACAGGTCCGGGCCGATCACCGATTCGCGGATACGGCGGAAGTGGGTACGCAGCACGCGCTGCAGCTTGCGCACCGTGCGCTCGGGGTCCAGCCCTTCGTCCACGGTGGCGCGCAGCGATATCGGCGGGGCGAACCGCACAATGGTGCTGCGACCGTTGAGCAGCACCGCCAGCAGGCGGCGGAAACGCCCCACCAGCGCCCAGTTTTCCGAGAACAGCACCGCAAACCAGCCGCTCTGCTTGTCCGGCGCGCGGCCGACAAAGATCGACACCGGCACCAGGTTCACGTCCAGCTCGCCGCGCGCGCGATGGGCCTGCAGCACCTTGGCCAGTGAATCGGAATGGGTCTTGGCGCCGCGCTGCTCGGGAATCAGCGAGTTGCTGCTGCTCCGCCGCGACAGCGCCAGGTATGCGCGCCGGCGCCCGGTCGGGTCGCCGGCGATGGGGACCAGCGGCGAGGGCAGGCCGGCTTCCCGGCAGGCCTTGTCCAGGATCAGCGCGTTGGACAGACCGTAGTCTTCCAGCACGTAGACCACCGGGCGGCCGTCATCGTACTGGCCGGGCTGTTCGGGTTCGATCTTCAGCGACAGCCAGGGTTCGACCAGGCGGCCCAGCAGACGGGCCCACCACGGGCGGCGCCCGAACGAGGTGCGGGCCGCCGCGCTGACCGGGCTGGGCACGATCGCCGCCGGGTCGGTTGCGCCCGCGGCCGGGGCGTCCGCGCCGGGCACGGTGTCGGGCGACGCGGACGGGACGTCCGGCGTCTTGGGCGGCTCTTCGCCGGGGAAAGGCAGGGGATTCTGGTTCGGCATCGGCTTCATTATGGCTTAGCCGGTGCAGAAGCACCGTCCTTGACCTGCGCGGCGGCCTCTGCTTCAGCTGCCCGCTGCGCGTCATGTTCAGCTTGCGCGGCCACCGCCTCGTCTGCCGCCTTGAGCAGTGCGTCGGTCTCTTCCAGGGTGCGTGCCAGATACCAGTGGCCGTCGCGGCGGGTCATGCGCACCTGGGCTTCGATCTGTTCACCGGCCAACGGGTACTGGATCCGCAGCAGGGCGGTGTCGCCCTGCTGCGACACCAGCTCGCCGCGCAGCCCGGTCATGGCCGCGTCGAGCGACAGCCCATAACTGGCCAGCGCGGTCTTCAGCGCCTTGGCGAACGGCCCCAGCCGGCGCAGGCTCCCCTCCATGCCGGCCGCCTGCAGCTCGGCGTCGGTGGACAGCCCGGCGGTGCGCGCGGTGGCGGTCAACAGGGTGATGGTGGTCTTCGCGCGCTGCCGGTCGGTCAGCGGCGCGGCGGCAGCCCAGCGGCTCAGTGCATCCACTACCTGGCTGTAGTGCGCCCGCTCGTCCTCGCTGTAGTCGGCCTGGTTGCGCAGGTACTGCACGCCGAACAGCCCCATCGAATGGGCTGCCTGGCGCACTCCGGCGGCCTGGCCGGCAATCTGGGTATCGAAGGAGCGTTGGAGGCGCTTGGGCGCGTCCGGCGCGGACAGCGCCGCCAGCATCGGCAGCAGCTGGCCGTCCAGTGGCAGGTCGGTCAACGGCCAGCGGCTGTGCCCGTCGCTCCAGGCCACCCGCAGGCGGTTGTACTGGGCCGGCGGCACCGACGCGCGGGCGTACCCCACCAGGTCGTTGTCGGCCAGGTGCTGGGCGATCTGCTGCAGCGCGGCTACCGGCTCGGCGGCGGGTGCGTCCGGGTCGATCGTGTCGCGCCTGCACGCCCCCACCAGCAGCAGGCCGCACAGCGACAGCGACATCACCCAGGGTCGGTAGCGCCCTGTCATCAACGGCATGGACATGAATTCGGACTTCCCCGGACCGGTCCGCATCTTGCGGCCTGCGCCCCCGCAGCGGCAACCCATCCTGCCCGCCACGCCGGCAGGATGGGCGCAAGCCCCTGTTTCTACTGGATATCAGTCGCGCATCCAGGTGGCCTGGATGAAGTCGCGCACATAGCCCTGCGACAACCGCGCATATACCCCGGGACGCCCCGGCAGCGCACAGCCTTCCCCCCAGCTGACCGTGCCCAGTACTGTCCAGGCCTGCTTCCGGCGCACCAGCAGCGGCCCACCGGAGTCACCACTGCAGCTGTCGATGCCCTCGGCGCCGGCGCAGATCACCGTGCCGGCCTGCAGGCTCGGGTAGGCCTGCTGGCACGCGGCGAACGAAACGAACGGGGTCAGCACCGTCTGCAGGGTGGTCGGCAGCGCCTCCCCGGGAAATTCGGTGACACCCCAGCCGATCACCGTGAAGTCGCGGCCAGGTCGCAGGTACGCGCCGTCCCGGCCCAGCATCACCTCGGCCGGCTCGGCCTTGGGTACCGGCCGCTTGAGTTGGATCAGCGCCACGTCATTGACCAGGTCGCGCTCGTCGAACGCCGGATGCACATGGATCGCCTTGACGTTGGACACGCGGCGGCGCGGCGTGGTTTTCAGCTCGGTCTGCCCGACCAGGACCGCCAGGCCTGCTGGCCGCAGCCCCTCTACGCAGTGCGCGGCGGTAAGCACCCACGAGGGCGAGATCAGGGTGCCGCCGCAGCCGTGCCGGGCGTGGTCCGAATCGCCGCGGCCCAGCCGCTGCAGGCTCGCCATGAACGGATACTGGCCGGGTTCGGCGTCGACCCCACCGATGATGCGGGGAACGCTGTCTGGTCCGGGCTGGGCCAGCGCGGGAAGAGAAACAGCAGAGAGGATCAGGCCGAACATCCAGGCCGGCCGGGAACAGGTACGCATGCAGCAACTCCTTTGCGGAAAAGTGGAAACGACAGGCACGGCGCCGGGGCGCGTGCCAGGTCGATTCGACGGCAAAGAAGGGGGGTCAACTGCGTGGCCGGTCGCGTTTCAGCGGCAGCAACGATTGATGGATCCGTTTATGCGAACGGGCGCAACAATACACCCGGATGCAGTTCCATCCCGGTGCGTGCAACCCTTACATCACGCCGCGGCGGGCGCTGCGGATTTCGTCCTGGATCGCCAGCGCGGCCGCGCGCGGGTCGGCGGCCAGGCGGATCGGGCGACCGACCACGATGGCATCGGCGCCGTCGGCGAAGGCCTGGGCCACGCCCACGGTGCGCTTCTGGTCATCGCCGACCGGGCCGCCGGGACGGATGCCCGGGCACACGATCGAAAATCCGGCGCCGGTGGCGGCGCGGATCGGGCCGGCTTCCTGGCCGGAGGCGATCACCCCGTCGATGCCGGCGGCCTGGGCGGCCAGCGCGCGCTCCACCACCACCTCCACCGGCTCGCGGTCGATGCCCATGCCGCGCAGGTCATCGCGCCCCATCGAGGTCAGCACGGTCACCGCCAGCAGGCGCATGTCGCTGCTGTTGGCGGCCGCGCAGGCCTCCATCATGGCCGGGTGCCAGCCGTGGATGGTGGCGTAGCTCACCGGCCACTGCGACAGCCGGCGGATCACCGCTGCGGCGGTGGCCGGGATGTCGAAGAACTTCAGGTCCACGAACACGCGCTTGTCGCGCGCGGCCAGCGCATCGAGCACCTCGAAGTACTCGCCCGAGGCCAGCAGCTCCATGCCGATCTTGTAGAAGGAAACCGCGTCGCCCAGCCGGTCCACCCAGGCCAGCGCGTCCTCGCGGCCCGGCACGTCGAGCGCGAAGATCAGGCGTTCGTCATCGCGCAGCGGCAGCGGGGCGCGGCTCACGGCGCGTAGTCCAGCGCAGCGCGCTTGGCGTCATGACGGGCCTGGCGCGACTGGCTGTAGTCGTTGTTGAACTGGGCCGGCTCGAAGCCACCGTAGGTCGGGTTGGGCAGCATCCACCAGCGTTCGCCGAACCAGTCGTGGTACTGCTGCAGCAGCGCGTCGCGGCCGTCGTTGGTGTTGGCGGTGACTTCCACGAAGTCGCCCAGCTGGTCGCCGAACTGCATCAGCACGCGGTAGTTCTGCCCGGCCAGGCGGCGGCGGCAGTTCTTTTCGCTGCCGGCCTGCTCGCAGTCCTTCACCACCGTGCCCAGTCCCAGGAACACGCTGTCATCGGCCACCGGCAGGCCTTCGGCACGCAGGTTGGCCAGGGTGGCCTCCTTCAGGTGCACGGCGCGGTTGGAGATGTACAACAGGGTGACGCCCTTGGCGTTGGCCGCCTTCGCGAAATCGACCACGCCTGGAATGGCCTTGGCCTTCTTTTCGGCCACCCACTGGTCCCAGCTCAGTTCATCGTACTCGCCGCCGTCGCGGACCAGGCGGGCCTGGTAGGGCGAGTTGTCCAGCACGGTTTCATCCACGTCCAGCACCACGGCCGGCTTCAGGCCCTTGGCGGCATTGCCGCGCTCTTCGGGCACCAGCGCATCCCAGTTGGCTTCCTTCAACGCCTTGTCCAGGTGGTCGGCGGCGGCGCGGTAGGTCTGCTCGGTGATCGCCCGGTATTCCTGCGAACGCTGCATCCACAGCACGGCATTGAGGTTGTCGTTGGCGGCCACGGCTGCGTCGCCCTTCGCGGCAGGCGCCGCAGCGGCGGCAGCAGGGGCCGGGGCAGCGGCTTCGGCAGGGGTTTCGGTGCGCTTGCACGCACCCAGTGCCATCACGGCACAGGCAAGCACGGACAGGGAAACAGCGGTACGACGCATGGGAATCACCAGTACTGAGTGGCGCCAGTTTACCGGCTTGCCCGCCGCGGTTCATGCCGGTCGCAGGGCTCGGCTATGCTGCACGCCCCAGAAACACCCGGAGCGCGACATGACCGATGACATCCAGACCCCTGCCCTGCCCGTGCTCAACGCGGCCCAGGCCCGTGCCCTGGGCTGCCTGATCGAGAAGGAAGCGACCACCCCGGACGCCTACCCGCTCACGGTCAACGCCACCCAGGTGGCCGCCAACCAGAAGACCGCCCGCGAGCCGGTGCTGCAGCTGTCGGCCGGCGATGTGCACCACGCGCTGCGCCAGCTGGAAACCCTGGGCCTGGCCCGCCAGCAGTTCTCCTCTCGCGCCGAGCGCTACGAGCACCGTGCCGGCAGCGCACTGGACCTGACCCGCCAGCAGCTGGCCATCCTGGGCCTGCTGCTGTTGCGCGGCCCGCAGACCGTGAACGAGCTGCTGACCCGCAGCGAGCGCCTGTTCCAGTTCCAGGATGCCGATGAGCTGCGCCACCACGTCGAGCGCATGATCCAGCGCGGCCTGGCCGTGCAGCTTCCGCGCGCCGGGGGTCAGCGCGAGGACCGTTACATGCACCTGCTGGCTGGCCCGGTGGATGTGCAGGCGTTGGCGGAGCAGTACAGATCAGCGCCGTCCAGCGGCGGTGGCAACGGCGCGCTGGAAGCGCGGGTACAGGAGCTGGAAACGACGGTGGTCGCGTTGCAGGAACAACTGGCGGAACTGCGCGCTCAGCTGGGCGGGTAACGGCAGCCACGCAGGGCGTGGCGCTGCGACCTCAGGCGATCATGCCCCTGTTACGGCTGGGGCGCCGGGCGTGGCGAACAGCAGCAGCACGTCTTCATCGCGCGGCGCCGGCAGGCGCACATCGCCACGGTCTTCCATGCCCAGCTTGCGCAGCAGCGCGGCCGAACGCAGGTTTTCGGGGGCGACGATGCCGTACAGATCGGGGTGGCCCAGAACGTCACGCGCGTAATGCATCACACCGCGCGCGGCCTCGAATGCGTAGCCATGGCCTTCGTACCGGGCCAGCAGCGCATAGCCCACATCCGGCGCGGGCAGGCCATCGCGGCGCACCAGCCCGGCATTGCCCAGCCACGCGCCGTCGCTGCGGCGGATGATGGCGTACATGCCGAACCCGTTGAGCGTGTAACTGCCGAGCACGCGTTCGGCGGTGTAATCGCGCGCCTGTGCGAGCGTGCGCACGCCACGGTCGGCGATATGCCGGATGAAGCCGGGCTCGTTGAGCAGCGCCAGCATATCGGCCGCATCATGGTCGGGATCGATCAGGCGCAGGTGCAGGCGGTCGGTCTGGATCACGGCGGACATGGAACCCCTCGCAGGCAGGAATGGGCCGATTGTGCGGCCGATCGACTCAGTCGAACAACGCTTCGATCGCCGCCAGGCCGGCGCTGGCACGCTCCTTCTTGCGCGCCGCATCAGCCACCGGGTCGGCGCCGTCGCGCTGCATTTCCTCGGCGGGGATCTCCTCGAAGAAGCGACTGGGCTTGAGCCGCACGTGCTCGCCGAACTTGCGGGTGAGCTTGCTGTAGCTCATCCACAGCTGCACCTTGGCACGGGTGATGCCAACGTACAGCAGGCGTCGCTCTTCCTGCAGGTTGCCTTCGTCCAGACTCACCTGGTGCGGCAGCACGCCATCCTCGCAGCCGACGATGAATACATAGGGGAATTCCAGGCCCTTGGAGGCGTGCAGGGTCATCATGCGCACCTGGTTGCCGCCGTCATCCTTGTCGTTGCGCGACAGCAGCGCCAGCTGCGCGGCCAGGTCGGCGGTGCTCGCGCCGCGCGGACCGCCTTCAAACCACTGCGCCAGCTCTTCCAGATTGCCCAGGCGGCGCTGGTACACCGATTCTTCCTTGCACGCGCCACGCAGCTCGGACACCAGCCCGGAATCTTTCACCAGCTTGCGCACCAGGTCGCCCGAGCTGAGTTTGGGCATGTCCGCGCGCAGGTCGCGCAGTATGTCGGTGAAACGGCTCAGGCTGTTGGCCGCGCGCGGCGGGAGTTGCGACAGGGCGCCGATCGCTTCGGCCGCGTGCGCCATCGGCAGCTCTTTTTCCGACGCCAGCTCGGCCAGCTTGGCCAAGGTGCCGGCGCCAACTTCGCGCTTGGGCGACTGCACCGCGCGCATGAAGGCCGTATCGTCATCGGGATTCACCAGCAGGCGCAGCCACGCCAGCGTGTCCTTGACCTCCTGCCGTTCCAGGAACGCGGTACCACCTGTGATGTGGTACGGCGCACGCACCAGCTGCAGTGCCTTCTCCAGCGGGCGCGACTGGAAGTTACCGCGGAACAGGATGCAGAAATCGCTCCACGGAATCTGCTTTGACGTGGCGAGGTAGGAAATCTCAGCGGCGACCTTCTCCGCCTCGTGCTCGCTGTTGCGGCACTCCCACACGCGGATGCGTTCGCCGTCGGCCTGGTCGCTCCACAGCTTCTTCAGGTGTTCGTGCGGGTTGTTGGCGATCAGCGCGTTGGCCGCGCGCAGCACGCGGTTGGAGCAGCGATAGTTCTGCTCCAGCTTGATGATTTCAAGCGCCGGGTAATCGCGCGCCATCTGCTGCAGGTTTTCCGGGTTGGCACCACGCCAGGCGTAGATGGACTGATCATCGTCGCCCACGCAGGTGAAGTTCCCCGCGCTGCCGGCCAGCTGCTTGAGCAGCCGGTACTGCGCATCGTTGGTGTCCTGGCATTCGTCCACCAGCAGGTAGCCGATGCGTTCGCGCCACGCCAGCGCAATCTCGGGGTTCTCTTCCAGCACCTGCACCGGCAGGCGGATCAGGTCGTCGAAATCCACCGCGTTGAACGCGGTCAGGCGCAGCTGGTAGCGCTCGTAGACGCTGGCCGCTTCCTTCTCGCGGTTGCTGCGTGCTTCGGCCATGGCCTGTTCGGGCGACAACCCGGCGTTCTTCGCACGCGAAATGAGGTTCTTCACGTCCTCGATGTCGTCCGGCTTGGCGCCGTACATCAGGTCTTTCACCTGCGAGGTGGAATCGTCGGCGTCGAAGATCGAGAAGCCGCGCTTGAGGCCCACCGCGGCATGCTCGATCTGCAGGAATTTCAGGCCCAGCGCATGGAAGGTGCAGATGGTCACGTCTTCGGCGTCGCCGCCCTGCAGTCGCTTGGCCACGCGCTCGCGCATTTCCTTGGCGGATTTGTTGGTGAAGGTGATCGCCGCGATGCGCTTGGCCGGGTAACGCCGGGTGCTGATCAGCTGGGCGATCTTTTCCACGATCACGCGCGTCTTGCCGCTGCCCGCGCCGGCCAGTACCAGCAGGGGACCTTCGCAGTGCAGGACTGCCGCGCGTTGGGGGGGATTGAGACCGTGCATGCCTTCTCCGTGGGTGCCGCATTGTAACGGGCGGCCGTCCCGACGGCCGGCTTGGGCGGCGAGTACGGCGCGCGCCCGGGGTCCTGGCCGGTGAACCGGTTCACGATCCAGCGGCCGGGCCGGGGTGCGGATTAGAATGGCCCGATGGCCAAGCTCTATTTCTATTATTCGGCAATGAACGCCGGCAAGACCACCACGCTGCTGCAGTCGGCGCACAACTACCGCGAGCGCGGCATGCGCGTGGCCATCCTCACCCCGCGCCTGGACGACCGGGCCGGGCGCGGCGTGGTGGCCTCACGGATCGGGCTCAAAGCCGACGGCATCGCCTTCGACCGCGATACCGACCTGGAGCAGCTGATCCGGGCCGACCTCGCCAGCCATGGGCCGTTGGGCTGCGTGCTGGTGGACGAGGCGCAATTCCTCAGCCGCAGCCAGGTCTGGCAGCTCAGCGAAGTGGTCGACCAGCTGCGCATTCCGGTGCTGTGCTACGGGCTGCGCACCGATTTCCGCGGCGAGCTGTTCGAAGGCAGCCAGTACCTGCTGGCCTGGGCCGACGAGATGCAGGAGATCAAGACCATCTGCCACAGCGGCAAGAAGGCCACCATGACCGTGCGCGTAGACGAACACGGCCACGCGGTGCAGGACGGCCCGCAGGTGGAGATCGGCGGCAACGAACGCTACGTCTCGGTCAGCCGCGCGGAGTTCAAGAAGATCACGCGCGGCGAAGGCCGGATCGAGCCGTTGCAGGCATCCCTTCCGCTCTGATCAATAGAGCGTGCGTTCCGGCGCCCCCGGCGGCGGCGGGGAGTATTGGTACAGCCAGGTTTCCGTCAGGGTCTTGCCACCGCTGCGCAGGTACAGGCGGATGTCGATCTGCTCGGTGCTGTCATCCGGCGGCACCAGATCGAACATGGCGCGGTAGCCCTTGATCTCGCGCAGCGGTCGCGCCGAAACGATCTCGGTGCGGCCGCGGCTGGCCTGTACCACCGCCTCCACTTCGCCCTTGTCGATCAGCGCCGCCAGTTCGCCGCCCTGGAAATCCACGGCGAAGCGCCAGGAGAAATACTCGCGCTTCTTGCCGATCACCCCGCCCAGGCCGGTGCGGGTGGCCACGCACTGGGCCAGCGGCGGGCGCGCGGGCGGCTCGGCGCCCCAGTACAGGCGGTAGCCCAGCAGCATTTCCTGGCCCGGCTGCGGCTTGGCTTCCGGGTTCCAGAACGCCACGATGTTGTCGAAGGTCTCGTCCACCGTGGGAATTTCCACCAGCTGCACCGAGCCCCTGCCCCACTGCCCCTTCGGTTCCACCCACAGGCAAGGGCGCTTCTCGTAGAACACGCCGTCGTCCTGGTAGTGGTCGAAGCTGCGGTCGCGCTGCAGCAGGCCAAAGCCCCTCGGGTTGTTGTCCACGAACATGTTGAAGCGCAGCTGGCGCGGGTTGGACAGCGGGCGCCAGATCCACTCGCCCGCGCCGTTCCACATCGACAGGCCGTCGGTGTCGTGGATCTCCGGGCGCCAGTCCCAGGCCATACGGCGGTCGTTCTCGCCGACCTGATACATGCTGGTGCACGGCGCGATGCCAAGCCGTTCGATGGCCTTGCGCGGATACAGCGCCACGTCCACGTCCATCAGCAGCACATCGCCGTTGGTGATGGCGAAGCGGTAGGCGCCGGCCACGCTGGGCGAATCCAGCAGCGCGTACACCACCAGGGTGTTGGAGTCGGCGGCCGGCTGTTCCAGGAAGTAGGCGATGAAATCGGGGAATTCTTCCGGGCGGTCCATGCCGGTGTCGATCGCCAGGCCGCGGGCGGACTGGCCGTACTGGCCCTCCTTGCCCACCGCGCGGAAGTAGCTGGCGCCCAGGAAGGCGGCAAAATCGCGGTCGGTGTCGGCACGGGTGTTGAGCCGGAACCCGGCAAAACCCAGATCAGCCGGCAGGTGGCCGTTCTTCAGCCCGCTCTTGCCGTAATCGAACGCGGCCGGGTCATAGGCCAGTTCCTGCGCCTTGCCGTCAACGACGTCGAACATGCGCACCGGTGAATGGAAGTACAGGCCCAGGTGGAAGAACTTGGCCTGGAAGCGACCGGGCTGGTCGGCCCACAGTGCGTGGTCCTGGCGGTAGCGGATCGACTGGTACTGGTCCCAGTCCAGCGCCTCCAACGGTCCCGGCAAGGTCCGCCGGTGGCTTTTGTAGGCGGCCTCGGACAGCGCGCGCGCCTGACCCTTGAGGGAGGCGAAATCGAACGGTTGCGGCTGGCCCAGCCGGCGCAGGCCCACCTGGCTGCCCTGCGCGGCACAGGCCGGCAGCGCGGGAAAACCAATGGCGGCAAGGGCCAGGGAGGCGTTGCGGATGAAGTCGCGTCGTTGCATGCAGGCAGCGATGGGCAGGAAAGGGTCGGCCATCATAGGCACGTGGACGTTAATTCGCCGCTGTGGCGCGCGGATCGCGTTCAGGCTTGCCGGCGCGCGCCTGCAGGGTCCTGCTGCCACAGGCGCTCAACGCCTGCGCAATCTGACGTGGAATGCGCCCCCCCTGCGGGCGCTGCGCGCGCACCTCGGCCTGCAGCTGCGCCAGCGCCTCGCGCCCGCGAGCGGGTGCCTGCGTGCAGCCCAGCTCGCCCAGCGCGGACCGTGCCAGCCAGCGCAGGTTGACGCTGCGAGGGTCCAGTGCCCCGCCCTGGGTGAGCGGCTGCAGTGCAAGCTGCGCCTCCACCGGCTGGTCCATCCGCATCAGATTGCGCCCCCAGGCCAGCTGTACCGCCTGCTGCTGCAGGCGCGCCTCCGGTCCGCCGCGCGCGGGCTGGCGCATCAGCCTTGCGAGACGGTCGCCGGCCTGCCAGGGGTCGACGTGCTCGCCGATGATCTCGGCCATGCGCCGGTCGCCGCGCTGCACCTCAGTGTCATCATCGCCACGCTGGGCGGCCTGCCATTGCCTGCCCTCGTGGAAGGCGGCCAGTGCATCCTGCCAGCGGCCGACCTCCGCGAGCGCGTTTCCGTAGTCGTACAGGCCCTGCGGCAGCAGCCCGATACAGTCGGGCTGGCGCCAGATCGCCACCGCCCTGCCGAATGCATCCACCGCCGCCGCCGCATCGCCCCGTTCGAGTGCCGAACGGCCAAGCGCATGCCAGGTCTGGCCAGTGTCGCGGTGCTGCTCGCCCAACGCCTTGCGGGTGAGCCGGTGCACCTGCTGCAGGGCGGCTTCGGCTCCAGCAAGGTCGCCGCGCTGCAGCGCCAGCGTGGCGCGCAGGCGGCGGATCGTCAGCGTTTCGGGGTGGTCGGCGCCGTACAGCGTCACCGCAGCGGCGGCGGCCTCCTGCAGGGCCTGGGCGGCGGCATCCAGATCACCCTGCGCGGCCAGCGTCTCGCCCAGCAGGCGCTGCAGGGTGATCAGCTGCGGGTGGCGGTCGCTGGTTCGGACCTGCAACAGCGCCAAGGCCTGGCGGTAGCCGGCCAGCGCGCCCTGTGCATTGCCATCGTCGTTTTCCAGCGCCGCCAGGTCCACCAGGCTTTCAGCCATGCCGGTGGCGTCGTGGGTGATGTCGCGGCGAAGTGCCAGTGCACGTTCAAACGCTTCGCGCGCTTCATCGCGGTAGCCGAGCAACTGCTGGCAGCGGCCCAGCTGGGCGTGGAACTCGGCCACGATCGACGGCATTGCCTGGCGCTGTTCGGTGGCCAGCGCCTGCACCGGCGCCATGTGCGCCACGCACTCGCGTGAGCGGCCCAGCATGCGCAGCGCGCGGCCACGTTGGGTGACCGCTTCCAGCTGTAGCGCGGGTGGCACCTCCTTGACCTGCTGCAGCAGTGCACGCTGCCGGTCCAGGGTTTCGAGCGCCAGCGCGTAATCGCCGATGCCGATCCGCAGCCGGCCGATCACCCCTTCAAGGTTGGCCAAGGGCAGCGGCTGGTCGGCCAGTTCCGCCTCGCCACGCTGTTGCCCGGTGGCAAGCAGCTGGCGCACATCAAAGCTGCCATGGCGCACGCTGGCGGCACGGTCGAACAGGCCGATGGTGAAATCCTGCATGGCCTGCGCACGCGCGATCTCGCGCCGTGCCTGTTGCATCTGCCACACCGCCAGCGCCGCCAGCGCAGCCAGCGCCAGCACCGCCACCGCAGCCAGCGCCACGCCCCAGCGGTGCCGCCCCAGGTACTTGCGCAGGCGGTACAACGGGCGCTGCGGGCGCGCGTGGATCGGCCGCCCTTCCAGGAAGCGCTGCAGGTCCTGCGCCAGCGCCTCCACCGATGCGTAGCGCTGCGCCGGCTCCTTCTGCAGCGCCTTGAGCAGGATGGTATCCAGGTCGCCGCGCAGGCGCCGGGCCAGCCGTCGCGCGGCCGGGGTGGCAGCCGCATCGGTGATGTCGCCGCGCATCAGCACGCTCGACGCGCGTGGCGCATCCACTTCCAGGATCGAGCGTTCCCATTCGGCATCGCTGTGCCGACGCAGGCGGTACGGCTTGCGCCCGGTAATCACCTCGAACAGCACCACACCCAGCGAATACACGTCGGTCAGGGTGGTGACCGGTTCACCCCGCACCTGTTCGGGTGCGGCGTAGTGCAGGGTGAAGGCACGCACTTCGGTCGGCGGGTGCGCGGCGCTGGTGCGCGTGTGCTCATCGTCGAGCAGTTTGGCGATGCCGAAGTCCAGCAGCTTCACCTCGCCGTTGGCGGTGACCAGGATGTTGGACGGCTTCAGGTCGCGATGCACGATCAGGTTGGCGTGTGCGTGGCTGACCACCGCGCATACCTGCAGCATCAGCTGCAGGCGCCGTTCAAGCGGCAGCTGCAGGCGTTGGCAGTAATCGGTGATCGGCTCGCCTTCCACATACGCCAGCGCCAGGTAAGGCTGGCCCTGCAGGTCCACGCCGGCATCGAGCAGCTGCGCCAGATGCGGGTGCTGAAGCCGCGCCAGGATTTCGCGTTCACGGCTGAAACGCTGGCGCAGGCCAGGGTCGGCGTAGCCGCTGCGCAGCAGCTTCAGCGCCACCTGGCGCTGGTACAGCCCATCGGCGCGCTCGGCCAGCCACACTTCGCCCATGCCGCCTTCGCCCAGCTGTCGCAGCAAACGGTACGGGCCGACAGCGGTACCAGCGCGGCTGTCTTCGGGTGCCGCGGTCCATAGCGGCTGTTCGAGGAACTCGCGGCTGTCCTGCTCATGGTCGAGCAATCGTTCCAGGTCGTCGGCCAGGCTGGCGTCGGCCACGCGCAGCTGTACCAGGCGCGCGGCGCGCTGGTCGTGCGGCATCTCCAGCAATTGATCCAGCAGCGTCGACAGCTGCCGCCAACGCACTGCGTCCATCGTCCTTCCCCGGAGCGCTGCATGATTCCTGCCCGCGCGCGCCACGGCGCGGGTCCCTGACCGCGGCGCTCAGTCCTCGCGGACCGACGCCAACAGGAACATCCGTGCCTTCTGCCAGTCGCGCCGGATGCTGCGCTCGGAGCGCTGGCACAGGTCGGCGATCTCCTGCTCGGACAACCCGGCGAAGTAACGCAGCTCGACTACCTTGGCCAGGTGCGCGTCCACCGCCTGCAGCCGCGCCAGGGCCACGTCCAGCGCCAACAGGTCCTCATCCAGGCGCACGCCGCTGCTGCTGTTCTCGGGAATTTCGGCCACGCGCTTGAGATCCCCGCCACGCTTGCGCGCCAAGCGGTTGCGCGCGTAATCAACCACCACGCTGCGCATGGCCGACGCGGCGTAGGCAAAGAAATGCGCGCGGTCTTCGAACCGGGCCGCGCCGCGCGCGCCCAGCAGCTTCAAGTACGACTCATGGACCAGAGAGGTGGCATCCAGCGTGCGGCCCTGCTGCCCGGCCAGCTGGCGCCGGGCCATGCTGTGCAGTTCCTGGTACAGCAGGGTCAGCACCCGGTCGAGTGAGGCGCGGTCGCCCGACCGGGCCGAATCGAGCCATACGGTGATATCCGGGCTTTCGTCCATCGCACACCCCGCCGGTGACGTTTGGCCGACTATAGCGCCGCTTCCTGCCTGTGCGTAGGACAGTTCATCGCTGGCAGTGGCCGCACCACACGCTGGCACGCTGGCCAATGATGGCGTGGCGCAGCGCTCGCCCACACTGGCGGCACGGTTCGCCCTCACGCCCGTACACCAGCAGTTCCTGCTCGAAATAGCCCGGGGCGCCGTCCGGATTGATGAAATCACGCAGGGTGGTGCCGCCGCGGGTGATGGCGTAGCCCAGGATCTGCTTCACCGCCGTGGCCAGCCGCTGGTAGCGGTCGCGCGATATCTTTCCGGCCTCGCGCAGTGGGTTGATGCCGGCCATGAACAGGCTTTCGGCGGCGTAGATGTTGCCTACCCCGACCACGATGGCCTGGTCCATCAGGAACGTTTTCACCGAGGCGCTGCGGCCCCGGCTGCGCTGGAACAGGTGGTCGCCATCGAACACCTCATCCAGTGGCTCCGGTCCCAGCCCAGCCAGCAGCGGATGGGTTTCTCCGGCCGGCTGCCAGAGCAGGCTGCCGAACCGGCGCGGGTCGTTGAAGCGGAGCAGGCGACCGTTGTCCAGGCTGATGTCGACATGGTCATGTGCGCGAAGTGGGGTGTCTCCCGGTAGTACACGGAGGCTGCCGGACATCCCCAGGTGCAGCACGGCGCTGCCGATGGGCGTATCCAGCAGCAGGTACTTGGCGCGGCGGCGCACCCCGTCAATGGGCTGGCCGGGCAGCAGCGCGCTGATTTCGTCGGGAATCGGCCAGCGGAGATCCGGCCTGCGCAGGATCACGCCGTGCACGCGGCGCCCTTCCAGGTGCGGGGCCAGGCCGCGGCGGGTGGTTTCTACTTCGGGAAGTTCAGGCATGGGGACAGTCTACGTGCGCCGCAGCGGGGCAGAGCCCCCTCTACGAAGGTGGCAGGCATGTGCGCGGTGTCAGCGGGGTGGGGCCGAGAGTTCCTTCGCGCTCAGGAAGCCATCGCCGTTGGCGTCCTGCTTGTGGAAGCGTTCGACGATCGTCTGCCGCTGCTGGTCGCGGGTGACCGGCCTGCCCTTGCCGCCGGGCAGTTCATCGGCGCTGAGCACGCCGTTGCCGTCGCGGTCCATGCGGTCGAACGCGTACATCATCCACTGCACGTATTCGTCAACGCTGACCTTGCCATCCCCATCGGTATCCATGCGCTGCAGATAGCTGCCGGTATCGGTGACCTGGGCCTGCGCGGAAAACACAAGCAGCAGTGCCGCGCAGGGAAGGCCCCGCACAAGGCGGCGCCTTCCGGTGGTGCAAAGGGCAGGCCGCACCGGTCAGTGCGCCGTCAGCGCGTAGCCCTTCAGGCGCGCGGCGTAGTTCTGCAGCGCGGCGATGCCGCTGGCCTCGGCTTCGTGGCACCAGGCCTGCAGCAACTTGAGGCGTTCGGCAGCATCGTTGCCACGGGCTTCCAGCAGGGCCGCCAGGCGCGCGCGGTGTTCCACCAGCACGCGGATGCGCGGGCGCTGTTCGACCCAGGTGCTGAGCTCGGCGCGGCAATCGGGCTTGAGCCAGCGTCCGTCGTTGACCAAGCCACGACGCATGCGGCGCGGCAGCAGCTTGCGCAGCTTCGCGCCGGCAAAGGCCGCTTCTTCGCGTAGCGCCGGCACGAACACGTTGCGCTGGTAATCGGTCATGGCCTGGAAGCGGTGCGAGAGCAGCGCCTTCAGGGTTTCGGCATCGGGCACGGCGATGTTCGGGCGCACGTCCATGCTGGGCGCCACGCGCAGCACCTTGGCCAGGCCCATGGCCTGCAGGCCGCGGATGGCCGCCCAGCCGATATCGAACTCCCAGCGGCGCATCGAGAAGCGGGCCGAGCTGGGGAAAGCGTGGTGGTTGTTGTGGAGCTCTTCGCCGCCGATCCAGAACGCCCAGGGGGTGAGGTTGGTGGAGGTGTCAGCCGATTCAAAGTTGCGGTAGCCCCACCAGTGGCCCAGGCCGTTGACCACGCCGGCGGCCCAGAAGGGAATCCACGCCATCTGGATCGCCCACAGGGCCACGCCGGGCAGGCCGAACAGCAGCAGGTTCAGCGCGAACAGGACCACCGGGCCCAGGTTGGCGTGCGGGGTATACAGGTGGCGCTCGATCCAGTCTTCCGGAGCGCCGCGCCCGTACTGTTCGATATCCGCGCGCATGCCACGGGCTTCGCGGTACAGCTCCACGCCGCGCCAGAACACGGTGCCGATGCCCTTGGTCACCGGGCTGTGCGGATCCTCCTCGGTTTCCACCTTGGCGTGGTGCTTGCGGTGGATCGCTACCCACTCCTTGGTGATCATGGAGGTGGTGAGCCACGTCCAGAAGCGGAAGAAGTGCGCGATGGCCGGGTGGAAATCCACCCCACGATGCGCCTGGCTGCGGTGCAGGTAGAGGGTGACGGCAAAGATGGTCAGCTGGGTGAACACCAGCAGCACCAGGCCCATGCCCCACCAGCCGAGGCCGACTACACCGCCGGTCAGGAAGTTGATGAGGGTATCGAGCATCGCAGGACTCCGGGCCGAGATGGCCAGCAGGGAAACGGGTACGGTTGGAACCATGATGGGGCCAGACGTTGCAAACTTCATCCGTCTGATGCGATTTTTGCGCAGTCATTCAGTTGTTTTCCCCCTTCGTGAGCATTGCCCCCGCATTCATGACCGTTGCCACCCCGCCGGCCGTTGCCAACGCCGCCCCCCTGATCGAACTCGACCGCGCATGTGTCATCCGTGGACAGGTCCGCGTGCTGCATGACCTGAGCCTGCGCATCGCCCAAGGCCAGCACACCGCGCTGCTGGGTCCCAACGGCTGCGGCAAATCCTCCTTCATCAAGCTCATCACCCGTGAGCTTTACCCGCTGGCGCATGCCGACGGCAGCGTGACCGTGCGCGTGCTGGGCCAGAACCGCTGGCAGGTGGACCGGCTGCGTTCGCAGCTGGGCATCGTCACCGGCGACCTGAGCAGCAACCTGGCCGACATGCCCGGACTGACCGTGGAGGAAGCAGTGCTGTCGGGGTTCTTCGCCAGTTTCGTGGTACCGGCGTTCCGCGAGGTCACCGACCAGATGCGCGCGCGGGTACGTGAAACGCTGGCTCTGACCGGCGCGCTGGGGTTGCTGCAGCGGGGCTATGCCGAACTTTCGGCAGGCGAAACGCGGCGCGTGCTGATCGCCCGGGCGCTGGTGAACCGGCCGCAGGCGCTGTTGCTGGATGAGCCCTCCACCGGGCTGGACCTGGTGGCGCGCCAGCACCTGATCGCCAGCATGCGCACGCTGGCCGCGCAGGGCATCACGCTGGTACTGGTGACCCACCACATCGAAGAGGTGATTCCGGAGATCGAACGGGTGGTGCTGCTGCGTGGCGGCCGGATCGCAGCCGATGGCACCCGTGCGGAACTGTTGCGGGACGGGCCGTTGTCGGACGTGTTCGGCGGCCCGATCCAGGTGGTGGAGCACGAAGGCCGGCTGACCGCCTTCGCAGGCTGAGGGCGCTGCGCACGGCAGGGGACGGGGGTTGCCCGTCCCCTGCGCTGGTCAGAACCGCACCGCTACCGCGCGGCTTTCGATCGGCGCCATCCGGCCCTGGTCCTGCAACTGCAGGTCGCGCAGTTCGAAGGGGGCCGAATAGCCTTTGGGCAATGGCGCGGTGTCGAACGCGAGCAGCAGCTCACCGGCGCCTGCCGCATCGAACCACGCCGCACTGTGCGCCTGCGCCACCGGGTGCAGCCTGCCGTCGGGGCCGGTGGCGTGCAGCGTGCCGCGCGCCTCATAACGGCCCGGCGCGCCGATCTGCAGCGGCAGCCGCACCTGGCGCTGGGCGGCATCCACCTCGACCTGGCCGCTGAAGCGCGCCGTCGGCCGGGCCACGGCGAACGCCACCTTGGCGTCGCGCTGCACCCCCTGCGCGGTAACGAAGGCCTGCAGTTCCCACAGCCCCTGTGCCTGCCCCACATCCTCGGGAATGGTCACCTGCGCGCGCAGGCCATCCTTGCCTGCCACCAGCGGCACCGGCCAGCTGCGCCCGTCCGGTGCCACCAGCAGTGCTTCGCCGCCCGCCGGCAGCGTGCGCGCTACCGAGCGCCCCGCCGCCCGCGCCGCGCTGCCGCCGTCGTGCTGCAGGCGTGCATTCAACAGCACGCTGCCACCGGCCAGCACCTGCTGGCGGTCAGCCTGCAGGGTCAGCGCGATCGGGCTGTTGGGCTCCAGCACCTGCACCACGTAGCGGCCCTGGGCCTGCGGTGCCTGCAGGCGGTAGGTGCCCACCGCCGTACTGGCGCCGGTCCGCGCCATCGCGCTGCCCTCGCCCACGCCCATGCCGGCGGCGCGCAGCTGCTGGGCATCGACCACCTTGTCCAGCGCCACCGCGCCGGACGGGTCGCGCACCTGCAGCTGCGCCACGTCCAGCGCGCGGGCGCCCTGCACCGGGCTGACCTGGATCACCGCATCGGGTGCGGTCAGCGGCAGCTCCAGGCCGCGCTGCAGCGTGGCCGCATCCACGGTGTCCCAGTAGCTGCGGCTCAGTGCAACGAACGGGGCCGGCGCGCTCAGCGCCCGGGTCGGGTCCAGCGCCCAGGCAAAGCGCACGGGGGCACGTTCCACCGTGGCATCGGGCATCGGCGCGCGTTCCACGCGTGGGGCCACCTGGTCGGTGCCGCGCGCGGCCTGCAGCGGTTGGGCGGCGTGCAGCGGCAGCGCGGACAGCGCCGAGGCTATGGCCATGGCAAGCATCAATCGTGACGTCATGGCATGCTCCTCAGAGGGTCAGGTCGTTGCGCAGGATCGCGCCCAGGCCGAAGCATTCGCGCCGGCTCTGGTTGTGGCTGAGCGGTTCGGCGCCGTCGGTGCGCGCCTTGTCAGTGAACAGCACGCTGCCGGCCGCCTTCTGGCTGCTGCATTCCAGGAAGCCATCGGAACAGCTGTCGAGCCAGTTCCGGGTAAGTTCCAGCCCGACGTTCTGCGCATACCCGCCGCAGTAGCTGCTGCTGTCCCACACTGCCGATTCCACATCTGAACCCACCACCGCGCGGAATGGCCTGGGCAACGCAGGCCGGCCTGCGCTGCCGTACAGGTTCTGCGCATTGTAGGTGGCCATCCAGCCCACCTGCTGCATGCGCACCGCATCGTTCTGGTAGCCCAGCAGCCAGCCGACCGAGGCTTCGAACGCGTTGCCGTTGAGCACCGCATCAGCCAGCGGCGTGCCGGCCGACGACGGCGCCAGCGCGGTGACCTTGCTGATGGTCTGGATGAGTTTCGGGTAGCGGCTGTCGTAGGTGGGGTTGGACAGGATCCAGCGCACCACGTTGCCGCCGTTGGAATGGGTGATCACCACCAGCTTGGTGATGCCACGCGTGTTGATGAACGTGGTGAGCTGGCCAGCCAGGCAGCCGGCTGCTTCCGGCTTCCACATGTACTGCTCGAAATCGCAGTTGACCACGGTGTAATTGGCGCTGTTGGGCAGGCCCTGGCGAACGGTGTCGATGATGCCCGGCTGCCAGTAATCGGCGCGCGCATCGGTCTGCTGGCCGGTGCCGTGCACGAACGCCACACCCACCACGTCGGCCGCGTGCGCGCTGGCGCAGGCCAGCATCATTCCCAGGGCCAGGCCAGCGCCCTTCCCCACTGCAGTGCTTTGCATCCTGTCACTCCCTCTACCGGTGATCCCCCTGATTGCCGACAGAAGCTATGCCGCCTGCGAATCGGTTTCCGTGAACCAGTAGAGATTTCCTATCATTTGAAACCACTCCCAATGGCGCGCTGCAGTGGATCGTGCCGGTTGTGGCGGCATGACCAGTGGCTGCTGGCAGCGCGCGCCCAAGCTGCGATCATGCGCACTTCACGCCTTCGAGTCCTGCCGATGCAAGCTGCCGCTTCCACCACCGTCCTGCGTCCCTTGCTCGCCACCGCGCTGCTGGCGGCGGCGGCCGGCTGCACCACGGTGGCCGCACCGACCACACCGGTGGAGGCGTCGGTCGTGACCAAGGCGGTGGGTTACCTCGCGGCGGACGCGGTGCCGGACAGCCTGAACCTGGTGCCGGCCCCTCCGGCCAGCGGTTCAGGCAGCTTCGCGCTGGATGAGCAGGTCAGCCGTGAGGCGCGCGCCCTGCGCGACACCCCGCGTTTTGCCCAGGCCCACCGCGATGCCGAACTGGGCTTCCCGGAAGGGGCAAACCAGTTCGCCTGCGCGATCGGGCTGGACGTGGATGCGCAGAAGACCCCCGCGCTGTATCGCCTGCTCGAGCGCAGCCGGATCGATGCCAGCGCCGCCACCCGCGCGGCCAAGCACCAGTACCAGCGCCCGCGCCCGTTCATGGTCAACGGCGAACCCACCTGCACGCCGGAAGATGAAGAAGGCCTGCGCAGGAATGGCTCCTACCCGTCCGGCCACACCTCGATCGGCTGGGCGTGGGCGCTGATCCTGTCGGAGATCGTCCCCGAGCGCGCCGATGCCATCCAGGCACGCGGCCGCAACTACGGCGAGAGCCGCCTGGTATGCAACGTGCACTGGCAAAGCGACATCCTGGAAGGCCGTTTCATGGGCGCGGCAGCCGTGGCGAGGCTGCACGACAACGCCGACTTCAACCGCGACCTGCTGGCCGCACGCAAGGAAATCGCGGCAGCCCGAAAGGCGGGCGCAACGGTAGACCGCGACTGTGCCGCAGAAGAGACGGTCCTGAAGACCCGACCTGCCAGCGCACTGTGATGTCGGGTCGCCCGCGCTGACGTATCCGGTTCTCACCACGTTCGCCAGCGATTTGTAGTGCCACGCCATGCGTGGCAACCGCGCAACGCGCGGCTCAAGCATCCGGAGCCTCGACACTGACGCGTCCGGTGAAATCACCGACGCTGACATCTGTCCGAAGACGTCCGTCAGATGTGCATGACGCCGGAACGAAGCGCCGTTTTTCGCCACAGGTCATGCGTTACCGGGCGTTGAAGCGTTATCGGCGGTCGTTCGGGAACCGACCCTACCGCGCCGGCAACAGCTCGAAACGGAATGGAAAACGGCGCGGATCTCTCCGCGCCGTTGTTGATTCAACCCGTCATCCGCACCATCAGAACTTCGCGGTGAACTCCACGCCAAACGTACGCGGCTCGTTGAGGAAGCCGGTCAGGTTGTTGAAGTCGATCGCACCCACCACGCGGGTCTGGTTGGTCAGGTTGCGACCGAACACCGCAACGTCGTACTGGCCATAGTCCCAGTTGTAACCCAGGCGCAGGCCGCCTTCCAGCGACGAGCGGCTGCGGAATTCCGGCGACTCGTACAGGAAGAAGTTCACCGGGCTGCGGTAGGCCCAGTCGGTGTAGACGTAGAGTTCGCTGGCATCGTTGAGCGGGAAGCCGGCGCGCAGCGTCAGGTTGTGGATCCACTTCGGCGCCTGCGGCAACGGGTTGCCGTTGACCAGCGCGTAGGTGCCCCCGTTGATCACCGTGGTCGGGTCGGTGATGGTGCAGCCGCCACCGCAGATCGCCACCGCCAGGTCGCGGTCCTTGATCTCGGTGTCGTTGTAGCTGCTGCCCAGGGTCAGCAGCACGTGGTCGGTCAGGTAGGCTTCGAAGTCCAGCTCCGCGCCCTGGCCGATGGTCTTGTCCGCGTTGAGCAGGGTGGCGGTGTTGTTGCTGCCGCCCACTGCGATCAGCTGCTGGCCATCGACGTTGTAGCGGAAGATGTTGAAGCCCAGGCGCGCGCGGCGATCGAAGAGGTCGGCCTTGACCCCGATCTCATAGGAAATCACCTTTTCCGAATCGGCCTGCGACACGCCACCAAAGGCCAGCCGGCCCTGGATCGACGGCGCGCGGAAACCCTTGGCTACACGTGCATACGCGTTGAAGTTGTCGGTGACCTGGTACACACCGCTCAGGTCCCAGCTGACATCGTCGACGTCGGTGTTGGCCACGTACGGGCCGCTGACCGGGGTACCGCCCGGCACCGCCTGCAGCACGCTGGCGGTGAAGTCCTTCTTGTCCTGCGTGTAGCGCACGCCGCCGCGCAGCTTGAACTTGTCGGTGACGTCGAAGTCGCCGGAAGCGAATGCCGCCCACGCCTTGTTGCGCTGGCTCTGCACGGCGTGACCGGTCTGCGGGTTGCCCGGGGTCAGCGAGTCGTAGTTGAAGCTGTCGATGGTGACGTCTTCATCGAAGTAGAACACGCCCGCCTGCCAGTCGAAGCGGCCCCATTCGTTGGATTCCACGCGGAATTCCTGGGTCCACTGGCGGTGGTGCGGCAGGCCGTCGGCCGATTCGGACGGGAACGGAATGAAGCCCGGGCCGTAGTTGCCCGCGCCCAGGAAGCTGGCGCCGTAACCACCGTCGATATCGCCATGGTTGAGCGATTCGGCGGTTTCATAGCCGGTGATCGAGTGCAGCGTCACGCCGCCCAGGTTCCACTGCAGGCGCGCGCTGCCGCCCCAGGTTTCCAGCTCGGAGAAGTTCTCGCCGTCGTTGGAGACCTTGTCGCGGTCGAAGTTTTCCACCAGCGCATTGCTGCCCGGTTGGATGATGTTGGCGCGGAACAGGCGCGCGGTGCCGTTGAGCTTGCGCTTGTGCAGGTTGAACAGCGCTTCGAACTCGTCGCCTTCGTACAGGAACTGCACGCGGCCCGCGGCTTCGTCGTAGCCTTCGAAGCCTTCCGCCGGTGCGTTCGGGCGGGTGTTGTCCACGTAGTTGTCGCGGCGCTGGTACAGCGCCGACACGCGCGCGGACCAACGGTCGGTCAACGGCCCACCGTAGGCGGCCTGGGTGTTCCAGGTGTCGTAGGTGCCGTAGGAGACCTTGACGTAACCATCGGCATCCTGCGACGGACGGGCCGAATCGAACTTCACCACGCCGGCCGGCGTGTTGCGCCCGAACAGCGTGCCCTGCGGGCCGCGCAGTACTTCCACGCCGGCAAGGTCGAACAGCGGGAAGCCCTTCAGCAGCGGGCTCTCCTGCACCACATCGTCATACACCAGCGACACCGGCTGCGAGGCATTGAGATCGAAATCGGTGTTGCCCAGGCCGCGGATGTAGAAGCGCGGGAAGGCACGACCGTAGGACGATTCGATGTTCAGGCTCGGCACGCGGGCCGACAGGAAGCGGATGTCGTCGCCGGCCGAACCAAGCACGTCGAGCTTTTCGCCCTGGATGGCCGAGATCGAGACCGGCACGTCCTTGGCGTTTTCGACGCGGCGCTGGGCCGTGACCTGCAGGGTGTCGAGGGCTACCGGATCCTTGGTGGCAGGGGCGTCCTGGGCTGCGGCCGTCAACGGCAGCAGGGCGGCAAGCGCGACAACGAGGGGATGCACGGACGGAGTACGGCCGTGGGCAGTGCGGTTCGGGAACATGGCGATTAGGCTGTGTTGGGAAGGGTGGTGGACCGGCGCTACCAGACAATTGTTGCAGTACAACAACAGCGTCGCAATTGCAGGTCACTCATTACCAAGATCCGGGAGCGCAGATGTGAAGGCACTTGGCCGCGCCCTCGCCCCTCCCTGTGCCAGGATGAATGTCTTCAGCCAGGCCCTGCTGGCGCCACGCGGATGCTGCAGTGCTGCTCTACCAGCGTGGCTGGCACCTCCGCCAGGCACGTGGACCGACAGGCAACCTCGCATAACCACCAGGCGCGAGATCGCCCGCCATGGCCCGGCACTACCGGTATGCTATCGCCCATTCACATTTCGCCACGCCCATGACCGCCTTCCGCCGCACCCGTCTCACGCTGTCCGTTGCCCTGCTCGGCCTGCTGGCTGGTTGCGGCGGTGAAGCCGTTCGCCCGACCCCGCCGCCGGTGGCCACCACGGTGGTGCCGGCCAAGCCGGTGAAGATCGGCATCGCGCTCGGCGGTGGTGCGGCCAAGGGCTTTGCGCATATCGGCGTGATCAAGATGCTGGAAGCCAATGGCTTCGAACCGGTCGTGGTATCCGGAACCAGCGCCGGCAGCGTGGTCGGCGCGCTGTATGCCAGTGGCATGGATGCGTTCCAGATGCAGTCCAAGGCCGTGGCCCTGGATGAGGCCAGCATCCGCGACGTGCGCCTGTTCTCCGGCGGCCTGGTGCAGGGCCAGAAGCTGCAGGATTACGTCAACGCACAGGTGAACAACAAGCCGGCCGAAAAGCTGAAGAAGCCGTTCGCCGCCGTGGCCACCAACCTGGATACCGGCGACCGCGCGGTGTTCGTGCGTGGCAACGTGGGCCAGGCCGTGCGTGCCTCGAGCAGCATCCCGGGCGTGTTCGAACCGGTGAAGATCGGCAGCAACCTGTTCGTCGACGGCGGCGTGGTCAGCCCGGTGCCGGTGGATGCCGCGCGCCAGCTGGGCGCGGACTTCGTCATCGCCGTGGATATTTCCAGCAAGGCCAGCGGTAAATCGCCGACCGGCATGCTGGGCATCGTCAACCAGTCCATCTCGATCATGGGCCAGCGCCTGGGCGAGCAGGAGCTCGCGCGCGCCGACATCATCATCCGCCCCAAGGTGCTGGACATCGGCGCGGCCGATTTCAGCCAGCGCGGCTACGCGATCCTGGAGGGCGAGAAGGCCGCGATGGCCGCGATGCCGCAGATCCGCGCCAGGATCCAGCAGCTGCAGAAGGCCCGCGCCGCTGCGCTGGCCCCGCCGCCGCCGCCGAAGTGCGAGGAGCCCTCGCGCGTGGGCAAGCTGATGGGCCGCAAGGAAAAGTGCGCGTAACCCGCGTTATTCCAGTTGAGACAACGGTAACGCCCTGAAGTCCTTCACCGTGCGCAGCACGAAACTGGAATTCACGTCGGCCACGCCTGCGGCATTGAGCAGCTTGTCCAGCAGGAAGCTGGAGAAGTGCTCCAGGTCGCGCACGTAGATGTGCAGCAGGTAATCCATATCGCCGGTCAGCGCATGGCAGGCCACCACTTCATCCCAGTCCACCACGCTGTCGGCGAACACGCCGATGGCGTGCTGGTCGTGCTTTTCCAGCTGCACGCGCACGAAGGCCTGAAGCCCCAACCCAATCCGGCGCGGGTCCAGCCGCGCGCCGTAGCCGGCGATGACCCCCTCGCTCTCCAGCCGCTGTACCCGCCGCAGGCAGGCTGACGGGGACAGGTTCACCCGCGCCGCCAGTTCGGCGTTGGTGGCGCGGCCATGTTGCTGGATCTCTGCCAGGAGACGCAGATCCGTGCGGTCGAACTGGGCATCTCCGGACATTGCTGCTCCGCAACATTGATTGGACGCAACGATATTGCGCCAGACCGGCAGATCCGTGCAACTTTGCAATCCTCTTGCGCGCGCCCTGCCCTAGCATCAAGGGGTCACTTCCCAGGAGTCCACCTCGATGGAAACCGCCACCGCCCCCCGCCGCGTCGAACACCAGCAGACCGACAAGGGCTACGTGCCGGTGTACACCACCGCCGTGGTGGAACAGCCGTGGGAAAGCTACACCGCCGACGACCACGCCACCTGGAGCACGCTGTACCAGCGCCAGCGTGAGCTGCTGGTGGGCCGCGCCAGCAGGGAGTTCCTGCAGGCGCAGGACGAGATGGGCATGAACGCGCACATGATTCCGCGCTTCGACCAGCTCAACGAAGTGCTGGGCGCCGCCACCGGCTGGACCCTGGTCGGCGTGGAAGGCCTGCTGCCGGAACTGGATTTCTTCGACCACCTGGCCAACCGCCGTTTCCCGGTCACGTGGTGGATCCGTCGCCCGGACCAGATCGACTACATCGCCGAACCGGACATGTTCCATGACCTGTTCGGGCACGTGCCGCTGCTGATGAACCCGGTGTTCGCCGATTACATGGCGGCCTACGGCCGCGGCGGGGTCAAGGCGCACGCGATCGGCCCCGAAGCGCTGCAGCACCTCACCCGCCTGTACTGGTACACGGTAGAGTTCGGCCTGATCAACACGCCCGAAGGACTGCGCATCTACGGCGCGGGCATCGTGTCGTCCAAGGGCGAATCGCTGTATTCGCTGGAATCGGCCGCGCCGAACCGGATCGGGTTCGACCTGGAGCGCATCATGCGCACCCGCTACCGCATCGACACCTTCCAGAAGACCTACTTCGTCATCGACAGCTACGAGCAGTTGATGGAAGCGACCGCACCGGACTTCACCCCGATCTACGCCGCGCTGGAAACGCAGGAGCACCTGCCGGCCGGTGAGGTGCAGGAAGGCGACCGCGTGTTCCAGAAGGGCACCGGCGAAGGCTGGGCCGAAGGCGGCGACGTTTGAGGCAGGAGCGTCACGACCAACGGTCGTGACCTACCGGTGGTCCGAGCGGTAGCGCACGACCGTTGGTCGTGCGGCGTAGAGCCGGGCCCTGCCCGGCCGGCTTCACCGCGGATACGCCAACAGCACCACCAGATCCTGCTCCCCGCGCTGCTGCAGCGCATGCAGGCTGCCCACCCGGGTCAGCAGGGCGTCGCCGGCCGCCACGTCGTACTGCTTGCCATCGAGGACGTAGCTGCCCTGCCCGCTGACGATGTAATAGATCTCATCCTTGTGCTGCGGGTGCAGGCCGATGCCCGCGCCCTTGTGCAGCACGCGCTTGCGCAGCACGAACGGAAGGTCTGTGTTGTCGGCGAAGAACGGGTAGGCGGTGGTCGGTCCGGCGCCGCCATGCGGGCCCGGCTGGGAAATGCCGATATCGCGCTCGTGAACCACGCGCGAGGGCCTGGCCGGGTCGCTGCCCTGCCCTGCGGGCTGGCCCACGTCGCAGTCGATGTCGCGCTTGAGGGCCGGTTTCAGCTCGGGGGTCAACGCCACCCAGTCGCGCAGTACCAGGCAGGCCACGGCGGTGGCACCGGCGGTGCTGAAGTGGGTGCCGTCGGCCTTGTTCTGCTCGGGTACGAACATGAAGTAGGGTTTGGCGCCCTGCTCGCCCAGCGCGCGGATCCAACGGGTGGAGCTGGCATTGAGGTCGATCAGCGCCACCTGTTCGCGCGCGGCCAGCTGCTTCACCGCCTGGGTGTACAGCCCGTGCGTGTCCAGCAGCGAACCGAAGTCGTACAGCAGCCTCGCCACCGGAGTGATCAACACCGGCGTGGCGCGCTTGTCGCGGGCCAGCTGCACATAGCGCATCAGGTACTGCGGGTAGGCGGTGTCCGGGTCGTCGTAGCGGGTGGGGTCTTCGAACTTGGCGTCGTTGTGGCCGAACTGGATCAGCAACACGTCACCCGGTTGGAGCTCGGCGGCGATCGCGTCGAGGCGCTTTTCCTCGATGAAGCTGCGCGCGCTGCGGCCGCCCTTGGCGTGGTTGCGCACCTCCCACACAGCAGGGTCCAGGTAACTCTGCAGTGTCTGTCCCCAGCCGGCCTGCGGCGCGCGTTCCGGGCCGTACCCGGCGGCGGTGGAATCGCCGGCGATGAAGATGCGGTGCGGCGCCGCGTGCGCGGCGGTCGCAAGGAAAAGCAACGACAGCAACAACGAAGAACGCAGCATGTTCGTGCCCCGTAGCGCCGGGCCCTGCCCGGCGGTCGCATGATGTCAGGTTGCGTGGGCCGGGCAGAGCCCGGCGCTGCGCATGAAGCGAGGTAGGTATCGACCGTTGGTCGATACCTTGGCGTTACCGGGCGAGCCAACCACCGTCTACGGGAATGACCGAGCCATTGACGTAATCCGACGCGCTCGACGCCAGGAACACGGCCGTACCGGCGAGGTCTTCCGGGGTGCCCCAGCGGCCGGCCGGGATGCGGTCGAGGATGGACTTGTTGCGGTCCTCGTCGGCGCGCAGCGCGGCGGTGTTGTCGGTGGCCATGTAGCCCGGGGCGATCGCGTTGACGTTGATGCCCTTGTTGGCCCACTCGTTGGCCAACAGGCGGGTGATGCCGGCGATGCCGCTCTTGCTGGCGGTGTACGACGGCACCCGGATCCCGCCCTGGAAGGACAGCATCGAGGCGATGTTGATGATCTTGCCGCGGCCCTGCGCGATGAAATGACGACCGGCCGCCTGCGAGATGAAGAACGCGGACTTGATGTTGACGTTCATCACGTCGTCCCAGTCCTGTTCGCTGAAGTCCACCGCATCGGCGCGGCGGATCAGGCCGGCGTTGTTGACCAGGATATCCAGGCCACCCAGCCCTTCGATGGTTTCGCGGATCACCCGCTCCACCGGCTCGATGCTGATCAGGTTTGCTTCCACCGCCAGGCAGCGGCGGCCCAGCGCGGTGATCCTGGCGATGGTCTCGGTGGGCGGCGCGATGCCGGCCACGGCCACGTCGGCACCGGCCTGTGCCAGCGCCACGGCGATGCCCTGCCCCAGGCCGGTGTTGCCACCGGTGACGAGGGCGACCTTGCCTTCCAGACTGAACGGATTAGCCATTGCGGTTACGGTCCTTATCCAATGCGGTGTGGGTTACTTGAGCTGGCAGATGTCCAGCACGTGCATGTCGGTGTAATCCAGGTTTTCGCCGCCCATCGCCCAGATGAAGGCGTAGTTGCTGGTGCCGGCACCCATGTGGATCGACCACGGCGGGGACACCACCGCTTCGTTGTTCTGGATCACGATGTGACGCTGCGCGTCCGGCTCGCCCATGAAGTGGTACACGCGATCGTTCTGGCCCAGATCGAAGTAGAAATAGACCTCGCTGCGGCGGTCGTGCAGGTGCGGCGGCATGGTGTTCCAGACGCTGCCCGGCTTCAGCACGGTCAGGCCCAGCAGCAACTGCGAGGACTGGCAGGTGGCCGGCACGATGTACTGGTAGATGGTGCGCTCGTTGCTGGTTTCCAGCGCGCCACGCTCCAGGGCAACCGCATCCTTGATCGACAGCTGCTTGGTCTCGAAGCGTGCGTGCGCCGGGGTCGAGGCCAGGTAGAACTGCGCCGGGGTGGCGGCATCATCGGAGGCGAACACCACCTCTTCGCTGCCCATGGCCACGTACAGGCCATCCTTCGGGCCCAGCGTGTAGACGGTGCCATCGACGGTGACGGTGCCACTGCCGGCGCCGACGTTGATCACGCCCAGCTCACGGCGCTCCAGGAACGCGTGGCCGGCGGCCGAAGCCGGTTCGGTCTGCCTGGGCAGGGCCACCGGACCCTTCACCGGGGCCGCACCGCCGAGCACGAAGCGCTCGTAGTGGGTGTACTTCAGGGTCACCGCGTCGGCATTGAACAGGCCGTCGAGCAGGTACAGCTCGCGCAGGTCGTCGTTGCTGGCGCCCTTGATGGCGTCGGGATGGGTGGCGTAGTGGGTCTTGCAGTACATGGCGTCTCCAGAGCAGGGGTGGGCCGACGGGCGGTCCCGGCGCGATTTCCTCCATTCTAGCCAAGCAGGAAACCGGTGTCATTTTGCATTGCGGGATCGGTGGGAACACGACCAACGGTCGTGGGCTACCGGGTGAAATCATGTCCGGGGCGAACGGGGGGCTTGGCTTGCCGGTAGGTCACGACCGTTGGTCGTGACCGGCATCGCTCACTCAATCTTCCGGCGGTTGGCACGAATCGCGCACGATCAGGTGCGGCCGCACGCTGGCAATCTGCAGTGCCGCCTGCCCGTCGGGCTGGACCAGCATCGCCGCGGCGGTGCGGCCGGTGTCGCGGGTGTGGCGGCGCACCGAGGTCAGCGACGGCCACAGCCGCGAGGCCAGCGGGCTGTCGTCGTAGCCGATGATCGAAAGCTGGCGCGGAATGTTGATGCCCGCGCGCAGCGCCACCTTGTAGATACCGGCAGCCATTTCATCGTTGCCGGTGAAGATCGCGGTCGGGCGCTGCTTGCCCAGCAGCAGCTTTTCGGCAGCGGCCACACCGGATTCGAAGGTATAACCGGCTTCCACGATGCGCCCGGGCGGCAGCTCGATCCCGCGCTGGGCGAGGGCATCGATGAAGCCGGCGGTGCGCTCGTGCGCCGAACGGTAGGCACTGGGGCCGGTGACCAGCGCGATGTCGCGGTGGCCCAGTGACAGCAGGTAATCGGCCGCTTCGGCGGCGCCGTCACGGTCGTGGGTGACCACCATCTGCGAGGTGTCGTCCAGCGGCAGCGCGGCGATGCGGGTGAAGCGGCAGCCGATCTCATCCAGCATGTCCACCAGTGCCTGGTCTTCTGAGGCGCGTGGCACCAGGATCACCCCATGCAGCTTCTGCTGCTGCACGAAGCGGCGCACGCCTTCGATGTAACCGGGGCTGCGCGAATCACACGGGTGCACCACCAGTTCGAAGCTGGAGCCACGCAGCGCGTCCAGCGCGCCGTACTGCATGTCCACGATGTACTGCGCGGTGGGGTTGTCGTAGACCATGCCGATCAGGAAGGAGCGGCGGAAGGCCAGCCCGCGCGCCAGCGGGTCGGGGGTGTAACCCACCTCGCGCATCAGCGTTTCCACCTTCTCACGGGTGTCCTTGCGCACCAGTGGCGAGTTGTTGATGATCCGAGAAACCGTTTTCTTGGATACACCCGACAGCCGCGCGATGTCATTGATCGTGGCGGCCTTGCCCTTGGTCAACCCGTGCGGTGACGGGTCGGTCTTGCTGCGCAGTGACATGTGTTCAAACCATGAGAGGTCGATGGAGTCTACCGGCGCCCTCAATCAAGGGCGCGGTAGCGGAACTGGCGGAAGGTCACCTTGCCGTCGCCGGCAGCGTACAGTGCCGGCTTCAGGGCGAGGAACTTCCCGGCCACATTGTGATGGTAGCCGGAGACTTCCATCTGAACCGGGTACTTCTGCCAGGTTCTGCCGTCGGTGCTGGAATGGAAGGTCACGATGTGCCGGTTGTTGGTCACCCGCAGCCACAGCTTGCCGCCTTTGGCACTGGGGGCCAGCCGGGTGGGGCGCTCCTCGCCGTAGCGGTGCATGATGAACTTCTCGCCGTTGCTGCCCACGCCCACATACAGCCGGTCGCTGTAGAAGAGCAGGGCACCGCCCACCGCGCCGGGCGCGATGTCCATTTCGACCTCGAACTGGTAGGCCTGGTCGCCGGCGATGGCGGTCAGCGGCGAGCTGTCCTTCGGGGTGTCGCCCTTGCCCTGCACGGTCAGCCCGTTGGCACCGAAGGCGAGCCGCTTGTATTCGTCCTGGGCCGGGTTGAAGAACGACCACTGTGCGCCCAGGGTCTTGCCCGTGAAGTCGTCCGACAGCGCCATGCCGTGCGGGCCGACCGACTCGCCCGAAGGCTTGGCCAGCGGCTGGCCGAGATCGCCGCCCTTGGCCACGAACCAGCCGTCGTCGGTCCACTCGATCGGCTCCAGCAGCGCCTGGCGGCCCAGTGTCCAATAGCCGTTCTCGTAGCCGTGGTAGATCATCCACCAGCGCCCGTCGGTGCCTTCCACCACGGTGGCATGGCCGCGCGACCACCACGGCTCGCTGGCGGACTTCGTGCGGGTGATCGGGTTGTTTGGTGCGTTCACCCACGGCCCGTGGATCGAGCGCGAGCGCGCGGTAATCACCATGTGCCCGGTCGGCGGGCCGGCGGTACCGCCCACGGCAGTGGTCATGTAGTACCAGCCGTTGTGGAAGTTGATCTTCGGGCCTTCCTGCGCGTAAGCCTCCACATCCCAGCTTTCCGGGTATTTCCAGCCGTCGTAGACGTGTCTGGGTTTGCCCACCACGCTCAGGCCATCGTCGGCCAGCTGCACGTATGCGCCGCCGCTGAGGAACAGGTAGCGCTTGCCGTCTTCCCCCACCGCGTGGCCCGGGTCGATGTAGCCGCCCAGGCCGATGTCGATCGGCTCGCTCCAGGGCCCGCGGATGCTGTCGGACCACACCACGAAGTTGCTGCGGGTCTCGCCGGTGCGTGCCGGGAAGTAGATGAAGTAGCGGCCTTGGTGCTTGACGATGTCCGGCGCCCAGATCGCCCCTACGTTCTTCGTGATGGCATGGCCCAACGGCTGCCAGTTCACCAGGTCGCGCGAGTGCCAGATCGGCAGGCCCGGGTAGGCGTCGAACGAGGACAGCGTGAGGTAATAGTCGTCGCCATCTTTCAGCACCGATGGATCCGGGCGGTCGCCGGCAAACACGGGGTTGAGGAAGGTGCCATCGCCCAGGTCGGCCTGGCGCTGGTTTTCGATGCCACGCTTCCAGGTCGGGGCGGGCGCTTCCGCGGCGTGCAGCGGTGCGGCCAGCAACAGCCCAGCGGTGGCCAGCCCGGCCAGCAGATTCTTCATGCGCATGGAAAATCTCCCTTGTAGGATGCCGGACCCGTCCCGGCAGGACGGGTCCACGTCAGCATTGGCGCGGCGCGGTCACGCGCGCAGCAACGCCGGCAACCACAGCGACAGCTGCGGGAAGAAAGTCACGATGAACAGCACGGCCAGGGCGGCGAACCAGAACGGCCAGATCGAACGCATGCTCTCGCCCACGCTGATTTTTCCGATCGCCGTGCCGATGAACAGCACCGAGCCCACCGGCGGGGTCACCAGGCCCAGTCCACCGGTCAGCACCAGCACCAGCCCGAAGTGGATCGGGTCGATCCCGTAGGCCTTGGCCACCGGCAGGAAGATCGGCGTGCAGATCAGGATCATGGGCGCCAGGTCCATGAAGGTACCCAGCAGCAGCAGCATCACCACGATCATGAGCAGCACCATGAACTGGCTGTGCGCGAAGGACTGCAGGAAGTCCACCGCCGCCGCCGGTACCTGCAGGAACGCCAGCAGCCAGCCAAACACCGCCGCAGTGGCGATCACGAACAGGATCACACCGGTGCTGCGTGCGGCATGGGTCACCGTGCCCATGAACTCGCGCCAGTTGAGCTGCCGGTACAGCACCGTTGTCACCACCAGCGCATAGACCACGGCGATGGCCGCGCTCTCCACAGCCGTGAAGATGCCGGCACGGATGCCAACGAAGATCAGCGCCACCAGCCCAAGCCCGGGCAAGGCCGACACCAGCCGCAGCGTCACCGCGCGCCAGCCCGGGAACACTTCCACGCCATAGCCGCGGCGGCGCGCGACCACGTAGCCGGTGACCATCAGGGTGACGGTCATCAGCAGTGCCGGGACGATGCCGGCCGCGAACAAGTCGGCGATGGAGAGGCCACCACCGGCGGCGGCCGAGAACAGGATCAGGTTGTGGGACGGCGGCACCAGCAATGCCACCAGCGCGGCGGTGATGCTCACGTTCACCGCGAAATCACGGTCGTAACCGCGCTTGACCATCTGCGGAATCATGGTGCCACCGACGGCGGACACGTCGGCGATTGCCGAGCCGGACACGCCACCGAAGAACAGTGAGGACAGGATCGACACCTGGCCGAGGCCGCCACGCAGGCGCCCCACCAGCGAGGAGGCGAGCGAGATCAACCGTTCGGAAATCCCGCCGCGCATCATGATTTCGCCGGCGAAGATGAAAAGCGGAATGGCGATCAGCGAGGCCGAACCGGTACCGGCCGAGATCTGCTGCACCAACACCAGCGTCGGCAGGTCGAGGTACCACAACGTGGCCAGCGCGGCCGCAGCCAGCGCATAGGCTACCGGTACCCCCAGCAGCAGCAGGACGGCGAATACGGTGAAAAGAATCGTAATACCCATGACTCAGCGGTCTCCTTCTGCGTCGGTGGCAGCCGGTTGCACGGCCTGCACCATCTGGTTCAGCGCGAACACTGCCATCAACGCACCACCAATGGACAGCGGCAGGTAGTTGATGCTCTGCGGCAGGTTGGCACCAGCAGTCTTGATGTCCAGCCCGTCCAGCAGCAGCACGGCGGCCCACCAGGCGATCACCACGCCCAGTACCGCCACCACCAGCGACGCGAACACATCCACCGCACGGCGGACGGCCGGGGCCATGTGCGCAGCCAGCAGAAAGAAGCCGAAGTGTCGGCGGGTGTGCACGCCGGTGGCTGCACCCAGACTCATTGCCGTGGCCAGCAGCAGCAGCGTCACCGGCTCGGTCCAGCTGGGCGAATCATTGATGACATAGCGGGCAAAGACCTGCCAGCCCTGCACCACTACCAGCCCGAGCAGGGCGAGCACGGCGATGTGGATGGTGACGTCGGCAATCCGGTCCAGCGCGCGTTGTGGCGCCGAACGCAGGTCGAGGGTGCTTTCAGAACGCGTATCGGACATCGCGGCGGGCCTCAGGCGAAGTCGCGGATGCGACGGGTGAGCGCGGCCAGTTCCGGCTGCTGCAGGTACTGCTGCAGCAGCGGGTCGGCGGCCTTGCGGAAGGCCGGCATGTCGACCTCGTTGAACTGGATGCCGAAGTCGGCCACGGCCTGGCGGGCCTTGCTTTCCGAGGCATCCCATTGCTGGCGCATCACGCCCACCGATTCACGCGCGGTCTGCAGCAGCAGCTGGCGGTCTTCGGGGCTGAGTGATTCGAAGCTGCGGCGCGACATTAGCAGCACGTCCGGCGCATACGAATGATCGCTCTGCGACCAGTAGCGCGCGGCCTCGAAGTGGCGGCTGGAATGGAAGCTGCGCATGTTGTTTTCCGCGCCGTCGATCATGTGCGTTTCCATGCCCGAGAACGTGTCGCCCAGCGACATCGGCGTCGGGTTGGCGCCGAGCAGGCGCATCAGCTGGATGAAGATGTCCGAGGAGGCCACGCGCAGCTTCAGGCCGTGCAGGTCGTTGGGTTCAACGATCGGGTGCTTGGTGTTGTAGAAGCAGCGCGCGCCGGAATCGTAGATGGCCAGGCCCACCAGGTCGCGGTGTTCAAAGCCACGCAGCACCGTGTCGGCCACGCCCGCGTCCAACGCGCGGCGCATGTGCGCCACCGATTCGAACACGTAGGGCAGGCACAGCGCCTGGGTCAACGGGAACGCGTTGTTGAGCGCACCCGAGTACACACGGGTGATGTCGATGGCGCCGAAGCGGGCCATGTCGATCGCTTCGGATTCGCGGCCCAGCTGGCCGGAATGGTACTGGCGCAGCCTGAGGCGGCCACCGGTTTTTTCTTCCAGCTGCTGGCCGATCCACTTCACCGCGGTCACGGTGGGGTAGTCGGCCACGTGCACATCGGTGGCGGTCAGCAGCCGCGCGCCGTCGGGCGCGCTACTGCCTGGGCCGGAACAGGCCGACAGCACGGGCACGCTGAGCGCACCCAGACTGGTGGCAAGGAAACTTCTGCGAGTAATCATCTGCGCCCTCCCAAGCGTACTCGCCATGGCCGCACGGTTACCCGGCGGCGATGGCCCTGCAGGTAATGTCGCCGTAACCGGCGAAACGGATCAGTGCCTGTTGGCCTACGGCGATGTCATGGATACCGGTGGCATTGCCACTGGCGATCAGGTCGCCGGCCTTCAGCGGGCGCCCGCGCTGGGCCGAACGGGCCAGTGCGAAGGCATAGGCGGTGCGCAGGCCACCCGGCAGCAGGGTGGCGCCACCGGTGCCTACCACTTCGCCTTCGATGCGGGTTTCGGCGCGCAGGTCGGCATCGTCCAGCCGGGTCCAGTCCGCAATCTCCGGGCCCAGCACCAGGCCGTTGTTGTTGCCGAAGTCCGACACCACCACGCGCGGGCCCAGCACGTTGATCGTGGCCAGCGGGCTGCTGGCCACTTCCACGCCGATGAACAGCTTGGCGGGCAGGGCTTCAGCCTCTTCGGCGGTCCAGTGCAGCTTGTCGGCCGGGGCGTCCTGCTGGAGCTGGATCACGTACTCCGCTTCGACCGCGCCGAAGCCGCCGACGAACACCGGAATGTCCACTGTTCCACCGGTAGCATTCCAGAGCCGCTGAGAGAAAATCGGGCCCAGCAGGCGGTCGTCGCCGGAGCTGTCGCGGCGCTCGGCTGCGATGTAGCCGACCTTCCAGCCCACTACCTCATCATTCCAGAGCGCGATCGCCTGATCCTGCACCTGGTAAGCGGTGACCAGGTCTTCCGGGATGGTTCCGGGAAAATCCGGCAGGGAACGGCCCTGCTGGCGGGCCGTGACGAACGCGTGGGCGATGCCGCCCAACCCCTGTTCTGGCAGGTCCTGTTTGCCTTGATCGTTGCTCAAGCGGGTCTCCCGGTGATTTGTTGCACTGCCCATCGACAGCACTTGGATGAGCTGTATATGGTAAACCGGTGTCATTGGCAATGTGCACCGCATCAGAACGTGCACAGGCCCGGCACGCTACCGTTTGCCCACCCTGAGAGGACTGCCGCGGATGCGTTGTGCTGTGTTGATGTCCCTGCTGGCCAGCTGCCTGCTGGCCGCCGTTGCCCCGACGCCGGCCCAGGCCGCCGAACGCCCGGTGCCGCAGAGCGAGCCCGCCCCGGGCGCACCCACCCGCATCGCGCTCTGGCCCTCCGGCAAGGTGCCTGGTGAGTCCACCTTCGCCACCGTTCCCAATGTGATCGAGCGCAGCCGCGACAGCGCGCTGCCGGACCGCTACATCGACAACGTCAGCGCGCCGTACCTGGTCGCCTACCGCCCGGCCAGACCCAACGGCACCGCCCTGCTGGTCATACCCGGTGGCGGCTACCAGCGCATCGTCCTGGACAAGGAAGGCACCGCGCTTGTGCCGGCCTTCGTGGAGCAGGCTGGGGTCACCCTGTTCGTGCTGCGCTACCGGCTGCCCGCCGGGCGCGCGGACCGTCACGCCGCACTGGCCGATGCACAGCGCGCGATGCGGGTGATCCGCGCCGGCGCGGCGAAGTGGCAGCTGGATCCGCAACGGGTCGGCGTGATCGGCTTTTCCGCCGGCGGCCATGTTGCTGCGCGGCTGAGCAACGGCTACGCCACCGCCTTGCCGGGCATCGGGGATGCCACCGATGCGCTCAGCGCGCGCCCGGATTTCGCGCTGCTGCTGTACCCGGTGATCGACATGGGCCGGCATGCGCACAGCGGCTCGCGTACCCGGCTGTTGGGCGAACGCCCCACGCCCGCGCTGGAGCAGCAGTATTCGATGCAGGCGCAGGTCAGCGTGCAGACCCCGCCTACCTTCCTGGTCCACGCGCAGGACGACGCCGTGGTCTCCGTGCACAACAGCCTGCTGTATTACCAGGCGCTGCTGGCGGCAGGCGTGCCCACCGAGATGCATCTGTTCGCGCACGGCGCGCATGGCTTCGGCGTGCGCCTGCCGACCGGTGCACCTGCGGCACAGTGGCCCGCACTGGCGTTGCGCTGGATGCAGGGGCAGGGGCAGGGGCAGGGCGCGGAGAAGACGCCATGACCGTCACGACTGCGGACCTGCAGCGCCGCCGCTTCCTGCGCGACAGCGCGCGCTACGCGATGTTGCTGGCGGCCGCCCCGTTGCCGCTGGTGTCGTCGCTGGCAAGCGGGTCCACCCGCACCACCCCCACCGCCTCACTGGTGAAGGTGCGCGGCGGCCGCCTGCGTGGCCGGTATGACCAGGGCGTGCACCGTTTCCTTGGCGTGCCCTATGGCGCGGACACCGCCGCCCGCCGTTTCCAGCCGGCGCTGCCCGAGCTGCCGTGGCACGGCGTGCGCGATGCGCTGGCCTACGGCGCCTCTGCACCGCAGGGTGGCAACGACGGCCCCGGCAGCGAGGACTGCCTGTTCCTCAACGTATGGACCCCGGCACTGCGCGACGGCGCGCGCCGTCCGATCCTGTTCTACATCCACGGCGGCGCCTACAACAACGGCTCCGGCAGCGACCCGCAATACGACGGCAGCGCGCTGTGCCGGCGTGGCGATGTGGTGGTGGTCACCGTCAACCACCGGCTCAACGTGTTCGGGTACCTGTACCTGGCGCAGCTCGGCGATGCGCGCTTCGCCGCCTCCGGTAATGTCGGCCAGCTCGATCTGGTCCAGGCGCTGCAGTGGGTGCGCGAGCATGCGCACGAATTCGGCGGCGACGCCGGCAACATCACCGTGTTCGGCCAGTCCGGCGGAGGCGCCAAGATCGCCACGCTGATGGCCATGCCCGCCGCGCGCGGCCTGTTCCAGCGCGCCTGGACCATGAGCGGGCAGCAGGTCACCGCCGCCGGCCCGCGCGCGGCCACCCAGCGCGCGCAGATCGCCATGCAGGCGGTGGGCGCACAGGATGTGGAGGCCCTGCTGGCGCTGCCGGTGCCGGCGTTGCTGGCGGCCACCCGCGCGCGCGACCCGTCGCGGGTGGAGAACACCAGCCTGTACTTCGGGCCCGTGGTCGATGGCGGCGCGCTGCCGGCACACCCGTTCTGGCCGCAGGCGCCCCAGCAGTCCGCCGGAATCCCGATGGTGATCGGCAACACCCACGACGAAACGCGCGCGTTCCTGGGCCACGACCCAGCCAACTTCGCGCTGACCTGGGACACCCTGCCGGCGAAGCTTGAAAAGGAACAGTTCGTCGATCTGCTGCCATCGGCCGTGATTGCCGAGTATCGGCGCCTGTATCCGCAGTACACGCCTTCGGAGGTCTTCTTCGCCGCCACCACCGCCGGCCGTTCCTGGCGCGGCGCGGTGGAGGAACTGGAAGCCCGGGCGCGGCAGGGCGCACCCACCTGGGCCTACCAGCTGGATTGGGGTTCACCGCTGGACGGCGGCAGGCTGGGTGCCTTCCACACCCTCGATATCCCGCTGGTGTTCGACAACATCCGCGCAGAGGGGTCGCGTACCGGCGACGGAGCCGACGCACAGCGCATGGCGGCAGCGATGAGCAATGCCTTGATCGCTTTTGCCCGCACCGGCGACCCCAACCACGCCAGTCTCCCGCAGTGGGAGCAATACACCCTTGGTCGTCGCCAGACCATGCTGTTCAACGCGCCACCACAGCTCGCTGACGACCCGCGTGGCGGCGAGCGGCGCCTGTACCAGCAAGCCCCCTTCGTACAACGGGGCACGATGTAGCGACACGCCACGCGTGCCCCGCGCACACCCGGCCCCGCTCCGAACAACGATAGGCAGCACCAACCAAACAACGAAATTTGATAGATTTTCGGCCAATACGCATTCATCAGCCGTGATTCAGATCAAACATGTCCTTAACCTCCATCGCCTAGACTGGGGACATGCAGGACCTTTGCGATCCCTTTCCGCCGTTCCATGGCCGCGATCGATTGATAGCCGCCATCGATCATGCCGTGCAGCATGACGATCCACAGCAGATCGCCAGAACGTTGCGTGGCGCGCTGTGCGAGGCCATTGCCGACAGCCGCATCCAACTGCCGGCCTGCGTGCACCGCCCTATCCGCGACCATTACGCCCGCCGCGAGCTGTACCGCAGCGCCGCCCACGGCTACAGCATCGTGGCGATGAGCTGGGCGCCGGGGCAGGGCACGCCGCTGCACGACCACAGCGGCCTGTGGTGCGTGGAAGGCGTGTGGCTGGGGCAGCTGGAAGTCACCCAGTACCGGCTGCTGGAACGTCGCGGCGAGCGCTTCCGCTTCCAGCCCGAACCGGCAGTGATCGGCGACTGCGGCAGCGCAGGCAGCCTGATCCCACCGCACGAATACCACACCATCCGCAACACCAGCGACGAACGGCTGGCCATCTCCGTGCATGTCTACCAGGGCGAAATGACCCGCAGCGCGATCTTCGAGCCCGGCCACGACGGCTGGTACGAGCGCAGGTTGAAGGAAATGGAAACCGACGCGGCGTAGTCAGGCACCGTTGGGTTGGATGCACCAGATCGCTTCGTCGCCGTTGCTGAAGCGCGTCAACGAGAAGCCGGCACCGGCGTAGACCTCGGTGGATCCGGCGCCCTCAGGCAGCTTCAACGGCCAGTTCGGCAACGACACCCGCGCCGTGGGAAACCCCACGTGCAACGCCCAGAAGACGCCGGCCGCATGCGCGATCACCAGCTGGACCCGCCCAGTGCCATCGCGCACTTCAACGTGGTCCACACCGCCGTCCTCGTACTCCCGAATGCGCCAACCGCCAGGTGCGCCAGAAACGTCAGCATGTACCCGCGGACGTACCCCGCTCCGCACCGCCTCATCGAGGTCGGCGACGTTGGTGTTCATAGTGTTTCCCCCAAGAGAGGTGGCGCTGGGCATCGGCGTGGCGATGACGACCAGATGCTATCTGCGGCCGTTGGGGTGATGCGTTGAAAAAAATCCTAGATTTGATGCGCGGTTCACTGCAACCGGTAGCGCTGAACCGCGTCGCGGGTCAGGATGCCTGCATGTTCCCATCTCCCGAAGGAGCCGCCGCCGTGACCTCCCGTCCCTTCCTGCAGGTCAACGTCTTCAGTACCGACCCGCTGCTGGGCAATCCGTTGGCCGTGGTTCTGGATGCCGATGGCTTGACCGATGCACGCATGGCCGCCTTCGCGCGCTGGACCAACCTGAGCGAGACGACGTTTGTCTCCAAGCCGGACGACCCGCGGGCCGATTACCGGGTGCGGATCTTCACCACGCTGGGGGAATTGCCGTTCGCCGGGCATCCCACGCTGGGCAGCTGCCATGCGTGGCTGGCAAAGGGTGGCGTGCCGAAAGATGGGGAGATCGTGCAGCAGTGCGGGATTGGACTGGTGCGGATCCGCCACGATGCATCCGGGCTGGCGTTTGAAGCCCCGCCGTTGCAGCGCGACGGGCCGTTGGAGCCTGCGCTACGCGAACGGGTGAGAGCCGGGTTGGGGGTGGCCGTTGATGACCTGCTGGATGCGCAGTGGGTGGACAACGGGCCGCCGTGGCTTGCGTTGCGGTTACGCAGCCGCGCGGCCGTGTTGGCGTTACGGCCGGACTATGCGGCGTTGGATGGATTGATGGTGGGCGCGTTCGCCGCATGCGGCGAGGGCGACGCGGTGGATGCGGCATTTGAATCGCGCGCGTTCATTGCCGGGGAGGCCGCGCCAGAGGATCCGGTGACCGGGAGCCTCAATGCAGGCATCGCGCGGTGGTTGGTGCGCGAGGTTGGCGCGCCGGAGCGGTATGTGATCAGCCAAGGCACAGTGTTGGGCCGTGCCGGGCGCGTGCAGGTGGAACGGGTGGGGGATGCGTTGTGGATCGGGGGTGCGTGCGTGACGTGTATCGAGGGGTCGGTGAGGTTGTAGGCGGTCACTCGACCGCCACCACATTGTTGAGCTGGGTCACTTCGGCGCCGCCATCGGCCAGCATCACCCGCACCTTCAACCCGCTGCGGCTACCGGCCGGCAGCGGCAATGCCACCGTGGTGGTCTTCGGCACCAGGTCGGTGGGCGACGCCATCGCTGGAACCTGGATCCGTGCCAGCTCGCGCCCGCCCGCGTCTTCCAGCACCACCGTCCCCAACGGCGTGCCCACATGCCCCAGGCTGTGCACGGTCACATGCACCTGCCGTCCATCCACGCGCACATCACCGCGGCCTACCCCCAGATCCGGCCGCTGCTCCACCGGCGTGCCCGCCCGGATCAGCTCGAACTCCACCACCTGCGCCTGTCCCGGCGCGAACCGCAGCGGAATGGAGGCGCTGCGCTCCAGCGTCACCTCGCGCACATCGGCCCTGCCGTCGATCCGGTCATCCCCATCCCGGTCCACCCCACTGGTCATCCGCCAGGTCCCGGCGGTGACATTCCACGTGCTCATCTGCGCATCCACCGCGCGCTTGCCGGTGTTGTACGCAATCACCTTGAAGCGCTCGGTCGACGGCGCATGCACCAGCAGTGCGACCTGCTCGGCTGCATCGGGCTGGGCGAAACGCCAGCTTACCGTATGCCCTGGCCAGCTCTGGTTGCGCTTGAGCGCAATACCGCCCAGGCGTGCCCGCTGCAGGAACTCACTCGGTGCTTCCACCCGGTCCGACCACCAATGACCTTCGGTGTTCATGTACTCGCGCTGCGCCTTCGCCTGGATGCCATCGGCGTGCAGCGCTTCCAGGTATTTCTTGTCGCCGGTGGACTGCCACGCCATCAGGCTGGAGAACCCGGTGTTGCCTGCGTCAGCATCGGCCACCAGGGTCGGGTTCCAGGCGGCCGCTTTGCCCAGGACCTCGACGTAGTTCTCGCCCAGGTTGGCCAGCGCGCCTGGGCCGCCGCGCTCTACGCGGTAGTCCAGCGCCTTCAGGTATTTGTCGTCGCCGCTCCAGCGCCATGCCGCCCAGAACGTGTGCATCACATCGCCACCACCCGAGCCGTTGTTGAGCTCGCCGCCACGCACCTTGCCCGTGGCCCAGTTGATCTCGTTGGGCAGCGCCCAGCGACCCTTGTCGTCGGTGTAGGCGTGGGCCAGGTAGCTGTCGGCCAGCCCGGTGACCAGCTTGCGGCCGGTCGGGTCGGCGTTGTACTGGCCGATCAGGAACGCCGGGTGCAGCGCCGGGAACGAATACGGCTTCTGCCACTGCCAGTTCGGCTCGCGGTAGACCTTGTTGCCGCCGAACCAGTTGCTGGAGAACAGCAGGTGGCCCTGCGGGTTGGGCAGGATGATGCGCTCGTCGAACGCCTTCACCGTTTCCATCAGGCGCTCCACCGTGAGCGGGTCGCCCCAGTTGAGGTACAGCATGGCGCTGTTGGCGTTGATGCCTTCCTCGTAGGCGTGCAGCTCATCGGTTTCGATGGTGCTCAAGCCATTGGAGAACATGCCGTTGCGGTACACCGCATCGGACAGCGCGGTGAGCGAGCGGTTCAGTCGCTCCGGCTCCACGCCCATCAGGGCCAGCCCCGGCCACTGCTGGGTCAGGTCGGTGTCATCGGAAATGCCGCCGCCAAAGTCGCCGTAGGCGATCTGGCGGTTGTCGATCCACCAGTCCACGAAGCGGCGCACGTACTTCAGGTCTTCGGTCTGGCGGAACGCCCACAGCGGCACGCCCTTCGGCGCTTCGGGCTGGGTGAACGGCGGTTTGCCCTGGCTGTTGTAGCTGATGTAGTTCCAGTACAGCCGGCCCAGTTCGTGGTCGGGGTCGACCCGCAGCAGGTCGGTCAGGTCCGCGTACACGCGCGCATACAGGCGCTGGCGCTTGGAGGTGGTGTGCTCTTCGACCAGGAAGCCCCAGTTGTCGCGGGCCTGGTTGAAGCGGTCGGCCACGTGTTCTTTCTTCGCTTCCGCACGCGCCTTGTAGACCATGCGGATCTCCGCGCCATCCAGCGAGGCCGCGTTGAAGCCCGGCGCGCCCGAGGCGATGCTGATCCACAGGCTGTCGGCGGTGAGGATGCGGTCGCGCAGGTCCAGCCACAGCGTGCGCTTCTCGTTCGGCTTCACCGACACCGACACGTCGATCATGTCACGCGCCGGCCAGATCGGGTCCTTGATGCGGATGTTGAGCGGAATCAGCCCATCGCGCACGGCCGGCAGGTTCAGCGCTGGCAGGTCGATGGCCACACCGTCCAGCCCGTCGTACATGTTTTCCCAGCTGTGTGCCCAACTGCGGATCAGCGGCTGTGCTGCGGGGGCGTCGCCCACGCCCGAGGGCACCAGCACGTGCACGATCGGCAGCGGGTTGGCCGGCAGCGTCTCCGCGTTGCGGCGGCGTGAGCCCGCACCCTTGGGCAGCGCCATCACCGTGCTGCGCTCGGCGACCGGGTAGCGGCCATCGATGTACTCGCGCAGCGTAGTGATGTTGAGGTAATCGGGCAGCGCCTGGCTGTCCACCCGGTAGCGCTGCTTGACCGTGCCGTCGGGCTCGGCCGCATCGCTGACCTGGTAGGCCCAGATCTCCTGGATGGGGGTTTCCTGCGCGGTGTTGTGGAAATGCAGCACGCCGCCGGTCTGCGCCGGAATGTCGTCCACGCTGCGCACCACGCCCTGCGGGCGATGCAGCAGGGTCGTTGCAGCACCGTCGCCGTTGCTGTGGCTGAGCGAGCCGAACGCCGCACCGCGCACTTCGATGCGGTTGACGGTCGCGCCCGCCGGCAGGGTCAGGTCGAGCTGCTGCCCGCCTTCGACGTACGTGTTCCAGTCCGGCAGCTGGAAGTAATCATTGCGCCCGGGCAGGCGCGAACGGTTGTACACGCCGGGCCAGGTGGTCTCGGCGATACCGTCGGTCGCCTTCCACATCCACTGCTTGTGGTCTTTGGTGTCGGCGAACTCGATCTTGCGGAAGGTGGTGGTCGGGCTGGCCAACGCGGGCGGCGCGACGCTGTCCCAGCCGAAGCGGTGGTTCCAGGCGCGCATCGCGCCGGAATCGGCGACGGCGGTGGTCGGTGCCTTGTTCGCCGCCAAGGCGGCCATGCCGGCGGCGTCCAACAGCTGGTCGTACACCCGGATCTCGTCGATATCGCTGCCGCGCAGGAAGTTGTAGCGGCTCTGCACCTGGTACGGCGCCATCACGCGGCCGGCGAGGCCGAGCTGGTCCAGGGCGGCATCGTAGTCGGCGGTGGTCTCCTGCCGGGCGACCTCCTTGCCGTCCACATACAGTCGCACGCCGTGGTTCTCATCCCAGCCGAAGGCGATGTGCTGCCACTGCCGGGGTGACGGATTCTGGTCGAGCTTGAATGACACGCGGGTGCGCGCCAGGTTGGCATCGGTCACGAAGGCATCGAAGCCGTGGCCGTTCCAGTCGATGCGCAGCCAAGCCATGTCCCAGCTGCTGTGGTCGGCATAGCCGACCCGGAAGATCACGAACGGCGCTTCACCCACCGCGTAGCGGGGGCGCCAGTAAAAACCAAGGGTACCGCGTTGGGCCTGGATGTTGCCCGGGGCATTCCAGGACAGCACGCCATCGTCTTCCCACTGGATGGCCGAACCGTGTTCGCCATCGGGCACGCGTTTGACCTTGTCCTGGAAATTCGGAATGGCGTCGCCGTGTGCGGTGTCGGCGGTAAAGCCCCTGTCGGCCGACACATGGAAGAGCAGCTCTGGCGCCGTCTGCGCCGAAGCAGCACCGGCCATCATCATCAACGCCAGCGCGACGGCCCTTGGTAGCGACGTCCGTTGGCCGGCCCTCGCAATCCCATCATCAACACAAAGCAGCATGTGACCTTTCCTTTCCACAGCGAGACGCCACGGCCGCAATGCCAACGCAAGGCCGTCAGAAACTAGCAAAGGGGACGCGGTGCGGCATCTTGCGCCGCAACAGCGGCGTGGTTGCCCACGCCGCTGCTGGTTGCGATGGATCAGAACTTGTAGCGCGCGCCCAGCATGAACTGCCGGCCGGTTTCGGTGTACTGCAACGGCAGGCGACCGGTGGCCGGCGAGTACACCCACTCGTCGCTCGCTTCGTTGGTCAGGTTCATGCCTTCCAGGCTCAGCTCCAGCTTGTCGCTGATCGCGTAGCGGATCGAGGCGTCGATGAAGGTGGTGCCGGTCATGCCGTGGGTACCGTCCACGTTGAAGCCTGCTTCGGTGCCGGGCACCTGGGTCAGGTAATCGTCGCGGTTGGTGGCCGACACGCGGCCGGAGAACACCTTGCCTTCATAGAACAGCGTGGCGTTCCAGCTCGACTTGGACAGACCGGTGAGGTCGGCCTTCATCACCGGCTGGCCGCTGGAGTTGATGTACTGGATCTGCGATTCCACCCAGGTGTAGTTCAGCTGGATGCCCAGGTTGGACCAGTTGCCCGGCAGGAAGGTGAAAGGCTGGGTGTAGTTCGCTTCCAGGCCGTGCAGCTCGCCACCGGGGGTGTTGACCGGCTTGGTGTAGGTGAAATCATCGGCCGGCGAGGCACCGGTACCGATCAGCAGCTCGGCAGGCAGGCCGCTGGCGCTGTACGGCGCCACTTCACGGGTGGTCTGCACGAAGCTTTCGATGTCCTTGTAGAACAGGCCGATACCGGCCATGGCACCTTCGCTGAAGTACCACTCGAAGCCCAGGTCCACGTTGGTGGCGCGGATCGGGTCCAGGTTCGGGTTGCCGCTGGAGATCGTGCGCGCACCGCCGGCCACGGCCACCGTGGCACCCGGGGTCAGGCTGCCCAGGCCCGGGCGGCTCATCACCTTGGCCGCACCCAGGCGGATCAGGAAGTCCGGCGCCACTTCGGCCACCACGTTGAACGAGGGCAGGGTGTCGTCGTAGCTGCGGTCCACCGTGGTGGATACCGTGCCGGTGGCCAGCGTGGAAAGACCGGTGGAGCTCTGCTTGGTCTTTACATAGCGCACGCCGAAGTTGCCGGAGAACGGAATGCTGCCCAGGTCGGTGGAGAACTCGCCCATCAGGTAGCCGCCGCGGTCTTCCTCATCCACGCTGCGCACGTTGTTGGCGCGCGGCGCGACGGCGAAGATGCCGGAGTTGCTGTAGATGTCGAACTGGTCGGCAATGGCGTCCAGGTTCGGCACCACCCACTGGTCCGGCGTACCGGTGATGCCCTTCAGGCCGGCCTGCTGGGTCATGTCCACCGGCACGATCTTGGTGCCGTTGGGGAAGTTGGGCACGGCCAGTTCGCTGGCGCGGCGCAGTTCCACGGTGCTGAAGGTGTAGTTCTTGGCCAGGATGCCGCCCTTCAGGCGGAAACCGGGGCTGATGTTCCAGTTGAAATCGACCTGCCCGGTGTCGAAATCATTGTCCACGTACTGCGGACGCAGGCGGATTTCCGCCAGTTCCCAACCCGCCGGGTTGGTCGGGTCTATGCCGTAGTTCAGCTTCGGGAACCGGCTGTTGCCCCGGTAGTCGTAGCTGTAACCATCCACATCGTACTTGTCCATGATGATGGTGGTCTGGATCGGGTTCTCGTGCTTGGAGCGCGAGATGCCGACCTTGCCGGACAAGGTGAAGTCATCACCGAAACGGTGCTGGCCGTTCAAGGCGATCTGCTTGAACTCGGTGCTCCACTCGTCGTGACGGTTTTCGGTGCGGATGTCGACGTTGTCGAATTCACCGTACACCAGCGCGTTGTTTTCGATCACGCCGTCCTTGACGATCATGTTCGGCTTGCCGACCAGGCGCGGGGTGCCGCTGGTGCCGCGGCTGAAGGAAATGGCTTCGATGTAGTGCTCGTCGCGCTCGGCGTCGATCTTCGAGTACAGCGCATCCAGCGAGATTTCAGTGGCGTCGGTCGGCTTCCACTGCAGGGTGCCGGTCACTCCCAGGCGCTTCTGCTCGTGTTCCATCTGCACGTAGCGCGGGAAGCGCGGGTGGTAGACATTGGCCGAACGCGCGGCGGTGAACGGCGAAGACGCGCTGAAGTTGCCGTTGCTCGGGCCGTTGGCCCAGCGGCCGGTGTTGGAGCCTTCTTCCAGCGCCTGGCGCTCGGAATAGGCCACCGACAGCAGGCCGCCGAAGGTGCCGTCGGCCCAGGTGTTGGAGATCAGCGCGGCGACGCGCGGATCGGCCTTCTGCGCCATGGCGTTGTAGCTGGCCTGGCCGCTGGCGGCGAAGGTGTAGCCGTCATAGTCGAACGGGCGCGCGGTGCGCAGGTCGACCGTGGCGCCCAGCGAGCCTTCTTCCACGTCGGCCGACGCGGTCTTGCGCACGATCAGCTGCGAGAACAGGTCCGACGCGAACACGTTGAAGTCGAAGCCACGGCCGCGGTTGGTGCCGCCGCTCTGGTCGCCGGCGCCTACCGTGGTCAGCGCTTCCATGCCGTTGATGCGCACGCGGGTGAAATCCGGGCCCAGGCCGCGCACCGAGATGTTGCGGCCTTCGCCGGCCTCACGGGTGATGACCACGCCGGGCACGCGCTGCAGCGACTCGGCCAGGTTCAGGTCGGGGAACTTGCCGATATCCTCGGCCACGATGGCGTCGACCACGCCCGATTCGCTGCGCTTGATGTCCAGCGCCTTCTCGACGCTGGCACGGTAGCCGGTGACGGTGACGGTATCCAGGTCGGTGGCCGCGGTCGGGGCCGGATCCTGCGCCAGGGTGGTACCGCTCAGCGCCAGGCCGATGGACAGGGCGAGCAAGGTAACCGGTGTCTTTTTATGGATGTTTCGATATTGCATGTTTTCCCTCTCCCAAGGTGCTACATGAAACAGCTATCCGGCGACATGTCAGTGCAATGACACCGCTGGTCAGGGCGGACGTTAACAGTCCGTTGGGGATCGGGCATCTTGCACCGCAACAGACTTTCAATGTCCCGTAGACGCTTGCGGGACATAGGTTCCGACAAACCGGGCGGGTGGACGAAGGCCGCCGCACCGCTAGAATGACACCGCTAGCCATTACTGTCCGGGCCTTGACCCGCAGGTCATGCCCACCACGAAGGGATCCATCGCCATGAGTCGTGTTGTCTGTTTCGGGGAGTTGTTGCTGCGCATGAGCGCGCCGGGCCGTGAGCTGCTGCTGCAGACACCGCAGCTGGTCGTGCATGCCGGCGGGGCAGAGGCCAATGTGGGCGTGTCGCTGGCCCACTTCGGGCACGCCGTGCAGATGGTGAGCACGCTGCCGGCCAACCCGCTGGGCCAGTTCGTGGCCGGGGAACTGCGAAAGCATGGGGTGGACACCTCCACTGTGCAGGCCCGTCCCGGCCGCATGGGACTGTACTTCCTCACCACCGGGGCGGTGCAACGCGCCAGCGAGGTGGTCTACGACCGCGTGGATTCGGCATTCGCGCAGGGCACGGCGGCCGACTATGACTGGGATGCGCTGCTGCGCGACGCGCAGTGGCTGCACATGTCCGGGGTGAGCCCGGCGCTGAACCCGGCGATGGCCGAGGCCACCCTGGTGGCCGCGCGCGCGGCATGCGAGCGCGGGGTCAAGGTCTCCTTCGACGGCAACTTCCGCCCCTCGCTGTGGGCGCGCTGGGAAGGCGATGCACCGCGCATCCTGCGCGAGCTGTTCGGCTGCGCCACGGTGGCCTTCGCCGACTACCGCGACATCGGCGTGGTGCTGGGCGGGCAGTTCGAGCAGCCTGGGCTGGCCGACCGCGTGGATGCCGCCGCCGCGCAGGCGTTCGCCGCCTTTCCACGCCTGCAATGGATGGCATGCACGCAGCGCACGCCGGTCAGCGTGGATCACCACACGCTCGGCGCGATGCTGCTCGGCCGCGACGGCACCCGCGCGGTGGCGCCCACGCGTGAATTGATCGGCATCGTCGATCGCATCGGCGGCGGCGATGCATTCGCCGCCGGCATCCTGCATGGCATGATGCAGGGCTTCGAACCGGAGAAGATCGTGCGTTTCGGCCTGGCTGCGGCCAGCCTGAAGCATTCCATCCCCGGTGATTTCAACCCCGTCAGTGAAGCTGACGTACTGGCCCTGACGGGCGAGGAGCGATTCGATGTCCGGCGCTGATCCGCGCGTACGCGCAGTTCTGAAACTGGCCCCGGTGATTCCGGTGTATACCCCTGAAAGCGTCGACGAGGCGGTGCATGTCGCCCAGGCGCTGTTCAATGGCGGGCTGCCGGTGATCGAGGTGACCCTGCGTACCGCCATTGCGATGGACGCGATCCAGGCGATGGTGGAAGCCGTGCCCGATGCGGTGGTGGGTGCAGGTACCGTGCTGACCGCTACCCAGATGGAGCGGGTCAAGGCCGTAGGTGGCCGCTTTGCGGTGGCACCGGGTGCGACCGAACGGCTGTATGCCGCCGCGCGCGATACCGACCTGCCGTTCCTACCCGGCATCGCTACGTCTTCCGAGCTGATGCTGGGCCTGGAGCACGGGCTGGATACGTTCAAGTTCTTCCCGGCCGTGCAGGCCGGTGGCACGGCGATGCTGTCGGCCTGGAACGGCCCGTTCGGCGATGTGCGGTTCTGCCCGACCGGTGGAATCAGCGCGCAGACCGCGCGCGATTTCCTGCACCTGCCCAATGTGCTGTGCGTCGGTGGGTCGTGGTTGACCACGCGGGCGCTGCTGCAGGCGCGCGATTGGGCGGGGATTGAAGCCTTGGCGCGGGATTCTGCTGCGCTGGTGGGGTGAGGTTGCGGTCACGACCAACGGTCGTGACCTACCGGGGCGCGTGTCCGGGTCGGATGCGGGTCCATAATGGGCGCTATCCCGTTGCTGGTATGCGCCCATGTCTGCGTTGTCCACTGCCAAGTCCGTCGTACTCTCCGTGCTCTGCGTGGTGGTGGCGCTGTTCGTGCTCGGCATGGTGAGCGGTGCCGGGGGCTGGATCGCGCCCTGGCTGGGGTTGGGCGAGGGTCAGGTGCGGCTCGGGTGGGACCTGGGCTGGACGATCCTCGGTGGTATTGCCGCTACGGCATTCGCTGGGCGGTATGCGCCGATGTGGCCGTACGTGCATGGCGGGGTGGTGTGGGTGTTGATTGCCGCCGCGTCGGTGTTTGCCGCGTGGGATCTGGGCAGCGACTACCCGTTCTGGTTTGTGGTGACGTTGCTGGTGTCGTTGCCGGTGCAGGCGATTGGTATCTGGTTGGGGACGCGGTATCGGCCCAGGGAGGTCGCGGGCAGCCACGCAGGGCGTGGCTTCGCGCGGTAATCGGTCGCCCGATCACAGCGTCGGCAAGACCTGCTTGATCTGATCGATCCCTTCCCAGGGATCTTTCTTCAGCTTCTGCGCACGCTGCAGCGCCTTCGGCAGCGGGAATGCATCGGCGGCGGTGATACGCCCCAACTCTTCCCACCGCAGCGGCACTGCGACGCCGGCGGATGGCCGGGCACGCAGCGACCACGAACACACGCTGGTGGCGCCGCGCGCATTGCGCAGCCAATCGATGAAGATCACGCCGTTGCGCTTGGCCTTGCTCATCGTTGCCACGTAGCGATCCGGCGCGTGCTCGGCCATTGCCTGTGCGAACGACTCGCAGAAAGCCTTGGCTTGCGCCCAATCCGCTTTGGGCGTGAGCGGCACCACCACGTGCACGCCCTTGCCGCCGGACAGGCGCACAAAGCTCTCCAGTCCGATCTCCTGCAACCGGTCGCGCACATCGCGTGCTGCGGCCTTGATCGCCGCCCACGTCACGCCCTCACCGGGATCCAGGTCGAAAACCAGCCGATCTGGATGCTCGGGGTCGTCGACGCTGGCACCCCATGGGTGCAGCTCCAGGGTATTCATCTGGACCAGCTGCAGCAGGCCCTCGCTGTCTTCGATATAGAGGTAGTCCTCGCGGCCGCTCTTCTGCTCCAGCGGGATGGCTTCCACCGCGTCGCCCAGCCCGGTGCCGTGGTGCTTCTGGAAGAAGCACTGTTTGTCCACGCCATCGGGGCAGCGCAGCAGTGACAGCGGCCGGCGGGCGACCTCGGGCAGTATCCAGCGCGCCATCTGCCGGTAGTAGTCGGCGACGTCACCCTTGGTCAGTCTGGCCTTGGCGAAGACCACGCGTTCGGGGTGCGAGATGTTCACGCCGTCAGCTTCCTGATCGGGCGCTCTCGCTTTTGCGGGGGCCTTCGTCGCTTTTGCGGCCTTCGCAGGTACCGCATTGGCTGTCGCGCCCAGGTCCCTGGCCGTCTTGTCCTCGCGCAGGCGCTTGAAGCTGGCCTGGCGCAGCAGCCCTTCCTTGGCCCAGCCGCGGAAGGCGACTTCGGCCACCAGCGTGGGCTTGACCCAATGCACGCTGCTGGCCTTGAACGGCACGTGCGAGGGCAGTTCCACGGCAGCCTTGTCGGTATCCAATGCCTTCAGCTGGCGGTGCATGGCAGCCAGCCTGGCATCATCGAAGCCGGTACCCACGCGGCCCACGTAACGCAGACCGTCCTTGTCGGGCGCAGCCATCAGCAGTGAGCCGAACCCACTGCGTGAGCCCTTCGGGTCGGTGTAGCCCACGACCAGGAACTCATCGGTGTTCTCGTGCTTCACCTTCACCCAGCTGGGCGAGCGCGCATTGACGTAGGGCGCATCCACCCGCTTGCTGATGATTCCTTCGAAGCCCGCCTTGCCGCTGGCGTCGAACACCGCCGGACCGTGATCGTGCACGTGGTCGCTGTAAGCCAGCGTGCCGGGCGTATCACCCAGCAGTTCCTTCAGCAGTGTCTTGCGGGCCAGCAGCGGCGCGCGGCTGATATCCACGCCGGCCACACCGGGCATGTCGAACACCACGTAGCGTAACGGCTGTTTGGCGGTGCCGTCGATGACCTTCTGCAGCCCGGTGAAATCGCTGCGGCCCTGCCCATCCAGCACCACCAGCTCGCCATCCAGGCGCAGGTCGGTGACCGGCAGCGCCTGAATGGCCTGCACCACTTCCGGGAAGTCTTCGGTCCAGTTCAAGCCGTTGCGCGAGCGCAGCGCCACCACGCCATCGCGGACATCGGCCAGCAGGCGGTAGCCGTCCCATTTGATCTCGTGCAGCCAGGTTTCGCCGTCGGGTGCAGTGTCGCGATGATCGGTGAGCTGGGGTTTGAAGTCGTGGGGATAGGGCTTGTCGCGTGCATGTTGCAGTGACAGCGCGCGCTTGGCCCAGCGCGCGTCTGCATTGCGGCGTACGGCCGGCTTGATGGTCCCTGTCGTCCTGGAAGAGCGGCTTGAGCTTGTCTTTGCAGTCGTTGTGGACTTGATGGTCTTTGCGGTCTTCGTAGACGTTTGCTTCGGTGGCACCGCTTCCTCCAGCAGCGCATCCGCATCTACATCGCGCGCCTCGTCGTCATCGCGCTTTATCAGCAGCCACTGATGCTGCTTTCCCTTCATGTTGGTGCGCACCAGCTTCCAGCCGCCCTTGAGCCTGCGCCCATGCAGGACGAAGTCGAGCTTGCCTGCGGCGATCGCATCCAATGGATCGCCATCGCAGGCCCAGGTGCCGTGGTCATATACATCCACGTGGCCGGCGCCATAGTGGCCTTCGGGAATATCGCCCTCGAACGTGGCGTACGACAGCGGGTGGTCTTCCACCTCCACCGCCAGGCGCTTCTCGCCCACGCGCAGCGACGGCCCCTTCGGTACCGCCCAGCTCTTCAGCACGCCATCGGCTTCCAGCCGGAAATCGTAATGCCGGGAACTGGCATGGTGCAGCTGCACCACGAAGATCGGCCGGCGCGCGGCGGCGCCCCGGCGCTCGTCGTCGGGCTCGGGGGTTTCACCGAAGCGGCGCTTGCGCCGGTACTCCTGCAACGACATGGCCGCTTACCCGGCCTTGCGCGTCGGCGCGCGTTTGGCTGCTTTCTTCGTCGCCTTGGCGGTCTTGCTGGCGCTCCTGGTTGCCTTGGCCGCTTTCTTTGTCGGCGCCGCCTTCTTGGCAGGCGCAGCCTTCTTCACCACCTTCGACACGGCCGTCTTCTTGGCCGGGGTGCGCTTCTTCGCATCCAGGCTTTTCTGCAGCAGCGACATGAAGTCCACCACGTTGGTGGTGGCATCATGCGGCGCGGCCGGTTCGTCTTCCACCGTAGTGGTGCCACCCTTCTGCTTGATGCGCTTGGTCAGCACCGCCTGCAGGCGTTCGCGGAATTCATCGTGGTAGTCATCCGGCTTCCACTCGCCTGACATGGACTCGATGAGCTGTTCGGCCATCGCCGTTTCCTTGCTGCTGATCCGGTAGTCGGCCAGCGAGCCGGTGGGAAGCTTGTGTTCTTCCGGATCGACCAGCTCCTGCGGGTAACGCAGGATCAGCAGCACCAGCGCATGCTCGTGCGGCATCACCGCGCACAGGTATTCGCGGGTGCGCACCACCACGCGCGCAATGCCCACCTTGCCGGTGCTGCGCAGCGTTTCACGCAACAGCACATAGCCTTTCTCGGCCTTCTTTCCCGGCACCAGCAGGTAAGGCTTCTCGAAGTAGCGCGGGTCGATCTGGCTGGCATCGACGAAGCTCTCCACTTCCACGGTTTCGTGGCTTTCCGGCGCAGCCGATTTGATATCGGCTTCGTCAAGCACGACATAGCTGCCCTTGTCGTACTCAAAGGCCTTGACGATGTCCTTCCACGGTACTTCTTCGCCGGTATCGGCGTTGACCCGCTCGAAGCGGATCGGCTTGCGGTCGCGCGAATCGAGCATGCGGAAGCTGAGGTCGGTCTTGCGTTCGCCGGACATCAGCGACACCGGCACGTTCAACAGCCCGAATGACAGGGTTCCAGTCCAGATCGGTCGGGCCATGGCGGCATTACTCCAGTGCAAAGGGGCAGACGCCAGCTGTACCGCGCCGGCCGTGAAACGCCTGTGTCCGGACCGTGCAGGCCGGCTGCACGGCACGGATTACTGAAGTGCGGCGTGCACCGCCGCTGCCGGCATGTGGTCCAGCGCCAGCCACGCGTCTTCCACGATGGCACGCGCCTGCGTCCAACCCAGCCGCGATTGCCCGCGCATCTGCTCCCAGTGCTCTGCCAGCTCACCCTCGGTATCGTCGTCGCCCCCGCGTGGCCAGTCAGCGTGGTGCGTGGTCAGGGCAAAGGAATAGGCTGGGTAGAGGTCTTTCCAGCTGCGCCGACCCTGGCGGCGGCGGCGTTCGTAGTCATGCCGCATGTACTGCAGATAGTCCTGCGCGATGGCTTCCGGTTCTTCGGTCCGGGAACGGCGACCGTGCCGCGCGGATGGCGGCTGAAGACAGGCGTTGAACAGCGCGGGGGCGGCACGTCGGTCCAGGCGGGGCATGACACGTCTCCGGCGGAGGTGGGGGTTGGCAGGAATAGCCCCGGCGCCGTTATCCAGTCGTGACAGATCTGTCGAGAAAGCCGGTTCGCGCTTCACGTCGAGCACCCACCGCGCGTGCGTACAGTTCAGCCAAATCCCAGTTGAGGAGTAGTTTCCATGCCACGCGACCCCCTGCGCGACGCCACGGCCCCGGTTCCCGGTGAGCAGCGCGCCAAACATGACATCTGGGACGCCGAGGACCGTGGCGCCGGGATGTCACCGTCCCATTCCCCCGAGCATCTGCGCACCGGCGTCGACCCCGTGCACGGCTCCCGCGACCGCAAGGACCCGTCCGCCGCCCCGCACCCGGGCGGTGAAGAGCACGAGGACCATCGTGAGCAGCGCAAGGCGCACGAGAGCGACAACCAGGACGAGGCGTTGGAGGAGACGTTCCCCGCCAGTGATCCCACGTCGCCATTTGTGCCGGCGAAGATTCCCAAGTGAATGGGGGCAGTGCGCGGGCGATCATGCGCCGCGCTCGCCACGACCAACGGTCGTGACCTACCGGGTAGCGCACGACCGTTGGTCGTGCGCCCTCTGAATCACTGCCACGCCCACTGCACGCCCACGCTGTAGCGCCGGTCCGGACCAGGCTCGAAGAACCGCTGGTTGCCGTCGTTGACGATCACCGAGCCGATGTAGCGCTGGTCCAGCACGTTGTCCACCCGCGCGAAGACCCGCAGCGCGCCCTGCACGGTGGTCCACTTGCGGGCCGCTTCCAGGTTGAACAGGGCATATCCTGCGGCGTGGTCGGTGGCCAGGTCGTTCACCACCGTGTCGCTGGAGGCCACCACTTCTCCGGCCCACTGCCACGCGCCAGGCTGGTACTGCAGACGCCCGGACCACTGCTGCTCCGGCACGCCCGGCAGCCGGGAACCGGCCGCCACCACCGTGTTGGGGACGGCGCAGCCCGTGCCCGCGCACACCAGGTACGGCTCGCGCACCGTGGCTTCCACGTAGGTATAGGCCAGGCTGGCCTCCAGCGCTGCGGTGATCGGCATCTGCAGGCTGGCTTCCACGCCCTGCCGGCGGGTCCTGCCGATGTTGCGATAAGTGCTGCGCCCGTTGGTGTTGCTGGCCACGGCCAGCTCGTCATCGGTATCTGCGCGGAACACCGCCGCATCGAAGGCCGCGCCAGCGGCACCCCGCCACTTGCCGCCCAGCTCCAGGTTCCGGCTGCGCGCTGGAGACAGGTTCAGCGCCAACCCAGCCGCCCCATCCGACCGGTAGCCCAACTCGTTGAAGGTGGGCGTCTCGAACCCGCGCCCGGCCGAGGCATACACCCGCCACGCATCGCTGGCGTGGAAGACCACCCCAGCCACCGGCGTCGTGGCCGAGTAGTCGCGCGCGCCGCTGTCGTCCGGGTTGCGCGCGGTGATGTAGTGGTCGTTGGAACGGAAGCGCACCTCGCTGTGGCGCACCCCCAGCAGCAGCGACCAGCGCGGCGCCCACTGCCAGAACGCCTGCGCGAACTGGTCCACGTTGCGCACCCGGTCGCGCTGGTCGCGCCGCAGTGCGCCGCGCACCCCCAGCGTATCGCCGACGAAATTCTCGTAACCGCGCCGATCCTGCTGCTGTTGGTCGGCATTGGCGCCGATCACCACTTCCAGCGGCCGCCCCGCCCAGTCGCCCTGCCAGGCCCAGCGCAGGTCCAGCCCGCCGTAGCCGCCGTCAAGGTCGATCACCCCGCCGGCGTGCAGCGGGTTGGCTTGCGGCCCCGGCGGAATGGCCAGGAACTGCTCCACGCTGCGCTGCCCGGCATAGCCCATCGCGCGCCAGGTCTGGGCCCCCTCGGTGCGGGTGAACACCAGCCCGGCCTGCGCCTGGCGCACCGATTTGCGGGTGTTGTACTGCGTGGCCACCGCCGTGGCCTGGCGCGGGTCCTGCCGCACCTGATCGCGGGTGAGGCCCAGCGGGTCCTGCGCGTCGGGCGAATCGAAGAAATTCAGCACCAGGTCCAGCTGCCCGCCGCCCACCTCGGTGCCCAGCCGCGCGTTCACCGATTCGCGGCGCGCGGCGCTGTGCTCGCGCCAGCCATCAGTGCGGAAGTGGTTGGCTGCCACGTTGTAGCGCACCGGCCCCTGCTCGCCGCGCAGTTGCGCCCCGGCACTGAGCGTGCCGTCGCTGCCGCCGGCCACGCGCAGCCGCCAGGGATCGCCGGCCTGGCCATCGGCGCTCCACACCTGCACCACGCCGCCGGAGGAGTTGCCGTACAGCGCCGAGAACGGACCGCGCAGTACCTCCACGCGCTGGGCGGAAAGCAGGCTGGCGTGCGAGAGCTGCCCCTGCCCATCGGGCATCGTGGCCGGTACCCCGTCCACCAGCACCCGCACCCCGCGCACCCCGAACGTGGAACGTGCGCCGAAGCCGCGAATGGAAAGCTGGGTGTCCTGGGCCAGGTTCTGGCGGTCGCGGGCGACCACGCCGGGCACCCCGCTCAATGCGTCAGTGATCTGGGCCAGGTTGCCGTTGGATTCGTCATCCAGCCACACCGTGCTGAGCGAGGCGGGCAGATCCACATCGGCCACCTGCTGGCCCCGTGCGGCCTGCACCTGAACCGTGGGCAGCCGCTCGATAGGGGCAGGGGACGCCGGGGCGGCCTGGGCCTGGGCCAGGTGTGGCAGGGCGGTGGCCGATAGCAGCGCACAGCAGCGGGCCAGCGGGGTAAGACGGAACATGCGCAGAGGGGGTTCTCCGGAAAAAGGGCACCGCGCGACAGGGTACGGTGTCGTTCGTGACGGCAGCTGCCGCGCCCACGCCAAGGCTTTGTTACGATGGCCTGGTTTCGGCTGATTCTGCCGCAAACCTGATCGCGCCAACCTCCCCCATCCGTCATCCGAATGAGTACCGCCGTGTCCTTCTTTGCAAATGTGGAACTGGTCCCGGGCGACCCGATCCTGGGCCTGACCGAGGCGTACAACGCCGACAGCCGCCCCACCAAGGTCAATCTGGGCGTGGGCATCTATTACGACGAAAGCGGCCGCATTCCGCTGCTTCGCGCCGTAAAGCAGATCGAGCAGCAGCTGGCTGCCGAAGCCAAACCGCGCGGCTACCTGCCGATCGACGGCCTGCCTGCCTACACCCAGGCCACCCGCGAACTGGTCTTCGGCAAAGAGTCGCCGCTGCTGGCCGCCGGCCGCGTGGCCACCTCGCAGACCATCGGTGGCAGCGGTGCCCTGCGCGTGGGCGCGGACCTGCTGCACCGCCTGCTGCCGCACGCCACCATCGCCATCAGCAACCCCAGCTGGGAAAACCACCGCGCGGTGTTCGGCGCGGCCGGCTTCGAAGTGGTCGAATACGCCTACTTCGACCCGGCCACCCACGGCGTGGATTTCGCCGGCATGCTGGCTGACCTGGACAAGCTGCAGCCGGGCACCGTGGTGCTGCTGCACGCCTGCTGCCATAACCCCACCGGCGCCGACCTCACCGTGGCCCAGTGGAAGCAGGTGGCCGAGCTGCTGAAGGAACGCCAGCTGTTCCCGTTCATCGACATGGCCTACCAGGGCTTCGACAAGGGCATCGACGAAGATGGCGCCGCCGTGCGCATCATCGCCGAGGCCGGCATCGACAGCTTCGTGGTCGCCAACTCGTACTCCAAGTCGTTCTCGCTGTATGGCGAGCGCGTGGGCGCGTTGTCGGTGGTGGCCCCGGATGCGAACGCCGCCAAGGCCGTGCAGTCGCAGGTCAAGCGCATCATCCGCACCATCTACTCCAGCCCCTCCACCCACGGCGCGGCCCTGGTGGCCGGCGTGCTGACCAGCCCCGAGCTGCGCCAGCTGTGGGAGCAGGAGCTGACCGAGATGCGCGAGCGCATCCACGCCCTGCGCCACGGCCTGGTCGACAAGCTGGTGGCCGCCGGTGCACCGGAGTTCGCCTTCATCAACGACCAGGCCGGCATGTTCTCGTACTCGGGCCTGAGCCGTGCGCAGGTGGACCGCCTGCGCGACGAGTACGGCATCTACGCCGTCGGCACCGGCCGCATCTGCGTGGCCGCGCTGAACCAGGGCAACCTGGAATACGTGGCCAAGGCGGTGTCGACCGTCGCCAAGGGCTGAGCGGCTGCAACGATGAAATGAAGGACGGCCGCCACGTGCGGCCGTTTTTCTTTTCGTGCCTGCATGCTGAAACCGGTTACGTGTCCCGGTTGCCTCGTAATGCCCTGCCGAACGGGCCACAATACGGCCCCCGAAATGTCTTTGGCAGCCATTCCATGTCCCGTACGTCGCTTACCCGGTACCTGATTGAAGAGCAGCACGCAGGCCGCATCAACGCCGACCTGCGCCAGCTCATCGCAGTGGTTGGCCGCGCCTGCACCAACATCTCCATCGCGGTCAGCAAGGGCGCGCTGGGCGGCGTGCTCGGCGACGCCGGCACCGGCAACGTCCAGGGCGAGGCGCAGAAGAAGCTCGACGTGATCAGCAACGAGATCCTGCTCGAAGCCAATGCCTGGGGCGGCCACCTCGCCGCCTGCGCCTCCGAGGAAATGGACCACTGCCAGCCCGTGCCGGACACCTACCCGCGCGGCGACTTCCTGCTGCTGTTCGATCCCCTCGATGGCAGCTCCAACATCGACGTGAACGTCTCGGTCGGCACCATCTTCTCGGTGCTGCGCAGCCCGGCGGGCACCGAACAGCCCACCGACGAGAGCTTCCTGCAGCCGGGCACCGCCCAGATTGCGGCCGGCTACTGCATCTACGGCCCCAGCACGCAGATGGTGCTCACCACCGGCCACGGCACCCACTCCTTCACCCTGGACCGTGAAACCGGCGAGTTCGTGCTCACCCAGCGCGGTATGACGATTCCCGAAGACACCCAGGAATTTGCCATCAACATGTCCAACCAGCGCCATTGGGAAGCCCCGATGCAGGGCTACGTGCAGGACCTGCTGGCCGGCAAGGAAGGCGCGCGCGGCAAGAACTTCAACATGCGCTGGATCGCCAGCATGGTGGCCGACGTGCACCGCATCCTGACCCGCGGCGGCATCTTCATCTACCCCTGGGACAAGAAGGACCCCAGCAAGGCCGGCAAGCTGCGCCTGATGTACGAAGCCAACCCCATGGGCCTGCTGGTGGAACAGGCCGGCGGCGCCGCCACCACCGGCCGCGAGCGCATCCTGGACATCCAGCCCGACCACCTGCACCAGCGCGTGCCGGTATTCCTCGGCTCGCGCAACGAAGTGGCTGAAGCCACCCGTTACCACCGCCAGCACGACGCCCAGGGCTGACGGTCACATCACCCCGTTGCATATGGCAACGGGGTGACACCTGCACCAACACAGGTCAACATCGGGCTAAACCGCCCACGGATGACCCCATGCAGGCCGAAACCCCGCTCGACTTCATTGAAGTAATCCACAACGCCATCCCGGTTGAGACCTGTTCCGCAATTCAGGCGCAAATGCGCGCCAGCGCCCAGCTCCAACCCGGCGAAGTAGGCAGCGGCGTGTTCCCGGAACTCAAGCACAGCAAGGATCTGCGCATAAGTGGGCGCCCGGAGTGGCGCCAAGTCGAAATACAGCTGCAACAGGCAGTATTCAGCGGCGTTTTGAGTTATCTACGCCGTTATCCACAGGCGCTGATCTCGCCGCTCATGTTGCAGGTCCAAGACAACGATGGCACCGCGCGCCGCCTGAAAGCCGAAGATTTTCCCGGCATGGACGACAACGCGCTGTCCGGACTGGCCCGTACGTGCCTGCGTCCGGGCGCCATCAACCTGCAGTGGTATGCGGCAGGCGAGGGCGGTTACCCCTATTGGCACTGCGAGTTGTACCCGCGCGACCCGGGCGGGGAAACCCTGCACCGGCACCTGCTGTGGACCCTGTACCTCAACGACGAGTTCGAGGCCGGGGAGACCGAGTTCCTGTTCCAGGACCGGAAGGTGGCGCCGCGTACCGGGAGCCTGTTGATCGCGCCGACGGCCTTCACCCACACCCACCGGGGCAACCGCCCGCAGGGGGGGGACAAGTTCATTGCGACAAGCTGGATCCTGTTCCAGAGCGCGGAGAAGCTTTACGGGGGTGGGTGAGGCAAGGGCAGCCGACCTGGCACTTAACCTCCTGCGCCACTTCAGAGATGAATTCTCCTAGATTTGAGAGGAGTATCAATGCAGGAGAATTGACATGTTCCGATGGCCGCTGGCATGTACGGCTTTCGCAGCACTGCTGAATTGTGTGGGTTGCTCGGTGCAGGGAATCGACGCCGAACGAAGAGCTGGGTCTGAAACTGTCGCACTTGCCGAGCACAGCAACCCGGATTCGTTGGAGAGTCAGCACCGCATATCTGCTGATGGGTCCATTCTGCGACCATCGTCAGGTCCAGGTCTGGAATCGGAGGCGCTGGTGGACTTGCCCTACCTTCCAACCGAGTCAGCATTGGTCGAGAAGGACGGCATTTCGGCCAACCTGGCTGACGAAATTGTTGAGTCACAGGGTGCCTTCTCCGAGGCGCTTATTAAAATGGCCAGAGACGAAATTAAGAGCATGGAGGCTCAGGACCTGGCCAAGCACTACCGCGGTGCGATTGAGCGTGCTGTAGGAAAGAACGGTGCGGTGGAGAATCTCTCGTGCGGCCTCAGCGTTTGCGTAGGATCTGTACGTGCGGCATCCATAGCGGACCACGACGCTTGGCTGAGCCGCCTGCAAGAGGATCCTGGCGCCGACACCTTTGGCTTCATCGAGGCGATCGAGCGTACTGGTGATCAGTTCCAGAGCCGGTTCGTGTTCTCGACGGATCCCGCACTCAAGGCGATCGTGGTTCACTGACCTCGACTCCCGCGGCACCATCATCCGCGACGCGCTGACACACGGGCGTACCAGTTGACTGAGGTAGCCTCGTCCGTCAAATCTGCGTCTGAGTTGGTTGCGACAAGCTGGATCCTGTTCCAGAGGGCAGAGAAGCCGTACGCGGATGGGGGATATCTGTGGGCTGGTTCACACGGAAACACCATTCGAAATGCTGCAACGGGCTGCACACGTCAATCAGTAGGCTGTGCCTACTGAAATCGAAAATTCAACAGAAACAATCGTTTTGTGTTCCGCAGCCGACGTCTGCATGGTGGGTGCCGGAGCTCAAAAACTCCGCATAACCGAGAATAGTGGATGCCCCATGTCGGGAGGGTGGTTAATACAAGACCCTTCACGGGGGAATACGCCCGCCGTCTGGTTATGCACGGTTTTTGACCTCCCGACGCCCTCGCCTTAACCGGCGAGGGCCATTCCCCGTTGGAGGCACATCATGAAGAGCGACCCGGCCCAGCCGACTGAAGACCAACGCGTCCCGCGCGAGCGGTGGATGCAGTACGGCCAGATCAACAACGTACGTGCCGTGCCGCAGATCTCCGAGCGGGACCGCGACCACTTTGGCCCCGTCCCCTTTGTCATGCTGCGCGGCACCTGGCTGCGCAGGTTCGGCTTTGAAGCGGGTGTCCATATCAGGATCGAAGTAGTCCATGGCCAGATCACCGTCAGACCGCTGTGGAACGACGACCAGTTAAAAGGTCAGTCCGCGGCGGCAGACAAGCCCATTACGTGGCGCGCGCAAGTAAAGGACCGCTGAGGACCGAGGCTGGGCGGGCCCCAACGCAGCGCCATGTAGTGGCACCGCATCCGCCCATGTGCTTCCATTGCCAGGCACACATATCCGCGAGGAGTCCGCCATGCCCCTGGCCCGCATTGACCTCCGCAAAGGCAAGACCGCCGCCTACCGGCAGCAGGTTGGCCAGGTGGTGTACGACGCCATGCTCAGCATCGGGGTGCCCAAGGATGATCGCTTCCAGATCATCCAGGAGCACGAATCGGATGGCCTCATCTACGACCCCGGCTACCTGGGCATTGCGCGCACCGATGACTTCATCTGCATCCAGGTCACCTGGAACGAGGGCCGCACCCTGGAGCAGAAGAAAGCCTTCTACAGCGCCGTCGCCCATGGCCTTCACGAAGCAGTTGGCGTCCGCCTTGAGGATGTCTTCATCAACCTGGTGGAGGTGAAGCGCGAGAACTGGTCGTTCGGGAATGGACTGGCGCAGTACGCGATGTGAGCCCCCCGGGAAGAGTGTGAGTGCGTACGTGGCCGGGTCTCTTACGATTGGCCTCACTCGATTCGGCGAATACTCGCCGTCTTCTTTCCGGTTGAACGCTGACGCAAGGCTGTCCGATAGATCGTTATCGCCATCAATGCCCCGAAAGCCGCAACCCCAAAGCCGATGACATCTTCCGCTCCAAAGCTCTCGCCGTGAACCAGTTTCGCCGCGACCATAAGAGAATAATTCAGCGGCATGATGGACATGACTACGACTGCTGCCCAGCAGATGTACTTCATGATTCCGCTCCTACTTGAATCTTCATCATGTGCGCCAGATGGTTGGATTGCCAACATTGTTGCTCAACGAGATCTTAGGTAGGGTTCGGCCAGACCGAAAGAGGATCACCCATGCTGAAGGAAGTCGGCGGCGTCCCCATCCAACCCAGGCACCGCGCCACGTGCCACTGCGGCGCCGTGGAGCTGGAGCTTGATCTTCCCAACGGCATCGAGAGCCCACGCCGGTGTGACTGCTCGATCTGCCGGCGCAAAGGCGCGGTAGTGGCTTCGGTGCCTCTCTCAGGGCTTCGCGTGGTGAAGGGTGCAGAGCACCTCAAGCGCTACGAGTTCAACACCCACACGGCCAAGCACTACTTCTGCGGCATCTGTGGCATTTATACCCATCACCAACGCCGCTCGAACCCTCATCAGTACGGGTTCAACGTCGGGTGCCTGGAGGGCATCAATCCTTTCGCCATACCCAACGTTCCCGTGGAGGATGGAGTTCACCATCCGGCCGACAGTACAAGCTGACGGGTGGTGGGGCAGGCCGGCCCGCAACCTGCCTCCGTGATAATGTGATGGGTTGCACCCACCCGCCTGCCAACCCATGCCCACCACGCCCAAACCCCGCGTTGCCACCCAGGCCGGAACCGGCTTCCGCACGCTTTGGCCGCTGCTGGCGGTCATGTTGTTCTTCCTCGGCAGCGGGTTCCTGGCCGGCAAGAACATCCGCACCATCCGCGAGGGCAACGCCCTGGTCATCCGCTCCCAGGAGACGATGACTGCCTTGGGCGATGTGCTTTCTGCGGTGCAGGACGCCGAAACCGGCCAGCGCGGCTATCTGCTGACGGGCGATGACAGCTACCTGGAGCCGTATCGCACGGCCCTGGGTGTGGCCAGCACCCGGCTGGCGACAGTGGAGAAGTCCCTGGCCGATGACCCGGCCCAGGTGGACCGGCTGAAGCTGCTGGCACGGCGGGTCCAGGACAAGCTGGACGAACTGCATGAAACCATCGAGGTGCGACGCACCCAAGGGCTGGAGCCCACCTTGGCAGTGGTCGGCTCCAACCGTGGCAAGGCGGCAATGGATGACATCCGGGCGCGCCTGGCCGCCATGGGCGCCATCGAGCTGGACAAGCGCGCCAAGCGTCTGGAAGAAATGGAATCGGCCTACAACACGGCGCTGAGCTCCGGCACGGCCAGTGCGGTGCTGGGCATCGTGCTGACGATCTTCATCGCCATCCTGCTGCGCCGCCACACCCGCGCCCGCGAGCGCGATGCGTGGCTGCAGCGGGGCCGACTGGAGCTCACCACGGCCACCGGCGGCGACCTGGACAGCGCTTCGCTGGCGCGGGCCAGCCTGGGCTTCCTGGCCGGCTTCACCGGCGCACAGGCCGGCATGCTGTTCGTGCCGGAGGACAACGGCTTCCGGCAGATCGGTGCGGTGGGCACCGCCTCCGCCCCGGATGGCACCGACCAGCGGCGCGACAGCGGCAGCCTGCTCGGCCGCGCAGTGGACGAGAAGCGCGTGCTGGTGGTGTCGGACGTACCACCGGGCTACTTCACGGTCGGCTCCGGGCTGGGACAGGCGCAGCCGCGCCACCTCGTCATCGCTCCCAGCATCCACGAAGGTGAGGTGAGCGGGGTGATCGAGCTGGGCTTCTTCAGCGCGGTGCCGGCCGATGTGGTGGAACTGCTCCAGCTGGCCTCCGGCGACATGGCGGTGGCGCTGAGGTCGGCGGCGTACCGGGCCAGGCTCTCCGAGCTGCTGGCGCAGACCCAGCGGCAGACCGAAGCGCTGCAGGTGCAGAGCGAGGAACTGCGCGTCTCCAACGAGGAACTGGAGGAGCAGAGCCGGGCGCTGCGTGGCTCGCAGCACGAGCTGGAAGAGCAGCAGGCCGAGCTGGAGCAGACCAACAACCAGCTTTTCGACCAGTCGCAGCAGCTTGAAGAAGAGCGCGACAAGCTGGCGCGTGCCAACGCGGCCATCGTTGCCGAATCGCACAAGGTGCAGCGCGCGAGCCAGTACAAGTCCGAGTTCCTGGCCAACATGTCGCACGAGCTGCGCACGCCGCTCAACTCGGCGCTCATCCTTTCCAAGCTGCTGGGCGACAACCGCGACGGCAACCTGAGCGCGGAGCAGGTGAAGTTCGCGCGGACCATCCATTCTTCCGGTACCGACCTGCTCAACCTCATCAACGAGATTCTGGACCTGTCCAAGATCGAGGCAGGGCACATCGAGGTGCACGCCGAGCGCTTTGGCGTTGAGAAGCTGCTGACCGATGTCTCCGCGCTGCTGGGCCCGGTGGCCAGCGAGAAGGGCCTGACGCTGGATGTCTCGATGACCGCCGACTGCCCGGTGGTGATCGAATCCGATCGCCAACGCGTCGAGCAGATACTCAAGAACCTGCTTTCGAACGCACTGAAGTTCACCGAGGTAGGCGGCGTGACAGTGTCGGTGTCGTCGGCCGGCAACGGCAAGGTGGCGTTCGCGGTGACCGACAGCGGCATCGGCATTGCGCCCGAGCAGCAGGCGCGCATTTTCGATGCCTTCCAGCAAGCCGATGGTTCGATCAGCCGCCGCTATGGCGGCACCGGCCTGGGGCTGTCCATTTCCCAGGAGCTTGCACGCCTGCTTGGCGGCGACATCACCGTGGAAAGCGAGCCCGGCAAGGGCAGTTGTTTCCGGCTGGTGGTGGCAGCACGGCTGGCCAACGGGGGCCAGGTCGCAGCTCCCGCAGCAATCCCCGCGGCAGCATCCGTGCCCGCCCGCGCCGCATCCGCGCCCGCTGAGCCGGCCCTGGCACAGCGCCCGCGCCCGGCATCGCCTTCCGCACGCCAGGCAGGCGTCGCCGGTGCGGCGGCGGGCAGCGGTGACCGCGGCCTGATCCTGATCATCGAGGATGACATTGCCTTCGGCGAGATCGTCAGCGACCTGGCACGCGAGATGGGCTTCCGTGCCCGGGTCGCGCAGACTGCGGGCGAGGCGCTGGCCGCCGCACGCGCCGAGCTTCCGCACGCCATCGTGCTGGACGTTGGCCTGCCTGATCAGTCGGGCCTGTCGGTGCTGGACATCCTCAAGCACGACATCCGTACGCGGCACATTCCGATCCACGTGGTTTCGGCGACGGACCATTCGCGCAAGGCCCTGGCACTGGGCGCGGTGGGGTATCTGGGCAAGCCGGCCACCCGCGATGAGCTGGCCGGTGTGCTGCTCTCGCTGGAGCGCCGGCTGTCGCTGCGTCCGCGCCTGGTGCTGGTGGTGGAAGATGACGATGTGCAGCTGGACGCGGTGCGCCAGCTGCTGGCGCTGGCCGACGTGGAAACCATCGGCGCGCGCACGGCCTCGGAGTGCCTGCAGGCACTGGCCCAGAACACATTCGACTGCATGGTGCTGGACCTGAGCCTGCCTGATGCCTCCGGCTTCGAGCTGCTGGAGCTGCTCAGCGAGCAGAGCCCGCATGCGCTGCCGCCGATCATCGTCTACACCGGCCGGGTGTTGTCGCCCGCCGAAGAGGTGCGGCTGGGAAGGTACTCGAGTTCGATCATCATCAAGGGCGCGCGCTCACCCGAGCGCCTGCTCGATGAAGTGACGCTGTTCCTGCACAAGGTAGTGAGCGATCTGCCGGAATCGCAGCAGGGCATGATCCGTTCGGCGCAGCACCGCGACACGGCACTGGAAGGCCGCCGCGTGCTGGTCGTCGAGGATGACGTGCGCAACATCTACGCGCTGATGAATGTGCTGGAGCCGCACGGCTGCAAGGTCACGATCGCGCGCAACGGCCAGGAAGCCATCGATGCGCTGGCCACCGCAGTAGAAGGGCCGTCGCCCATTGAACTGGTGCTGATGGACATCATGATGCCGGTAAAGGATGGCCTGACCGCCACCCGTGAAATCCGCCAGGACGGCCGCTTCGGCAAGCTGCCGATCATCGCCCTCACCGCGAAGGCGATGCCGGATGACCAGCAGCAGTGCATCCAGGCCGGTGCAAACGATTACGTGGCCAAGCCACTGGACGTGGACAAGCTGGTGTCGCTGATCCGGGTGTGGCTGATGGCGTGAGCCCGCTGCACTTCCAACCGAAGCCGCGCCTGCTCCCGCTGCACCCATAGCTCGGCGCCGGCTTTGCCGTTGGCAAAGGCGGTGCAGCGGCGATGCCGCCGGCCTTCGGGCTCGCGATGCGCATCAAGCATGGCCACCCATTCCCTGCCACGCTCGGGTTGATAGATGTGGACCACCCACGTGTCGCCATGGGCGATCACCGTTTCGTCGTAAGCGGTGGCGGCGGGTTTTATCCATCGGAAGTCGGGCGGGAGCATGGGCGAGAGCATTACCGTTCCGCCTCTCAAACACTGCGACGTGATCGCGGCACTTCACCCGGACTACTTCCTCACCGTGCATTGCACCCGAAGGAAGCCTGTCGCAGTCAGAGCTTGCCAGCTGCCTTGTAACACCTGACACCCTGTTCGATCAGCTTCTGTAGCTCCTGCAGCAGGGCGGGATCCAGGACGTCAAAATTGAAACAGGATTTCCCCTGCATGTGCTTCTTCAGAGCAGGGCTGAGGCCCGCCAGCAGCTCGGGAAAGTCGTAGACCGGCATGAAGTGGAGGGCATGCCTATTGGCAGAGACTTTCACCGCTCCGAAGAACTGCGGCTTGCCCTTGCTGTCAGCGACGTTGCAGTTGGCGTAGAAGTGGGTGTCGGTATCGTGCACGACCGCCAGCGCATCCTTGTGGGCCAGCAGTAGATCGCGCAATGGGATGAACAACGCCGAGGGCGTCGCCGATTCCGAATTTTGCGCCTGGGAGGTGGGTCTGCCTGGAGTCTTCATGGGTAGCTCCGGAAGTTCTCGCCACCATACCGCCGGCGCGGGCACAACGGGTAGTGGCTACCTGGGCCCACCGTTTGAGGGTGACCGGGGACGGGGCTATGCTGGCCCGGCTATCACGATGGGAGCTGCGGGTGCGAAGTGGATTGATTCGGTGTGTCGTTCTGGCGCTCGCGTGCATCTCGGGTATCGCCCATGCGGCCGAACCGTATCGGCGCATCGCGCTGACCATCGACGATCTCCCGTGGCAGCGGCTGGGCGAACGTGCTGAGCCGGATCTCGCCGCCCAACACGCCAGGTTGCTTGGCGCCCTGAAGCAGGCCAACGTCCCGGTGGTGGGCTTCGTCAACGAAGCCAAGCTTGAGGTCGGCGGCCAGGTGCAACCCACGCGCGTGCAGATGCTGCGCGACTGGCGTGATGCCGGGTTCGAGCTGGGCAACCACACCTTCGGGCATGTCGACCTGCATGCGATCCCACTGGACGCCTACGAGCAGGACATCCTTCACGGTGAAGCCACCCTGCGCCCGCTGCTGGCCGAAACCGGGCAGGTGCCGCGCTGGTTCCGCCACCCGTACCTGCATGCAGGGCAGTCGCCTGAGGTGCGCGCTGAACTTGGCGCGTTCCTGAAACAGCACGGCTATGAGATCGCCCCGGTCACGATCGATAACAGCGAATGGATCTGGGCCTTTGCGTACGACCACGTGCGCGATAACGAGACCGATCCCGCCAAACGGGACGCGCTGATGCAGCAGCTGCGCCGTGGCTACGTGCCGTACATGCTCAACAAGCTCGACTACTACGAGCAACGGTCGGAGGAACTACTCGGGCGGCTGCCGGCACAGGTCTGGCTGATGCATGCCAACGCGCTCAATGCCGATACTCTGGGCGAGCTGGTGGCCGCCACCCGTCGGCGCGGCTACCGCTTCATCTCGCTGGAAGTAGCGCTGCAGGATCCTGCCTACCAGCGCGCCGACGGTTACAACGGCGGCAGTGGCATGAGCTGGATCCAGCGCTGGGCGATGGCCGAGAAGGTGCCGAAGGCGTTCTACGCGGGCGAACCCGCGGTGCCTGGCTGGGTGATGACGCTAGCCGGGCGCGATGGGGAGTAGTTGAGCCCGACAGATCGATCAGTTTTCCTGATAATCGCTTTCATCGTACGTGCCCGCAACCGTGCAGGTCAGCTGCGGCGCTCCGCCGTCGCTCAGCATGAGCTCACCCATCGTGGTCGTGCGCCCACCCGCTGTGCTGAGTTTTGCAGCCTTTCGCACCGCCGCCGCGTTGGTACCGAGCGTCGCGGTGTAGCTCTCGCCCAGTTCGCCGTCCGGGTCGATGAAGATGGACACTTCCTGCACCGGAAGACCGAACACCGTGAAAGGCATCGGTGGCTTGATGGCCTCAATGCCGCCGGATTCGTCACGGGGCAGGGCTTTCCAGGCGGCGGCGGTCGTATCGGGCTTGGCGCGGCATTCAACAGCTGCTTGGATCGCGGGTGCTACGGCCTGCCATTGCGTAGCGTCGATCGCCTGCGCTGCCGGGGCGGACAAGGCGCCAACAAGCAGCGTGATGAGGATCTTGGTGGTTGCGCCGCGCTGATGCGGCTTCCCTTGGGTAGTGGTCATGAGGCATTCCATTTGCGCTGTGGGGTTCTACTTCCAGAGCAAGTTTACTGCGCAACGCATCAGGCCGCCCAATGGCGGCCTGATGGTCTACAAGGTTACGATGCTCAGAAGAAGATCGCGTAGAGAATCAACAGCGGGATCGGCACGCCGAGTGCCCAGAGCAGCAGGGTCTTCATGGGAAGTCTCCTTGTTCGATTGGGAAGTTACGGGTCGCGGCGACGGCCGCCCCACGTGGCGCTGAGGCTGGCGAAGAAGGCACCGATCAGCAGCGTGATGAACAGCCACAGCGCCGCGTACGCCGTGGCCTTGCGCGCATCGTCGGCTACTTCCTTGGCCTTGTTCTTTGCGTCTTCCAGCGCCGCGCGCATGCGGGTCTGGGTCTCGGTGACACGCGCTTCTGCTTCCGCCTGGCTCATGCCGGTCTCGCGGGAGATCACCTGGGCCAGGTACTGCTTGTCTGCCGGGTTCAGGCCTTCGGACTGCAGGCTGGTGACGATGATGCGGTTCACCTCGGCACGTACTTCACGGCGGTCGCCGCTTGGGCGCGGGCCCTGCGGCGGCAGCGGGCGCGGCGGCACACCGTTGGCAGGGCCAACGCCCGGAACCATCGCCGACGGATCGACCGGCGCGGCAGGATCGGCCGGCGCCTGGCCGGGCATGGGTGCCGGCATGCTTCCACTGCGGAACAGCGAATCGACCCAGTAGTTCAGGTCGCCCTGGTCCGAACCTGCGACAGCGGTGCCGGCGCCTGCGGCGGCCACACCGGCGGTGGATGCTGCAGCACCTGCAGTTGCGCCGACCGCTTTGACGCCGGTGCCGAGCACGCCGCCAATGGCCGAGGTCAGCAGGCCGGCGGTGAGCAGAGTGGCGACGGCCCAGGACACGAAGCCGTGGGCGGTATCGCGGAAGTAGGTTTCATCGCCGTGCAGGCGGGTCCACTTGGTGCGCAGGCGGCCGGCCAGGTAGCCGCCGAGCCCGGAGGCGGCCAGCGCGGTAAAGGTCAGCCAGGCGATGCTGCCCCAGCCGAAAGTTTCCTTGGAGACGCCATCAAACGCCCACGGCGATACCGAGGACAGGCCGAGGCCAACGCCGAGGATCAGCAGGACCAGCGACAGCGCGGCGGCGGCGATGGCACCAGCAAGGATCGCGCCCCAGGACACCGCGCTTTCGGGTGCAGGTTCGATGACGGATGTTTCACTCACGACGGCGATGTCGGGCCCGAGGGCGCCTCGATCGGGGTAATCAACTCGGGTGTTCATGGATATCGCGCTCTTTTGGAATGCTGCAGCTGCAGCTGGCCATCAGAGGCTGCGCGAACGGTGGTGAAATCGGCGAGACATGAAGTTTCACGCGTTGTATGCGTGGCTGCTTTGCGCGTCAGCGGTGACGGCTTCTGCGTGCGTTTCTCCGTTTTCAGTTCATGCGCTACTGCATCAACCCACGTTATCGGCGGTCGTTTGGGAAGCGACCCTACCCGCCGTTGCTGCCTCGGGCTAGAACAGGGAGCCCTGCGGGGAGTCTTCGCGCGGCGGCAGCGGCCGCACGAACTTCGTGCAGTCGAGCTTTGGCCAATGGCTGTTCTGCGCATCGAAGCCAAGGCGCTTGCGAGCGAGCTTGAAGCGGCTGGAAAGCAAATCGGCGTAGACACCTTCGCCGCGCATGCGGGTGCCGAATTCGCTGTTGTAGTCCTTGCCGCCACGCAGCTGGTTGATGGTGCTCATCACGTGCGCGGCGCGGTCTGGGTGATGCGTATCGAGCCAGTCGCGGAACAGCGGGGCCACTTCCAACGGGAGGCGCAGCAGCACGTAACCGGCGGTGCTGGCGCCGGCGTCGCGCGATGCTTCGAGCACCGCTTCCAGTTCCGCATCGTTGATCCAGGGAATCACCGGGGCCACCATCACGCCCACCGGAATGCCGGCGTCGTGCAGGCGACGCATGGCACGCAGCCGCGCATGCGGGGCCGATGCGCGCGGCTCAAGGCGCGCCGACAGATGCGGGTCCAGCGAGGTCACCGAGAAGTGCACGCTGACCAGGTTCTTCTCCGCCAGCGGCGCAAGCAGATCGATATCGCGCTCCACCAATGCGTTCTTGGTAATGAGCGAGAACGGGTGCTGGGTGTCCAGCATCACTTCGATCAGCTGGCGGGTGAGCTTGAGCTTGCGTTCGATCGGCTGGTAGGCGTCGGTGTTGATGCCCAGGGCAATCGGTTGCGGGGTGTAGGCGGGCCGCGAGAGTTCCTTGCGCAGCAGCTGCGGGGCGTTGGTCTTGGCGAACAGCTTGGTTTCGAAGTCCAGGCCCGGCGACAGATTGAGGAAGGCGTGCGAGGGGCGCGCGAAGCAGTACGAGCAGCCGTGCTCGCAGCCTCGGTAGGGATTCACTGATTGGCTGAAACCCACGTCGGGCGATCTGTTGCGGCTGATGATGCTGCGCGCGGTTTCGGCGCGCACTTCGGTGCGCAGGCGCGGGGTGGCGAATTCTTCGCTGGTTTCCGGTTCCCAGCCGTCGTCCATGGCTTCGCTGACCGTGACTTCGAAACGGCCGGCGAGATGCGTGGTGGAACCACGGCCTTTGATTGCGATACCCATCTTCAGAGGCTACCGGCGAGACGTCTCAGGGGTTGAGACGTTGTGTGGAGCGCGGGGGTGGGTGGAGCGGTGCGCATGGATTAGTAGTATTGCTAACCACAGGACCGGAGGGAAGCGGAATCCGCAGCCCTGTTGGGTTTGGGCTGAATCGTTTGGGTTTGTTCCCCAGGGTTATCCACAGGGGATTCTTCAGCGCAGTTGGATGCCAGCGAAGAGCATCCGGGCAGGGCCCGGATCTACGTTTGCGTGGAATCCGTCAAATGAGGGCGAGGTAGCCCTTTACCGTTGCGTCCAGCCCGACGTACAGGGCTTCGCTGATCAGGGCGTGGCCGATCGAGACTTCGAGGACGTTCGGGACTGTTTGCAGGAAATCGCGGAGATTTTCCTGGGAAAGATCGTGGCCGGCGTTGACCCCTAGGCCGGCGGCCTGCGCGCGGCGGGCGGCGTCGGCGAACAAGGCCAGCATCACCGTGGCGTCGCCTGCAGCGTGCGCTTCGGCATAGGGGCCGGTGTAGAGCTCGATGCGGTCGGCGCCGATCGCGGCCGCCTGGGCCAGGTCAGGGTTGCCGGCGTCCACGAACAGGCTGACCCGGCAGCCGTAGCTTTTCAGCTCCGCGATCAGCGGGCGCAGCCGTTCGGCGTCGCGGCTGAAATCGAACCCGTGGTCGGAGGTGAGCTGGCCATCACTGTCGGGCACCAGGGTGGCCTGGGCCGGGCGGGTCTGCGCGCACAGCGGCAGCAGCCCCGGGTAACCCGGGCGCGGCGGGGCGAACGGGTTGCCTTCGATGTTGAACTCCACGCCGCGTGCGGTGGTCAGCGCGGAAAGAGCGAGCACGTCCTCGGCGTGGATGTGCCGGCGGTCGGGGCGCGGGTGTACGGTGACGCCGTGGGCACCGGCGTCCAAACAGGCGGTGGCCGCCTGCAGTACATCAGGGTCCTGGCCGCCGCGCGAATTGCGCAGGACGGCGATCTTGTTCACGTTGACGCTGAGGTGGGTCATAGGCTCGGGGGAAGGTCATTCGGGTCGCGGTCGGCCTCGCGCCGGGCCTGGGCCTGCTCACGCAGCCGGCGCAGCTCGGCGGGGTCGATCGCGTTGTAGATGTCGTGCTGGCTGCCGGCATCGCGTTGTCCATCGCCAAAGGCGGCGACGTAGCGCCCGCGTATCCACGCCAGCAGGAACAGCAGGGCACCGGCGAGCCACAGCATCATCAGGCCGGTGGACGGCGTCTTCATGGCAAAGGCAAAACAGCCCAGCGACAGCAGCAGGAACAGCCAATACATTGTCATTCTCCCCGTTGGCCTGCGCAGTGTAGCGCTGGGGTAGGGGCGGTTCCACGTGACCGTTACAACAGCGGCGAAGCCAGGCGCGCGAACGCCTCGGGCACCCGGTGCAGCCACAACGAGCGGCGCCGGTCGTCCCGGACCGGGCTGGCGGCGGCGAATTCTGCGGCCAGGATCTTCTCCAGCTCGGCCACGCAGGCTTCGTCGCTGATCATCATGGAAAGCTCGAAGTTGAGCCGGAAGCTGCGATGGTCAAAGTTTGCGCTGCCGGCAATGCACACGTCGTGGTCGGCGATGAAGGCCTTGGTGTGCAGCATGCGCGGCCCGTACTCGTAGATCTTGACGCCCGCCTGCAGCAGTTCGTCGAAGTACGAGCGTGCGGCCTGGGTGACGAACCAGGAGTCGCTCATCTTCGGCACCAGCAGGCGCACGTCCAGGCCGCCGAGTGCAGCAGAGGTGAGCGCCATGCGTGCGGCTTCACCGGGCACGAAGTAGGGCGTGACCAGCCACACGCGTTCGCGCGCTTCATGGATGGCGGCAACCTGCAGGCGATGGATGGTTTCCCATGACGAATCCGGGCCGGATACCAGCACCTGCGCGTTGATGCTGCCATCCTTGCGGCTGGGCATGTCGCTGGGCCACAGCTGGGCGATGTTGAAGCGCTCTTTGGGTTCACCGGTGGCGTAGATCCAGTCTTCGATGAAGACCAGCTGCAGGCTGCGCACCACATTGCCCTCCAGGCGCATGTGCAGGTCGCGGTAGGCATCGGGCCGGCGGCTTTCGTCTTCTTCGTCGGTGATGTTGATGCCACCGGTGAAGGCTACACGGCCGTCGATCACCACCAGCTTGCGGTGGGTGCGCATGTTCATCCAAGGACGCTTGAAGGGTTTGAGCAGCTGCCTGGGATGGAACCACGCCACTTCCGCGCCAGCGTCCCGCAGAGGTTTGAGGAAGGCCTTGCGGATGCCGGCAGACCCCACCGCATCCAGCAGCAGGCGCACGCGCACCCCGTCACGGGCTCGCTCGACCAGGGCATCGCGCAGCGCGGTGCCAGCGTGGTCGGGATTGAAGATGTAGTACTCCACGTGGAGGTGGTCACGTGCCTGGGAAACGGCCTTCAACAGCGCGGCATAGGTTTGTGCGCCGTCCACCAGCCACTCCACTTCGGTGGCCGAACTGGGCGCCAGGCCAGTGGTTGCCTGGGCGATCTTGGCCAGCTCCGTACAGTCCGCATCCGGCGGGCACACGCTGTTGTAGTGCTCCATGCCGGAGCGCGCGCGGCCACGCCTCAGGCGCTGTCGCTTCACCTTCTGTGGGCCCAGCAGGTAGTACACGAACAGGCCAAGGTAGGGCAGCGCAGCCAGCGAAAGAATCCAGCTGAGGGTAGCCACCGGTTCGCGCTTCTGCAGCATGATCCAGCCGATCAGCCACAACAGGTACAGCACGTAGGCGGCGATGAGCAGCGGACGCAGATGCGGGACGGCATCCAGCCAGTGGAGCCAGTCGGCAAGGGCGGGGTAGGTGGCGATCATGCGCGGATCATAGCCGGACAACGGCGTTCAGGGCATGGAATGAAAAAAAGCGCCCCTGTTACCAGGGGCGCTTTCCAGTCGCGTCATGACTTGGGTCTTGCGTATTACTGCTGCTGCTGGAACCCGATCTTCTTCATCTGCGCGTTCTTCGCGGCGGCCAGAACCTTGGCCATCACGTCGTACTCGGAGTCCGGGCTGGCGTCGATGCGCAGCTCGGGCTGGTTGGTCGGGTCACGCTGCACTTCCTGTTCCATACGCTGCTGGAGCTCAGCCGTTGCAACCGGGCTGTTGTTCCAGAACACCTGGTTGCTGGCGTCGATCCGCAGCTCGATCGGCGGCGGCGGTTCGACCAGCTGCGGCGGTGGGTTGAGCACGCGCTGCGGCAGGTCCACGGCGATCGGGTACGTCATGATCGGCGCGGTAACGATGAAGATGATCAACAGCACCAGCATCACGTCCACGAGGGGCGTAACGTTGATGTCGGCCATTGGGCCCTTGCCACCACCAGAACTGAATGCCATGGCTTACTGCCCCTTCTCTTTGGTGGCCACGAAGCCAACGTCGAGCATGCCCTGCTCCTGCGCGATCTTGGTCATCTCGTTGATGACGCGCATCTTGGTGGTGCGGTCACCACGCAGATTGAGCGGGGGCTGGGGGGTCTGCTGGGCGGCGGTCGCCAGGCGCGACTCGAGAGTCTGCTTGTCGATTTCTTCGTCGTTCCAGTAAATCGAGCCGTCTTCCTTCACCGCCAGGGTGATGGGGCCCTTGCGATCAGCCGCATCTTCCGGCTTCTGCACCAGGTTGGCCTCAGGCAGGTCGACTTTGACCTTATGGGACATCAGGGGCGCCGTGATGATGAAGATGATCAGCAGCACCAGCATCACGTCCACGAGGGGCGTAACGTTGATGTCGGCCATGGGGCCGCCGCTGTTACCACTACTGAAAGCCATAACGGGCTCCGTCTAGATCGTGTTGACTACGTTCTCGCTGGGTACAGCGCGTCGCAATTAGCGGACGCGCGAACCGGTGGCGAAGAAGTCGTGCAGGTCGTGAGCGAACGTATCGAACTTGCTGATCGTGGCGCTGTTGATCTTGCTGAAGAAGTTGAAGGCGAACACGGCCGGGATTGCCACGAACAGACCGATGGCGGTCATGATCAGGGCTTCACCCACCGGGCCGGCAACGGCGTCGATGGAGGCCGAACCGGTTGCACCGATCTTGATCAGCGCGCCGTAGATGCCCCACACGGTACCGAGCAGACCGACGAACGGAGCGGTTGCACCGACGGTGGCCAGCAGGGTCATGCCCGACTGCAGGTTGTTGCTTTCGCGGGTCACGGCCTGACGCAGGGCGCGGTCGACGAACTCCGAACGGCTCAGGTTTTCACCCAGGCCACCGGTGGCGCCGCCTTCGGCACGCTGGTGGTGGGCAGCAGCCTGGGCAGCGTCCAGTGCGATCTTGGAGAACGGCTCGGAGGCCGGCTGTTCTTCCATGGCGCGGATGGCGTCCTGTGCGTTCGGGGTATCCCAGAACAGGCTCACGACCTTGTCGGCAGCACCCTTCAGGCGAGCAGCACGGAAGATGTTGATGACGGTCCAGTACCAGGACATGGCCGACATGATCACCAGGGTCAGAAGCACGACCCAGGAGACGGCGAAGTCACCCGGCTTGGAGGTCATTTCGTGGATCAGATGCTCGAAGCCCATCTGCGAGAGGGCATTCGACGGGTTGCCCCCGGCAGCAGCGGCGATGAAGAGTTCCTGCAGCATGACGCTTACCTTTGTTGTGTGTGGTGATGAATGTTGTAGCTAGGTTCAAGTGACAGGTAGGTGGCCGGCGGCCACCCGGCCCATCAATTCAGCGCAAAGTTGACCGGGACGCGGACGCGACCTGCAGCTTTCTTCCCGCCCGATTCGGCTGCGTTGAAGCGCCATTTACGGGCGGCTTCCATCGCGGCACGGTCCAGATCGCGGTTACGGCTGGACTTTTCGACCGACACATTGGTGACGTTGCCGTTGGCATCGACATCAATGATCAGGATCACTTCACCCTGGATACCTGCGCGGAACGCGGCCGGCGGGTAACGCGGGGGATTCATGGCCTTGGACGAGATATCGACGCTGGCCTCGATGGAACTCGGCGGCTGCGGCGGGCTCGGCGGACTCGGCGGCGTGACGATGTCGTTCGGACGCGGTTCCGGCACGTCGATCACCGGGGCCTGCGGCGGCGGCGGCACCGGCGAGGGCTTGGGCGGCGACAGGTTCTTGACCGGCGGCGGCGGCGTTTCAGTCGGCGGCGGCGGCGGCGGCGGCGGTGGGGGCGGCGGCGGAGCGTCGACCAGGGTCACCATGATGTTGCGTTCCTTCTCCGCCACGGCCTTGGGGGCCACGGCAGGAATGAGGAGCAGCATCAAGGCGGCGAGATGCAATGCGATTACAAAGGCGATACCCACGATGCGCGGCCAGCTGAGGCCGGTGTCATCGCGTTGTTCGTACCTGTGAACGACTAGTTGTTCCGTCATGCGCCAAGAGCTCATTAGTGGGGCCGGGTACCTGGGGACAGATAGCCCATGATCAGCGGTGCATGACACCGCAGGAACCTCCAAGCTTATACCAATCCTGAGCGCCTGCGCATCACTCACGCAGGCGTTCAGGCGTTATTCCTACTTACTTCAGGTTGATGATTTTCTTGGCATCCGCCTGGTTCTTCACACCCTTCGCCAGCGCCTGCTGGGCGGCCGTCTTGGCCTCCGGAATGCGACCTTCCGAATGCAAGACACGTGCCAGGTTCAAGTAGGTTTCACCGTCCTTGGAAAGCGGGGCGGCCTTCTGCCACGCTTCGATCGCCTTGTCCGTCTGTGCGGGTTCGGAGTAGTAGTACGCCTGGGCCAGAGCGAGCTGCGCCTGGTAATCGTCCGGCTTCAGGATGCCCTTCTGCAGGCCGTCGTTGATCACGGCGATGACCTCGGCTTCCTTCTTGTCCGAGTTGGCATAGATCGAGTAGGCCTGCTTGTACTCGCGTTCCTCGGTCAACTGGCCGCCCTTGAAGAGCTTGTCCATGACCGCACCGGCCTTGTCCATCTGATCGGCCTGCAGGTACATGCTGGCCAGATTCATCTGGGCCTTCTTGTCAGCCGGATTCTTGGCTGCCAGGGCTTCGGCCTGCTTTACCGCTTCGCCGCTCTGGCCCGATTCGGACAGGGCCGCCATCAGCAGCTGGTTCCAGTTGTCCTTCGGCTCGGTGGCGCCTGCGATGGCCTGCTGAATCACCGGCACCGCTTCCGGGTAACGCTCCAGCTGGTACAGGGCCTGGCCCTTGATGATCAGCTCTTCCGGCTTGGTCGACTTGGTTTCAGCAAAGTACTTGTCCAGGGTGGCCAGGCCCTCGGCGAGCTGGTCGTCCTGGATCTGCAGCTGGCCCAGCATCAGCATCGACTGGAAGTGGCCGTTGTTGTCCAGGCCGTTGAATTCCAGCACCTGCTGCAGGTACTTCTTCGCAGAGGCGTTGTCGTCGGTGTTGTACGCGGCCTGCGATGCCAGCTGTGCGGCCAGCGACTTGTCGTACGCATTGGCGGCACTGTTGCCCAGGATTTCATTGGCCGCCGACAGCGTCTCGGGGAACTTCTGATCGTTGTAGCTGTCGATCATCTTCTGCAGCTGCTTGCCCAGCTTCGGCGACGCCTTGATGTCCGGCTCGGCACGGGTGGCCTGCGGGTACAGCGCTTCGGCCTTGGCCTGGTCCTTCTTGCCACCACGGCGATCGCTGCGATCGGTGGAGCGGGTCTGGGCGACGGCGTCAGTGACCACAACGCCACCGATGGCGGTTGCGATGAGGACGGAAAGCACGGCTTGCTTGTGGTTGCGGAAAATCATCTTTCACCTCGATCGAACCGCCGTGGCGGCATCAAAACGGACTGTCAGAAAAATCTGAGCCGCCAAACGTATCAGAAACCGATGGCGTGAGAAATCGTTTCCGATGCTGCAATACAGCATCCTTTGGTCGAATCACCCACACTTCGGGCGCCGTCCAGCGGCTTGGGCCTGCTGGAATACACCGGTGAGTGCGGGGGCGTCGCGTTGCAGCTCCCGGATCCGGTTGGCTGGATCGGGGTGGGTGGACAGCCACTGCGGGGAACGCCCACCGCTGGCGGCCATCATGTTCTGCCACAGGTTGACGGCCTGGGCCGGGTCGAAGCCCGCCTCGGCCATCAGCCGCTGACCGACCACGTCGGCTTCGCTTTCCTGGGTACGCGAACCGGGCAACAGGAAGGCTGCCTGCGCGCCGGCACCGCCGAGCTGGTTGACCGTGCTGGCCGCGCCCTCGCCGTACGCCGCGCCGGCCAGCGCGCCAAGCACGGCCAGGCCGGTCTGGGCGCCCATCTGGCGGGTGAGACGCTCTTCGTGGTGGCGCGAAATGACATGACCGATCTCATGCCCGATCACGGCGGCCAGCTGGTCCTGGTTCTTGGCCACGGTAAAGATGCCGGTGTTCACCCCGACCTTGCCACCGGGCAACGCGAAGGCATTCGGTTCGGCGTCGACGAACACGGCGGTCTCCCACCGTACGCCACGGTACTGCGGCGGCAGCTGGGCCACCAGCGCATTGACCACGCACTGCACGTAACCGTTCTGACGGCCGTCGCTGCTGATCTTCTGCTTCTTCTTGGTTTCGGCAAACGCCTGTGCGCCGAGCTGGTCCAGCTCGGCCTGCGAGACGCCGCCCACCATCTGCTTGCGCCCGGTGGGCGAGGTGGTGGTGGCACAGGCGCTGAGCGCCAAGGTGATGACAAGTCCGAGCAGCAAGGGTTTCAAGGCGGGGACTCCCGTGTTCATATCTGCAGTGTGGCGGGCGGAATGTAAGGTTTTGTCAAACCGGCAGGGTTAGTGCAACCCCAGGAACACCAGTGCGGCCAGGGCAATGGCATTGTTCAACGCATGCGCCACGATCGGTGCCCACAAGGTGCCGGTGCGCTGGTACAGCCACGCGAACGCAGCGCCCATGCCGCCGTACACCAGCCACAACTGGGCAATTTCCCAGGGGCCGTTGGCGCTGGTCCCAGGCACTTCGTGGACCAGCGCGAACGCCAGGCTGCTGAGCAGCATGCCCAGCCACGGGCGACCGGCCTGCCACAGGCGGCCGAACAGTACGCGGCGGAACAGCAGTTCTTCGTAGGCCGGGGCCAGCACGATGGCGAACAGGGCCAGGAACCATGGGAAGCGGGCCAACGCCTGTTCCATCAGGGCAAGGTTGGTGGGTACCGGTTCGATGCCGGCCTGACGCGCCAACCATGCGACGCCGTTGCTGCCGATGATCACGGCCACGGCAACCACCGCGGTCCAGCCCCATGTCGAGGGCCGCAGGGCAGCCTCGAACGAGGCGCGGCGTTCGGCCGCGTCGGCGCGGCGCCGGAGGAAATACAGGAATACGGCAGCGCCGCCAGTGGCGAACACGGCCATCAGAATCTGTGCGAGCGCGCCGGGTTGGCCCACCTGCTGGGCAAGCGCTTCGGCGGCCTGCGCGCCGGTGTCGCGGACCACGATCACGGCCCGGTAAAGACCCCAGAGCAGGCCGCTGGCCATGCTGAGCCCAAGCAGGGCGAGGGTGGCGATACCCAGATCGATCAGGAATCCCGCAACGGGCGAAGCGGGTTTCCGTTGGGGCGCCTTGGGCAGGGCGGGCGGCAGCGGAGGCGTGGTGGACGCCGGGACGGTGGCGGACATCGGGTTCCTGGCAGCAATAGGCGGTGGCCGGGCCGGTTGCAGGTCGCAACCGGCCGGCCCTGAGCCGATTGTGTCAGATATCCAGGTTGGCGACCCGCAGCGCGTTGTCTTCGATGAAATCGCGGCGCGGCTCCACCACGTCTCCCATCAGGGTGCTGAAGATCTGGTCGGCCGCCACGGCGTCCTCGATGCGCACCTGCAGCAGCCGGCGCGTGTCGGGGTTCACGGTGGTGTCCCACAACTGTTCCGGGTTCATTTCGCCCAGGCCCTTGAAGCGCTGGATCTGGCGGCCCTTCTTGGCCTCGTCCAGCAGCCAGTTGCGGGCATCGGCGAAACTGCCGATCTCCGACGACTTGGCGCCGCGTACGATCTTGGCCCCCTCGCGCACGAGGCCGTGCAGCAGCAGTGAGGACTGGTGCAGCGCACGCAGTTCGCCGGTCTCGAAGGCCGACAGCGGCAGCACCTGGATCAGCTGTTCGCCCATGTGGCGACGGGTGACCAGCAGCGCGGCCGGACGCTCTTCGGTGGGTTCCTGCAATTCCAGGCTGAAGCGCGGCGAACCCAGGCTGCCCTGGTTGAGGCGCTTGGCCAGTGCGGCCAGGCCTTCGTCGGCGCCGGCCCTGCGCAGGTGCTCCAGGTCCATCGGGGTGAAATCGACCAGGGCTTCAAGCACCTGGCGATCGTAGCGATGGGCATTGCGGCCGATCGCTTCCTGCGCCGAAGCGTAGGCCAGCAGCAGCTTTTCCAGCGCGACGCCTTCGATGGCCGGTTCGTTCTCGGCCGGAATCAACGAGGCATTTTCCACCGCATTGCTCGCCAGGTACGCATCCAGCGCAGGGTCGTCCTTCAGGTAGAGCTCCTGCTTTCCCTGCTTGATCTTGTACAGCGGCGGCAGGCCGATGTAGACATGGCCACGCTCGATCAGCTCCGGCATCTGTCGGTAGAAGAACGTCAGCAGCAGGGTGCGGATGTGCGCGCCGTCTACGTCGGCGTCGGTCATGATGATGATGCGGTGGTAGCGCAGCTTGTCCGGGTTGTACTCGTCGCGGCCGATGCCGGTGCCCAGCGCGGTGATCAGCGTCCCGACCTGGTCAGAGGCCAGCATGCGATCGAAGCGGGCACGTTCCACGTTGAGGATCTTGCCGCGCAGCGGCAGCACCGCCTGGTTCTTGCGGTTGCGCCCCTGCTTGGCCGAACCGCCCGCGGAGTCACCCTCGACGATGAACAGTTCGGACAAGGCCGGGTCTTTTTCCTGGCAGTCGGCGAGCTTGCCGGGCAGGCCGGCGATATCCAGCGCGCCCTTGCGGCGGGTCAGGTCGCGCGCCTTGCGCGCTGCTTCACGGGCACGGGCAGCGTCGACGATCTTGCCGGCGATGGCTTTGGCTTCGTTGGGGTTTTCCTGCAGGAATTCTTCCAGGCGCTGACCGAATGCGCTTTCCACGGCCGGGCGCACATCCGAGCTGACCAGCTTTTCCTTGGTCTGGCTGGAGAAGCTGGGGTCAGGCACCTTCACCGACAGCACGGCGATCATGCCTTCGCGCATGTCATCACCGGTCAGGTTGATCTTGGCCTGTTTGGCGATGCCGTTCTGCTCGATGTAGTTGTTGAGCACGCGGGTAAGCGCGCCGCGGAAGCCGGCAAGGTGGGTACCGCCGTCCTTCTGCGGGATGTTGTTGGTGAAGCAGTACATCGTTTCCTGGTAGGAATCGGTCCACTGCAGCGCCACCTCGACGGTGATGCCGTTGGATTCGCCGGTAACCGAAATGACGTTCGGGTGCAGGGGGGTCTTCAGCTGCGCCAGATGCTCCACGAAGCTGCGGATGCCGCCTTCGTAATGGAAATCGTCGCGGCGGCCATCGCCACGCTCATCGACCAGAACGATTTTGACGCCTGAGTTCAGGAACGAGAGTTCGCGCAGGCGGCGCGCCAGGATCTCGTAGTGGAACTCGACGTTATCGTGGAACGCGGTGACCGACGGCCAGAAGCGAAGGGTGGTACCGCGCTTGCTGCTGGCTTCCACCTGCGCCAGCGGGCTGACAGCTGCACCATCGGCGTATTCCTGGTGAAAGTGGAACCCGCTCTGGAAAATGTCCAGGGTGAGCTTCTGCGACAACGCGTTGACCACGCTGACGCCGACGCCGTGCAGGCCGCCGGAAACCTTGTAGCTGTTGTCGTCGAACTTGCCGCCGGCGTGCAGCACGGTCATGACCACTTCGGCAGCAGAGACTTCGCGGCCGAGCTTCTGGCTCATCTGCGCGTGCTTGCCGGTGGGGATGCCGCGGCCGTTGTCGGACACCGACACGGAGCCGTCGGCATGGATCGTCACCGCGACGTGATCAGCGTGGCCTGCCAGCGCTTCGTCGATGGAGTTGTCGACGACTTCGAACACCATGTGGTGCAGACCGGTGCCGTCATGGACGTCGCCGATGTACATGCCGGGCCGCTTGCGGACCGCCTCCAGGCCTTCCAGGGCGGTGATGCTGTTGGCGTCGTAATTGCCGGTAGGTGCCGGAGTGTTCTGTTCTTCAGTCATTGCGCTTGCCATAGGCTCCGCAGTTCGGGCCGCCGCAGGAAGCGGGGCGCCGATGGATAAGGGGTTGCAACAGCAATTATACCAGCCGGGCGCTTCCGCCCCTGCCGGCACTATGGCACAAGCTGGACCTGGCCATGTTCCACGTGGAACCGGGTGATATCGGTACGGTTATGCAACGCGGCGGGGGTCTCGGTTGCGGTGATGAAGATCTGCGCGGGCCCCGCGCGTAGTCGATCCAGTACCCGCGCCTGATGGGTGCGATCAAGCTCCGACGCGAGGTCATCCAGCGCGATCACCGGCCATTCGCCGCGCTGTTCGGCGTAATCCTCCGCCTGGGCCAACAGGCAGGTGAGGGCGGTGAGCTTGGCTTGGCCGCGTGACAGGGCGTCGCGGCCGGGAATCGTGGCGAATCCCACGCTCCAGTCGGCCCGGTGCGGACCCACCGAGGTGTAGCCGGCCAACCGATCCCGTTCGCGGGCCAGAAGCAGGGCGTCTGAGAGCGATAGCTCGTGTTTGCGCCAGCCCGGACTCAGGGTCAGCGACTGGATGCCCAGATTCGGGGCCAGATCCTGCGCCAGCCCGATGGTTCTGTCCTGGAGGCGGTCCAGATAATGCTGGCGACGGGTGGTGAGCGGCTCACCGGCTTCTGCCAGCTCGCGGTCCCACGCATCCAGCGCATTCGGGTGCCCGCCTTGCTTGAGCAATGCATTGCGCTGCTTCAGGGCCCGCGAATAGCGGCGCCACAGGGCAAGGAAGTCTGGTTCCACGTGGAACAAACCCCAATCCAGGAAGCGGCGGCGTGGTTCGCCGCCGCCGCTCACCAGCGCGTGGCTGCCCGGCTCAAAGGTCACCACCGCCAAGGCAGCGCAGAGGTTTCCCAGTTGGGCAACATCCTCTCCATCCAGCCGGCCCTTCCATTCCTGCCCGCTGTGGCGCAGTCCGGCCTTGCGACGGGTGGCGGATTCCGCACCTGACCGCTGTTCGTCCCATTCAACGAACACATCCAGCGCCTCCTGGCCTTGGCGTACCAGCCCATCGCGCACGCGACCGCGGAAACTGCGGCCATACGCCATCACATGCAGGGCCTCAAGCACGCTGGTCTTGCCCGCGCCATTGTCGCCCGTGATCAGGTTGATCCCCGGTTGCGGGGCCAGTTCCACGCTGTCGAAGCGGCGAACCTGGTGCAGGGATAGACGACGGATATACATGCGATCGGATCTGGGCCGCAGATGCGGCAGATGGGTTGGGGGAATCGATCAGCTTACTGCATCGGGGTGATTTCGCCGCACCTGTGAGACACCGTAAATTCTTTGAAATCTGCGAAAGCACCAGGGGTGCAGCCACGCAGATTTCAAGGAATTAGCGCGCTTTCGGAACGGGAGGCCACGCGGGCCGATGCGGTGACCCGCTCGATTCTTTGAAATCTGACGGGCGGGGCGGGGTAGGCGTTCTCAGATCTCGCGAGATTGACCGGTTGGATTTCCCGCTGTCCACAGGGGGTCTGTAAGACTTATGCACAATCTCTGTGCAATCTGTGGATAAAAAAGAGACCGTGGTTACCCCTGAAAGATATCCACAGGTTGAACCCCAGGCTCAGACCGGGTTTTACCGGGGGTTTCAGCACCTGATTCCTCTTTTAATTCAATGAGATAAGCTACTTTTCAACCAAATCTGCCGCTACCACCACCACCTAGCTTTAGATTTATATACAGTTTTTAAAAGCTTAGAGCTGGGAATCAGGCAGCAAACCAACGCATTCTGCGAACCCCGTAGAGCCGCGCCCTTCGTGGCTGCTCTTGCCGTGCAATCCGACCAATCCCTGCCACGAAGATGATCGGCTTGTGCAACCGCAGAGCCAAGAAGCAAGCTCACAAGCAGCCACACAGGGCGTGGCTCTACACGCGTGGTTCGTCGGAGGATCCACGTGGAACGCTTGCGCAAAAAGAAACCCGGCACTTGGCCGGGCTTCCTGGTAACCACGGTTCCACGTGGAACCAAGCCTCGGTCAGAGACGCAGCGGCATCACCACGTGACGCGACTTCTCGCTGCTGGCTTCGCGCACCAACGCCGATGAGTTGGAGTCGCGCAGCTGGATGACCACATGTTCATCGCGCAGCGCGGACAAAGCGTCCAGCAGGTAATTCACGTTGAAGCCAATGGCCAGATCGCTGACGGTGGTATCCGCTTCGATCTCTTCCTGCGCTTCTTCCTGCTCCGGGTTGTGCGCGCTGATCTTCAGGTTGCCCGGCGAGACCTCCACGCGAATACCGCGGTACTTCTCGTTGGACAGAATCGCAGCACGCTGCAGCGATGCACGCAGGGCTTCACGATCGACCTTCACTTCGCGATCAGCGCCGATCGGAATCACAGCCTCGTAATCCGGGAAACGGCCATCAATCAACTTGGAGGTGAAGGTCACATCGTCGCGCTTGACGCGCACGTGGCTGCGGCCGACTTCCAGCTCGATCTCGCGGTCACCGCTTTCCAGCAGTCGCTGCAGCTCGGTCACGCCTTTGCGCGGCACGATGATCTGGCGCTTGGCGCCACTGGCCTTTTCCAGGTCGGTTTCGCAGAGCGCCAGGCGGTGGCCGTCAGTGGCGACGGTGCGCAGCGCATCGCCGCGCAGGTCGAACAGCAGGCCGTTGAGGTAGTAGCGCACGTCCTGCTGGGCCATCGCGAACGCAGTGCGTTCGATCAGTTCCTTCAGAGTGGCTTCGCCAATAGCGACGCGTTCGGTCGCTTCCACCTCGTCCACCGACGGGAAGTCGTTGGCCGGGAGCGTTGCCAGGGTGAAGCGGCTGCGGCCGGCCTGCACGGTGATCTTGTCACCGGTCTGCGAGACGGTGATCCGGCTGCCGTCGGGCAGGGCGCGGATGATCTCGAACAGTTTGCGTGCCGGGATGGTGGTCTCGCCGTCCTGGGCATCATCCACCGCGATCCGCGACACCATCTCCACTTCCAGGTCGGTACCGGTCAGCGACAGCTGCCCGTTCTGGACCTGGACCAGGAAATTAGCCAGAACCGGCAAGGTCTGGCGGCGTTCGACCACGTTGACGACTTGTGCCAACGGCTTGAGAAAGGCTTCGCGCTGCAGTGTGAAACGCATGTGGTTCCGTGCCCCTATGCTTTAAAAAGATGTGGAATAAATCAAAAGCTTGGTGGTGATGGTAGAGCCAGAATTGCGGGAAAACACATCTAAGTATTTGTAAATTAAGGCTTTTAAGGCCTCGAAACCCTCTGCACTACTACCCCCCAAGGGGTGGGGAAGCCTGTGGATAAAAATTCCGCCAACTCAAACGTGTTTCTTATCCACAGCCTGTCCCTCGCTTACACCCGGATTTTGCACCGTTTTATGCGATGACGCCTATGCGGCGTGCATGCATCATTCGCTCAACTTCCGGATCAGCTTGTCCCAGTCTTCCCGCAACTTGCCGTCGGTTTCCATCAACGTCCGGATCTGACGGCACGCATGCAGCACCGTGGTGTGGTCACGACCCGCAAAGGCATCGCCGATTTCAGGCAGGCTGTGCTCGGTCAGTTCCTTGGTCAGGGCCATGGCGACCTGTCGCGGACGGGCAAGCGAACGGGTCCGACGCTTGGACAGCAGATCCTTGATCTGCAGCCCGTAGTAGTCGGCCACGGTTTTCTGGATGTTGGGAATGCTGATGGCCTGCTGCTGGGCACGCAGCAGGTCGCGCAGGGTTTCCTGGGCGAAGTCGGTGGTGATCGCACGGCCGGTGAAGTTGGCACGGGCGGTCAGCGTATTGAGCGCACCTTCGAGGTCGCGAACATTGGAGCGCATCTTCTTGGCAATCAGAAACGCCACATCGTCGGGAATCTCAGCACCGCGTTCGCGGGCCTTGGCCAACACGATCGCCGCGCGCGTCTCGAAGTCCGGTGGCTCGATGGCGACCGACAGGCCCCAGGCAAGCCGCGACTTCAGGCGCGCTTCCAGCCCTTCGACTTCGCGGGGGTACCGGTCACAGGTGAGGATGATCTGCTGCTTGCCGTCGAACAGGGCGTTGAACGTGTGGAAGAACTCTTCCTGGGTTCGATCCTTGCCGGCAAAGAACTGGATGTCATCGATCAGCAGCGCGTCCACCTGCTGGAACTGGCGCTTGAACTGATCCATGGTCTTTTCCTGCAACGCACGGATCATGGCGCTGAAGAACTGTTCCGAGCGCAGGTACAGCACCTTGGCGGCCGGGTTGGCCTGGCGCATGGCGTTGCCGGCGGCGAACATCAGGTGGGTCTTGCCCAGGCCCGTGCCGCCGTACAGCAACAGCGGGTTGTGCGCCCGGTCGCCCGGTTTCTGCGCCGCCTGGAATGCCGCGGCCAGGCCAAGCTGGTTGCTGCGGCCTTCCACGAAGTTGGTGAAGGTGTAGTGCGAATCCAGGTTGCCGGCGAACGGCACCAGCGGCTCGACCGGCGCAACGGGCGCAGCATGGCCCGGAATCGGCGCGATCTGCGCCTCCACGGGCCGCGGTCGCGAGCCGATTTCAAGAAAAACGTCGCCAAAACCGGCGAAGTGCGCCAGCAATTCCTTGATCCGGGCCAGGTACAGCTCGCGGACCTGGTCGACGATGAAGGCGTTCGGTGCATAAAGCACCAGGCTGTCCGCGCGCAGATCGGCCTGCAGCGGCTTCAACCAGGTGTGAACATCTTCGGGCGGGAACTCCGCCTCAAGGCGTTCGAGACAACGGGACCAGGCATCCATCGGCAATAATCGTCTGGGGCCAGCGGTTGGGGCGCAGAAACTCGCCGTGCCGCAGGCCGGAAGGGGAAAGAATGGATGGCGCAGACTACCACCGACGCGGGGTGCCGGGAATGCTTGTCCCGAAGTTATTCACAAAATGATCCACAGCTATTGCACAGGCCGGTGAAATCCCGTAGTGACACAGGCTTGACGCGCCCCGGGGTAGGTCTATAGAATTTCCGGTTCTTTCCGTCCCCTTCATATAGAGGCCCGCATGGCCACCAAGCGCACTTTCCAACCCAGCAACCTCAAGCGTAAGCGCGACCATGGCTTCCGTGCCCGTATGAAGACCGCTGACGGCCGCAAGATCCTGTCGCGTCGCCGCGCCAAGGGCCGTAAAGTCCTGAGCGCTTGATTGCAATGCCGCTTCCCGCGGCAGACGCAATCCTGACTGTGAGCAGTTCCGACCCGCGCAAGCGATTTCCTCGCTCTGCGCGGGTTCGTACGCGTGCCGAATATACAACGGTCTTCAACGGCGCCCGCCGTGTGTCCGAACCGCTGATGACCCTGCACTGGCTGAAGAGCGACACGCCGGCCAGGCTGGGTCTTGCCGTTTCGCGAAAAGTCGACCCCCGAGCCGTGGGTCGCAACCGTATCAAGCGTGTGCTGCGCGACGCCACACGTCACCTACGGCCGTGGATGGCTGCCGGCGATTACGTCGTCGTTGCCCGTAGTTCCGCTCGTACCGCAAGCAATTCCGAGATCCGCCAGGCCTTTGAGCGCCTGCTGCGCCGGCTGGGCGCATTGCCCATGCCGGGCGCGGACGGCACAATGCCGCCGCCCGGGGTTGCACCCCTTTCCCAGTCCGAGCCGGCACCTGTTGCCGGCCCCGTCGAGCCTGCACGCTGATGAACCAGACCCGCGTTTTCCTGATTGTTGCCTGGCTGATGGTAGCCATCCTGCTGTGGATGCAGTGGGGTAGCGACAAGGCCCAGCCGGCACCAAGCGCCCCGGTGGCCGCCCAGACCCAGGCACCGGTGCCGGGGGCAACGGGCTCCGTGCCCGCTGCCAGCGTGCCGCAGGCTCCGGGCAGCGCCCCGGCTACCCAGCCGACCGCGCAGGCCAAGGCCGGCGCGCCGCGCGTGACCGTCACCACCGACGTGCTGCGCCTGGTGCTTGATGGTGGCACCGTGCTGGATGCGGAGCTGCTCCAGTTCCCGCAGACCAAGGACGACGGCAGCCCGCCGGTCCGCCTGCTGACCGAAGACCCCGCCCACCCTTACCGCGCCGTGACCGGCTGGACCAGCCAGGACAAGAGCATGCCGGTGCCGGAAGCCAATGGCTTCACGCTGGTGGGCGATGCCAAGGACTTCGTACTGGCCAAGGGCCAGAATGAACTCCAGATCCCGTTCGTCTGGAATGGCCCGAACGGCGTGAGCATCCGCCGTACCTTCACCGTCAACCGCAATGAATACGCGGTCAAGGTCAAGGACGAAGTGATCAACGCCGGCACCACCCCGTGGAGCGGCTACGTGTACCGCACCCTGGACCGCACGCCGACGATCCTGTCGCGCAGCATGACCAACCCGGACTCGTTCAGCTTCAACGGCGCGACCTGGTTCGACAAGGACGGCAAGTACCAGCGCCGTGCCTTCAAGGATTATCTGGACGATGGCCCGCTGAACCAGCAGGTCACCGGTGGCTGGGTGGCGATGCTGCAGCACCACTTCTTCACTGCGTGGGTGCCGCAGAAAGACCAGGCCGCGAACTACTCGTTGTCCCAGCATGATGGCCGCGACCAGATCCAGGCCACCGGCCCGGCGTTCACCGTGGCCCCGGGCCAGCAGGTGAGCAGCGAGGCACGCCTGTGGGTGGGCCCGAAGCTGGTCAATCAGATCGCCAAGGAAGATGTGCCGGGCCTGGATCGCGTTGTCGATTACAGCCGCTTCTCGATCATGGCCGTGATCGGCCAGGGTCTGTTCTGGGTGTTGAACCAGGTCCACAAGGTCGTCAACAACTGGGGCTGGGCCATCGTCGGCCTGGTGGTGCTGCTGAAGCTGGTGCTGTATCCGTTGTCGGCAGTGCAGTACAAGAGCGGTGCCAAGATGCGCCGCTTCCAGCCGCGTATCCAGCAGTTGAAGGAACGCTATGGCGATGACCGCCAGAAGTTCCAGACCGCGATGATGGAGCTGTACAAGAAGGAAAAGATCAATCCGATGGGCGGCTGTCTGCCGATCCTCATCCAGATGCCGATCTTCTTCGCGCTGTACTGGGTGCTGGTGGAATCGGTGGAACTGCGCCAGGCCCCGTGGCTGGGCTGGATCCAGGACCTGACCGCACGCGATCCGTACTTCATCCTGCCGGTGATCAACGTGGCGGTGATGTGGGCCACCCAGAAGCTGACCCCGGCCCCGGGCATGGACCCGATGCAGGCCAAGATGATGCAGATGATGCCGCTGATCTTCGGCGTCATGATGGCCTTCATGCCGTCCGGCCTGGTCCTGTACTGGGTGGTCAACGGCGGCCTGGGCCTGCTGCAGCAGTGGTGGATGACCAAGCGCCACGGCGGCGAGCCGGTCCCGGCCACCGCCAAAAAATAACCGGTAGCAGACGACCATTGGTCGTCTGGCTGTCGAAGAGAAACCCGCCACCCGGCGGGTTTTTCTTTGCCAGCGATACAATCGCCGACAGCACACCCCCCGCACCACCCACCGAGCCCCCCATGCCCCGCGCGTCGTCGTTGTTCCGCCTGCCGTCCCTGCTGCTGCTGACCCTGGCCGTTGCCAGCTGCGGCAACAACGACCCCGCCGCCCCGGCATCGCCGACCCCGCCGCAACCCAGTGCGCAGGCCGCAGCCTCCGCCGACCCCGCGGCCGCGCCGCTGCTCACCGCGTTGCAGAAGCAACTGGACGGCCACCGCCGCATCATCGTGCTGCTGGCCGACGAAGCACAGCAGTCCGCGCGCGATCGCGACAGCTCCAGCCGTATCGGCCAGCAGTTGTTCCACGATGGGCTGGACCAGCGCCAGTCCATCGCGACCCAGTTCGATACGCTGCTGCGCGGGAGCAGCCCGCAGCGCTTTGCCACCCTGGGCATGGTGCTGGACTACATTGAATCCGCGCCGGAGCTGTACGACGCCGACCGCCTGGCATTCCGCGAAGTGCTGCGTGACCTGCACGCGCGCATCGGCACCGATTCCTCGCTCCCGGCGGTCAAGCTGCACCAGCGCGTGGGCGAGGACCTGGACGCGCTCGATGAGATCGAGCGCAACTACAACCAGGAAATCACCAACATCTTCAGCCGCTTCGACCGCACCCGCGCGATCACCCTCAAGCGCGAGAAGTGGGACGACTACCTGGCCCACCTGCACAAGCAGTACAGCCGCGAGGCGATCCTGCGCGATTACGGCGTGATCGAGCCTTATCCGATGTCGATGAAGGACAGCGACCGCGAGATCTTCGGCCGCGACCTGCCGCCCAGGACGGTGGTGCTCACCTTCGACGATGGCCCGCACAAGGCCTACACCGACGAAGTGGTGGCCATCCTCAAGCGTTACGACGTACCCGGCGTGTTCTTCGAAGTGGGCCGCAACCTGGGCGAAGTGCACGCCGATGGCAGCGTGAAACTGGGCCCGATGGCCGGCATCAGTCGCAACCTGATGGAACAGGGCTACGCGGTGGGCAACCACAGCCTGACCCACGCGCAACTGTCGCGCACCACCGGCGAGGCACTGCGCCAGCAGGTGCTTGCAACGGACACGCTGCTCAAGGACGTGGACAAGCGCCGCGCGCCGCTGTTCCGCTTCCCCTATGGTGCGCGCAACGCCGAAGGCCTGCAGCTGCTCAACGAAGCGGGCCTGAAGTCGATCATGTGGAACATCGATTCGATGGACTGGGCCGACCCGGTGCCCGAATCGATCGTGCAGCGCGTGCTGGGGCAGGTGCAGAAGGAGCAGCGCGGCATCATCCTGTTCCACGACATCCACGACCGCGCGGTGAAGGCACTGCCGCAGATCCTGGACCGCCTGATTGCCGAGGGCTACCAGTTCGCCGGCTGGAATGGCCGCGAGTTCACCGTCAGCCGGCCGCGCAGCGCTGCCGTCAGCGACGCCACCGTCACCACCGGCTATGAAAAGTCGTGGGCCATCGTGATCGGCATCGACGAGTACGCCAAGTGGCCGCGGCTGGAGTACGCCAGCCATGATGCGCAGGCCATCGCCGATACGTTGACGGGGCAGTTCAAGTTTCCGTCCGCGCAGGTGATCGTGCTGAAGGATGGACAGGCTACCCGCAACAACATCCTGGCCGCCTTCCACGACCGCTTGGCCGACAGCCGCACCGGCCGCAACGACCGCGTGTTCGTGTTCTACGCTGGCCATGGCGCGACGCGCCGGTTGGCGTCGGGCCGCGACCTGGGCTACATCATTCCGGTGGATTCGGACCCGAACGAGTTCGCCACCGATGCCATCGCGATGACCGACATCCAGAACATTGCCGAAAGCATGCAGGCCAAGCACGTGATGTTCGTCATGGACGCCTGCTATAGCGGCCTGGGCCTGACCCGGGGCGGTCCGTCATCGTCGGCATTCCTGCGCGAGAACGCCAAGCGCAGCGCGCGGCAGATGCTCACTGCCGGTGGCAGCGATCAGCAGGTGGCCGACAGCGGCCCCAATGGCCATTCGGTGTTCACCTGGGTGCTGCTGCAGGCGCTGGCAGGCAAGGGCGACCTCAACGGTGATGGCCTGATCACCGGCACCGAACTGGCGGCCTACGTCGCACCGGCGGTGTCGGCGGTATCGCGGCAGACCCCGGCGTTCGGCAGCCTGCCGGGTTCGGAGGGCGGCGAGTTCGTGTTCGAGGTGCCCGACAGCCAGGAATACCTCAATGCCGATACCAGCCAACTCTCGCCGGACGCGATCGCGCTCAACAACCGGGTGGATGCTGCGCAGGATGCCAAGCCGCCCGGCGAGGGACCGGTGACCGTGGCCGACCTGCAAGGCGGAAAGAGCACGCTGGTGGTGCCTGCGGCCGTGCCAACCTCCGACCGCCAGCGCGCGCAGCAGGCCAACGACCGTGGTCTGCAGCTTTATCGCGAGAAGCGCTACGACGCGGCCGCCGCCCAGTTCACCGAAGCACTGAAGCTGCGCCCGGATTTCGCCCAGGCGGCCAACAACCTCGGCTTCGTCTACTACCGCCAGCAGCGTTACGCTGAAGCGGCGCGCTGGCTGGAAAACACGCTGAAGATCGACCCGTCGCGTGCGGTGGCCCACCTCAACCTGGGCGATGCGTACTTCCACGCCGGCGACAAGACCAAGGCCAAGCAGGCCTACACCACCTACCTGGCGCTGCAGCCACAGGGCAGCGGCGCTGCCCAGGCCCGTGCGCAGCTGGAGAAGCTCTGAGCCATGAACGCCGCTACCGACACCATCGTTGCCATCGCCACCGCGCCCGGTGCCGGCGGCGTGGGCATGCTGCGGGTGTCCGGTCCGCAGGCGCTGCGCATCGCCGTGGATCTGGGCTGCCCGCAACTGCAGCCGCGGCACGCGCACTACGCGCGCTTCCGGGATGCCGCCGGCGAGGTGCTGGATGACGGCATCGCCCTTTACTTCCCGAATCCGCGCAGTTTCACCGGCGAAGACGTGGTGGAGCTGCAGGGCCACGGCAGCCCGGTGGTATTGCAGCAGCTGGTCGGTCGCTGCATCGCGCTGGGCGCGCGACAGGCGCGGCCCGGCGAGTTCAGCGAGCGCGCCTTCCTCAACGGCAAACTCGATCTGGCCCAGGCCGAAGCCATCGCCGACCTGATCGCGGCCAGCGACACCCGTGCCGCGCGCGCCGCGCGCCGTTCACTGGACGGCGTGTTCTCGCGCCGCGTGGACGAGGCCGGCGAGCAGCTGGTGCGGCTGCGCATCCATGTCGAAGCGGCGATCGACTTCGCCGACGAGCCGCTGGATACGCTGGGCGGTGAGCAGGTGCGGCTGGGCCTGGGCGAGGTGCTGCGCGCGCTGGTGACCCTGCGCGACGATGCCGAACGCGGCCGCCGCCTGCGCGATGGCCTGCACGCCGTGCTGGTCGGGCCGCCCAACGCAGGCAAGAGCTCGCTGCTCAACGCGCTGGCCGGCAGTGAGCGCGCCATCGTTACCGACATTGCCGGTACCACCCGCGACACCCTGCGCGAAACCATCCGCATTGATGGACTGGAGTTGACCCTGGTCGACACCGCGGGCCTGCGCGATGGCGGCGACGCCATCGAACGCGAAGGCATGCGCCGTGCGCGCGCGGAGATGCAGCGCACCGACCTGGCCATCATCGTGCTCGACGCGCGCGACCCGCAGGCCGGCCACGCCGCCGTGGCCGACGCCATCGCCGAGGTGCCGCTGCAGCTCTGGATCCACAACAAGAGCGACCTGCTGGAGGCGCTGCCGGCCGACATCGACGCCAACGTCGTGCACGTTTCGGCCGCCACCGGCCAGGGCCTGGACCGCCTGCACACCCGCCTTCGCGAGCTGGCCAGCGGCAGCGCCGGTGACAGCGTGGAGGGCGAGTTCTCGGCCCGCGCCCGCCACGTGGACGCGATCACCCTTGCCATCGGCCACGCCGAGCGCGCCGAAGCCGAGCTGGTGCATGAACACCTGGAGTTGGCCGCCGAAGAGCTGCGCCTGGCGCACGAAGCGCTGGGCGAGATCACCGGGCGGATGAGTGCGGATGACCTGCTGGGGCGGATCTTCTCGAGCTTCTGTATTGGGAAGTAAGGTCTTCTTCCGGCTGTAACACCGCACTGGCAGAATGCGCCACGTCTTATCCGGCCCCGCCGCATCGGCGGGGCGGCACCAACAGGGGTTTGCAGTGTCGAAGTCGTTGTGGGGTTGTGCGTTGCTGTTCTCACTGGCCGTGGCACCATCGGTGGCCATGAGCGCTGAATCTTCCCCACCCGCGCCGCGCAAGGCGGCGGTGTACGGCCATCGCGGCGCCAGCGCCCTGCTGCCCGAACACACCCTGGCCGCGTACGCGCAGGCCATTGCCGACGGCGCCGACTACATCGAGCCGGACCTGGTGATGACCAGGGACGGGGTGCTGGTGTCGAGGCACGAGAACGAGATCAGTGGCACCACCGACGTGGCCACCCACCCCGAGTTCGCCGACCGCAAGACAACCAAGACCATCGATGGCGAACGCGTCGAAGGCTGGTTCACCGAAGACTTCACCCTGGCCGAGCTGAAGACGCTGTACGCCCGAGAGCGCCTGCCGCAGCTGCGCAGCACCGCCTTCGATGGCCAGTTCCGCATTGCCACGCTGGACGAGATCATCACCTTCCTGGTGCAGCAGGCCGGTCGCGCCGGGCGCGGGATCGGGCTGGTGCCGGAGATCAAGCACGGCACCTACTTCAATGGCATTGGCCTGCCGATGGAAGACCTGCTGGTGAAGACGCTGCAGGCCAATCCGTACACCCGCGTGGCGCCGGTGACGATCCAGTCGTTCGAAGTAGGCAACCTGCGCTACCTGCGCACCAAGCTTGGGCGGGACAGCAACATCCGCCTGCTGCAGCTGCTGGGCGACCCCAAGCAGCAGCCGGGCGATGTGCTGGCCGCCAAGGGCAGCCAGCACTACGTGGACATGATCACCCCGGCCGGGCTGGACCAGATCGCCGGCTACGCCGATGGGATCGGGCCGAGCCTGCGCCTGGTGATTCCGCTGGATGCCAACGGTCGCCTCGGCCCTCCCACCTCACTGGTGCGCGATGCGCACGCGGTCGGGCTGATGGTGGTGCCGTATACGTTCCGCCCGGAGAATGCCTTCATGGCCGCCGAATTCCGCAAGGGCGAGCCCAATGCGCGCAATCCCGAAGGGTCGGTGGCGGAGATGCGCGCCTACCTGGCCACCGGCATCGATGCGTTCTTCACCGATGACCCGGCATTGGGCCGGCGTGCGGTGGACGAGAACAATTGATCAACGTTCGTCGGGCCGACGGAACGGCAACACGACGAAATCCTGCCCTTCGCGCGGCTGCCACAGCACCGGCACGCGGTGCGGGGAGGGTGGTTCGAGGTCGCTGTCGCGCTGGGCGTCCAGCGCGTCCTCGTCTTCCTCTTCCCAGCTGTAGCGCTTGCGCGGCGCCATCGGGTCGGACAGACGGAACAGCAGCGCGCTGATGATGCCGGCGAAGGCGCCACCCATGTGCGACTGCCAGGACACACCCGGCTCATGCGGGAGGATGGTGATCAGCATGCTGCCGTAGAACAGGAAGGCGATCAGGCCGGCGGCAATGGCCGGGCGGTCGCGGCGCAGCAGGCCCAGCACGAATACCAGGAACATCAGGCCGTGGGTGATGCCGCTGGCGCCCAGGTGGCGGCTGCCGATATCGCCCAGCAGCCATGCGCCCAGCCCGGAACCGATCCACAGCAGCGGGAAGGCCCGCAGGGTCGCCTTTGGATAGACGCTCCCTGCCAAAGTGCCAAGAATCAATAGAGCGAAGCTATTGGCGGCCAGATGCTGGACCGAGCCATGCAGCACCGGCGCACCGAGGATGCCGAGCAGGCCGTCGCTTTCCAGCGGGGCCACGGCCCAAGGGCGCCAATCGAAGTGGCCCTGCGCGGTGAACACCGCCACCAGTACCAGCACGAAGGCCAGGCTCAGGTTGAACGCCCGCACCACGCGGCCACGGTCGTTGCGGGGAGAGACCGGCGGCTCGCCGGCAGGCAGGGGCAGGTTGGCGTTCATACCCAAAGGGATTGCGTCGCGTCCGCCTGAACACAAGGGCAACGCGACGGGAGACAGAGGTGCCGCCGACGGGACAATCCCGCCGGCGGCGATCAGGGGTTACGCGTCGCCGGTCTTCGGCGGGTTCTTCAGGCTCAGCACCACGGTGGCGGCAATGATCACCGCGACCACGCCCAGCGAGATCGGGGTGGGGATCTTGAAGATGTCGATGAGCATCATCTTGGCGCCGATGAAGGCCAGCACCAGGGCCAGGCCGTACGGCAGCAGGTGGAAGCGGTCGGCCATGCCGGCCAGCAGGAAGAACATGGCGCGCAGGCCCAGCACCGCGAACACGTTGGAGGTGAGCACGATGAACGGGTCGGTGGTGATGGCGAAGATCGCCGGGATGCTGTCCACCGCGAAGATCACGTCGGTGACGGCAATCAGGATCAGCACCACGAACAGCGGGGTATACCAGCGCTTGCCATCGCGCATGACGCTCATGGCGTTGCCCGCGTACTCGGGCAGCAGGCGCAGGTGCCTGCGCATCCAGCGCAGGGCCGGGTTGGTCTCCAGGTCAGGCTCCTGGCCGGCCGAGAACCACATCTTCCAGCCGGTGAAGAGCAGGAACGCGCCGAACACGTAGAGCAGCCAATGGAACTTGGTGAGCAGCACGCTGCCGGCGAAGATCATGATCGTACGCAGCACGATCGCACCCAGGATGCCGATGATCAGCACCTTCTGGCGTTGTTCCTCAGGCACGGCGAAGTAGCCCATGATCATCAGGAACACGAAGATGTTGTCCACGGCGAGCGCCTTCTCGACCAGGTAACCGGTCAGGAACTCCAGGCCCACCTTGTTGGCCACCGCCTGGCCAGCGGTTTCGCTCAGGTAGTACCAGAGGCCACCGTTGAAGGCCAGGGCGAGGGCGACCCAGCCGATCGACCACCACAGGGCCTCCTTGAAGGTCACCTTGTGCGGGCCGCCGTGTCGCATGAGTACCAGATCGACCAGCAGCGCGATGATCACCACCGCGCCGAAGCCGCCCCACAACCACACATTACCGATCGTCTGCATGAGCTTGTCCGTTGAATGAATGAAATGCCTCAAGCCGGACGGCGAGGATCTGCAACGGAGGATCGGAGGGGATCCGGGGACAGAGCTTCGCCATGCGGCGAAGGTCTCGCTCGCAGTCCCACCGGGTGGGACTGCCGTTGCACCGGAGCCTGCGGGCTCGAATTGACGGCGACAACGTCTGGGAGCTACTCCCCTTCTGGGGCCGATTCTGCGGGTTGGATGGGTTGGCGTCAAATCGGCGGCCTGCCGGGCCGTGGCGCCCGTCTACAATAGGCAGATGAATACCGTCCCCACTCCCGTTGTCCGCCTTAAAAACGCCTGGCGCTCCAGCCACCCGTGGATCTTCCAGAAACTGGTCGAAAAGCCCGCCGTCCGCCCGAAACCCGGCGCCATCGTCGACGTGGTCGGCGTGGATGGGGAGTGGATCGGGCGTGGCTTCTACAACGGTCATTCGCGCATCGCCGTGCGTATCCTCGAGACCGACCAGCGCGTCCCCGTCGATGCAGGCTGGTTCTCGCGGAAGATCGCCCAGGCGGTGTCGCTGCGCCGTGACGTTCTGAAGCTGGATGCCATCTCCGATGCCTGGCGCGTGGTCCACAGCGAAGGCGACGGCCTGTCTGGCCTGGTGGTGGACCGCTATGGCGACCTGGTGGTGGTGGAGTTTTTCGCCGCCGGCATGTTCCGCCACCGCGAGTGGGTCTACGAGGCCCTGCGCGAGCAGTTCCCGGGCTGCCGCTTCCACAGCTTCGCCGACGAACACGTGCAGAAGCAGGAAAGCTTCGACTTCCATGGCAACACCACCACCGAAGCCTCGGTCATCACCGAGTACGGCGTGAAGTTCCGCGCCGACCCGGCCGGTGCGCACAAGACCGGCTTCTTCGCCGACCAGCGCGAGAACCGCCAGTGGCTGAGCCAGGAGGTGGAAGGCAAGTCCGTGCTGGACCTGTGCTGCAACACCGGTGGCTTTGCGGTGTACGCCGCCGCGCGCGGTGCATCGGACGTGCTGGGCATCGATATCGATGAAGACGTGATCGCCATCGCCAAGGGCAACGCGCGTCTGAACAACGTGCGGCCGCGCTTCGTGCAGTCCGACATCTTCCCGTGGCTGCGCGATGCGGCCAACCGCGGCGAGCAGTTCGATGTGGTGATCCTGGACCCGGCGAAGATGACCCGCGACCGCGACCAGGTGATCACGGCGCTGAAGAAGTACCTGGACATGAACAAGCTGGCCCTGGGCGTGGTCAAGCCGGGTGGCCTGTTCGCCACGTTCTCGTGCACCGGTCTGGTGGCCGAGGACCAGTTCCTGGACATGCTGCGTCGCGCGGCGTTCTACTCCGGCCGCACCATCCAGATCCTGAAGGTCTCCGGCGCCGGCCCGGATCACCCGTTCATGGCCCACGTGCAGGAATCGCGCTACCTCAAGGCCGTGTTCTGCCGCGTGCTCGATTGACCTTCGCGTGCCGACCAACGGTCGGCACCTACCGCAGAATGGCAGGGCAGGTACCGACCGTTGGTCGGTACGCTTTGCTATGGTCTGACGCATTCCCATCTGAAGAGAGGCGTCATGACGTTGCGCAGTCTGTCCCTGCTGGTGTCACTGGCGCTGTGCGCGCCGCTGTCGGCCCACGCCATTGAATTCAGCGCGCAGGAACTTGCGCGCGCTGCCACCCTGCAGAAGAAACTGCTGACCCTCGACAGCCACCTGGACACGCCGGCGAACCTTCACCGCGAAGGCTTCGACATCCAGCAACGCCACGACCATAACGCGTTGTCGCAGGTGGACCTTCCTCGCATGGTGGACGGCGCGCTGGACGGCGGGTTCTGGGCCATCTACACCGACCAGGGCGACCGCAGCCCGGCCGCGCAGCAGCACGACCGCGATGCGGGCCTGCTGCGGCTGATGGAAATCCGCGAGATGCTCGCCGCGCATCCGGATACCTTCGCGCTGGCATTGACCGCCGCCGACGCCGCCCGGATCAAGGCGGCTGGCAAACGTGTGGTCTATATCAGCATGGAGAACGCCAGTCCGCTGGTCGACGATCCCACGCTGCTCAGCTTCTACCACAAGGCCGGCCTGCGCCTGCTCAGCACGGTGCACTTCGCCAACAACGAGTTCGCCGATTCGGCTACCGACAGCAAAGGCGCCGAATGGAAGGGCCTGAGCCCCGCCGGCAAGACGTTGGTGGACGAGGCGGTACGTCTTGGCATCGTGATTGACCAGTCGCATGCCTCCGATGCGGTGTTCGACGACCTGATCCAGCGCATGCCGGTGCCGTTCGTGTTGTCACACAGTTCCGCCAAGGCGGTCTACAACCACCCGCGCAACCTGGACGATGTGCGTCTGAAGCAGCTGGCCAAGGCCGGCGGGGTGATCCAGGTGAACGCCTATGGCGGCTACCTGATCGACACCGGCAAGAATGAGGCACGCACGCAGGCCGAAGACGCGCTGATGAAGCAGATCGGCGCCGATTACGATGACCTGAGCATGGCTCAGGGCGTGCAGCTGAAGCAGGGTCTGGCCGAGATCGATCAGCGCCTGCCGCTGCGCAAGGCCACCTTGGACGACTTCTTCGCCCACTTCGAGCACATCCTGGCCGTGGTCGGCCCCGAGCATGTGGGTATCGGGCTGGACTGGGACGGCGGCGGCGGGCTCACCGACCTGCAGGACGTGAGCGATCTGCCGAAGATCACCGCCTGGCTGTTGCGCAAGGGCTACACCGAGAAGCAGATCGCGGGGATCTGGGGGAGCAACCTGCTGCGTGTGCTGCAGCAGGCGCAGGACTTCGCTGAGCAGAAAGCGCGCACCACCAACGGTGGCGCGCTACCGCGGTAGGTACCGCAAGGAACGGCACCGCCGTTCCTAACGTCGCTTGCGACGGCCTGAAGGGGACCCGCCAACGGCGGGCATACCGTTGGTCGGTACTCCCCCAATACGTTAACGGCCGATCAGCGCATTGCGGCGGCTGTAGAGGAAATACACCGCCAGGCCAATCACGTTCCAGATCAGGAAGTACAGCTGGGTGCTGGTGGGCAGGCTGACGAACAGGTAGATGCAGCCCAGTGCGGCCGCCGGGCCGATGAACCAGGCGATCGGCGTGCGGAATGTGCGTTTGGCGTCCGGTGCACGGCGGCGCATCACTACCAGGCAGATACCCACGGCCGTGAAGGCCGCCAGCGTGCCGGCATTGGCCAGTGCGGCAATTTCGTCCAGCCGCGCCACGCCGGCCAAGGCCGACACCACGGCGGCACTGAACAGCGTGGTGGCCACCGGGGTACCGGTGCGCTTGTTCACTGCCGACAGGCCGCGCGGGAGCAGGCCATCGCGGCCCATGACGAAGAACACGCGGCTTTGGCCAAACAGGAAGGCCAGCAGTACGGTGGGCAGCGCAATGATGGCCACCACCCCGATGACCGCTGCCGCCTTGGGCTGGCCCAGTTCACGCATGATCAGGGCCAGCGGTTCGGCGCTGCTGCCAAACACCGCGTAGCTCATCGCGCCAACGGCGGCCAGCGCCACCAGCATGTAGATGATGGTGCAGCCGACCATCGAGCCGATGATGCCGATCGACAGGTCACGGCCCGGGTTCTTGGTCTCTTCGGCTGCGGTGGAGATGGCATCGAAGCCGTAGAAGGCGAAGAAGATGATGGCCGCCGCGGCCATCACGCCACGCTCCACGCCATCCGGGCCCAGCGTCTTGGCGAAGCCGTGCGGCATGAACGGGTGCAGATTGGCCGAATCGAACGCGGGCAGCGCCACGGCGACGAACACGCCCAGTGCGATGATCTTCAGCACCACCAAGATGGCATTGAGCGTGGCGCTTTCCTTGGTGCCCAGCATCAGCCCCCCGGCGACCACCCAGGTGATGAGGACCGCCGGCAGGTTGAACACGCCGCCTTCCACATGCGGGCCCGCCGAGAGCGCCAACGGCAGCCGGATGTCGATGCCGAAGTTGCCGTGTATCCACTCAAGGAAGCCGACGAAATACCCCGACCACCCCACCGCCACGGTGCTCACCACCAGCGAGTACTCCAGGATCAGGCTCCAGCCGACCACCCAGGCGAAGATTTCACCCAGCGCGGTGTAGCTGTAGGTGTAGGCGCTGCCGGCGGCCGGCATCATGGTGGACAGTTCGGCATAGGACAGTGCCGCGCAGGCACAGACCGCACCGGCGATGGCGAAGGAGATCAGCACCGCGGGGCCGGCCAGGTTGGCACCCACGCCGATCAGGGTATAGATGCCGGTGCCGACGATGGCACCGATGCCCATGGCGATCAGGTGCGGCCAGCTGAGGGTACGAACCAGGCTCCTGCCGGCTTCATGGACGGTGACGGAATCGAGCGGCTTGCGCCGTAGCAGCGATGACATGGAACCTCACAGAGTGACGGGTATCGACAATTTTCCGAGTGTGACCGAACGCGGCGCAGCATTACTACTGCCGGACGTCGTGAATCCCTTGACGATCATTTGAAACAGCCTGCGGCGACGAATGTGGCACAACCCGGCTTGCCGCGATCAGGGGGCCCCAGCGCGCCACATCACAGGCGCCCTGCGGGTAGATGACGCAGGTGTCATCGGGGAGTTTCTTGCAGCGCAGAATTCCCCGTTCATCGAATACCCGCCAGCCGCAGGCGTCTGCCTCGGCTTCGCAGATGCGCCGGCGCAGCCCCAGCAACAGGCTGGCGGCGCAATCGAAGCGGCAGCCCCGTAGCTCGATGCGATCCAGCGGCTGCAGGTCCGCCACGATCCGCTGTACCGACGGGTGCGCCAGGTCGACGCGGTCGGTGCTCAATGCCAGCAGGCGCTCGTCGTGGCCGGTCAGGTGCTGTACGAAGTACACGGGGGTGGTCATCTCGCAATTGCCTCGCCACGGGTCGGACGCCCGTGATGGCAACGATTGGACACCTGCCCGCGATCCGGAAGAATTACGCGCTTTTGATCGCCAGGCCCCATTTCGATGACAGGCTCTATCGCAGCAGGCGGGGGGGGCGCGGGTCAAACGTCCACCTCGCAAGGGTTCAGCCACTCAGCCCCAAGCGCACCCCGAATCCGATCAGGAAAATCCCCGCCACGCGTTTCAGTATCACCCCTACACGTGGATGCTGGATGATCCGACGGCGCAACAGGTTGCCCACTCCGATCAGGACCGAGCAATACGCCAGACTGAGCACGAAGATCAGCGTTGCCATGCTCGCGAACGTCAACACGCCCTGGTGCCCCACGGGGTCGATGAACAGCGGCAGGAAGGCCATGTAGAAAATGATCGCCTTGGGGTTGAGCAGGCTGATCAGCACGGCCTGGCGGAAGTAGTGCCCCGGCTGCAGGCGGACGCCGCCGGTTTCACCGCTGGCAGGCGCGGGCCGCAGCAGGCCGATGCCCACCCACACCAGATAGGCCGCACCGAGGTACTGCACGGCGTGGAACACCACCGGGTTGGCCTTGAGCAGGGCGGCCACGCCGGCCACCGCCAGCCACATCAGGATCTGGTCGCCCAGCAGCAGCCCGAACAGCGCGGTGTAACCGCCGCGCACGCCGCCACGCCCGGTGGCGGTGAGCAGGGTGAAGGTACCCGGGCCGGGCAGCGCCAGGAACACCAGCACGGCGATGACAAAGGTCCACAGGTCCTGGATGCCCATCCACGGCATGGCGGCGACTCGAATACGGGGCCGCCATTGTCGGCTACCCGGCCGGGTGCCGACAGCGCTATGGCGCCGGAACCGGCAGATCGGCCAGCATGGGCTGCAGGCGCTGGGCGCACAGCCCATGCAGTTGGCGGATCGCGGGCGAAAACTGCTTGCGATGCGGGCAGACCAGATTCAGCGGCAGGTTGTCGCCTGCGCCCCCCATCAGCACCTGCAGGCGCCCGGCGCGCACATCGTCTGCGACATCCAGCCACGACTTGAACACGATGCCTTCGCCGGCCACCGCCCAGCGCCGCACCACGTCGGCGTCATCGCACACCAGCTGGCCGCGCACCGGTACCACCACGCGCCGGCCGTCCTGTTCGAAACTCCAGCGGTCGTAGGGGCGCCCGGCCAGCTGGTAGACCAGGCAGTGATGGTCCTTCAGCGCCTCCAGCGATGCGGGGGTGCCATGACGCGCCAGGTAGGACGGTGCGGCACACAGCACCCGCCGGTTGCCGGGCAGCAGCGGCAGCGCCACATAGCTGGCGGCGTCAAAGCGGCCCAGCCGGAACGCGATATCCACCGGATCGCGGAACACGTCGGCCACCTGGTCCGAGAGCAGCAGGCGCAGCTGCAGCTTCGGATGCGCGGCGCGGAACTCGGTGAGCCAAGGCAGCAGCACGTTGCGGCCCAGGTCCGATGGCGCGGCCACCTGCAGCACGCCGTGCAGCTCGGCATCCTCACCGCGAACCCGGGCCTGGCCCTCGTGCAGGGTGTCCAGCAGGTCCCGGGCGTAGGGCAGGTAAAGCACGCCTTCGGCCGTGAGACGCAGGCTGCGCGTGGAGCGCACGAACAGCCGCAGGTCCAGCTCCCGCTCCAGCCTGGCCACGGCCGCGGCCACCTGGCCGGGCAGCAGGTCAGCCTCACGCGCCGCACTGGAAAAACTGCCCAGCGCGGCGGTGCGGACGAACAGCTGCAGATCCTCGAAGCGGACCATTTTCATTTCCGGAGTGAAAGTGCTGCTGCATTCTGCTCCTTTCCGGGCGGGGCAGGGCAGGCGACCCTGAGCGCCTCTTCCAAAGGATCTCCCATGAAAGCCATCGCCTATACCCAGCACGGCCTGCCCATCACCGATCCGACTGCGCTGGTCGACCTCACCCTGCCAGTGCCGGCCCCGGGCCCGCGCGACCTGCGCGTGCAGGTGCGCGCGGTGTCGGTGAACCCGGTCGACACCAAGGTCCGCCGTGGCGTGGCCGTCGAGGCCCCGCGCGTGCTGGGCTGGGACGCGGTAGGCATCGTGGACGCGGTGGGCAGCGAAGTGACCCTGTTCCAGCCTGGCGACCCGGTTTTCTACGCCGGCGACATCAACCGCCCGGGCAGCAACGCCGAGTACCAGCTGGTGGATGAGCGCATCGTGGGTCGCAAGCCGGCAAGCCTGGACGATGCCGCCGCCGCGGCGCTGCCGCTGACCGCGATCACCGCGTGGGAGCTGTTGTTCGACCGCCTGCGCATCGCCGAAGGCGGCGGCGAAGGCCAGACCCTGCTGGTGATCGGCGCCGCCGGCGGGGTGGGTTCGATCCTGGTCCAGCTGGCGCGCCAGCTGACCCGGCTGACCGTGATCGGCACTGCCTCGCGCCCGGACACCCAGGACTGGGTGTACGCGCTGGGGGCCCACCACGTCATCGACCACAGCCAGCCGCTGACCGAAGGCCTGGCCCGGATCGGGATCGAGGCCGTCACCCACGTGGCCAGCCTGACCCACACCGACCAGCACTACGCCCAGATCGTCACCGCGCTGGCACCGCAGGGCCAGCTGGCCCTGATCGACGACCCCGGCCAGCTCGATGTGATGGCGCTCAAGCGCAAGAGCCTGTCACTGCACTGGGAATCGATGTTCACCCGCTCCAGCTTCAGCACGCCCGACGTTCAGCAGCAGCACGTGCTGCTGAACCGGGTGGCCGATCTGGTCGACAGCGGGGTGCTGCGCACCACACTGGGCGAGAACTACGGCCGTATCGATGCGGCCAATCTGCGCCGCGCGCACGCGCACATCGAAAGCCACCGCGCGGTGGGCAAGGTGGTGCTGGAAGGCTTCTGAGTTTCAGGCCACGCCGTTGTCGCAGTGGCGGGCAAACCCGGGGCGCGGGCCGATGCGGTGGAACCACGCCGCCACGGCCGGCAGTTCGGGTCTGTCGCCCGGGGTCAGCCGCCAGCGCTGGGTGGAAAGCCCCAGCACGATGTCGGCGAGTGTGAACTCGTCCCCGGCCACGTACGCGCCGGTCCTGGCGAGCTGCTGATCCAGTTGCTGCATGAGCCGGTTCCACTGCACCAGACCGGCCTGCGCGGCGCCATCGTCAGGGTAGGCGGGGTGCTGGCGCACGCGGGCCATGAACACGTGCCGCCAGGCGGTGTTGAGGTCGGTGGCCTGCCAGTCCATCCATTGCTCCACCCGGGCCCGCGGCCGCGGGTCGCGCGGCAGCAGGTCGTGGCGGCCGGCTGCCGCGGCCAGGTAGCGGCAGATGCTGTTGGATTCCCACAGCACGAAGTTGCCATCGCGGATCACCGGGACCTGGCCGTTCGGGTTGAGCGGGTGCAGGGCCGCGAGGAAATCCGCATCGTGGCCGTCGGCCCCGAGCTGCCGGTATTCCAGGCCCAGCTCGGCGCACAGCCAGAGCACCTTGCGCACGTTGATCGAGGTCGACTTTCCCAGGACATCCAGCATGGAGCGATCCGGCGCAGCGAATGAGACCGGCTCAGCCTACACTTCCTCCATGCAATCTGAATTCCTCATCCTTGGCGGCCTGCTGTGTGCCGTCCTCATCCTGCAGCTGGTGTCCCTGCTGCGGCGTTCCGGCCATGGCGACCTCGAGCAGAGTCTGCGTGAGGAGGCGCGGACCGGCCGCAGTGAGCTGCGCGAGCAGCTCGAGGGGCTGGGCCGGCAGCAGGACGCGCGGCTGGAAACCTTCGCGCGCGCGTTGACCGACCTGTCCACCCGCACCGACCAGCGCCTGGACCTGCTGCGCGATGCGCTCGGCGAAGACGCGCGCAAGGCCCGCGAGGACGCCGGCCAGGCCCAGCAGCGCAACGACGCGCACCTGGCCGCGCTGCGCCAGACCCTGGCCGACGACGCCCGCCTGGGGCGTGACGAAACCGCGCAGTCGCAGCAGCGCCTGGCCGAATCGCTGGGCCTGCGGCTGCAGGAGATGACCCAGCGCAACGAGCAGCGCATCGGCGAGATGCGCGCCACGCTGGAGCAGCAACTGCAGAACCTGCAGGCCGACAATGCGCAGAAGCTGGACCAGATGCGGGTCACGGTGGACGAGAAGCTGCAGACCACGCTGGAAGCGCGCCTGGGGGCGTCGTTCCAGCTGGTGTCCGACCGCCTGGAGCAGGTGCAGCGCGGGCTGGGTGAAATGCAGCAGCTGGCCACCGGCGTGGGCGACCTCAAGCGGGTGCTGACCAACGTCAAGAACCGCGGCAGCTGGGGCGAAGTGCAGCTGGACAACATCCTGGAGCAGACCCTCACCCAGGAACAGTACGCACGCGGCGTCAAAGTGCGCCCGGACAGCGGAGAAATGGTGGACATCGCGGTGCGCCTGCCCGGGCGCGGCCATGACGACACTCCGGTGTGGCTGCCGATCGACTCCAAATTCCCGCGCGAAGACTACGAGCGCCTGCTCGATGCGCAGGAGCAGGGCGACGCCGACGGCGTGCGCGTGCAGGGCGCGCAGCTGGAACGCGCGATCCGCATCCAGGCCAAGTCGATCTGCGACAAGTACATCGTGCCGCCGCACACCACCGATTTCGCGGTGATGTTCCTGCCCACCGAAGGCCTGTACGCCGAGGTGATCCGCCGCCCGGGGCTGGTGGACCTGCTGCAGCGCGAACACCGCGTGGTGGTGGCCGGGCCGACCACGGTCACCGCGCTGCTCAACAGCCTGCAGATGGGCTTCCGCACCCTGGCCATCGAACAGCGCTCAAGCGAAGTGTGGAGCCTGCTGGGCGCGGTGAAGAGTGAGTTCGGCAAGTTCGCCGGCATCCTGGAAAAGGCTGAAAAACAGATCAGCACGGTCGGCCGCAGCCTGGGCGAGGCCAGCCGCAAGACCCGCACCATCGAGCGCCGCCTGCGCGGGGTGGAGTCGCTGGGCAGCGAGCAGACCGATCTGCTGCTGGGCGATGCCGGTGGCGACGACGACGACACTGGCGTGGACGAGACCACCATCGCGCAGGACTGACACCTGATGCCTGCACACTGCACTCCCTGCCTTCATTGTCTCCAAAAGGATTGAACCGATGCGCTTTGGCTTGATGCTGTCCCTGATGTTTGTGCTTGCCGGCTGCAGCACCGCACCCCACGCGGCCGGTCCCACCGCGCCTGCGCCCGGCACCGACGCTGCGGTCGCCGACGCGGCCAGCTGTGCCGCCGCCGGCGGTGAAATGAAGCCGCTCGGGCGTCTGCAGCGCCTGCAGTGCGTGAAGCCTTACGCGGATGCCGGCAAGACCTGCAGCGCCAAAGCCGATTGCACCGGACAGTGCCTGGCCGACGGCGAAACCGAGCTCGTGGCCGGTGCGAAGGCGCGCGGCATCTGCCAGGCCGATGTGAGCCAGAACTTCGGCTGCCGCCAGCGCATTGACAATGGCGTGGCGCAGGGCACGATCTGCGTCGATTGATTCCGCTCCATCCCCCTCCAGGATTTCCCGTGAGCCAGACCGTCTACGACATTCCCGTTTCCACCATCGATGGCCAGCCGAGTTCGCTGGCCGACTACCGCGGCAAGGTGCTGCTGGTGGTCAACGTCGCTTCCAAGTGCGGCCTTACCCCGCAGTACGAAGGCCTGCAGGCGCTGTACGCCGACAAGCACGCGGCCGGCCTGGAAGTGCTGGGCTTCCCGGCCAACAACTTCCTGGCCCAGGAGCCGGGCAGCGACGCGGAGATCCAGCAGTTCTGCCAGCTGGAATACAACGTGGGCTTCCCGATGTTCGCCAAGATCAGCGTGGCCGGCGCTGACATCCACCCGCTGTACCAGCAGCTCACCCAGGCCCAGCCGGCCGCCATCGGCGAAGGCCCGATGCGCGAAAAGCTGCAGGCCGCAGTGGCCAAGTACCCTGACCTGGCCGTCAACCCGGCCCCTGCGGTGTTGTGGAACTTCGAGAAGTTCCTTGTTGGCCGCGACGGTCAGGTGATCGCCCGCTTTGCCCCGGACGTACCGGCCGACGATGCGCGCCTGGTCGCGGCCATCGACGCCGCACTCGCCGCCTGAAAAAGAAACCCCGCGAGAGCGGGGTTTTTCTTTCGATCAGTTACCCCAGTCGGGCATCGGCATCGCATCGACCGGAATCGGCGCGCTGTCGTCGTCGTGGCCGCGATCGCGGCGGCTGCGCAGGTCGTTCTGGATCTGGTAGTTGCGGCGCTGCAGCCAGGCATCGCGGGTCAGCGCGTACTCATCCACGGCGTTGTCGCGGATGTCGTCCAGTGCCAGCAGCTGCGAGCGCATGTCCACCAGCTGCAAGCCCTGCAGGGGGATGCGGATCTTGTCTTCCTCGATTGTGCGGATCGGCGACAGCGGAATGTCGCCGGCCAGGCCGAACACGTCGCGCACGGTACGCGGGCCAAAGAACGGCAGCTCCACGTAACGCGAGCTGCGCCAGCCCCACGCGCCAAGGGTCTGGCCGAAATCTTCACTGCGGCGCGGTACCAGCGCGCGGCTGGCCGGGTCGAACAGACCCCCGATGCCGAGCGTGGAGTTCATCAGGAACCGGCCCAGGCTGTCCCAGGCGTCGCCTGGGCGGCCCTGCAGCAGCTGGTTGGTGATCGTCACCGGGGCGCGCAGGTTGCTGAAGAAGTTGGTCACGCCGGTGCGTGCGAAGCGCGGCACCACGTTGGTGTAGGCGGTGGCCAGCGGGCGGGCCACGGCGCGGTCGACCACGTTGTTGAACGCGTGCACGCGGCGGTTGAAGCCTTCCCACGGGTCGTACGGCGAGCGGCCCGGTTCGGCACCGTCGGCGGTCGGCGCCGGACCGCCGTACAGCGCGGCGAAGTCGTCCTCGGCACCGGTCGGCGGGGCTTCGGTCGTCGCGGCCGGTGGCGTGGCGCCATCGGTGCCTTCAGCGGCAGCCACAGGTGCTGCAGCCGCATCGGTTGCCCCAGCGGTGGCGGCTGGCGCGTCGGTACCCACGTCAGTGGCTGCGGCAGGCGCGGTCGCAGCGGGCGGCACCGCCACGCTGGCCGGCGCGCTGTCGCGTGCAGGCTTGGCCGCACAGGCGCTGAGCGCCAAGGCAAGCAGGAGAAGGAAAGCGTTGCGTACGACGTTCATGTCAGCTCGCGGCAGTAGGGGCATTGAAATCCAGGGACGGCGCCAGCCGGTAGGCAGCGCTGAGTTCATTGAAACCGGCAGGCATGCCGTTGAGGGCCAGCGTACGCCCGTTGGCGCGCGCGTGTGCGGACAGCTCGGCCAACAGCGCCAGGCCGGCGCTGTCCACACGCTCCACGGCGGTCAGGTCGAGCTGGGTCACTGCCTCGGGCAGCGCCTTCAGCTTGGGCCACAGCGCGACCACCGCGTCACGGTCCAGCACGCCCGCGATGCGGGCGCTCGGGCCATCCAGCTGGACGGTGGCGTTACTTGCCATTGCCGGCCGGCCCGGCCTGCAGGGACCCGCTGCGCAGGTCGTTGGCCACGGCCTTGATGCCCTTCTGGCGCAGCGGCGCGTCGAACTGGGTACGGAAGGTCTGCACGTAGGAAATGCCTTCGATGTTCACGTCGAAGATTTTCCACTGGCCGTTCACGTTGCGCATCATGTATTCAACCGGGGTGGACTCGCTGCCGGCGCGCAGCAGTTCGGTGGAGACCTTGACACCGCGGTTGCCGGGCAGCGGCTGCTCACCCTTCAGGCGGAAGCTGGGCTTGCCCTGGATGGTCAGCAGGGCCGAACCGTAGCGCTGCATGAGGTTGTCGGCCATGGCGTCGGCGAACAGCTTCACGTCCGCGTCGGAAGCACCGCGCGCATTGGCACCCAGCACCAGGCGGGCCGCGTAATCACGGTCGAAGGTCCGGTTGAGTTCGCTGTCGATGTAGCTGCGCAGGGCGGCCGGGTTCTTGCTGAACTCCGCCTTGCGCTGCTGCAGGGTGGACAGGATGCGCGTGCTGGCGGCGAGCACTTCCGTGCCAGCCCCCTGCGACGCGGCGGTGGCGGCCGGTGCCGCCTGGGCGAACGACAGCGAGGGAAGGGCGGCGAGCAGCGCCGACGCGAGCAGTGCCTTGATCAGGGTCTTTTTCATTTCTGCGGTTCCGTTGCCGGCGCTTCCGCGCCGGGAGCTTCCTGGGAAGCGGCGCCGGCATTGCCCGGGCCGCTGAACATGTATTTGCCGACCATCTGGATCAGGTCCACGGCCGGCTGGGTGAAGACAATCTCGTCACCGGACTTGAGGACCTCCGGGTCACCGCCCGGCTGCAGTCCGATATAACTTTCGCCGAGCAAACCGCTGGTGAATATGCCGGCGGAGGTGTCGGCCGGCAGATCCTTGAACTTCGGGTCCAGCTTCAGGGTCACGATCGAATCAAAGCGGGTCGGGTCCAGGTCGATGTTGCCCACCTGGCCCACCACCACCCCGCCGATCTTCACCGGGGCCTGCTTGCGCAGCTGGCCGATCTGCGTGAAGCGTGCCTTGAGTTCATAGCCCTCGCTGCCGAAGCCCCAGCGCTGGTTGGTCGATGCCATTGCCAGCACCAGCAGCGAGGCCAGCGCCAGCAGCAGGAAAGCGCCGACGGAAAATTCGAGTCTGGGACCGCGGATGGCCATGTTGATCTCACCGTATCTGATCAGGTGCCCGAAGCCGAAGCCCAGGCGGAAGGTTGGTTGGGCGTCAGCGGAACATCATGGCCGACAGCACGAAGTTGAACATCAGCACCAGCAGCGAGGCGTTCACCACTGCGCGGGTGGTGGCCACCGACGTGCCTTCGATGGTCGGCTCGGCATGGAAGCCCACGTATGAGGCGACCAGCGCGGCGGTACCGCCGAAAATGGCCGACTTCAGCATTGCCACGCCGAAATCGTCCCAGAAATCCACACTGTTGCTCAGTGCCGACCAGAACACGCCGTTGTCCAGGCCCAGCACGTGCACGGCCTCGAAGTAGCTGGCGCTGATCGCCAGCGAACAGAAGATGCCGGTCAGCAGCGGCACGGTCAGCACCGCCGCCCAGAAGCGCGGCGCCACGACCTTGGCGACCGGATCGATCGCCATCAGCTCCAGCGCCTTGATCTGGTCGGTGGCGCGCATCAGCCCCAGTTCGGCGGCAATGGAGCTGCCGGCGCGGCCGATGAACAGCAGTGCGGTCAGCACCGGCGCAAGCTCGCGGTACAGCGACAGGCCCAGCAGGGTAGACAGCGCATCGGCGGCACCGAACGTGGTCAGCGTGCGGTAGCCCTGCAGGGTCAGCACCAGGCCGACAAAGGCACCGCCGACGGCGATGATCGGCAGCGAACGTGCGCCCACCTTGTAGATCTCGCGGGTCAGCTCGGCCAGGAAATCGGCGGTCGGCAGCGAACCGCGCAGCACGGTCAACGAGAACAGGCCGGCCCGGCCCAGCGAACGGGTGCTTTCAACGAACGGCATCAGGCCACCTTCGCGCGGGGCGCGGCATCGAACGGGATCGGGCCGTCCGGCTGCCCGTGCAGGAACTGGCGCAGCAGCGGGTCCTGGCTCGACTCCAGCGCGGCGGGGCTGCCCTGGAAAACCACGCCGCCATTGGCGATCGCGATCACCTGGTCGCAGATCGGCAGGGTCTCGTGCACATGGTGGCTGACGATGATGCTGGTCAGGCCCAGGCTGTGGTTGAGGCGTTGGATCAGGCTCATGATCACGCCGCTGGCGATCGGGTCCAGCCCGGTCAGCGGTTCGTCGTAGATCATCAGCGGCGGGTCCAGTGCCAGCGCACGCGCCAGTGCCACCCGGCGCGCCATGCCGCCGGACAGCTCGCGCGGCCAGGCATCGGCTGCGGCCAGCAGGCCCACCGCGTGCAGCTTCATGTCCACCAGCCGGCGCAGCACCGGGGCTGGCAGCCTGGTATGCGTGCGCAACGGCAGCGCCACGTTCTCGGCCACCGTCAGGTCGGTGAGCAGGCCATTGCCCTGCAGCAGCACGCCGACACTGCGGCGCATCTCACGCAATGCGCTGCTGCCGGTGGGAATCGGCTTGCCGAACAGGGTCACGGTCCCCGCTGCGGGGCGCAGTTCGCCGGTCAGGGCGGCCAGCAGCGTCGACTTGCCGCTGCCCGACGGACCCAGCACGGCGGTGATGCTGCCACGCGGTACCGACAGCGAAACGTCGCGCAGGATCGCCCGACCGCCGCGATCAATACGCACGTTCTCCAACTTCACCAGCGATTCTGCAGAAGCCGTCATGGACGCCATTAACAAAATTCCAACGTTGTAAGATCGTGGTGGGCGGCTGAACAAAACCGAACTGGACCGTGCAGTATTGTCGCATGTCGGGGTCCCAAGCCCCGCCACGGCGCGGTTGCCAGCCCGCAACAGTGCGTACCGCCTCGATCCGTGCTGGAGGTCACAGACGTCACCGGCCTGCCGCCGGTATCGGCGAGGGTCGAGATTGCCGCCGGGCTGCGGCACACTGCCGTGATGACCGACCCTGCTTCAGACTTCCGCCTGTACCACTCCAATTCGCTCGACGTGCTGGCCGCGCTGCTGGCCCGCACCCTGCGCGAGCCGGTGGTGGGGCAGTCGATCCTGGAGCCGGATGTGGTGCTGATTCCCCAGGTGGCAATGCGGCGCTGGCTGCAGTCCACCCTGGCGGCGGAGTATGGCATTGCCGCCAACCTGGCGTTCCTGACCCCAGGCGAGTTCGTGGCCCGCGCGCTCAATGCCAATGTGCCCGGCGAGCATGACGATCTCACCGCTGCCGCGCTGCACTGGAAGCTGTACGCCGCGCTGACCCACCCCGGCCTGATGACGCAGCCGCCGCTGCGCGCGCTCCAGGCCTACCTGTCGCAACCCGACCCGCTCAAGCCGTGGGCGCTGGCCGGTGAGCTGGCCTCGGTATTCGAGAAGTACCAGGCCTGGCGCCGCGACTGGCTGCTGCGCTGGGAGGCGGGGGCCGACCCGCTGGATCCACAGGCGATCCTGTGGCGCCACATCGGCAGCGGCCACCAGTACCGCGCGCGACGCATCCATGCCTACCTCGAAGGCTTCGAAGGCGCCGACCGTCCGCTGCCTGCAGGGCTGCCACCGCGTCTGTTCGCCTTCGCCACCTTGAATGTATCGCCGGATGTGCTGCGGGTGGTGGCCACCCAGGCACGGGTCGGCACGCTGCACTTCTACCTGCCTACGCCGACGCGTTCCTACTGGGGCGACCTGCAGACCCTCGGCGGGCGGCTGCGCTCCGGCGCGGCCGATCCGTTCGGCAACGGCAGTGACGAAAACCGCCTGCTGCAGGCCTGGGGCGCGGCTGGCCGCGACTTCATGGCGGTACTGGGCAGCTATGAAGTAGTGCATCCGTCCGGTGAGATCGCCGCTTACGACGATCCTGAAGATGACGGGCGCCCGGACATGGCGCACGGCGGCCTCGCCGACAGCCTGCTGCACCGCCTGCAACGCGACCTGTTCCACCGCCGCCCGCAACCCGCAGGTGCGTTGCGCCCGGCACTGCTGCGCAACGACCCCAGCCTGCAGGTGCATGCCTGCCACACGCGCCTGCGCGAGCTCCAGGTGCTGCATGACCAGCTGCGCGCGCTGCTGCAGGACCCGCGCTTCGACCCGCCACTGCAGGCGCGCGACATCGCCGTGCTGGCTCCGGACATCGACCCCTACGTGCCGTACCTCGAAGCCGTCTTTGGTGGACGCAGTGGTGGCGAAGACCATATTCCCTACGCGCTGGCCGATACCAGCCCGCTGACCGGCGAACCGCTGGCCGATGTGTTCGTGCACCTGCTCGGCCTGCCGGTGTCGCGTTTTGGCCTCAACGAAGTGCTGGACCTGCTGTCGAGTGCGCCGCTGGCCGAAGCCGCAGGGCTGGACGCGGCCGCGTTCGACCGCCTGCACGACTGGCTGCAGGCCGCGGGCGCGCGTTGGGGCCTGAGCGCGGCGCACCGGACCCAGCACCAGGCGCCCGAAGATGACGCCTACACATGGCAATTCGCGCTGGACCGCTTGCTGATTGGCCATGCCAGCGGCAGTGACGGTGAAATTGCCGGGGTGGCGCCATGGCCGGAGCTGGAAGGCAGCGCGCTGGAGGCGCTGGACCGCCTGCTTCGGCTGCTGCGGGTGCTGGCCCACTACCAGCGCGCGCTCGGCCAGGCGTTGAGCCCGGCGCAGTGGCGCCAACGCCTGCTGGCGATGCTGGATGCGCTGCTGCCCGGCACACCGGAAGCGGCCAGCCGCCAGCGCGCGCTGGAACGGCTGCGCAAACTCATCAGTGAATTCGCCCGCGATGCCGAATGCGCTGGGTTCGCCGGCACCGTTCCCCCGGAGGTGGTGCGCGCGCACTTCGCCGGTGCACTGAGCGAGGCCGACACGCGCGCGCCGCTGCTCACCGGCGGCATCAGCTTTGGGCGCATGGTGCCGATGCGGCTGCTGCCGTTCCGGGTGATCTGCGTGCTCGGCCTGAACGATGGCGACTTCCCGCGCCGCGACCCGGCCGCCGGGCTCAACCAGCTCACCGCCGAACTGGGTACCGACAAGCGCCGCCACGGCGACCGCTCGCTGCGCGAGGACGACCGTTTCCTGTTCCTGCAGCTGTTCGCCTCGGCGCAGGATGTGTTCTACCTGAGCTACCTGGGCGCGGACCCACGCGATGGCAGCGTGCGCGAGCCATCGGTGCTGGTCAGCGAGCTGATCGATGCTGCCGCCGAATACCACGAGGATCCGCCGGGGGCTGCAAAGCAGCTGACCGTGCGCCACTCGCTGCAGCCGTTCTCGCCGGCCGCGTTCGGTGGCGGCGATGAGCCGCGCCGTTTCAGCTACCGCCAGCAGTGGCACCCGGCCGCCGGTTCGCTGGGCAGCGTGCGCCGCCCGCCGCCGGCGTGGTTCGAGCAGGCGCTGGCGCCGCTGGACATTGAGGCCGCGCCGGAACTGTCGCTGGATGCACTGCGCCGCTTCCTGGTCGATCCCGCCGGTCAGTTCCTGTCGCAGCGACTGGGCCTGCGCCTGCCTGATGAACTGGCTGCCGCTGACGACCTGGAGCCGCTGGTGCTGGCCGGCCGGGGCCTGGAACAGCGCCTGCTGCAGCACGCGGTGATCGAGGCGACCCTGCAGGGCGACGATACCCCCCTGTATGCCCGCCTGCGCGCCCGTGCGCTGCTGCCGTCCGGCGCACTGGGCGAACGCCAGTTCCACGCATTGCAGGAGCAGACCCGCCCGTACGCCCTGGCGCTGTCCCAATGGCGCGGCAGCAGCGACGCCGACAGCCGCCGCTATGAGGTGGAGGTCGGTGGGGTACGACTGCATGGGCGAGTGGACGACATCCATCCGCAGGGCATCGTGCGTCTGCGCGCGGGCAGCTTGAACGGCCCGGCCGCGATCCGGCACGGACTGGACTGGCTGCTGGCCAATGCAGCCGGCGACGCGCTGCCGCTGGTCGAGTTCCACGACGGCGGCGAAGACGGCATCGGGCCGCACGTACTGCCGGCATTGCCCGCGCCCACTGCCAGGGCAGCGCTGCAGGCGCTGCTGCAGCTGCGCCGCGATGGCATGCGCGCGCCGCTGCTTTACGGGCCGTACACCGCCTGGACGCTGTACCGCGCGCCCGTCGCCAAGCGCGAGAGCGAAGGCTGGGCGCAATGGCATGGCGGCGACCGCCGCTGGGGCGAGGCCAGCGGCGATGCCGTGCAGCTGGCCCTGCGTGGCCGTGACCCCTTCGCCGACCCCGACAGCTATCAACAGCTGCTGCACACCAGCTTCGTGGTGTTCAGTGCGGTCCGCGAGGGTCGGGTGTTCCAGGGTTTCAACGACGAAGGCGCCGTGGCATGAGCGGGCAGATGCTGCACGACGACCCCTACCTGTCGCTGCCGCTGGAGGGCGTGCGTCTGATCGAGGCCAGCGCCGGCACCGGCAAGACCTTCACCCTGGCCACGCTGTTCACCCGGCTGGTGGTGGAGCAGGGTTACCGCATCGGCCAGATCCTGGCGGTGACCTTCACCGACGCGGCCACCCAGGAACTGCGCAAGCGTATCCGCGAGCGCCTGGCGCTGGCCGCGCAGCTGCTGGCGCACGCACCGACCGCCGACGAGGCCCCCGAGGTGCAGCTGACCCGCTACCTGCTGCAGCGCGAACTGGCGCTGGGCCGGGAAACACCCGTCGCGCTGGCGCAGCGCCTGCAGACCGCCGCCGACGAGATCGATCTGGCGTCGATCTTCACCATCCACGGGTTCTGCACCCGCGTGCTGCGTGAGCACGCGCTGGAAAGCGGGCACACTTTCGACCCGCCAACGCTGCTGCCCAGCGAACGCGAGCTGCACGACCAGTTGGCCGCCGACCTGTGGCGCGTGCACGCCAACGACCCGGCCACGGTGGATGCGTTGACCCGCCTGTGGTCCACGCCGGATGCGCTGGCGCGCGACCTGCCGACGCTGATCAAGCCGTTGCCGCTGTTGCCCGCGCCGCCCCGGCAGCATCGTGAGGATCCCAGCGCCGCGCTGCACGCGGCAGCCGACGCGCTCGCCAGCGCGGTCGATGCGCATGTCGAAACCGCCCAGGCCAGCATCGTCAACGCCTTCGACCGCAAGATCTTCGACGGCCGTCGCGCACGTCGGCCCAGCTTCGACAAAGCCTTCGCCGAGCTGCAGGCCGGTCGTGCGGCCCGCAACTGGCCACGCGGCGCCACCTCCCACCTGGGCAAGCTGCTGCCGGTGGCGCTGCTGGGGTTCTGCAGGGACGACCAGCAGGGCCATTGTCCCGCCTCGCCCCTGTTCGAGGCGCTGCAGAGCTGGTGGCATGCCGCCGATGCCTTCGACCAGTGGTTGCGCCAGCAGGCCCTGCTCCTGCTTCACGAGCTGCGCAGCCAGGCCCGCGAGCGGCTCCACGAGCTCAAGCGCGTTGGCCGCGTTCAGACCTACGATGACCTGATCGACGGCGTGGCCGCCGCACTGGACGGCCCGCACCGCGCGGCGCTGGTGCAGCAGCTGCGCGCGCAGTACGCCATCGCGCTGGTGGATGAGTTCCAGGATACGGACGACCGCCAGTGGAGCATCTTCGAGCGAGTGTTCGGCGATTCGCCCGAAACCCGCGAAGCCGGGCTGGCCCCGGCGCTGTTCCTGATCGGTGACCCCAAGCAGGCCATCTACGGCTTCCGCGGTGGCGATATCCACACCTACCTCAAAGCCAAGCGCGAGGCGGTGGCCGCGCCGCCGTTGAAGCGCAACTTCCGCTCGCGCCCCGGCGTGCTGCGCGCGCTGCAGGCGCTGTACGACGCCGCTGGCGAGCGCGCGTTCCTGGAAGCAGGCATCGCCTTCGAACCGGTGCTGCCCGGCAGTACCCGCACCGATGCCGATTACCTGCGCGATGGCGCGCCCGCGCCGGGCCTGACCCTGCGCCTGCTGCGCAGCGACGACGGGGCCGACCTCAAGGCCGATCCGTCGCGGCAGCAGGCCACCGATGCCTGCGTGGCCGCGATCCACCACGTGCTGCTGGAGGGCCGCGAAGGCCGTGCGCTGCTGCGCGGCGAACCGGTGCAGCCGGGCGACATCGCGGTGCTGGTGCGCCGCCACCACGAAGCCACCCGAATCCAGCGCGCGCTGAGCGCGGTGGGCATCCCGGCGGTCGCCGCCGGCAAGCAGAGCCTGTACGCCACCGCCGAAGCCCGCGAACTGCGCGTGCTGATGCTGGCCCTGCTGCAACCGGCCGACGAAGGCCGCCTGCGCGCTGCGCTGTCAACCGTGTTGCTGGGCGAAAACGCTGCCTCCATCGATGCGATGGAACGCGACGGCGACCCGCAGCGCGCGTTCCAGACCCGGCTGCTGCTGTGGCGTGAGCGCTGGCTGCGCGGCGGGCCGTTCGCGGTCATCGCCGACCTGTGTGCGGACAACGCCGAGCGCCTGCTGGGCCTGCTCGATGGCGAACGCCGGCTCACCAATTACCTGCAGCTGGGCGAGCTGATGCAGCAGGCCGCCGGCCAGGCACTGGGGATGCACGGCCTGCTGGACTGGCTGCAGGTGCAGATGGCGCATGCCGACCAGGACGACGAACAGCAGCTGCTGCGGCTGGAATCGGACGCACGCCGGGTGCAGATCATCACCCTGCACAAGAGCAAGGGCCTGGAATACCCGCTGGTGTTCCTGCCGTTCGTGGGCATCGACAGTGGTGGAAGCAACACCGATTCCAACTGCACCGTGTACGCCGATGGTCGTCGCGAGCTGCACTGGAAGCTGGACAAGGACGAAGCCTGGAGCGCGGCCAGCGAGCGCAGCGCACAGGAACAACGCGCTGAAGACGCGCGCCTGCTGTATGTGGGCCTGACCCGCGCTGAGCACGCGTTGTGGATCGCAGCCGGCGACCTGGCCGGGCTGGCGAAGACGCGGCTGGCGCCGATGCTGTCCGACCTGGAGGCGCTGCGCGCGCACCCGGACATCGCAGTGATCGAAGGCCCGGTGGAGCCACGCCCGGCGCAGCTGCCGGTGCAGCGCGAAGGCGAGCTGCCGCCGGTGCGTGCGATCACCCGGCGGGTGCCGCACGACTGGTGGGTGTACAGCTTCACCCAGCTGGCGCATGCCGATGCCGGCCACGACACCGACGCGGTAGCCACTGAAGCACCGGCCCCTGCCGCCGACGAACCGGCAGGCCCGGAGCTGCCACTGGAAGTGGAACCACCCGCAGCCGGCGAACTGCAGCCGGAGACCGACCCGCGGTTCACGGGCAGCCGCTTCGGCAACGTGCTGCACGATGCTCTGGAGAACACCGATTTCGCGCGCTGGGCCGACTGGCGCGCGGGCGACCCGGCACCGGGCGATGAGGCGGAGGTGCTGCGTGAATCGCTGCGCAGCGAAGGCTACGCCGATGCGGACCTGGACGACGGCGTGGCGGTGCTGGTGCCGCTGGTCGGCCAGACCCTTACCGTGCAGCTGCCCGAAGGCGGCGCGCTGCACAGCTTGCCGCTGCACGACAGGCGGGCCGAAATCGAGTTCCACTTCGCCATGCAGCCCACCGCGGTGCCGGCGCTGCTGCAGCTGCTGCACCAGTACGGGCTGGTGCCGGACCGCCGCGGCTTTGGCACGCGGCGCCAGCTCGAGGGGCTGATGACCGGCAAGATCGACCTTACGTACGTAAGGGACGGACGCTGGTACGTGCTTGACTACAAATCCAACCGGCTGCCCGGCTACGACGCCGCACGCCTGGCGGCCGCCATGCGAAGCAGCGAGTACGACCTGCAGGCGCTCATCTATACCGTGGCGCTGCATCGCTGGCTGCGCTTCAGGCTGGGCCGCGACTACCAGCAGGCGCGCGACCTGGGCGGCATCCGTTATCTGTTCTGCCGGGGTCTGGTGGCCGGGCGCGCGGATGCGCCGGGCGTGCACGCGCAGCGCTTCGATCCCGCGTTGGTCGAAGCAATGGATGCCCTGTTCGCCGGCGGGCCGCAGAAGCATGCCGAACTGGTGGCACGCGCCTGGGGTGAGGCATGAGCCTGCTTGAGGCACTGCTGAAGCAGGGCACCCTGCGCATCCTGGACCACGCCCTCGCGCAGAGCCTGCGTCGGCTGCAGCCGGATACCCCCGATGCAGTACTGGCCGCTGCCGCGTTGGCGTCGCTGGCCGTAGCGCAGGGCCACGCGGGCTTCGACCCGGCCGCGCCCGCAAGGCTGGTAGATGCCGAGCTGGACTGGCCGGCGCCAGAGGGGTGGCTGGCGCAGCTGCGCGCATCGCCCTGGGTGGCATTGCCCGACAGCGACGACGCGCTGGCTGCCGATGCGCCACTGGTCCTGGAACATGGTCTGGTGTACCTCCGGCGTTACCGTGAATACGAACGTCGCTTGGCGCTGGGATTGCAGCGCATCGCCTCGCAACCGCTGCCTGCGCATGATCCTGCCGGGCTCTCCACGCTGTTCGCACAGTTGTTCCCCCAGGCGCTGGACGGCATCGATCACCAGGCGCGCGCGGCGGCGGTAGCGCTGCGCCACCCGCTGGTGCTGGTTACCGGCGGCCCCGGTACCGGCAAGACCACCACCATTGCGCGCCTGCTGGTGCTGCTGGCCGCGCAGGCGCGGCAGGCCGGTGCGTCGCTGCCGCGCGTGGCACTGTGCGCGCCCACCGGCCGCGCCGCCGAACGCATGGCCGAAAGCCTGCGCCAGGCCCTGCAGCGGTTGCGCCTGGTCGGGGTGGCCGCCGAACTGGCCGAGGCCATGCCGACCACCGGTGCCACCCTGCACCGGCTGCTGGGCGTCATTCCCGATTCGCCGCGCTTCCGCCACCACGTCGACAACCCTCTTCCGTACGACATCGTGGTGGTGGACGAGGCTTCGATGATCGATCTGCCGCTGATGACCAAGCTGGTCGAAGCGGTGGCCAGCGGCACCCGGCTGGTGCTGCTGGGTGATCCTGACCAGCTGCCGTCGGTGGAAGCCGGCGACGTGCTGAGCGCGATCCTGCAGGCCAGTGGCGACGGACTGGGTACCCAGGCTGATGATGCGGCCGCCCTGCGCCCGCTGCTGGCGGCTCCCGCATTACTGCCGCTGGCACCGCCGCAGGCGTTCGCCGGCCGCCGCGTGCAGCTGCAGCGCGGCTACCGGCAGAGCGATGCGCTGGACCTGGTGCCGCTGGCACGCGCCGTGCGCGAAGGCGACAGCGCTACCGCGCTGCAGCTGCTGCGCGGCGGCACGCTGGCCGGCGTGGCCTTCCACGAGGACCAGGTCGATCCCCTGCTGCAGCACCGCCACACCCTGCTGGCGCACTGGCGCGGACTGGGTGAGGCTGACGATCCGGTGCAGGCGCTGGCGCAGGCCGGTCGGCTGCGTCTGCTTACCGCCCTGCGCGAAGGTCCACAGGGCGCGCGCGGACTCAACGAGCGCATCGAAGCAGCCCTTGCCGGAAGCGCGCGCCCGGGCGCTGGACCGCGTTACTTCCACGGCCGGCTGCTGCTGGTTACCGAGAACAGCTACCGGCACCGCTTGTTCAACGGCGATATCGGGCTGTGCCTGCGCAGCCGCGAAGGCGCGATGCTGGCCTGGTTCCCCGGGGACAGTCCGGAGCAGCCGCGCGCGTTCCACCCGGCTGCATTGCCCGCGCACGAAAGCGCCTTCGCCATGACCGTGCACAAGGCCCAGGGCTCGGAGTTCGATGAGGTCTGGCTGCAGCTGCCACGGCGCGACAACCGGGTGCTGTCGCGCGAACTGGTGTACACCGGCATGACCCGCGCGCGGCAGGCCTTGCATGTACTGGGCAGTGCAGACGTGTTGCAGGCCGCGTTGGCGCGGCATGCCAGCCGGTTGTCCGGGCTGGCCCAACGGCTGGGCGCGGGCGCCACGATCACTGATGTGGCGGCGGCGCCCGCCCAGGGCGAACTCTGGTAGAGAACGGCTCTACCAGACCTTCCAGAATCAGGCGTCGCCTTCCTCTTCTTCTTCTCCCCCGGGAATCAGCACGGTACCGTCCGGGTACACGATCGCACCGTCGCCGCTGACATCGAAGAATCCTACCTGGTGCTTGTTGGCCAGGATCTGCACCTGGCCATGCGCGTCTTCGGCCACCTCATCATCGAACGAGGCATAGATCACATGGGTGCCGATGCTGTAGTCGGTCACCTGCGGGCGGTCGTCCTCGTCATCGGACAGCGGACCGTCCATCGGCGGGAAGTCTTCGGCGAGCTCGGTGAAGAAGGCCTGCAGCGCCGGCACCGAGACGGCAGCGTCGTCGTACCCGTGCTTCTCGTTCCATTCGGTCTGCGCGTCATACCACTGCAGGAATGCCTCGGCGTCGCGCGGCGCCACGGCCGGGTCGAATACCATCACGTCGTAACTCATTGGGGATCACCTTGTTCCATGCAGGAATGCAGGGCGTCAGGATACTCCCCCCTGTGTGACCGCCGGCGGTTCCGGGAACAACGCATAGCGCAGTCCGAGCACCCCCATCAGCGCTTCATCACGCGCCTTGCCGGCCTCCACCGTCTGGACCCGCTTCAGCGACGCCTCCAGCCTGGCCTGCAACGTGGGCGATGCAGGCTGTGGCCGGCGCAGCGCCACCTGGGCGCGGTAATGTGTCGCCACATCGTCCAGGATCGCCTCGATCGCCTGCCTGCTCGCCGCCGGCAAACCATGCCGTGCGCGGCGCAACTGCAGGATGTTCAGACCGATGCGCGCCTCGGTGAGCATGTCCACCGAAGCGATGTCGCTTCCTTCGGGCGTGGCGGCCAGGCGCGGCGCGAGCAGGCCCAGCAGGTCCAGCATGCGCGCCGCGAACTGCTGGCGGTCCTGCCGGCCGCGGCCCTCGGCCGCTTCAGCCAGCGTGGTCCAGCCTTGCCGCACCAGCCGGCGAGCCGTCCATTCAGCGCCCACCGAGCGGAACAGGCGGGTCATCACCACGGCAAAGCCAATGCCGATGAACATCGCCACCGACGAATTGATGAAGCTCTGGATGTTGGCGCTGTAGGTGTTCTGTACGTTCAGCAGCGCCACCAGGTTGACTGTCAACGGCAGCCCGATCAGCGCGGTCTTGGGCTGGTGCAGCAGCAGCCCCAGTGGCAGGAAGATCACTGCCAGCACCAGTGCCAGGCTGCCGAAATCATGCACCGCCGGGAACACGCCGAACAGGTACACCGCCGCCACCAGGCTCGCAACGACGGCCCAGAGCAGGAACTGCAGCATGCTCGGCGCCGGGTCGTCCTGCGCGGCAAAAAACGCAGCGGCCACCGCGGCCATCATCGCGCCGTTGCCACCGCCTTCCCAGCCCAGCCCGATCCACAGCGCGCAGTAGGTCATCAGCGCGACGCCGGCGCTGGCGGCAGAAAACAGCGCCATGCCGTAGTCCACGTGGCGCGCGCCGCCCACGCGCTTGGCCCGCACCCTGAAGTGGGCGGCATCGCGTGGCGCGCTGCCGTGTTCAATGGCGTCCTGCAGGGTGGCGCAGTCCTGCCACAGGTCCACCAGCTCTTCCAGGCGCAACAGCAGGGTCACCAGCAGCAGGTGGTCCAGTTCCCCATCCACCGCCGGCTTCAGCGCCAGGATCCGCGCGCGCAGGGCGGCGGACTCCTCGGCAGTGGAACGGCCGGGCCGCTCCAGCCAGTGCGTGATGTCGTCCACCAGCGGTTCCAGCCCCGGCGGCAGCGCGCGGCCCCCGGCGCGCAGCGCGCCCAGCCGGTCGGCAATGGATGACAGCACCGGCAACATGAGCAGCATGCGTTCGCGCAGCCGTTCCATCGACACCGCTGCACCGGCATGGCGCGGATCATCGCGGCGCAGGAACGCGATCAACGCCTCGAACTGCACCAGGTCGGCCGCCAGCCGGTTGCGCGGGCCGTGCGCCTGGCCGCGCAGCAGGATCTGTCGGCACCACTGCGCAGCATCGTCCATCCAGTTGCCGATCCGCGCGCGCAGCATCGGCCGTACCGAGGTGGGGAAGAACAGCGAGGCGAACAGCACCGCCACCACCGTGCCCAGGATGATTTCTTCACTGCGCGCCACCACTGTGTCGAAGATGGTGTCCGGCGAGGTCACCGCGGGGAAGCCGATGAACGCGGTGGTGTAGCCGGCCAGCAGGAACGCGTAACCGCGCGGGCCGCGGTTGAGCAGGGCGATGAACAGGCACGCCGACAGCCACAGCGACATCGCCGCGCTCAGCAGCAGCGGGGTTTCCACCAGGTGCGGCAGCATCCACAGCGTGGCCGCGCCGGCAATGAGCGTGCCGACGATGCGGTAGACGCCCTTGGCCCGGGTCGGGCCCAGCATCGGTTGGGTCACGATGTAGACGGTGGCCATCGCCCAGTACGGGCGTGACAGGTTGCCGGCCAGGCCGATGTAGAGGGCGGCGAGCGCGGCCAGGAAGGTCTTTACCGAAAACAGCCAGGCGTGGCGGTCTAGCAGGAGCATGGGTCAGTTCTGCCGATTGACCGCACCCCGACCAACCGTGGGCACTACCGTCGGTGTCGGTCCTACCTGGGCCTTGGCCATCGCATCGGCGTTCCAGCCGCCGCCGAGGACCAGGAACAGCTGGATCTGGTCGCGCGAGACCTGCGCCTGCTGCTGCGCGAGCGTGGCATCGGCCGACACCAGGGTCCGGTCGGCGTCCAGGCTGGACAGGTACGGGGTGCGCCCGCCCTGGTACAGCCGGCGGTTCTGCTCGGCGGCCAGCGCAGCCTGCGCCTGCGCCTGCTGCAGCGATTGCAGGCGCTGCAGGTCGTGTGCATACCGGCTCAGTGCGGTCTGGGTTTCGCGCAGCGCCTGCAGCACGCTGTGGTCGAACTCGGCCAGCGCCGCATCGGCCCCGGCTTCGGTGGCGTGGATGCGCGCGTGGGTGCCCGAGGACGGCAGCGTCCACGAGATCAGCGGCCCCAACGACCATTGCTGTGTCAGCGGCTCGCCAAAATCGGCGAGCAGGCCGGCCGCGCCCAGCGACGCGCCCAGGCGGATGTCCGGGTACAGCTCGGCGGTGGCCACGCCGATCCGAGCGGTGGCGGCGGCCAGCTTGCGTTCGGCTTGGCGGATGTCGGGGCGGCGCTGCAGCAGCGCGCGGCCATCGCCCACCGGCAGCGGCTGGGCCAGGGTCGGGGCCTGGTCGCACGCGCTCACGCCCTCGGGCAGCTGGCCCGGGGTGCGGCCGAGCAGGGCGGCCAGCTGGTATTCGGAGGCCTGGCGCTGCGCCTGCAGCGGCGGCAGCGCGGCTTGCAGCATCGCCACCTGCGCATTGGCGCGTGCCAGCTCCGGTGGCGTGCCACGTCCTGCGCTGATGAGCCGCTGGGTCACCTCGCGGCTGCGCTGCTGCAGCTGCAGGGAATGTTCGGCCACGTGCAGTTCGTGGTTGGCGTGGCAGATCTCCACGTAGCTGCCGGCCACCTGGGCCACCAGCGAAACCCGCGCCAGGTCCATCGCAGCGGCCACCGACTGCTCGTCGGCGCGCGCGGCTTCGGCCGCTCGCTTGAGCTTGCCGAACAGGTCGACCTGATAGGACACCGCGAACTTGCCGTCGGCCAGGTTGATTGGCGGCAGCTCGTGTTCGAGCAGGAACGATTCGGCCGACAGCTGCGCGCGGCTCACCCCGGCCTCGGCTTCGTATTCGAAACCACCGGCATCCAGCGCCTGCTCGTACACGGCGGCGGCGCGGCGCAGGTTGGCATCTGCCACCTTCAGTTCAACGTTGTCGCGCAGCGCCTGTTCCACCAGCCCATTGAGCGTGGCGTCCTGGTACAGCTCCCACCAGCGTGCCGGCAGCTCGGCGCCCGCTGCCACCTGCGGGTTGGCGGTGTCGATGAACGCCGCATTGGCCTCCGGGCGTTGGAACGCCGAACCGGCCGGTACCGCGTAATCCGGGCCGACCGTGCGGCAGGCGGCCAGGCTGCTGGTCAGCGCCAGGGCGAAGGCGATGCGGTGCAGGGTCGGGCGGTTCACAGGGCCGCCCGTGCCGGTTGCGCCGGCGTGGGGGAGGGCGTGGCGGTGTCCGGCTCGATGGTGACCGTGGCGGTGCGCCCGGCAATCAGGTTCACGCCGGTGGGAATCGTGTCGATGTGGATGCGTACCGGAATGCGCTGGGCCAGCCGCACCCAGTCGAAGGCCGGGGTCACGTTCGGCAGCAGGCTGGAACCCTCGCTGCGGTAACGGTCCTCGATGCCGGCAGCGATGCTCTGCACGTGGCCCTGCAACGGCTGCGCCTCGCCCATCAGGCGGATGTCGACCTTCTGCCCGGCATGCACGCCGCGCAGGCGGGTTTCCTCGAAGTAGCCGTCCACCCGGAACGAACCGGTGTCCAGGACCGCCATCACCGGGCGGCCGGCGGTGACGTAGTCGCCGGCGCGCACGGTGCGGTCGTTGACGTGGCCGTCGCTGGGGCTGCGCACCTCGGTCCGGGCAAGGTTGAGCCTGGCCAGGTCCACCGCGGCCTGCGCGGTGGCCATGGACGCCTGCGCGGCCTGCAGCTTGGCGCGGCGCATTTCGGCGTCCTCCGCCGCCACCAGGTCCTGCAGGCGGCGGTCGCGGGCGGTCTCGCGGCGCAGCTGCTCCAGCGTGGCGCGACGTTCGCCCAGCGTGGCCTGGGCCTGCTCCAGCGCGATCTGGTAACGCGCGCGGTCCACCACGAACAGGACCTCGCCGCGTTTCACCGGCTGGTTGTCGGCCACTTTCACCGCTTCCACCAGCCCGGACACATCCGGGGCGACCTGCACCACGTCGGCGCTGACGTGCGCATCGCGGGTCCACGGTTCGTCCATGTAGTACGACCACAGGTGGCGCAGCACCAGCAGGGCGGCAATGACGGCGACGACGGTCAGGACGACCGGGAAGGTGTGCTTGAGGATCTTGTTCACGATTGCATCCAACGCATCAGGGAAAACAACCCGCCGAGCACGATCACGTACACGGCCAGGTTGAACAGGGCGGGGTGCCAGATGTGGCGGTAGGCGCCGGTGCGCTGCAGGACCAGGCGCAACCCGCTGGTGAGCAGGTAGGCCAGCAGCATCAGCCCGAGCAGGGTCGGGATGAACACACCATAGAGACTGAATTCACCGTACATCGGGGCAGGAAGTTCGCAGGAAGCGGAAAGGGGAAACCACGGCGTCGCAGGACAACACCGGGAGGTGGGGCAGGACTGCGGCTTACGTCACGCGGTCGGAGGCATCGGCCAGCAGCTTCCACAGCTTCAGCACGGTGCGCAGCTCATCGGTGGTCAGCTCGCCGAACACGTCCTGGCGCAGGCCGATCAACTGGCTTTCCAGCTCGCTCACCAAGGCCTCGCCCTTATCGGTCAGCCACAGCAGGTTGGCCCGGCGATCGCTGGCATCGCACTCGCGGCGGACCAGTTCACTGGCCGACAGCTTGTCCAGGAGGCGCACCAGCGAGGGGCCTTCCATGCCCAGCTGCTGGGCCAGGGTGACCTGGCGGATACCACCGCCGGCACGGCCGATCATCAGCAACGGCATGGTGCAGGCGGCCGAAATGCCATAGCTGCCCAACGCCTGGTCGGCCAGGCGCTGCCATTGCCGCCCTGAGTGGAGCAGGCCGGAGCTGAGCTGCATCTGCAGCTGGGTGCGTTCGTCGAGGGAGCGTTTCATGGCAGATAGATAGGATACTACTAATTTCATTCCTATCAATACCTCCAGCCCAACCGCAGCCCAACGCCCGGGGGACGCCCGGGGGGTCTGTCGGGTACGATGCTCGCCCCCCTTCGGGTGCTGTATGTAATGAGCAAAAAAGACAACGACGTGACCCCGGTGACCCAGGATGAGGCCGAATCGGCCGTGCGCACCCTGCTGCGCTGGGCCGGTGAAGATCCCACCCGTGAAGGGCTGCTGGACACCCCGCGGCGCGTTGCCGAAGCCTACGGCGACTGGTTCAGCGGCTACCGCGACGACCCTCGCGCCTACATGGAACGGACTTTCGAAGAGGTTGCCGGCTACGACGAGCTGATCGTGCTGCGCGACATCGAGTACGAAAGCCACTGCGAACACCACATGGCGCCGATCATCGGCCGCGTGCACGTCGGCTACCTGCCGGCCGGCAAGGTGGTGGGCATCAGCAAGCTGGCCCGCGTGGTGGAGGCCTATGCCCGCCGCTTCCAGGTCCAGGAAAAGATGACCGCGCAGATTGCCCAGTGCATCCAGGACGTGCTGCAGCCGATCGGTGTGGGTGTGGTGGTGGAAGGAGCGCACGAGTGCATGACCACCCGCGGCATCCACAAGCGCGGCGTGAGCATGGTCACCTCCAAGATGTTGGGCAGCTTCCGCGAGGATGCCCGCACCCGGGCCGAGTTCCTGCGCTTCATTGAAGTGGGCGGCAAGCGCTGAATATCCCGCGCGCCCGGCATGATCGTGCCGGGCCGGTGCCCCTCCCGCTGCGCGGCACCTGGCCGTGCGGCGTCTATTCGGATGTCCTGGCTGCATGAAGCACCGCGAACGTATCACCCGTTACCGCGCCCTGCGCGAACAGCCCCAGTGGAAACTGTTGGCCGCCGCCAACGCCCCGGAGATCATCGGCCTGCTGCAGAGCCTGCTGATGGACGGCGAGCGCACCCTGCCGGCGGCGGTGCTGCACGAGCGCCTGCAGCGCGCACTGGACCAGCTCAACGGCGAAGAACTTTCGCGTGAGCTGCCGCGCACTGCCCAGGCCTACATTGCCCATTGGCTGTCGCAGGGGTGGCTGGAGCGGCGCCTGCCCGAGGGCGCCGACCAGGAGCAGTACGAGCTCTCCACCCGGGCGCTGCAGGCGATCCGTTTCGCCGACAGCCTGGAGCAGAGCCGCGTGGCGGCCACCGAAAGCCGGTTGGCGCTGGTCATCGAGCAGCTTTCGCAGCTGGCTGCGCAGACCGAATCGGACCCGGACGCGCGCCTGTCGGCCCTGCGTGACGAGCGCGACCGCATCGACGCGGAGATTGCGAGGGTCGGCGTTGGCCGGGTAGCGACCCTCGATGGCAAGCGCGCGCTGGAACGGGCGCGGCAGATCATTGGCCTGGCCGACGATCTCACCGAAGACTTCCGCCGCGTCCGCGACGACTTCGAACGCCTGAACCGCGAGTTCCGCGAACGCATCATCGACGACGAGAGCGAGCGCGGCGACGTGCTGTCGCGGCTGTTCGAAGGGGTGGACGTCATTGGCGACAGCGACGCCGGGCGCAGCTTCCAGGCCTTCTGGCGCCTGCTCAACGATGCCGAACAGAGCGCCCAGCTGGATGCAGCGCTGGAGACCGTGCTCGCCCGCGGCTTCGCCCGCAAGCTGGACCGCGACGAGCGCGCGTTCCTGCGCGGCTTCACCGCCACCATGCTCGAGCGCGGCGGCCAGGTCCACGATGTCCTGCAGCACTTCGCCCGCAGCCTGCGCGGTTTCGTGCAGAGCCGTGGCTACCTGGAACAGCGCCGGCTCAACCAGCTGCTCAAGCAGGCGCAGTCCGAAGCATTGGCGCTGCGTGACGAGTTCACCGCCCAGCGCCCGATCGGCCGTGACCTGCAGCTGACCACCAGCCGCCTGCGCTCGTGGTCGCAGTGGAAACTGCATGACCCGCGCAGCGCCCATATCGATGGCAGCGTGCAGCGCAATGAGGCCGCAAGTATTTCGCTGGAAAGCGTCGGCGACCTGGTGGCCTCGTCAGAGATCGACTTCCGCACGCTGCGCCGCGACCTGCATGACCTGCTGGCCATCCAGCCGAAGCTGAGCATCGCCCAGGCCCTGTCGCAGCGCGACGCGCCGCAGGGGTTGGGCAGCGTGATCGGCTACCTGTCGCTGGGCACGCGCCACGGCACGGTAGTGGAAGGCGAACAGGAAACCGCGCATTGGCGTGGTGGTGATGGACAGTGGCGGCGGGCCCGTATCCCGTTGGTTTGGTTCACCCAGGAGAAACGCCATGAACTGGCATGAAGATTCCAACGACGCCGCCCTGATCGACGGTGCCGCCCACGACCTTGACGCAGAGCCGGTGGTGGTTACGCCGCTGCCGCGGCGGAACAACGACGTCTATTACCTGGGCGATACCGGCCGCCTGCCGCTGGATGGGCGCCGCGCGCTGTGCCAGCTGCTGATCGGCCCGAGCATCGACCAGTTGCGCCACCCCAAGCTGTGGCCTGCGCTGATCCGCAGCGAGGCGGCCATCCGTTCGTCGCTGGCCGACCTGTTCCTGGAACTGGTGCTGGACCGTGACAGCGGCGTGGCCTTCACCCGCCAGGCCGACACCGAAGACGTCGAAGCGCCGGTGCTGCTGCGCAGCTCGCCGTTGACCTTCATCGACTCGGTGCTGCTGCTGTACCTGCGCCAGCAGCTGGCCGAGGCCGACGCCCGCGGTCACCGCGCCGTCGTGGCCGACAGCGAGATGGCCGAAGCGCTGGCGATCTATGAGAAGAACCTCTCCACCGACCGCGCCGGGTTCAACCGTCGCGTCGCGGCGGCGGTGCAGAAAATGAAAGAGAACCACATCCTGACCCGCCTGGCGGGTCAGGAAGACCGGCACGAAGTATCGCCCGCATTGAAGCTGCTGTTCTCTGCCGAGGATGTGTCCGCACTCTCGTCGGTATACCGCCAGTTGCGCGAAACCCCTGCTGCCAAAGCCTGAACGGAACGACCGATAACGCATGGCCATCTCCAAGAACACTCCCGCCCTGTTCACCGAAGGGCTGCCGGATCCGCGCCAGCAGCAGTTCCGCATGCGCCGGCTGCAGGTGCATAACTGGGGCACTTTCAACGGCCTGACCGAAGTTCCGATCGCCGAGCGCGGCTTCCTGTTCGTCGGCCGTTCCGGCTCGGGCAAATCGACCCTGCTTGATGCCATGTCGGCGATGCTGGTGCCGCCGTCGATCGTGGACTTCAACGCAGCGGCACGCGAAGCCGAACGCAGCGGCCGCGACCGCAACCTGGTGTCCTACGTGCGTGGCGCGTGGGCCGACCAGCAGGACCGCGGCACCGGCGAGATCGCTACCCAGTACCTGCGCAAGGGCGCGACCTGGACGGCGCTGGTGCTGGAATACCGCGCCGGCGATGGTCGCGTGGTCAGCCTGGTACGGCTGTTCTGGATCGCCGGCAATGGCGCGGCCGCCGCCGATGTGCGCAAGCATTACCTGATCGCCGAGCGCCCGTTCGATATCGCCAGGGACCTGGGCGGCTTCGACCTGGACCTGCGCAAGCTCAAGCAGCGCCTGGGCGATGTGCACCACTTCGACAGCTTCACCGGCTACGCCGAGCGCTTCCGGCACCTGCTGGGCATCGACAATGAGATGGCGCTGCGCCTGCTGCACAAGACGCAGTCGGCCAAGAACCTGGGGGACCTGAACGTCTTCCTGCGCGATTTCATGCTCGATACGCCGCGCACCTTCGATGCCGCCGAACGGCTGGTCAGCGACTTCGCCGAACTGGATGGCGCGCACAAGTCGGTGGTCACCGCCCGCCAGCAGGTCGAAACCCTGCTGCCGGCGCGCGCGCTGCATGCCGAACTGAAGGCGTTGAACCTGCAGCGTGCCGACGAGGAAACGCTCAAACTCGGACTGGACAGTTTCCGCGAGTCGCGCCTGCAGCTGCTGCTGGAGAAGCGGCTGCAGGAAATCGACGTGCGCAACCGGGGGCTGCAGGGCGAAGAATCCCAGCGCCGGCAGGCCCTGGCCAACCATGAGGAGCACCTGGCCGAGCTCGAGCTGCAGCGCCGCCAGCAGGGCGGCGAGCGCATCGAGGAACTCGAACGCGAACAGGGCCGGGCCCAGGCCGAGCAGGATCGCCGCCAGTCCAAGCGCGAGCAGGCCCGCCAGGCCGCCGCCAAGCTGCAGAACGAGCTTCCCGATGACGCCCATGCTTTTGCTGCGTTGATCGCGCGCGCGCAGGGCGAACTCGACAATCGCCAGCAGGCCGCCGCAGCGCTGGACGACGCCATCTCGGAGCGCCAGGCAGGCAAGCAGGACGATACCCGCCGTTTCGCCGATGTCCGCGCGGAACTGGAGGCCATGGAGCGCAATCCCTCCAGCATTCCCGCGCCGCTGCAGAAGCTGCGCAGCCGGATGTCCGAAGAAACCGGCGTGCCCGAGTCCGCACTGCCGTTCGTGGGCGAACTGATCCAGGTCCACGAGGACCAGGGTGCCTGGCAGGGAGCGATCGAGCGCGTGCTGTTTGGCTTTGCACAGTCGCTGCTGGTCGAAGACAAGCACTACAACGACATCAACGCCTGGGTGAATCGCACCCAGCTTGGCATGCGCCTGACCTACTACCGGGTCCGCCGCAACGAAGACGCAATCGCGCGCTCGCCGTCCGCGCGCTCGCTGCTGCACAAACTGGAGCTGCGCGACAGCGTGTTCGAGCCATGGCTGCGCCGCGAGCTGGGCAAGCGCTTCGACTATGAGTGTGTTGACGCCAAACAGCTGCGCGATGTCGAACGCGGCATTTCGCGCGAAGGCCAGGTCAAGCACCCCGGCGACCGCTTTGAAAAGGATGACCGCAGCGCCATCGGCGATCGCCGCCGCTGGCTGCTGGGCTTCAACAACCAGGAAAAGCTGGCGTTGTTCCGCCGCGAAGCGCAGGAACTGGCACAGCGCATCGCCGCCTGCGATGAAGACGTTGCGCGTCTGCGCGGCCAGCGTGACCTCGACAACGAGCGTCGGATGGCCTGCCACCAGCTGGTGAACGTGGTATGGGAAGAGGTGGACGTCGCCACGGCGATGCAACGCCTGCAGGACATCGAAGCGGCGCTGCGCGAACTGCGCGAAGGCAATACCGACCTGGCCCGGCTGGCCCAGCAGATCGACCAGGCCCGTGCGGACATCGTGCAGGCACGGCGCACCTATGAGGACACCCGGGTCGAGCTCATCCAGCTCTCGCGCGAACGCGACAAGCTCGATTCCCAGCGCCAGCGCAGCCGCGCCCTGGTGCTGCCGGCGCTGGGCGCCACCCAGGAAGCCGGGCTCAAGAAGCGCCTGGATCTCCTCGGCGGGCTGAGCCTGGAGACGCTGGAAGCGCACATGCGCGAGATCAGCAAGGGCATCAACGAAAGCCTGGCCGCGTCCCAGCAGGACGTACACCGGGTCGAGACCCAGCTGGTCGGCTGCTTCCGCCGCTTCGCGCAGGCCTGGCCGGAGGAGTCCGGTGACTTCACCGCCTCGGTGGCTTCCGCAGAGGACTACCTGGCGCGTCTGGCGCGTCTGGAACGCGATGGCCTGCCGCAGCACGAGGAACGCTTCTTCGACCTGCTGCAGAACCAGAGCAAGAACAACCTGCTGGCGCTGCAGCGGCACAGCGCCGAAGCGCGCAAGTCGATCGGCCAGCGCCTGGATGAGGTCAATGCCTCGTTGGAGCAGGTGCCCTTCAACCGGGGCACCCTGCTGACCATCGAGCTCAGCGACCGGCGCCTGCCGGAAGTGCTCGAGTTCCACCAGCACCTGCGCGAAGTGCTGTCGCATCACCAGACCGAAGAGCGCGACGTCGCCGAGAACCAGTTCGCCGTGCTGCGCGAGCTGGTCAAGCGGCTGGGCTCGCAGGAGGGCGAGGACAAGCGCTGGCGCGAGAACGTGCTCGACGTGCGCCTGCATGTGGAGTTCATCGGCGTGGAACTGGACGCCGCCACCCGCCAGCAGGTCGAGATCTACCGCAGCGGCGCCGGCAAATCCGGTGGCCAGCGCCAGAAGTTGGCCACCACCTGCCTGGCCGCGGCCCTGCGCTACCAGCTCGGCGGAGCGGACAGCCAACTGCCCAGTTACGCTGCCGTGGTGCTGGACGAAGCGTTCGACAAGGCCGACAACGAGTTCACCGCCCTGGCAATGAACATCTTCGAGAACTTCGGCTTCCAGATGGTGGTGGCCACCCCGCTGAAATCGGTGATGACGCTGGAGCCTTTCATCGGCGGCGCCTGTTTCGTCGAGATCAGCGGCCGCCACGACTCCGGCGTGCTGTTGATCGAGTACGACGAAGAAGGCAAGCGGCTCAAGCTTCCTGAGCGCACCCGCGCCGTTGCCGGGCAGGTCGAGGACTGACCTGCCTAGCCGGCGAACGTGTCCCAGCCCATCCGGGCGATCAGCACCACCACCAGGCCCACGAACAGCTTGCGGATGAACGGCGTGCCGCCGCGCAGGGCAAGCCGGGTCCCGACCACCGAACCGACGATGTTGGCGGTGGCCATCGGAATCGCGAACAGCCACAGGATGTTGCCGGTCGGCACGAAGAACGAGATCGCGGCCACGTTGGTGGCCAGGTTGACTACCTTCGAGGCGGCCGAGGCGCGCAGGAAATCCAGCCCGAAGAAGCGCACGAACAGGAAGATCAGGAAGCTGCCGGTACCCGGTCCGAAGAAGCCGTCGTAGAAGCCGATCACCGCCCCGATCGCCAGCGCCGCGGCAAGTTCCTTCCGGCCGATCTCGCGCGGCCGGTGCAGGGCGCCGAAGTCCTTCTTCCACAGCGTGTAGCCCAGCATCGCCACCAGCAGCACCAGCACCAGCGGGCGCACCGCGTCCTTGGGCAGCAGGCTCACCGCCGTGGCGCCGGCGAACGAGAACACGAAGGCCGTGGCGGCCGCGAACAGCACCGGTCGCCAGGGGAAGCGCACATTGCGCGCGTAGCGGAATGCCGCTGCGGCGGTGCCGAACATCGAACTGAACTTGTTGGTACCAAACAGCATCGCCGGGGTGTGCTGCGGCAGCACCGTGAACAGCCCGGGCAACTGCACCAGCCCACCGCCACCGACGGCGGCATCGACCAGGCCGGCGATGAAGGCGATCGCCACCAACCACAACAGCTCAGGGGGAACCAGCTCGAACACGGCAGCGCATCTGGGCGGAAAGCGCGCCAGCATACGCCTCCTCGCGGCACAATACGCCCATGACCCCTGCCGATCCCTGTCCCTGCGGCCGCCCCGTTGCCTACGCCGCGTGCTGCGCCCGCTTCCACGCCGGCGAGGCCGCACCCGATGCGGAGGCGTTGATGCGCTCGCGCTACAGCGCTTACGTGCGGCAACTGCCGGCGTACCTGCTGGCCAGCTGGCACCCCGATACCCGCCCGGAAACCCTGTCGCTGGACGAACCGGCCGGGCAGCGCACGCGCTGGCTGGGCCTGACCGTGCACGAACACACCCTGCAGGATGCCGACCACGCCCAGGTGCGCTTCACCGCGCGCTACCGGATCGGCGGCGGCAGCGCGGTGAAGATGCAGGAGCACAGCCGCTTCGTGCGCTTCGATGGGCGCTGGTTCTATCTCGACGCGCTGCCCTGACCGCCTATTCAACTTGGGCGGCGTAACACCGCGTACGCCGCGCCGTGACATCGCGCTCACCCGTGCTCGCCGATCCTTCGTGCGATGAACGCCGTCGTTGCCCCGCCCCCTTCCGCCGCCACCGCTGCCGCCGCACTGGCGGCCCAGTTCGCCCGGGTACGTGCCCGCAGCGTGGCCCTGGCCGCACCGCTCAGCGCCGAAGATGCGATGGTGCAGAGCATGCCCGATGCCAGCCCGAGCAAATGGCACCTGGCCCACACCACGTGGTTCTTTGAACGTTTCGTGCTGGCGACCCAGCCGGGCTACGTCCCCTTCGACGCCGATTGGCATTATCTGTTCAACAGCTACTACCAGAGCATCGGCCCGGCCCATGCACGGCCACAGCGCGGCCTGCTGTCACGGCCGTCACTGGACGAAGTGCTGCGATTCCGCAGCCTGGTCGACCAGCGCGTATTGGCCGCGCTTCAGGCAGATGCACTGGATCAACAGGCCACCCGGCAGCTGGTGTTGGGCCTGCACCACGAGCAGCAGCACCAGGAGCTGCTGCTTACCGACATCAAGCACGCGCTGTGGAGCAACCCGCTGCAGCCGGCCTACCGCGACGACCTGCCGCGCAGCACCGGCACCGCCTCGCCGCTGGCGTGGATCCACAGCCCGGAACAGATCGTGGAGATCGGCGCGCCCGCGTGGCCGGCGCATGCTGCCTTCGCCTACGACAACGAATCGCCCGTGCACCGTGTGCTGGTGCCCGCCCATGCACTGGCCAACCGCCCGGTCAGCAACGCCGAGTTCCGCCGCTTCGTCGAAGCAGGGGGTTATCGCGAGCCCGCCCATTGGATGAGCGAGGGCTGGAGCCTGTGCCAGCAGGAGCACTGGCAGCACCCGCTGTACTGGGATGACGCACTGGCGCGCGAGTTCACCTTGGCGGGTTGGCGCGCGCTCGACCCCGATGCACCGGTCTGCCACCTCAGCTACTTCGAAGCCGACGCCTACGCCCGCTGGGCCGGTGCGCGCCTGCCCACCGAATTCGAATGGGAAGCCGCCGCCGCGGGGCAGGCGCCGCAGGGCAACTTCGCCGACAGCGAGCGCCTGCATCCGGCCGCGCCCGACCAGGACAGCGCGCACGACCGCCCCCTGCAGCTGTTCGGCGATGTGTGGGAGTGGACCAGCAGTGCCTACGGGGCCTACCCCGGTTTCCGCACCTTCGAGGGCAACCTCGGCGAATACAACGGCAAGTTCATGTGTGGGCAGTGGGTACTGCGCGGCGGCAGCTGCGCCACCCCGGCCGACCACATCCGTCCCAGCTACCGCAATTTCTTCGCACCGTCGGCGCGCTGGCAGTTCGCCGGCGTGCGCCTGGCCAAGGATGCCGCATGAGCACTGTGAGTGATGCCCTGGATGCGTTGACCGACCTGCAACCGGACCGCGCGCGGATCACCGCCGACATCCTGCACGGTCTGTCGCAGGACCCGCGGCAGTTGCCTTCCAAGTATTTCTACGACGCACGCGGGTCGCAATTGTTCGAGCAGATCACCCGCCAGCCCGAGTACTACCCCACGCGTACCGAGCTGCAGCTGCTGCAGCAGGTCAGCCCCGAGATCGCCCGCGCCGTGGGGCCGCACCTGCACGTGGTGGAACTGGGCAGTGGCAGCGGTCGCAAAACCGAGCGGCTGCTGCATGCGCTGGCCGATCCGGTGGCCTACACCCCGATCGAGATCTCGCGCGCGGCGCTGCTCGACAGCGTCGCACGCCTGGCCGAAGCGCTGCCGGAGATCGAGATGCTGCCGGTCTGCGCTGACTTCACCCGCCCGGTAACGCTGCCCGAACCGCAGCGCGAACCGGCGCGTCGGCTGTTGTTCTTCCCCGGTTCCACGCTCGGCAATTTCGCCCACGACGATGCCGTGGCATTGCTCGATGCCATGCGCCAGACCATGGGTCGCACCGGCCTCGCGCTGATCGGGATCGACCTGCACAAGGATCCGGCGCAGATCGAAGCGGCCTACAACGACGCGGCCGGGGTAACGGCGGCGTTCACCCTCAACCTGTTGCGCCGGCTCAACCGCGAGATCGGCAGCGACTTCGACCTGGATGGCTTCGAGCACCGCGCCCGTTACAGCGTGCCGCGCCTGCGCATTGAAACCGAACTGGTCAGCCGCTGCGCACAGCGGGTGCACGTGGCCGGCCGCGCGTTCGAATTCGCCGACGGGGAAGCGATGACGGTGGAATACAGCCACAAGTACACCGATGCCTCGTTCGCCGCGTTGATCGCCGAAGCCGGCCTGCGCGTGCGCACGCAGTGGAACGCCGATGCCCCGGCATTCGGCCTGCGCCTGCTGGAATGGGCCTGAACCGCACGGGTTGCCGCTATGATGCGGTAACACTTGGCTGCAGGGATTCACGCCAATGAGGATCACCATGGTCGGCTTGCTGGGCGCGCTGTGCCTGGCCGGCACCCCTGCCGTTGCCGCGCCGCAGGACGATTTCGATCGCTGCCTGGCCACGTTGCAGCCGCAGGCGCTCAAGCAGAGTGTCAGCGCGGCCGGGTTCACCCGGCTCACCGCCGGCCTCACCCCGGACTTGAGCGTGCTGCCGCTGCTGGATGCGCAGCCCGAATTCACCACCCCGCTGTGGGATTACCTGGCCGCCCTGGTCGATACCCAGCGTGTCGACGACGGCCGCGCCCGCCTGGACCAGCACCGCGACCTGCTCGCGCGCGTATCCGCGCAGTACGGCGTCGATCCGGCCACCATCGTCGCGGTCTGGGGCGTGGAGAGCGATTACGGCCGCGTATTCGGCAAGCGCCCTCTGCTGCAGTCACTGGCAACCCTGTCCTGCAACGGCCGCCGCCAGCCGTTCTTCCGCGGCGAGCTGCTGGCCCTGCTCAAGCTGCTGGACGCCGGTGATCTGAGTGCCGATGGCCTGACCGGCTCCTGGGCCGGCGCCTTCGGCCATACCCAGTTCATGCCCTCGACCTATGCGCGCATCGCGGTGGACGGCGATGGCGATGGCCGCCGCGACCTCGTGGCCAGCATTCCCGATGCGCTGGCCTCCACCGCCAACTATCTCAAGCAGGCCGGCTGGCGTACCGGCCAGCCGTGGGGCATCGAAGTAACGATCCCCGCCGGCTTCAACGCCAGCTTGGCCGGGCGTACCCAGCGCAAGCCGCTGGCGGCCTGGCGGGCATTGGGCATCGCCCCCATCGGCGGCGGCACGCTCGCGCCTGCGGGACTGCCCGAGGATGCCAACGCCGCGCTGCTGCTGCCCACCGGCGCCAAGGGCCCGGCCTGGCTGGTGTTCCGCAATTACGATGCGATCTACGCCTACAACGCCGCAGAGAGCTATGCCCTGGCCATTGCCACCCTGGCCGACCGCCTGCGCGGCGGCCCCGGCATCGTGGCTGCCTGGCCCACCGACGATCCCGGCATTGGCCGCACCGAACGCCGCGAGCTGCAGACCCTGCTGCTCGCACGCGGCCACGATATCGGTGCCGCCGATGGCATGGTCGGCACCGCAACCCGGCGCGCCATCCAGACCGAACAGCAGGCGCTGGGCTGGAGCAACCCGGACGGCCGCGCCGGCCAACGCATCCTTACCGCGCTGCGCAGCGCACCCCCTCTACCCAAGCTCACTACCGCCATGCCCGACAGCACCGCGTTCTCCCTGCCGCCCAACCACGCCCGCCTCGTGCAGTCGCCGGCTGCCCCCGGCGCCGCGCTGCCCAGGCTCGACGGCCTGAGCATGGTCGACATCCAGGGCTTCCCGGCCTGGAAGGTGGAAACCCCGCTGGCCACCGCCGCGATCTCCGTGTTTGGCGGGCAGCTGCTGTCCTTCATTCCCAAGGGCGGCCAGGACGTGCTGTGGCTGTCGCCCACCGCGCAGGCGCTGCCCACCCCCATCCGCGGCGGCAGCCCGGTGTGCTGGCCGTACTTCGGCAAACAGGGGCAGGGTGGTGACGTGCCCTCGCACGGCTTCGTGCGCAATGTGCCGTGGACCCTGCAGACCGCGCAGCGCGAAGCCGACGGCACCGTGGTGCTGACCCTGGCCCCGCCCGCGCTGGAGACCCTGGACCTGCGCCTGAGCATGCAGCTGCGGATCGGCCGCACGCTCGAACAGCGCCTGGTCACCGAGAACACCGGCCGTCAGCCGGTCACCTTCACCCAGGCCCTGCACAACTACTTCAAGGTCAGCGATGCGATGCAGGTCAGCGTGTCCGGGCTGGATGGCCTGACCTATCTGGACAAGTTCGAGAACTACGCCACCCCGCGCACCCAGCAGGGCGACTGGTCGCTCAACGACCCGCGCGACCCCGGCCGCAGCGACCGCATCTACACCCAGGCCGGCGGCCGCTACGTGCTGAAGGACCCGGGACTGAAGCGCAGCATCGAGATCACCACCCAGGGCAGCCGCTCGCTGGTGGCCTGGAACCCCGGTGAAGCAGGCGCAGCCAAGATGGCCGACGTCGGTGCCGGCTGGAAGGATTACGTGTGCCTGGAGGCGGCCAACGCCGGCCCGGACGTGGTCACCCTGGCCCCGGGCGCGCGGCACAGCCTGGTACAGACCCTCCGCGTCCTGCCCCTGTAAGCGCGGCCAGCGCTCAGGGCAGGGCGCGAGCGCGCGGCCGCAGTGCCACCAGGCAGATGCCGCCGGCCACCAGGCCCCAGAACGCCGAGCCGATTCCGGCCAGCGACAGCCCCGAAGCGGTCACCAGGAAGGTGACCAGTGCAGCCTCCCGATCGCTTTCCTCGCGCAGGGCCATGGCCAGGCTGTTGGCGATGGTGCCGAACAACGCGATGCCGGCCACGCAGGCCACCAGCTCCTTCGGGAACGCCGCGAACACGGCGGCCACCGTCGCCCCGAACAGGCCCACCACGATGTAGAAGGCGCCGGCGGCCACGGCGGCCGTGTAACGCCGGGCCGGATCCTCATGCGCCTCGCGTCCCATGCAGATGGCTGCCGTGATCGCCGCGAGGTTGAGGCCGTATGCGCCGAACGGAGCCAACACCGTATTGACCACGCCGATCCAGCCGATGACGGGGGAGATCGGGGTGTCGTAGCCGGAGGCACGGATCACTGCGACCCCGGGAATGTTCTGCGAGGCCATGGTGACCACGAACAGGGGCAGGGCGATGCCGAACACCGCCGGCCACGACAGGGTGGGCCACGTGAACACCGGCGTGGCCAGTTCCACCCGCAGTTGTTCGGCATGCAGCAGGCCCTGTGCGGCAGCAACGCCCACGCCCACCACCAGAGTGGCGATCACCGCGTAGCGGGGGAACAGCCGCCGGCCCACCAGCCATGTGGCGAACATCGCCAGCGCCATGCCCAGCTGCGTTCCCATGGAGACGAACACGTCCAGCCCGAAGCGCAGCAGCACGCCGGCCAACATGCCGGCGGCCAACGCCATCGGCACGCGGCGCATCACCTTGGCGAACACACCGGAGAAGCCGGCCAGCATTCCCAATACCGCAGCCAGCACGAAGGCCCCGATGGCATCGCTGTAGGCCACCGCGCCGGTGCCCACCACCAGCATTGCCGCGCCGGGGGTCGACCATGCAGTGACCACGGGCACGCGGTAGCGCAGCGAGAGCCCGATACAGGTCACGCCCATGCCCAGCCCCAACGCCCACATCCAGGAGGCAATCTGCGCCTGCGTTGCACCGACCGCCTGTGCGGCCTGGAACACGATCACCGCGGAACTGGCAAAGCCCACCAGCACGGTAATGAAGCCGGCGACCACCGCGGGCAATGAGAGATCGCGCAACAACGAACGCTTGGCTACCGCAGACATGACGCATGCTTCCCTGGCCACAAGAAGCTGCATTGTTGGCAGCCCTGCGCAGCACGCGCAACGCGCGTGCTGCGCATCGCCGTTGGCGCTGTGCCCACACACGGCAGGTACCGACCGTTGGTCGGTACGATTTGAAAAAAGCGCTTGACGAATTTCGAGAAGTCTTTAGTATTCGCTCCCTCGCTGCGACGCGGTCTTCACCCCGGTGAACACCACGCCAAAGCGGCGGCGACATCCTTCGAAACAAGGTGTTGACGGAAACGAAAAGCCTGACATAATAGGCGGCTCGCTTCGACGAAAAGACCTTCGGGTCGCACGACGAAGCAGCATCGGCAACGACGTCCACTTCGGTGAGGCGGCCCTCGAAAAAGGGTGTTGACGAAGCGGAAAAGCCGGCTATAATGGGCGGCTCGCAACGACGGAAAC
>NZ_JBQEOG010000010.1:0-72758 GCF_052045085.1 Stenotrophomonas sp. 22385
CGCCATGGATGGCGCGAACGAGCCCCCATGGATGGGTTCACGGCGTGTCCCGCAAACCCACACCCGCCTGCCCAGCACATGTACGTTCGCAGGCGACGGCTTTTGCCTTTGCTTTTGCTCCAAACAAAAAACGCCCGGCAATGCCGGGCGTTTCTGCATTCCCACGAACGCAGGAATTACTTGATCAGGCGCAGGGCGAACGGATAACGGTAGGCCTCACCGTTGTTTGCCTTCACCGCCGCAATGATGCAGAACACGATGTTGAGGATGCCCACCAGCGGCGCCAGCAGACCGCCGATGATCACGATCATCAGGATGAAGCAGATGATCATCGCCAGGGTGATGGTGATCTGGAAGTTCAGCGCTTCCTTGGCCTGGTCGGTGACGAAACCCTTGCCGGCGTCGTCCTTGCTGATCAGCCAGATGATCAACGGGCCGATGAACCAGGTGAAGATGCCCAGCAGGTGCGCGGCAAGCGCCATGGTGCGCTGGTCGCTGGGAACCGGGCCGGCGCTGGTCGGCGGCGGCGGGGCGGTGACGTTCTCGAATTCGCTCACGTGAAACTCCTTGTCCAGTGTATGGGTGGTGCATGGCAGGCTCCCCGCCTGCCCAGGCAGCTGGAATAGGATACGTCAATCGTTACCGGCAACGGTCATCCGCCCGACCAGGATCGAACCCACCTGCACGTGCGAACGACGGTCGATGTCGCTGCCGACCGCTTCGATCGCCGCGAACATCTCCTTGAGGTTGCCCGCGATGGTGATTCCGTCAACCGGGTACTGGATTTCACCGTTCTCCACCCGGAAGCCACCGGCGCCGCGCGAATAATCGCCGGTGACCCCGTTGACGCCCTGCCCCATCAGCTCGGTCACCAGCAGGCCCTCGCCCATCTGCCGGGCCATCGAGGCCAGGTCGCCCGCATTGGGCTGTACCCGCAGGTTGTGCACGCCGCCGGCATTACCCGTGGTCACCAGGCCCAGCTTGCGTGCCGAATAGCTGCCCAGCACGTAGCGCTGCAGCACGCCGCCTTCGATCAGCGACGAATCACGGGTGGCCACGCCATCGCCATCGAACGCGGTCGAGCGCAGGCCGCGGCGCAGCAGCGGACGCTCCTCGATCGCAAACCAGTCCGGGAACAGCTGCGTGCCCACGCTGTCGAGCAGGAAGCTCGCACGGCGGTACAGCGCGCCGCCCGAGACCGCCCCCAACAAGTGGCCGATCAGCGAACGCGCCACTTCCGGCGAATACAGCACCGGCATCTGCGCGGTGGCCATCGAACGCGGATTGAGGCGTGCCAGGGTGCGCTCGGCGGCGCGGCGACCGATCGACGCCGCGTCTTCCAGGTCTTCGCGGGCCAGCGCACTGCTGTACCAGCCGTCGCGCTGCATGCCATCGCCCTGACCGGCAATCAATGCGCAGCCCACCGAATGGTGGCTGCTGCGGTCACGGCCGATGAAACCGTGCGAGTTCGCATAGACCGACAGGCTGGTGGCGGTCGCCGCCGAGGCGCCATCGGAGTTGCTGATGCGCGGGTCGGCCTCGCGCCCGGCTGCTTCGCACGCCAGCGCCAGATCCACCGCCTGGTCGGCCTGCAGCGCCCACGGGTGCCAGCTGTCCAGGTCCGGGAACTCGCGTGCCATCAGTTCCGGGTCGGCCAGGCCGGCCGCCTCGTCGTCCTCGGTATGGCGGGCGATCGCGCAGGCCTGCGCCACCGTCGATTCCAGGCTGGCCGGCTGCAGGTCGGCGGTGCTGGCGCTGCCCTTGCGCTGGCCGAAGTAGACCGTGACCGCGATTCCACGGTCGCGGGTGGATTCCACCGTTTCCACCTCGCCCAGGCGCACGTTCACATCCAGCCCCCGCTCCTCGCTGCAGCTGACTTCGGCCTGGGTGGCGCCCAGCGCCCGGGCCCGGGCCAGCAGCTGCTGGGAGATGTCGGCCAGCTGTTCCAGGCGCTGCAGGCTGTCGTCGGCGGCGTGGGCTTCAGGGGAGATCACGTTCAATGCTTTATCCTGTACGGGTGAGTGCCTGGCGCAACGCCGGGCACAGTTCTGGATGTGGAAAGAAGACGATGCGCGGACGCGACGAAGAAACCGGTGAATTCCTTGATATCAGCCGCAGCCAGAACCGGCGCGAAGCGCTGGACATCCTGGCCCTCGGCGAGAAACTGGTGTCGCTGACCCCGGCCCAGCTGGCCCGCGTGCCGGTGCCGGAAGACCTGCTGCCGCACATCGCCGAGGCCAAGCGGATCACTGCCCATATCGCCCACAAGCGCCAGCTGGCCTTCCTGGCCAAGCACATGCGCCGCGAGGAAGACGCCACCCTGGACGCGATCCGCGATGCGCTGGATGCCAACAGCGAGACCTCGCGCCGCGAAGTGGCCGCGCTGCACCGCGCCGAGGACTGGCGCGAGCGCCTGCTCAAGGACGGCGACACCGCGCTGAGCGCCCTGCTCGCCGAATATCCGCAGGCCGACCGCCAGCAGCTGCGCACGCTGGTGCGCAATGCCCAGGCCGAGCGCGCGAAGAACAAGCCGCCGCGCGCCTTCCGCGAAATCTACCAGGTGCTGCGCAACCTGCTGCTGCCGGCCGCGCTGGGCCTGGAAGCCACGGCGGCCGACACCGACGAAGACGACATCGGCGACGCCGACAGCGCCGAGGACTGAACCAGGCGGGCAGAACGGGCGCATCCGGCGATCAGGCCTGGGTGCCGCCCACGGTGATGCCGTCAATCAGCAGCGACGGCTGGCCCACGCCCACCGGCACGCTCTGGCCATCCTTGCCGCACACGCCCACGCCCTCGTCCAGGGCCAGGTCGTTGCCGATCATGCGCACCTTCTGCATGGTTTCCGGTCCGTTGCCGATCAGGGTCGCGCCCTTCACCGGCGCGGTGACCTTGCCGTCTTCGATCAGGTAGGCTTCGGTGGCCGAGAACACGTACTTGCCGCTGGTGATGTCGACCTGGCCGCCACCGAAGTTCACCGCGTACAGGCCACGCTTGACCGAACGGATCATTTCTTCCGGGTCATGCTGGCCGGCACGCATGTAGGTGTTGGTCATGCGCGGCATGGTCATGTGCGCGAACGATTCCCGGCGGCCGTTGCCGGTCGGTGCCACGCCCATCAGGCGCGCATTGAGCGAATCCTGCATGTAGCCGACCAGGATGCCGTCCTCGATCAGCGTGGTGCACTGGGTCGGGTGGCCTTCGTCATCGATGTTGAGCGAGCCGCGGCGACCGTCCAGCGTGCCATCGTCGACGATGGTCACACCGGGAGCGGCCACGCGCTCGCCGATGCGACCGGCGTACACGCTGGTGCCCTTGCGGTTGAAATCACCTTCCAGACCGTGGCCGACCGCCTCGTGCAGCAGCACGCCGGGCCAGCCCGGACCGAGCACTACGGTCATCACGCCGGCCGGAGCCGGGATCGCTTCCAGGTTGACCAGGGCCTGACGCAACGCTTCACGGGCGAAGGCTTCCGGACGTCCTTCGGCGAACAGTTCCGCATAGCTGTAGCGACCGCCGCCACCGGAATAGCCGGATTCACGACGGCCGCCCTGCTCCACGATCACCTGCACGTTCAGCCGCACCAGCGGGCGGATGTCGCCGGCCAGTACGCCGTCGCTGCGCGCGATCAGGACAGTATCCACACCGCCGGACAGGCTCACCATCACCTGCTGCACGCGCGGGTCGGCGGCGCGCAGGAAGCGGTCCAGGCGCTTGAGCACCTCCACCTTGGCCTCGTTGCCCATGCCATCGATCGGGTCCAGCGCGGGGTACAGCGCGCGTGCATTACCGCGAACCAGAGAGCGCGCCGGCTGCGCCCCGCCCTCGCGGGAAATCGCGCGCGCCGAGCGCGCCGCGCCCAGCAGCGCATCGCCATGGATGTCGTCGGAATAGGCGAAGCCGGTCTTCTCGCCGGCAATGGCGCGTACGCCCACGCCCTGCTCGATGGAGTGGGCGCCGTCTTTCACGATGCCGTCTTCCACGCTCCAGCTTTCGCGGCGGGCGTGCTGGAAGTACAGGTCGCCAAAATCGATACCCGGCCCCAACAGGGTGCCGAAGGTGCGTTCCAGGCCGCCGGCGTCCAGCCCGGCGGGCAGCAGCAGGCGGTCTTGGGCAAGGGTGAGTGCGTTGTCGGTCATGGTCTTGATCTGTGGGCGCGGGCCAATATCGCAAGCCATGCGCGGGACATTGTGGGTGTAAAAGCCGGGATCAACGTGGCGGTGCGTCGTCGCGGTCAATCACTTCGACCTTGGGTTCGGCCCAGGGACCGGTCACGTGGTAGGTCTTGGCACCAATCTCGCCCAGCGGCTTGGACAGCACCGCATTGGCGGCCGCGCCCACCGCCGCGCCCACCGGCCCGCCAGCGACGGCGCCGACCACGGTGAGCAGGTTGCCGGCGCGCGGATTGACGTCGATGGTCTGGTCGAACTGCTGGCGGCGCAGGTCGGTGCGGCCGCGGATGCTGATGTTGGCGGCCGGGCCTTCGATCAGCACCTTGTCGGTGGTGGCCATGCCGTCGGCGAACGCCAGCGTGCCCTCGACCTGGTTGAAGGCAAAGCCCTTGGAGAAGAAATCGCGGAAATCGAACATCAACCGGCGCGGCAGCTGGGTCACGCTGAGCAGGCCCAGCACGCGGCCGGCGCCCGGCTCGAGTTCCAGCAGCTGGCCGTTGCGTGCATGCACCTGCATCTGGCCCTGCAGCGCGCCGAGCTGGAAGTCCGAGGGCCCGCCCTGCCAGCCGGCATCCAGGCTGATCTGGCCCTGCCCGCCGCGCAGCTGGCCGCCGTAGTCCAGGTTCTGCATCAGCCCGCCCAGGTCCTCGCTGTCGACCTGGACCTGGAACCGGGTGCGCGCGGCCTCGCCCATGCCCAGCCAGCGGCCCTGGATGTCGATCTGCTGCTTTGGCGCACGGAACTGCAGCTGGTCCACGCTCAGCCCGTTGCCGAACGGACGCGTGCGCAGCATGGCCTGGCCGAGCCGGGCCTTGCCGAACTGCAGGTCGTTGATGTCCAGTGACAACGGCGGGATCTTCGCCGGGTTGGTGTCGTTGGCACTGGCCTGCACCCGCGCCGGCAGCGTGGCGTCGGCCGGCAGGATGATCGGTGCGCCGTCGGCGGGCGCCTTCACCGGGGTCGGCAACGACTGCCAGTGCACCCGCTCCAGCTTGCCGACGATGGCCGCACCATCGGCGGTGGGCACGCTCAGGTTGCCCGACAGCGAGGGGCCGTCCAGGCGCACATCCACCCCGCTCGGGTTCGGGCGCAGCTGCAGGCGGGTCTGCGGGAACACCCCGCCGGCCAGCAACAGCTGCCCGACCTGCACGTCCACCTGGCGCAGCGGCATCGGGTCGGCATCCGGTGCGCCGCCGGGCGAACGCGCCAGCGCGATCCAGTCCAATGCGTCCAGCGAGCCGCTGCGGCCATTGACCACCAGCCCGCTGGCGGGCGGGTCGCGGTCAACGCTGGCGCTGCCCAGCGTGACCTGCACGCCGGTCTTGTTGTCGTGGGTGCGTGCGGCCAGGGCCAGGCGTTCGCCGAAGGCGACGTCCACGCGCCCGGCGCCCATTGGCAGCTGCGCCTTCACGGCGGTGGCCAGCGGCACCTCGGCCGGCTTGTCCAGCGGCGCCGGCAGGTCCAGCCGGGTACCGACCAGGTCCGAGTGCAGCGTGAGCAGGGTCGGCGCTTCGGTCCTGCCGCCGGGCACCACCTTCGGCAGGGTCACCCCGATGGTCCAGCGCGAGGTGCCTTCAATGTAGGGTTTGAGCCAGGCCAGTTCCGGCGCCCGGTCAAGCAGCTGCCCGGCACCCAGCGTAGCGCCCAGCTCGGCTTCGAAGGCATGCTGAGGATCGCGCGCGTAACCGCCGGCGCGCAGGCTGAGCTGGCCGTCCTGGCCCAGGTGGCGCACCGCCAATGCCTCGGCACCAAACCCGTCCTGGCTGTATTTTGCCTGGCCGCGCATCGCCTCGAAGGTCAGGTCGAAGCGCTTGTCCGACAGCGTGGCGCCGTCCAGATCGACCGTGCCCTGCAGGTGCCCGCCGCCCTCCCCGCGGTGCAGGGGCTGCAGCAGGTCGAAGGTGACCGACGCCGGGCCCTTGGCCGTGAGGTTGTCCAGCGAATCGGCGTAGGTCCTGTGCAGCGGGCTCTGCTTGAGCATGGCCAGCAGCGCGCCGGCGTCGCTGCGGCTGGCCGCCTTGACGTACAGCTGGGTAGCACCGAAATCGGCGATGCCCGCGTCGAAGTGGTCCACCGCCACCCCGGCCAGGTCGCCCCGACCGTGCAGCTCGAAGCCCGGGCCGATAAAGGCGATATCGCCCTCGACCTTGTCCATGGTCGGCCAATCACGCTGGAAGCGGATGTTGCCGTTGTCGATGCGGCCGGTGGCCTCGAAGCGACCGTTGTTTTTGCTGAACGGCCAGTCTTCGAGATCGCCGGTGACCAGCCCGACGCCACCGCGCACGTAACCGCCCACCAGCGCCGCGTCCAGCCAGTCGGTAGCGGCTTTGCTCATTCTGGAATGGATCCAGAAGCGCTTGGCTGCGGTCATCGGCACATCATCGAGCTTGGCCGCCAGCTGCATCCACGGACGGGTGCCGTTGCCCTGGAACCACATCGTGCCGCGCACGTCGGCCGCGTAATCGGTGCCCTGCACACGCAGCGCCGGGGTGCCGATGCGCCAGCCGCCGCCTTCATCCCGCCAGCCCACCATGCTGCCGGCCAGGCGCACGTCGTGGCGCACGCCGAAGCCGGTAGGCCAATCAAAATGCATGACCCGGGTCGGCTGCAGGTCGAGCCGGAAGCCGTTGGCATCACCATCGAAATGGCCGCCCACGCCACTCAGGCCCGGGGCACGCCCGGCGGCGGCGAACTGGATCTCCTCCAGCTCACCTTCAAAACTCAGCGGGCCATCGCGCTCGCCGGCGAACCGCACGCGGCTCATGCGCACCTGCGGCGCGGCGTCGTGCAGCCAGTTGCGCAGCCCGGCATCGATCCGGTCGGTCAGCGCCAGCCCGCGCAGCAGCGCGGTGGCATCGATGTTGTCGCCGGCCAGGGCCATGTGCTGGCCGCCGGCAATCAACAGCCCATCGAGCTTCTCGGTGCGCCCTTCCATGCCGATCCGCAGGCGCGGTGCATCGGCACGCCAGCCGCCCTGCACCCAGCGCCAGCGCGCGCGCAGCTGCAGGGAATCCAGCTGCAGCTGCGGGCGCCCACCATCGGCCAGCCGCGCCCCGCGCAGCTGCACGCCGGCCAGGTCGGCATCGGCGGTCACCATCACCGGGCGGCGGTCACGCAGGTCCACCCAGGCATTCAACGTGCCGGTGCCCTGCTGCAGGGCTACGCCGCCGAACTGCAGCAGCGACGCCCACGCACGGAAGTCGGCCGGGTCGGCCGCCAGCCAGGCCTGCCCGTTGCCGTCGGCGCGATCGAAATCCACCACGGCCGTCAGCGGCGCGGCATCCAGATCGGCCCAGGCACGCGCGCCCACGGCCAGCCGCTGCCCATTCACCCGCAGCCGCAGGTCGATGCGCGGCAGCTCGGTCTGTACGTTCAGCGACGGCGCATCCACCCGCAGCCGGCCGCCGACGACCTGCAGTTCACCCAGCCGGCGCAAGGTATCCAGCGGATCGCCGCCGGCCTTCGATTGCGGTAGCCCCTGTACCGACCAGCGGCCATCCGGCGCACGCTGCAGCACCAGCGACAGGCCGCGCAGGCGCAGCTCGGTCAGCGAACGGCCCGGCAGCAGCCCCGAATACATGGAGACCTGCACTTCAGCCTCGCCAATGCGCAGCCCCTCGCCCTCGCCGATGCGCAGCCCCTTCAGCGCCAGCAGCGGACCACGCCGGGTCCAGCGCGTCTGCAACTGGTCGAAACGCACCGGCTGCCCGGCACGCGCACTCAACCACCCGGCCACCTTGTCCGGGTGCCGTTCGGCCAGGGGCAGCAGCTGGCTGACGCTGCCCACCAGCACCGCCACACAGACCAATACGATCGCCATGGCATAGACAGCATGGCGGCGAATCCTTCGCAGTCGCAGGCGCAGCGGCGCGCTCATCGGTACCCGCAGGCGCCGGCGCACCACTGCGCGGGCCGGCTCAGGTCACAGCAGCACGACATCGAACTGCTCCTGCAGGTACTGCTCATCAGCCTGGAACCGGATCGACTTGCCGAGGAATTCCTCCAGTTCGGCCACCGCCGAGGATTCCTCATCGGTGATGCGCGCCACGACCTTGGACGAGGCGATCACCAGCAGGCGTGCGGCATCGAACTGGCGCACCGCCCGGGTGATCTCACGGAAGATTTCGTAGGTGACCGTTTCGGCGGTCTTGATCGAACCGCGCCCGCTGCATTCCGGGCACGGCTCGGACAGCTGGCGCTCCAGGCTTTCCACGGTGCGCTTGCGGGTCATTTCAACCAGACCCAGCGGCGAGAACTCGTAGACCGTGGTCTTGGCATGGTCGCGTGCCAGTGCCTTTTCCAGCGTACGCAGCACCTGCCGGCGGTGTTCGGCGTCATCCATGTCGATGAAGTCGATGATGATGATCCCGCCCAGATTGCGCAGGCGCAGCTGGCGCGCCACCGATTGCGCGGCCTCCAGGTTGGTGCGGAACACCGTTTCCTCCAGGTTGCGCTGACCCAGGAAGGAGCCGGTGTTGACGTCAATGGTGGTCATCGCCTCGGTCTGGTCGATGACCAGATAACCGCCGGACTTGAGCGGCACCTGCTTGTCCAGCGCGCGGCCGATCTCGTCTTCCACTCCGAACATGTCGAAGATGGGCCGGTCGCCGCTGTACAGCTCCAGCTTCTCGGCCAGCACCGGCATGTACTTGGCCACGAAGGCCTGCAGCTGGGTGAAGGTCTCCTTGGAGTCCACCTTCACCTTGTCCACGTCCTTGCGGATCAGGTCACGCACCGACCGCAGCGGCAGGCTCAGGTCTTCATAGATCACGCTGCACGGGGCGGCCTCGCGGCCACGGCGCTCGACCACGTTCCAGACCCGTGACAGATAGGCGATATCTTCGGCAATGGCCTCGGCCGGCTGGCCTTCGGCGTTGGTACGCACGATGTAACCATAGCCGCCGTGCTGGGCGGAGAGCTCGGTAACCAGCGTCTTGAGCCGGGCGCGCTCGGCCTCGTCCTCGATCCGCGCCGACACCCCGACCACCTTGGACTGCGGCAGCAGCACCATGTACCGCGAGGGAATGCTGATCTGGGTGGTCAACCGCGCACCCTTGGTGCCGATCGGATCCTTGACCACCTGCACCACGATGTCCTGGCCGTCACGCAGCAGCTCCACGATCGGCACCGACGACGGCGGCGGCAGCGTGGTGCCCTCCGTATCGGGGCTGGCCACCGGAGCCGGGCGTACCACGTCGTTGGCGTGCAGGAACGCGGCGCGCTCCAGCCCGACCTCGACGAACGCCGCCTGCATGCCGGGCATCACGCGCTGCACCTTGCCCTTGTAGATGTTGCCGACCACCCCGCGGCGCCAGCCGCGCTCGATGTGCAGCTCCTGCAGCATGCCGTTTTCGATGACGGCCACGCGGGTCTCGCGTGGCGTTACGTTGACCAGGATTTCTTCAGACACGGGCGACTCCCTTCGATTCAAACGCCTGCAGCAACTGCTCGGTCTGTTGCAGGGGCAAGCCCATGACACCCGAATAGCTTCCCGCCAGGTGGCGGATGTAACGCTCTGCCCCACCCTGGATGGCGTAGGCCCCGGCTTTGCCCATCGGCTCGCCGCTGGCGACATAGGCGGCAATGACCGCCTCGTCCAGCACGATGAAGCTCACCTCCGACACCACCATCACCACCTGCTCGGCGCCGTCGGCGACCAGCGCCACGGCGGTCATCACCTGGTGGGTGCGGCCGGACAACCGGCCGAGCATGGTGGCGGCGTCAGCGGCGTCGACCGGCTTGCCGAACACCTCTCCGTCCAGCACCACCTCGGTATCCGCGCCCAGCACCACCGCATCCGGGTCGTCGGCCACCAACGCCAGCCCGGCACGGGCCTTGTCGATGGCCACGCGCTGTACGTAGTCCTGGGCGGTTTCCCCGGCGGCCCGTACTTCGGGCACGTCCAGGTCCAGCGCGCGGAACGGTCGGTCCAGGCGCTCCAGCAGTTGGGTTCGTCGGGGCGAACGAGAGGCAAGATAAAGCATCGCGGAAGCATAACCCGCGGGCCCTGTCTGAATCGCGAGCAACGCCTCCGATTCGTCATCAACCCCGATAAACCTCACCAGACGTTCATCGCTCCGACACCAACCTCAACGCCTTCACATGGAGATGCATATGCGCCGCCCGACCCTGTCCCCGCTGCTGCTTGCCCTGTCCCTTGCCCTGGGAACCTCGATGACCGCCCACGCACAGACCCCGCCTGCCATCGCCGTCCCCGCCGACAGCACCCTGCTCAACATCTCGGCCAATGCCGAAGCCCGCCGCGTGCCCGACGTGGCCACGCTGTCGGCCGGCGTGGTCACCCAGGCCACCGACGGCAACACGGCCATGCGCCAGAACGCCGAACAGATGGTCAAGGTGCTGGCCGCGATCAAGGCCGCCGGCATTGGCGAGCGCGACGTGCAGACCAGCGGGGTCAACCTCAGCCCGCAGTACCGGTATGCCGAAAATGAGGCACCGAAGATCACCGGCTACCAGGCCAGCAACACTGTCAGCCTCAAGGTCCGCGACATCGCCAAGCTGGGCAAGGTGCTCGATGCGTTGGCAGCGCAGGGCGCCAACCAGATCAACGGCCCGCAGTTCGAGATCGACCAGCCCGAACCGGTCTACGATGAAGCCCGCCTGGCCGCGCTGAAGAAGGCCCAGTCCCGCGCCGAGACCTACGCCAAGTCGCTGGGCCTGCGCGTGCGCCGCATCGTCAGCATCTCCGAAAGCGGCGGCGGCAACTTCCGCCCGGTGATGATGCGCGCGGCGGCAGCGCCGATGGCCGCCGACGTTTCCACCCCGGTCTCGCCGGGCGAGTCGACCGTGTCGGTCAACCTGGACGTGGTGTTCGACCTGGGCCGGTAAATCGCCTCCCCGGGTAGCAGCGGACCGTTGGTCCGCTGTTTTCCTGACCGCAAGCCAAACACCCACGGCACCCCTGACTTCCGGCCGGCGCCGGCCTCCGGTATTGCTGTCATTGCCGGGGCCCCGGCCCCGCACGTTGATGTTCCCGCACGCACATCTGGCAAGGAGAGTGGCGCATGGTCCGTACGCATCCCCCGGTGGTCCCGCTGCAAATCGACGTCCCGCGCGTGCTTGGCTGGAGCACCGCGCTGGCCCTGCACCTGCTCGCCCTGATGCTGCTGCTGATCCCCGCCGCCTATGTGGCCGCCCCGCTGCCACGCGAGCGGACCGTGGTGACGCTGATCGCCCCGCCGGTGCCGCAACCCGAGCCGCCGCCGCTGATCCAGCCAAAGGAACCGGTGCCGGTACGCGCGCCGACCAGCGCCCCGCGCGTGGCCCCGTTGCCGCCGCCTACCGCCACCGCCGACGACGTGCTGGCGGTGCCGCCACTGCCGGCCAGCGACACGCAGCTGCCGACCCTGGCGCCGGTCGAGCCGACCCCGGCTGCCTCCGGCGACGGTGTGCATCTGCAGTACCGCAGCGCGCCGCCGCCGGACTACCCCATTGCCGCCATCCGGGCCGGGGAGCAGGGCACGGTGACGCTCCGGGTGCAGGTAGACGCCGAAGGCAGGCCGGCCAGCGTCTCCATCGAGCGCAGCAGCGGCTCGCGGGCGCTGGACACTGCTGCGCGGCAGCAGGTGCTGCGCCACTGGCGCTTTGTGCCGGCCCGGGTCAACGGCCAGCCCGTTCCTGCGGTAGGCCTGATACCGGTGAGCTTCTCGCTTCCGCAATGACGTGACCGCTGCGGGGTCCCGGAGACGGGGCCCCGCACTTTTTGACGGACGTCACCTATCGTGCGAATTAAGCAATTTTTCACGGTTACGTCACCTGTTGGAAACCTAGATTGGCGCCGACGCGTCAATTCGTTGACGGCGCCCAGCCCAGACCCCAGGTTTTCCAGTCAGGAGAGAAGCTGTGAAACACCCGATCCAACAACGTTACCGCGGCAGCCGTCGCACCCCGCTTGCCCGCTCCATTTCTTCGGCCCTTGCCAGCAGCATGCTGCTGCTGGCGGGCGCCCTCGCCTCGTCCTCGGCCATGGCACAGGACCAAGCGGCGACCAACCTGGACCGCATCACGGTCACCGGGTCCAACATCCCACGCACCAACACCGAAACCCCCTCGCCCGTGCAGGTCGTGACGCGCCAGGAAATCGACCGAAGCGGCAAGACGACCGTGGCCGAGTACCTGCAGACGCTCACCTCCGATGGCGCAGGCTCCATTCCCAAGACCTTCGGCAACGGCTTTGCCGGCGGCGGCGCGGGCATCTCGCTGCGCGGCCTGGGCGCCGGGTCCACGCTGGTGCTGTTGAACGGCCGCCGCATGGCCACCTATGGCCTGGCCGATGACGGCCAGAAGGTCTTTACCGACCTCAGCACCATTCCGCTGGACGCGGTCGAGCGCGTGGAAGTGCTCAAGGACGGCGCCTCGGCCATTTACGGTTCCGATGCCATCGCCGGCGTGGTCAACATCATCCTGCGCAGCGACTTCGAAGGGGCGATCCTGCGCGGCTCCTACGGCCTGTCTGGCGACAGCGACGGCGACGCGAAGAAGGCCACCCTGACCGCCGGTACCGGCGACATCGCCGAAGACGGCTGGAATGCGTTCTTCAGCCTGGACGTGGGCAAGACCGACGCGATCGCGATCAGCGACCGCAAGAACCGCGACTGGATCGGCACCGGCGACCTGCGCCAGTGGGGCATCGACCCGGCCGACGCACAGTTCCTGGGCGGCGCCTACCTCAACGGTCGCACCGGCGGCGGCTCCGGCCCGAACGGTTCGCTGTTCACCAACACGACCCCTGCACTGCTGGTGCCATTGCCCGGCTGCCAGGGCCTGACCACCATTCCTGGCCAGACCGATGCATCGATCGCCCAGGACGGCTGCCTGTGGGATCCGGCCCAGCAGTTCCGTTCGCTGAGCCCGAAGGAGGAGTACGTCAACGTGTTCGGTCGCGCCAGCTTCGCCTATGGTGACGGCGGCGAGATCTACACCGAGATCGGCTACTCGAAGAAGGAAACGGTGTTCAGCAACACCCCGTCCGGCGTGTCCGGCAGCTGGGGCTACCCCGGCGGCCCGGTCAATGCCAGCAGCGGTCCGGGTGCCGTGGTACTCAACGCCGCCCATCCGGACAACATCCTCGGCGAGACCGCGCGCCTGCGCTACTCGGCCTGGGACGTCGGTCCGCGCGTGACCACCAACACCAATGAGTTCACCCGCTTCCTGGTCGGCACCAAGGGCAACTGGGGCGACTGGAGCTACGACACCGCCTACCTGCATTCGGGCACCAACCTGGTCAACAAGCGCACCGGCTTCCTGCGCTACAGCGCCGTGCAGTGCGCGCTGGGCGATCCGAACTGTGCCGGTGGCGTGTGGCGCATCGGTGACAACGCCGGGCAGAACTCGCAGGCCCTGTACGACTACATCTCGCCGGAAATCCAGGCCAACGCCAAGTCCAGCCTGGACATGTTCGACTTCACCGTGTCGCGCAGCCTGATGGACCTCAAGGGCGGCCCGCTCGGCCTGGCCATGGGCACCGAGTGGCGCAAGACCAGCAACAGCCTGACCCCGCAGACCTACACCGACATCGGCGACATCATCGGCCTGGGTTACTCGGCCTATGACGGTACCCAGAACGTGTACGCCGGTTACGTCGAACTCTCGGCCCCGGTGCTGGAACAGCTGGAACTGTCCGGCGCGCTGCGTTACGACAAGTACGAAAGTGGTGAGGGCAAGGCCACGCCGAAGCTGGGCGTCAAGTGGACCCCGGCCGACTGGATCGCCCTGCGTGGCTCCTATGCGGAAGGCTTCCGTGCCCCGAACCCGGCCGAAAACGGTGACGGTGGCCTGGCCGCGTTCTCCACCGCCCGCGACCCGGTGCGCTGCGCGGTCAGCCCGCCGGACGATGCGACCACCAACTGCGGCGCGCGCTCGGTGGCGATCATCACCAGCCCGAACCCGGCCCTGAAACCGGAAGAGTCCAAGAGCTACTCGTTCGGTATCGTGCTGCAGCCCACCTCGACCACCTCGTTGACCGTGGACGCCTGGGAAATCAAGCGCACCAATGAAATCGCGCAGGGCAGCACGGCCGATGCGATCGCGGCCGGTGACGTGCTGCGCGACACCGACCTGATCAACGGCATCCCGGGTACCGGCACCATCCTGGCGGTCAACACCGCGTACGTGAATGCCAACTCGTCGCGGGTCCGCGGTATCGATACCGATATCCGCCAGACCTTCGACCTCGGCCCGGGCCAGCTGGAAATGGACCTGCAGTGGAGCCACGTGCTCAAGTTCGAGCGCACCGAAGGCGACAACACGGTCGACTACGTGGGCACACACGGCAACTGCGACGTGACCAACTGCATCGGCACGCCGGAAGACCGCATCAACTTCGGCACCACCTGGAAGCAGGACGTGTGGAGCGTCAGCGGCGTGGTCAACTACATCAGCAGCCTGGAGAACAAGGACCGCCGCGGTGGCGACTACCTGGCGTTCTATGCCGATGGCACGCCGGTGGAGAAGATCTCTTCGTTCACCACCTTCGACCTGTCCGGCCGCTGGAACATCAGCGACGCGTTCGAGCTGAACGCTTCGGTGCAGAACGTGTTCGACCGCACCGCCCCGCTCGACCCGACCACCTACGGTGGCGTGAACTACAACCCGCTGCACTTCAGCGGTGCGATCGGGCGTTACTTCACGGTGGGGGCAAAGTACACCTTCAACTGATCCACGCCGTTGTGAAACGAAAAGCCCGGGCACCGCCCGGGCTTTTCTCTGCGGTAGAGCCATGCCCTGCGTGGCTGCGCGACACGCAAAAAAAAGCCTCGCATCGCTGCGAGGCTTCTCAAAACTTGGCGCCCGAAGTTGGACTCGAACCAACGACCCCCTGATTAACAGTCAAGTGCTCTAACCGGCTGAGCTATTCGGGCGGGGTGCGCATTGTAACCAGTTTTTCGCGGCTTGTAACCCGTCTGCGCGGAATTTCTTCACGCGCGGTGATACGGGTGGTTGGCCAGCATTGCCGCTGCGCGGTACAGCTGCTCGGCCACCACCAGCCGCACCAGCATGTGCGGCAGGGTGAGCGGGCCGATCGACCACTTCTCATCGGCCAGCGCCGATACTTCGGGCGAATGCCCTTCCGGGCCGCCAATCAGGAACGCCAGGTCCCTGCCCTGGCCGCGCCAATGCTCCAGGCGCTGCGCCAGCTGCTCGGAGCTGAGTTGCTTTCCCGGTACATCCAGCGCCACCACATACGCGTTCTTGGGCAGCGCGGCGATCACCCGCTTGCCTTCGTCCTCGGTTGCGCGACGCGCATCGCGCCCCTTGCCACGCAGGCCCGGCTCGATTTCCACCAGCTCGAACGGCAACCAGTGCGAGAGCCGCTTCTGGTATTCGGCAAAGCCCTGGGCCACCCAGCTGGGCGCGCGTTCACCGGTAGCGATCAGCCTGGCTTTCATCGTCATGCTCCTTCAAATGACAACGGCGCCATCGGGCGCCGTTGTCGTTACCCCACGCGCCGGTTTCAGCGCGCGGCGTAGTCGTCTTCGTTGTCGCCATCATCCAGCAGGCTCGGCGGCTGGTCGCCGACGGTCCACAGGCGCTCGAGCGCGTAGAACTCGCGCACGCGCGGCAGCATCACGTGCACGATGACGTCGCCCAGGTCGACCAGCACCCATTCCGCTTCGCGCTCGCCTTCCACCCCCAGCGGCATCACCCCCAGGTTCTTGGCGAACTTCACCACTTCGTCGGCGATCGACTTCACGTGGCGGCTGGAAGTGCCCGACGCGATCACCATGTAATCGGCGACGCTGGACTTGCCGATCACGTCGATTTCGACGAGATCCCTGGCCTTCAGTTCTTCGGTGGCCCTGCGCACGCAATCAAGCAGCTGCTCATTGGACGGGGCCGGGTTCGGCAGTTGGACCTTGATGGTCTGGGGCTGGGCTTGGTTGTTCAAAGCAGGGCAACTCGATAAATGTGGCACCGATTATACGGGGCGGACGGGCTGAACGTATTCACGCCGTACGGAGGCCGTACAGGCCGTGCTCGGCGACGTAATCGGCCACCGGACCGGGCAGCAATTGCCGCCAGTCCCCCTTCGCCGCGATCCGCTCACGCACGGCCGTGGCCGATTCGCTGCGCAGCGGGGCGTGCAGGCGCAGCACGCGCCCCGCGGGGGCGCTGAACAGCGCCTTGTCGCTTTCAGCCCACCGAGACTCCAGCGCCCGCTGCAGCGGGGCCGGCAGCGTCTGCTCCAGCGAGCTTCCCGGGCGGTCGGCGACGATGAAGTGCGCCAGCCTGAACAGGTCCTCCCACTGGTGCCAGCCGGGCAGGCCCAGCAGGCTGTCGGCCCCCACCAGCCAGGCGATCGGCTGGCGCGGACCCAGTTCGGCACGCAGCTCGCGCAATGTGTCAACGGTGTAGGAAGGGGTTCCAGGCTGTCGCCGGGCACGCTCCAGCTCGCGCAGGTCCAGCAACAGGCCCGGCTCATCGCCGATCGCCAGCGCCAGCATCTCCGCGCGTTGGGCAGCGTTGGCGCCCGGCACGGGCCGGTGTGGCGGATCGGCTGCCGGCAGCAGCCGCACGGCCACCTGCAGCTGGTCGCGCGCCGCGCGCGCGATCGCCAGGTGGCCCAGGTGCACCGGGTCGAAGGTCCCACCGTAATGGATGCGCAGGCCCATCGGGCTCACGCGCGGGCCAGCAGGCGTACCGCGCGTGCTTCTGCCACTGCCACCAGCAGGCGTTCCAGGCCCAGCCAGGGATCGCCATCGGCGCGGCCCTTGGCCATGCGGTCCACCAGCCCGGCTTCGGCCACGAAGCGCTCCCAGCGCTTGGCGTCAGGGTGGCGCTGCAGGGCCCGCTTGAAGGGCGCCTGGCGCGATTCCCAGATGCCACGGCTCTTCATCTCTGCCGCCAGGTTGCCACCGCGCGCCTGCACCCTGGCCAGCGCGGCGGTGGACAGCATCTCGCGGATCACCATCGGCATCAGCGCAGCCACGGCCTCGCCTTCGCCGCGCAGCCCGGCCAGCATGCGCAGCACCGCCGCCGGTTGTCCGGAGAAAGTGGCTTCCAGCAGTCGGAATACATCGTAACGGGCGGCGTCGGCCACCAGCGATTCCATCGTGTCTGCATCCAGGGTCTGGCCGCTGGCCAGCAGCGCCAGCTTGTCGATTTCCTGGGCGGCAGCCAGCAGATTGCCTTCTACGCGCTCGGCCAGCCGCTGCACGGCGGCCGGATCCGCGCGCAGGCCCTGCTGGCGCAGGCGACGCTCGATCCAGTCCGGCAGTTCATGCGGCTTGATTGCCCAGGCCACCGACAGCACGCCGACACGGTTCACCGCCTCGGCCCACTTGCCCTGGTGCGCCTTGCTCCATTCGTTGCAGGTGATCAGCAGGATCACGTCCGGCGCCGGGTTGGCGCAGAACTGGCTGATCACCTCGCCGCCCTCCTTGCCCGGCTTGCCGGTCGGCAGGCGCAGCTCCACCAGCCGGCGCGCACTGAACAGACTGGGCGCGTTGAAGGTGGCATCGAGCTGGTTCCAGTCGAAATCACGCCCGTCAGCGTCGAACACTTCACGTTCGCTGATGCCCTCGGCGCGCGCGCGCGCGCGCACCGCATCGGCCGCTTCCAGTACGCGCAGCGTTTCCGGGCCGGCGATCAGGTACACCGGCGCCAAGGCCTGGCTGGCCGGCTGGCTGGCAAGTTGTTCGGGGCGCAGTTCCATCGTGCGGCCGGTCCGCCAGCGGACCGGTCAGCCGGCCTGCGGCGGCTTGACGGCCGGTACGTCGGCCGGCGGCGTGGTCGGCGGTACGCCGGCAGGCGTTGCTGCCGGATCGACGGCGGGCCTGGCGGGCGCGTTGAGTTGACCCCGCTCCAGCTGGGCGCGCACTACGCTGTCGATGCGGCGCATGATCGACGCGGACATCTCACGGCGCAGCTCGTCAGCCAGGATCTCGCGCTCGGTGGTGGTGCCGGTGGAGTCGGTCGGCGGCGACACGTAGTCGCGCGACAGCTCGATCACCTGCTGCGGCACCAGGTCGCTGCCGTCTTCGCGGCGGAAGACGAAGATCACCGCGTAGCGCAGGCTGAACTCCTGCGCGCGGCCCTGCGCATCGATGGCGATGGGCAGGTCGCCCCAACGCTCGGACACGACCTGCAGCTGCGCAGCCGGCTCCTTGCTGTCGGCATCGGCAAGCGTCGCGCCCGATGCCTGCAGGCCACGCCGGAGCAGCTTGGCCAGTTCGCTGTAGGGTGCGGTGGATACCACCTTCACGGCCGCCGTATCAGCCGGCAGCATCAGCTTGTTGCGCAGGTGGAAGCCACACCCGGCGAGGGTCGCGGTCAGAACAAGGGCAAGCAGGAATCGGGTCATGGGCACAGTCTGGATGAGCCGGGCTCGCCCGGCAACAGGAAAAAGGGTTACCCGTACGATGCCCGACCCCACGTGAACACCGCTTGAGAAACAGCGCCATCGCCCTGCGCAGCCACGCAGGGCGTGGCGCTACGCGATCCCGGTCACGCGGCCACGATGTTCACGATCTTGCCCGGCACGATGATGATCTTGCGCACGGTCAACCCGTCCAGGAACTTCGCCGCGTTCGGCTCGGCCAGGCCCAGTGCCTCGATCTGGTCGCGCGGGGCATCGGCGGCCACCTCGATGGTCCCGCGAAGCTTGCCATTGACCTGCACCGCCAGGGTCACCGCATCACGCACCAGCGCGCTGGCGTCGGCCTGCGGGAACGGCTGGTCTTCCAGCAGCGTTTCACCATGGCCCAGCACCTGCCACAACGCATGGCTGGAATGCGGGGTGATCGGGTTGAGCAGCAGGACGGTGGCCTGCAGCGCTTCCTGGCGGACCGCGCGGCCCTGGTCGGAGCCGTCATCGAACCTGGCCAGCGCGTTCATCAGTTCCATCACTGCGGCGATGGCGGTGTTGAAGCTGTGCCGGCGGCCGTAGTCATCGCTGACCTTCTGGATCGTCTCGTGGGTCTTGCGACGAAGCGCCTTCTGCTCGGCAGTCAGCGCCTGCTGCAGTGCTGCCGTGAGGGACAGCTCATCCATCACCCCGCTGGCGGCGTGCTTTTCCACCTGGGTCCACAGACGGCGCAGGAAGCGCGCCATGCCATCCACGCCGGCTTCGTTCCACTCCAACGACTGCTCCGGCGGTGCGGCAAACATGGAGAACAGGCGGACCGTGTCGGCTCCGTATTTGCTCACCATGGCCTGCGGGTCCACGCCGTTGTTCTTGGACTTGGACATCTTTTCGGTGCCGCCGATCTCCACCGGCTGGCCGTCGGCGATCATTACCGCACCGGTGATGCGGCCGCGCTCGTCACGTTTCACGTCCACGTCGGCCGGGTTGATCCAGTCCTTGGAACCGTCCGGGTTCTGGCGGAAGTAGGTGTCAGCGATGACCATGCCCTGGCACAGCAGGTTCTGCGCCGGTTCGTTGCTGTCCACCATGCGTGCATCACGCAGCAGCTTGTGGAAGAAACGGAAGTACATCAGATGCAGGATCGCGTGTTCGATACCGCCGATGTACTGGTCCACCGGCAGCCAGTAGTTGCCGCGCTTGTCCACCGCGTCACGGGCACCGGGGGAGGTGTAGCGCGCGTAGTACCAGCTCGATTCCATGAAGGTATCGAACGTGTCGGTTTCGCGCTCGGCCGCGCCGCCGCAATCGGGGCAGGTCGTCTTGCGCCACTCCGGGTCGGCCTTGATCGGCGAACCGGTGCCGACGAAGTTGACGTCTTCCGGCAGTACCACCGGCAACTGCTCTTCCGGCACCGGCAGTGCGCCGCACTTGGGGCAGTAGATCACCGGAATCGGGCAACCCCAGTAGCGCTGGCGGCTCACGCCCCAGTCGCGCAGGCGGTAGTTCACCCGGCGCTGGCCCTGGGCCTTGCGCTCGAAACGTTCGGCCAGCGCCTCGAAGGCGCCCTGGAAGTCCAGCCCGTCGAATTCGTCGGAGTTGACCAGTTCCGTCTCGCGGGTCTTGTCGCCGTACCAGTCCTGCCAGCGGGTCGCGTCGTAGGCGGCGTCGTCCTTGCGCGGCGACTTCAACGCGATGACCTGGCGGATCGGCAGGCCGTACTTGTTGGCAAATTCATTATCGCGCTGGTCGTGGCCCGGCACGGCCATCACCGCACCGGTGCCGTAGCCCATCAGCACGAAGTTGGCCACCCACACCGGTACCTGGGCACCGGTCACCGGGTGAATCGCGCGCAGGCCGGTATCCATGCCGCGCTTTTCCTGGGTTTCCAGTTCGGCTTCGGACACGCCACCCTGCTTCATCTCGGCCAGCAGCGCGGCCAGGGCCGGGTTGCTCTTGGCCGCGTGCAGGGCCAGCGGGTGTTCGCCGGCAATGGACACGAACGTCACGCCCATTACCGTGTCCGGGCGGGTGGTGAACACGCGCAGCGGATCCAGCGCGCTGCCGTCGGCATCGCGCACGTCGAACTGGATCTCCAGTCCTTCGGAGCGGCCGATCCAGTTGCGCTGCATGGTCTTGACCGAATCAGGCCAGCCCGGCAGTTCGTCCAGGCCGTCGAGCAGTTCCTGGGCGTAATCGGTGATGCGCAGGAACCACTGCGGGATCTCGCGCTTTTCCACCGGCGCGCCCGAGCGCCAACCCTTGCCGTCGATGACCTGTTCGTTGGCCAGCACGGTCTGGTCGACCGGATCCCAGTTCACCACCGCGTTGCGGCGGTAGGCCAGGCCCTTGCGCATCAGGCGGGTGAACATGCGCTGTTCGTGCACGTAGTACTCGGGCGTGCAGGTGGCGAACTCGCGCGACCAGTCGATCGCATAGCCCATGGCCTTGAACTGGCCACGCATGTGCTCAATGTTGGCGTAGGTCCACTTGGCCGGCGCGGTGCGGTTCTTGATCGCCGCGTTTTCCGCCGGCAGGCCGAACGCATCCCAGCCCATCGGCTGCAGCACGTTGTGGCCGGTCATCCGCTTGTAGCGGCTGATCACATCGCCGATCGTGTAGTTGCGCACGTGGCCCATGTGCAGCGCGCCCGACGGGTACGGCAGCATCGAAAGGCAGTAGTACTTCGGCTTGTCCGAGGCCTCGTTCACCTCGAAGGCGCGCGTGGCGTCCCAGAACTTCTGGGCGGCGGATTCAACCTGCTGCGGATCGTATACGTTGGGTTCGACGCTGGTCATGGAAAACACAGTTGCGGCGGCAAAGCGGCACAGCGTACCGCAGTGCGGCAAACGGCTCCAATCATCGCCTTCGCCAATAGCGGACCGAAATGGCATCCTGTTGATAAATCACGGAATTACCCGTGCCCATTTTATCCACGACCGCCCTCCCCCGCGCACCCGCGCGTGGATTGCGGTCGAACCCGTCAATTCACCCGGGGCGGACCTTGGCTGCCAGCGGCAGCGCGGCCGCCAGCCACACCACCCACGCCACGAATGCCAGGCGCTGGGCCACCGGGGCCGGCATGACGGCCTGCAGCACGAACGCCCCCACCAGCACCGCCAGGCCCGCTGCTACGTGCAGCGCCGCCAGCCTTCCCCAGCCCGGCAAACGCCGCGCGGCGAGCCCGGACATCAGCGCGCCAGGCACGAACGCCAACACCCAGATCATCCACGCACTGGCGTGGTACTGGCTGGCCAGGCTCTCGATGTCGGTCGCATCCAGCGGCAGCACGCCCATCGCGGCGAAGGCCAGTCCGGACAGCACCAGCATCTGCCCGCCCACCCGCATCGTCCACGGCGCGGTGACCGGCACGCGTGCCAGCAGGCGCAGCGCCACCACCACCGCCAGCAGACCCGGCAGCACGAAGCCGAACAGGTCGAACGCCACCGCACGCGGCACCCCGGTCGCCCCCAGCAGCGCCACCGGATGGCCGAGCGGCAGGTAACCGGGCAATACGGCGCCGAAACCCAGCACCGAAGCCAGGAAAAGCACAGCGCCGGCGGCGCCGAACAGGGGGTCGAAACGTTGCACGGTCTTCATCGGGCCCTCTCCACCCACCATTGGGGTTGCTTCTCAATATGGCCGGCACCATACACTGGGTACATCTTTAATCGTTGATTCCCAGACCATGAGCGAACTGCCCCACGTCTTTGACGCCACCACCGAAACCTTCGAAGCCCAGGTGCTGCAGAAGTCGCTGCAGACGCCGGTGCTGGTCGATTTCTGGGCCACCTGGTGCGAGCCCTGCAAGACCCTGGGCCCGATGCTGGAAAAACTGGCCGGCGAATACAACGGCGCCTTCGAACTGGCCAGGGTGGACGTGGACAAGGAGCAGCAGATTGCAGCCGCCTTCCAGATCCGCTCGGTGCCGACCGTATTCCTGGTCAAGGGCGGCCAGTTGGTGGATGGTTTCCCCGGCGTGATTCCGGAAAGCCAGCTGCGTGAGTTCCTGACCCAGCACGGCATCAGCCCGGCCGAGACGGCCGAGGCCGCGGCCGATGAGCCCGCACCGCTGGACCCGCAGGCGCGCGTTGACGTGCTGCGCGCGGGAATCGCCGCCGAGCCGGACAAGGAAGAGCTCAAGCTCGACCTGGCCCTGGCCCTGCTGCAGACCGGCGCCACCGCCGAAGCCAGTGCGCTGATCGAGGCGCTGCCGGCCAATCTGGCCACCGACGACCGCGCCGTGCGCGCCCGCGCCCGCCTGGATTTCGCCAAGGCACTGCAGGACGCCCCCGCGCCAGAGCAGCTGGAGGCGCGCATCGCTGCCGATGGCAGTGACCTGCAGGCCCGCCACCTGCGTGGCGTGCAGCAGTTGCTCGGCGGCGAAGACGAAGCCGCGCTGGAGCAGTTCCTGGCCATGTTGCAGAAAGATCGTTCCTATAGTGACGGCCTGCCACGCAAACTGCTGATTGACGCCTTCAAGGTGATCGACGACGCCGCCTTGGTCGGCCGTTACCGCCGTTCGATGGCCGCACTGCTGTTCTGAGTCGGTACGGCGTTCAGCATTCCTGTACCGGAGCCGGGCAATAATGTGATCGCGGTCTCTTTTAGCCGCGATCCATTCGGGGGGATGCGGTCTGGCCATGGGGGCCGCACGGCTGGGCCCCGCCTTCAGGGCACAGATGACCGTGAGTTCGACCCGCTTTCCACGCGCCCGCGCCTGCTCTGTCAGCCTGCTGGTGCTGCTGGCACTGCTGCTTTCCGCGTTCCCGCTGCTGGCCCAGGACTGGACCTACCGGGTCCGTCCCGGCGATACCCTGTGGGATCTTGGGGCGCGTTACCTGAAGCCGGGCGTGCCGTGGGAGCGACTGCAGGCGCATAACCGCGTGAGCGACCCCTACCGGCTGACGCCTGGCAGCCAGCTCAGGTTCCCCATTGCCTGGCTGCTGGTGCAGCCGGCGCCTGCCCGCGTGCTGGCCGTACGCGGCCGCGTGCAGGCAAGGCCGGGCGACAGCGGGCCTCTGCGTGATGTCGTGGAAGGCGAGCAGCTTGGCATCGGCACGCACGTGGTTACCGGCAGCGACGCCAGTGTCACTCTCGTCTTCGCCGATGATTCGCGCCTGCAGTTGCGCGAGCACTCGCACCTGCGCCTGGACCAGCTCAGCCGTTATGGTCACACCGGCATGGTCGACACCCGCCTGCGCCTGGAACAGGGCCGCAGCAGCAACCGGATCACCCCCGCCAGGGGCCCGGCTTCGCGCTACATCATCGACGCCCCCACCGCGACCAGCAGCGTGCGCGGCACGCAGTTCCGGGTCAGTGCCGGCGGCGAGGGCGGCATGGCCGCCACTGAAGTACTGGAAGGACGCGTGCAGGTCGGCAACCGGCGCGGGCAGCAACTGGTTACCCCCGGTCACGCCACCCGGAACCGGACCTCGGATGCCCGCCCCGGCCCGCCGGAAGCCCTGTTGCCCGCCCCGGTTCTGGCCCGCAGCGGGCTGCGCCTGGACCCGCTGCCGGCGCAACTGGCGTGGGAAGCAGTAGCGCAGGCCACCCGGTACCGGGTAGAAGTAGTGCGCGCCGATCAGCCGGAGATCCTCTTGTTCGCCAGGGACACCGCCGACACCACCATGACCGTGCCCGACCTGCCTGCCGGCGTGCTGCGGCTGCTGGTGCGTGCGGTCAGTGCCGACGGCGTGGAAGGGATGGACGCGCAGGCCGATGTCGAGGTCCGCGACCAGCCGGCGCCGCCACTCACGGTGCGCCCGGTCAACGGAGAAGCGTTGGCCAGCGCGCGCCCACGCTTCGAGTGGAGCCAGGTCGACGGCGCCGCCAGCACGGTACTGCAGGTCGCCACCGAGCCGCAGTTCCTGCAGCCGATCCTGGAGCAGGAAGGCCGCGGCACCCGGATGCGCGCCAACGGCGACCTGCCCCCGGGCGCGTACTTCTGGCGCGTGGCCTCACGCGACGACAACGGTCACCGCGGCCGCTTCGGCCAACCGGTGGCGCTGGGCATCCGCGATGCGCCGGTCGACCCTGCGCTGCAGCCACCGCAGGCAGCCAAGGGGCAGCTGACCCTGCGCTGGCAGGCGGGCGAGCCCGGCCAGCGCTACCGCGTGCAGCTGGACAAGCGCGGCGATTTCGCCCATCCCTTCCTTGACCGGCAGGTGGACCAACCCGAGGTCACGCTCAAGCGTCCGTGGCACGGCACCCTGCACGTGCGCGTGCAGTACATCGATGACGATGGCCATGCCGGCCCATTCTCGCCCGCGCAGCAGGTCAAGCTGCCGTGCCGCACCTGTCGTGGCGCCGGTGCCGGCGCCCTGCTGCTGCTCCTGCTGCTGTGAGACCGCTTACGCTCTCCTGGCCGCGGCGCATCGTACTTGCGGTGCTGGTGGGCGTAGTGGCGGCAGCGGCCAGCCACGGGCAGTGGTTCTGGAAGCAGGATGAAGCGATCTACGACACCTACGCTGGCTCGTGGGACTACGCGCCAGATCCCCGCCTGCTGATCGTGGCCATCGATGACAGCAGCCTGCAGCAGCTCGGTCAGTGGCCGTGGCCGCGCTCGACCCATGCGCGGCTGCTGGACCGCCTGACCGCCGCTGGCAGCCAGCGCGTAGCGCTGGACCTGCTGCTGTCCGAACCGGACCGCCAAGACAGCGCGCAGGATGCCGAACTGGCTGCTGCGATCCGCCGCAACGGCCACGTAGTGCTGCCGGTGCTGGCGGCACCCTCCAGTGGGCCGCGGATGGCCGAGGAACTGCTGCCGATTCCGTTGATTGCCGCCAACGCCTCGATGCTGGGTCATACCGATGTGGAAGTGGACGCCGATGGCGTTACCCGCGGGTTGTATCTCACCGCAGGCATCGGCTCACCACACTGGCCAGCGCTGGGCCTGGCGCTGGCCAACACGCGCGGGCCGCTTCCCGGACTGATCGATACCCGCCCTCGGCATGACGCGCCCTACCAGTGGCATCGCAACCATTACGTGCGGGTGCGCTTCGCCGGCCCGCCCGAGCGCGTCCCGCAGGTGTCGTATGCGGAGGTGCTCAATGGTGACGTCAACCCCGGGCTGCTGCGCGACCGTCTGGTGCTGGTCGGCATGACCGCCAGCGGCATCGCCCCACGGCTGCTCACCCCGACCACGCGCGAGCGCTGGATGAGCGGCACCGAATACCAGGCCAACGTGGCGTCGATGCTGCTCACCGGCAATGTTGTCAACGTATTGGCGCCATCATGGCAGGCGGTGTTGAGCGGCGTGCTGGTGGCGCTGTGCGCGCTGGGGCTGACCCTGCCGCGCGCGGTGGCAAGTGCCCTGCTCGCCCTGCCGCTGGCGCTGCTGTCCAGTTTCGTCCTGCTGCGCGGCGGCCACCTGTGGTTCGCGCCAGCCGCTGCGCTGACCTGCATGCTGGCGGTCATCTGCGCGTGGGTGCTGTGGCGGATCGCGGCATGGCGCCGGCAGGCCAACAGCGATGGATTGACCGGGCTGGGCAACCGCCTGCGTTTCGAACAGACGCTGCAACAGGAACATGATGCCGGCCGCCGCAGCGGCCGCCCGCTGACCCTGGTGCTGATCGACGTGGATCACTTCAAGCAACACAACGATCTGCACGGCCACCACGCCGGCGATGCGGTATTGCGCCGGATCGCCAACGAGATCCGCGCGCATGCGCGGCGACCGCGCGACATGGCCGCACGGTTTGGTGGAGATGAGTTCGCGCTGGTGCTGCCCGATACGACATCGGAAGGCGCAGTGCAGGTGGTCGAAGACCTGATCGCCGCGGTACGCGGCATGCATCTGTCGCCCGGGCCGCCGCTGCACGCGCAGATCACCCTCAGCGTGGGCCTGTACACCCGCACCCCCGATGCCAGCAGCGAACCGCGCCATTACTTCGAAGGCGCCGACGCGGCGCTGTACCGCGCCAAGGCCGCAGGCCGCGACGGCTACGCCACCGGCGACGGCAACGACGCCTACGAATCGTAGAGCCACGCCCTGCGTGGCTGCTGTTCGTGACCGCGTAGCCACGCAGGGCGTGGCGCTACACGTGGGCTGCGAAGATGGCCTTGATTTCCGGTGTGCCGAACCGAACCGCCCAGGTGGCCGTCGTCAATCCACCGGGGCCTGCCGAGTGCGGATTGGCGCCGCGACGGAGGAGCAGTGCGGCCACACCATGATGCTCCTGCCACACCGCCGCCTGCAGCGCTGTTGGGGTCGAGCGGGGCCTTTCCACGGCCAGGTTGATGTCGGCACCGCCATCCAGCAGCGCTTCCACAATGGCCTCGCGGCCATGGAAGGCGGCGTCATACAGCGGGGTGTCGCCGGATGATTTGAGGATATTGGAATCCGCACCATGCGCGATGAGCACCTTCACCACTTCCAGGTGCCCACTCATCACCGCCGCGCTCAATGCAGTCTGACCGTCACCGTCATGTTGATTGACATTGGCACCGCAGCCAAGCAGCTGCCTGACCGCATTCACATGACCGTGCGAAGCGGCCCGATGCAACGCAGTACATCCACTCGTGGCGATGCAGTCCAGGGAGTCGCGGCCATGGGTGTCGACCATCTCCTGCAGCACCGTCACATCGCCGGCAATGGCGGCCCGCATCCATTCCCTGGAGGCAGGATGCGAACGATCCCGCTCACGCTGCTCGAACAGCTCCAGGATCCGCCCCGTCTGGTCGTAGCACGCCTCTGAGCGCGCGCGTCCGAGCGGCGTGGACCCATCATGTGCCGTCGACCTGAGGTGGATGCCGGGATGCTGCAACAGCAGCTCGACGATGGGCGCGTCCCGGTGCTTGACCGCGTTCCACAAGGGCGTGGTGCCATCCCAGGTACTGGCCACGTTCGGGTCCGCACCGGCGTTCAACAGCTGCTTCACGTTCTCGAGGTGCCGGTCTTCAACGGCCAGCCACAGCGCCGACTGGTGGTGCCGGCCAGTACTGTTTGGGTTCGCGCCGGCCTGGAGCAGCGTGCCGACTGCATCGGCATCGCCCCACTCGATCGCACGGAGTAGTTCTCGGGAGGCACCGGGACGACCGTCGCTGGTGGTCACACCGTCTGCATCCACGCCCGTCTTCAGAAGTGCGGAGACGGCAGCCCTGTCGCCTGCCCTGGTTGCAGACTGCAGGGCAGTCTGAGCCGAAGGCTAGAATACCGGCATGGTCCCATTCCCTACGTGGTCCGGGGCGGCGACATTAGTGGCGGCGGGAGTGATCTGTGCGTTTTCGGACCGAAGGACGGGCTTGATCAGCGCTCCTGCACCACTGGTTTGCGAAATCATGACGACGTTTTCCTGTTTTGGGGATGGCCGCAGACGCAATGAACGGCCTGCCGCGCATGCTCGCAGTCGTCGGGCGGAGTGGATTCCAGGAAACGCGCAGCATCAAATCAGTCGCGACATTTCTGTGTCGCCACCGCACCAACCATTACGAAGCGCCATCCAGCGGTGACTGCATTAAGCGACTTCTTCGTCCGGCGGGGAGGCACGGCGGGAGGTGGATTGCGCACCATACGGGTGCGGATGGTAAGCTTTCCGCACCTCCCCAGCCCCCTTGACCACGCTATGAAGGCCAGCCTGTTCCGCCATGGACTCAATCTGTGGCCGCCGTTTCTGTTTGCCGGCATCCATGTCACCGAGGTCACGCCCGATTACCGCTTCGTCCGGGTGGCGCTGCGGATGCGGCCGTGGAACCGGAACTACGTGGGGACACACTTTGGGGGCAGCCTGTTTGCGATGACCGATCCGTTCTGGATGCTCACCGTCATGCAGAACCTGGGGCGCGACTATTACGTGTGGGACCGGGCGGGCGAGATCGAGTTCCTCAAGCCTGGCCGTGGGACGGTTACCGCCGAGTTCCGGCTGGATGAAGCACTGCTGGATCAGTTGCGGGCGGCTACCGCCAGTGGTGAGAAATATCTGCACTGGTTCAGCAATGACATTGTTGATGCACAGGGTGAAGTCGTGGCCCGGGTGCGCAAGCAGGTGTACATCCGGTTGAAGCCGCAGGCGCGCGGTTGACGCGTGGCGCGTATTGACCAACGGTCGATACCTGCCGGCTGGAGCGGCAATCGTGATGCGGCCCGTTTCACCGCGGTCAACACAGCATCTCCCGACAGGACGCATTCTGCGGCGGCTGGCCGCGTAAACCGGGCCCGCGCCCCGCTACAATGCGCCGATGTCACCAGAAGCCCCCCACCTCGTTCCGCGCCCCTCCCTGCAGCGCCTGTTCCTGACCGGCCTGCTTACCCTGCTGCCGATCTGGTTGACCTGGGTGGTGATCAAATTCGTGTTCGTGCTGCTGTCGGGCATCAGCAGCCCGGTGGTGGTGCCGCTGTCGGCGCAGATCGCCGCCTCGTTCCCGCACTACCTGGGCTGGGTCAAGGTGGAGTGGATGCAGAACGTGTTCGGCCTACTGGCCACGCTGCTGGTGATCCTGAGCGTGGGCGTGCTGAGCCGCCGGGTGATCGGGCAGCGCCTGCTGCGCTGGTTCGGGGCGGTGATCAAGCGCATTCCGCTGGCCAGCATCATCTATGAAAGCGCCAAGAAACTGCTGGACATGCTGCAGACCGAGCCGGGCACCACCCAGCGCGTGGTGCTGATCGATTTCCCGCACCGGGACATGAAGGCCGTCGGCCTGGTCACCCGGGTGATCCGTGAACAGGGCACCGGGCGCGAGCTGGCTGCGGTGTATGTGCCGACCACGCCGAACCCGACGTCGGGGTACCTGGAAATCGTGCCGGTGGAGCTGCTGACCCCGACCGACTGGACGGTGGACCAGGCGATGAGCTTCATCATCTCCGGCGGCGCCGTGGCGCCTGAGACCGTGCCGTTTACGCGGGCTGGGGAGCGCTGAATAGGCGTTCCGGCCCTCGGGCCGGGCTGCGTGGGACACGCGTGGCGTGTCTCTACGCTGTATGGCGCGGGCGCCGAGGTGGTTGTGGCCGGCTGAATCAGGCAAGCTCCCGGGTCTGTATAGGATTTACGGAAGCATTCGATGCCCCACCCCGCCCGTGCCTTGGCGCTCGTGATTGCCTCACTGCTGGTCTTCAGCGCCGCTGCCCCGGCCGAAGCCGCCAAGAAGAAGGCCAACCGGCCCGCCGCCGCACAGACGCGCCAGGCCAAGCCGAAGGCCAAACCCCGCGCCCGCCCCGCCGCCGCCCCCGCGCGGCAGCCGCTGGTGCGCCAGCAGACCAAGGCCGCCCAGCTCGAGCGCATCTACGATGAGTACTGGGACGCCTCGATGCGGCTCAACCCGCTCCAGGCCACCTTCCAGGGCGATGCCCGCCACAACGACCAGCTGCCCAACATCCTCTCGCCGGCCTACCGCCAGCAGTCGCACGATTTCACCGAACAGTGGCTGGGCAAGGTCGAGAAGATCGGCCCCGATGGCCTGACCGGGCAGGACCTGCTGAGCTACCAGATCTTCGTGCGCGATGCGCGCATGTCGCTGGCTGCCGAAAAGTACCCCGCCTGGATGCTGCCGGTGAGCCAGTACTACAACCTGGGCAGCATCATGGCCATCCTCGGGTCGGGCTCGGGCGCGCAGCCGTTCAACACCGTGCAGGACTACGACACCTGGTCCAAGCGATCGCTCGGCATCCCGCCGCTGTTCGACCAGGCCATCGCCAACATGCGCGAGGGCATGCGCGCCGGCGTGGTGCAGCCGCGCGACCTGATGGAAAAGGTGCTGCCGCAGCTGGATGCGGTGATCAAGCCCACCGCCGAAGAAAGCATCTTCTGGGCGCCAGTGCGGAACATGCCCGACGATTTCCCCGAGGCGGACAAGGCCCGCATCACCGCCGAGTACAAGCGCATGATCGAGTACCGGCTGATGCCAGCCTATCGCGCCCTGCGCGGCTTCATCGCCACCGAATACCTGCCGGCCACGCGGAAAACCGATGGCCTGTCCGCGCTGCCCAATGGCGTGGCCTGGTATACGCAGAACATCGTGCAGAGCACGGCCAGCACGCTCACCCCGCAGCAGATCCACGCGCTGGGCGAACAGCGCGTGGCCAGCCTGCAGGAGCAGATCACGGCGGTAATGAAGCAGAACCGCATCCGCGGTTCGCAGCAGAAGCTGATGCGCAGCATGCGCACCGACAAGGACTTCCAGTACGCCACGCCCGATGCGCTGGTGATGCGCTACAAGCAGCTGCAGCAGCAGGTGGGCGCGCGCCTGCCTTCGCTGCTGGATACGCTGCCCAAGGCTCCGCTGGAGATCCGCCCGGTGGAAGCCGACCGCGCGGCCAGTGCGGCGGCCGTGAGTTACCAGCCGTCGCTGCCCGATGGCATGCGCCCGGCCGCGCTGTATGTGAACACCAATGCCCTGCCCAGCCGACGTACCTGGTCCGCGCCGGCGCAGTACCTGCACGAAGGCATTCCCGGCCACCACGTGCAGCTGGGTCTGCAGCAGGAACTGGACAAGCTGCCGCGCTTCCGTCGCCTCGGCGGCGACGTCGCGTTTGTCGAAGGCTGGGGCATGTATGCCGAATCGCTGGGCGATGAACTGGGGGTCTATCAGGACCCCTACGCGAAGATCGCCTACCTGCAGGGTGCGTTGACCCGCAGTGCGCGCATGGTGGCCGATACCGGCGTGCATGCGCAGGGCTGGAGCAAGAAGCAGGCGGTGGATTATCTGGTCAAGACCGCCGACATGCCGGTGGAAGATGCCACGGCAGAAGTGGAGCGCTTCATGGCCCTGCCCGGCCAGACCCTGGCCAATGGCCTGGGCGAATTGAAGATGATCGAGTTGCGGGACAAGGCCAAGGCGGCACAGGGGGCGGCGTTCGACCCGCGCCGGTTCCATGCCGAAGTGCTGCGCGATGGCTCGATGCCGCTGGATATCCTGGAAGCGAAGATCGATCGCTGGATTGCGGCGCCGGCGGGCCAGGCGGCGCCGGGCGGCTGAACGGAAAAAGAAGCGGGCCGCGTCAAGCGGCCCGCGTCATGCCTCAGTATTCTTCCGGCTTGGCGCCGAGTTTCTCTTCGTCGCCGAAGATCATCGTCTGCAGGAAGTCGTTGCACCACCATTTCCGCGCCATCTCGCGGGTTGTCGCGGCTGCGTCGAAAATCGGCTTCTTGTCGACGTCCGGCAGCGACGGCAGCGTTTCGGGCCCCGGCGGTTTGGTCGAGGGGTCGTCCAGCGAGGCCTGCACGCGCTGCATCAGCGTCTGCTTCTGGCCCTCGACAGAGGTCGTGTTGAAGGGCGCCATCGCTCCCAGTTTTTCCAGCATCATCAATCTACTCCAATCGGGTTCAGGGGTAAGGGCAGCTGTTTGAGCCGGGCATCGATCCCGCTCACGTATGCGCCGGCGCGCTGGCGCGCCGCTGCTTCCAGTGCATCGGCATCCACACTGGCTTCCACGGCGGAAGACATCGCGCCCACCGGGTCCAGTTCAAACAACAACGGGCCGGCCTTGAGCATCGGCAACGCAGAGCGCGCCGCCACGATCTGTACAGGCGGCGCTTCGGCCTTGGCTGCCAACTGCGCCAGTACGGCTTCACCCAGTGCCGGCATCCGCTCCGGGACGTACAGCACCAGTCCGGCCTCGGCTGCACCCAGCAACTGTTCGCAGCGGCGCACGACCAATGCCGCCTCCACGCCTTCTGCAGCCAGGCTCGCCGCGATCACATCACGCACCTGGCCGAGCACCGCTTGACGCGTGGCCTGTACGTCGCCCAGCGCGGCCGCCAGCAATGGCACCGCCTCGGCAATGGCGTCGGCGTAGCCTTGGCCGAATCCATCAACGCGCGCCTGTGCAATGGCGGCGTCCACCTGCTCCGGCAACGCCCCCAGTACGGCGGAGGCGCGACGCCGCGCGGCGGATTCGAGCTGGTCGGCCCGCGCGGCCTGGCCCAGCGCGCTGGGCGCGATCACCCCGCCCTGCGCGTGCGCCAGCACGTGCTCAGGAAAGCTTTTCAACATAGGTCACCGCCGTCCAGAAAAGGTCCATATCAATCCGTTCGCGCGGCAGCGGGCGCAGCCCATCGCCTGCCATGGGCGCAAACGGAAGCGAAAGCCGCGCGGAGAGCCAGGCGGGCAGCAATGGTGCCAACGGCTGAAGCTCCACGCCGCCCCAGATCAGCAGCACGCCGGCAAGATCCGCCGGTGCCGGGTCCTGCACACGGGCAACGGGCTGCGGCACATGGCCTGCCCGCATGAATGCCTGCACCGTGGCGGGCAACGCCGCACATCCCCGCTGGGACGGCAGCCACGCGGCCAGCCGGGCGGCCGCCATGAGCATGGCAATCTGCGGCAGGTTCGGCCACAGGCCCAGCAACCGGCGCGTCACCATATCCGCCGGGTCCACCCGCGCAGCGGGCATCGGCAGACGCCGCTGGCGGATCAGCGTGGCGTTCAGCCAGCGTTGCTGATCCACCGTTGCGCTGGCATAGGCCTCCCGCCAGGGCCGGTAGTACGCGGCCGGGGCATACGCAATGTGCATGGCCTCATGCACCGCGCCACCGCCTCCAGCCGGCGGGTCCATCGCGTCGGGCGGAAACGCGCTGGAACGCCTTGCTTACGCGGTTCCCTACCGCAGGCACCAGGCGGATCAGCACCCATCCACCCAGCAGCAACAGCAGGGCGATCACACCGCACAGCACCATCCAGGCCACCGGCACGCTGCGCTCACTGCCCGCGGTCACGGCCAGGGTCCGCGGCCCTTCTACTTCGGTAAGAATCACCGAGACGTTGTCGTACTCAACACCATCGAAGGTGTTGCGCAGGAAGCGTTTTACGGTCTGCAACAGCACTTCGGCATCGACACCGGGCTCATGTGCGACCACGGCCGCCACGTGCATACGACGACGCTCGGCACGTCGGCCTTCGGTGCCAAGGTTGGCATCGTAGTTCAGGTGCACGCGACTGGACTGCACACCATCGATCAGCTGCAGCGACTCTTCCAGCCGCTGCTCCACCGCCGATATCAGCCGCGCACGCTCACCGAGCGGCGTGCTGACAAGAGAATCGGCCGGAAATGCCGCCGATACCTGGCTGCGCGGCGCCGATGGAAGATCGTTGCGCTGCATCAGCTCAATGGCTTCGGGCAGGTCGCGTGGCCCGACCTGGACCTGATATCCCCCCTTGCCGAGATTGAGCTTTTCGGCGTCGATGTTATGGCGAAGCAGCACGGCAATCACTTCATTGGCCTGGCGTTCGTCCAGGTTCTCCAGCAGTGGCTTGCGCGCGCAGCCAACCAGAACCACCAGCGCAAGCAGGGGCAGCACCACACGCCACCGGCTGAGGCGGCGTACGGCAACCGCAAGAGGCGGCTTGTTCATGACTTGAGCAGCGTCTCCACCGCCTTGTTGGCATGGTTGGCCAAGCCCGCGGCTACGATCATGCGTTTGCTGTAGTCGGCCAGAGTGAGCTGCAACTCGAACAGGGCCGCCGGGCTGGACGCGGTAGCGGGGTTGTTGCTGGCGGCCTGGATCGCGGCCAGGTCATTGCCAGCACTGACATAACCGTTGGCCAACGCCTGGCTCATGCGGTCAGAAAGTGGAACGGCAGCGCCTTCAGCGCCGCCCACCGCGTCAATCTCGGTGGCAATCTGTGTCACTTGCACGGGGGCATCTCCTGCGGTTTCCCGCATAAAGTCCTGGCGCCGGCAGCACTGCTGCCGGCGAAGGAGTTCATCAACCCAGGTTACGGGCGTTCTGCTTCTGCATGTCCGACAGGCTCTTGGCCGAATTCGACTGCAGCGTGCGGTAGGTGGTGTACGCCGACAGGGCAGTCTGATAGTCGGCCAGGTACGCCGGATTGGTCGGATCGCCCTCATCGCCGCCTTCAACACCATCACCGGCGATCTTCTTGAACGCTTTGTCCAGCGCCTCTTTCAACGTTCTTACGCCTTGATCAAATCGATCGCTGTGGTCGCCCAGCCAGCCCCACTGCGGCCCCTGGACATCGCCATCAAAATCGTCGCCCGGAACGGGCTTTGTACCAACGGTTGGTGTAGTCATTACAGTTACTCCGGAAGAAAGGTCAACGGCTGCCTGCCGTGGAAAAATCCCAGCGACCTTCGCCTACAGAAAGCAACTGGTCCTGGGAATACTGGTAGGAACGGCCTTTCAGCAGGTCGTCCCACAAACGGATGCTGATGCGCACGCGGCGCTCGCCCCACTGCTGCACGAAGTCATCGCGGTACTGCGCCATGGCGTGCAGCGATGCGTCATCGAGGAATACATCGTTGGAGATGCTGGCGCGGCCGGCCTGGCTGCCGGTGCGGGTGGTGATGCCCCGTGCGCGCAGCTCGTCACGCGCGATCGCCACCAGCTGGCCATCGCCTACCAGGCGCACATCGATGCTGGCCGCGTAGGGCATCTGCGGCACCAGCAACGCCTGCACCTGGCGCTGGCGCTCGGCGTCATTCAGGCCCAGGGCGGTGATCACCACCTCCGGGCGCTGCGGGGTGCGCAGGCGGATCACCGCGTAGGGCACGCTGGCACTGTCGAGCACGGCACCGATGCGTGCGGCCTCCACGTGGCGCTCGCGGTACTGGTCCTGCAGGCGACCGGCGCGCTGGCTGGCACGCTGGCCCCAGGCCACGGCCTCGGCGCTGTCGCTGAAGGCGTACAGGCGTCCTTCGGCGTCATGCACCACGGTGTAGTTGTAGGGCGACTTCGCCAGTACCGCTTCCAGCGTGCGGACCTGCGTGGCCGGCCGCTGGCGGTCGTAGAGCCACCAGCCGCCGGCGCCCACCGCCATCACCAGCGCGGCAATGGCAATCCAGCGGCGGGCGCCGGCACCGCGCGTGGGGCGCATTACCGGGGTATGGGGCGTGCCTTCGTCGACCACCACCGGCAGGCGGTGGTCCAACACGGCCGCCGACCACGTCTCGGTGTCGGGGCGCACGGCGAGCGCGAGGCCTGCCACGTACACCACCGAATTCAGTGGCAGGTCCTGCGGACTCCAGAGGTCAGCTCCTTCAGTGCGCACTTCCAGCATGATGCTGTCGTCGCTCAGGTGGAAGCGGAACGAGGCCGGGGCCAGATCGCCGGGGATGTAGAACACGTTGTCCGCGTTTGCCAACGTGGCGCCGAGCTGGCCCTGCTGCAGGGTGCGGGCCGGGCCAACGTGGAAGACGGTGTCGCCGGGAGAGAGGGTGAATTCCACGCCATCGAGCTGGCCGGAAAGCAGTTTCAACTTGTGCGCGGGGAGCATTGGAGTCCGGGGAATGCGGGATCGGAAGTGCCGGTGCACAAGGCATTGCGGCGACGACGCGCAGACTGACAGCTCCCCCGAACCCCCTCCATGAAACAAATTTCAATGTCCGCGCACTGCACTTTCTTGTAGTGGTGCCTATCGCACGGTGCAGACGCAACGCGTTACACGAATCATCAAGCAGCCGTATCCCGTTCGCTCAGTTCGACCGGCCGTGGTACAGCGCGGTGACCTTGCGCACGTACTGGCGGGTTTCGTTGAAGGGAGGCACGCGGTTGCCATGGCGTTGCACGGCGCCCTCACCTGCGTTGTACGCAGCCAGCATGAGGGTAAGGTCACCGTCGAAGCGACGCTTCAGCCAGACCAGGTACGCGGTGCCTGCACGGAGATTCTGCAGGGGATCGAGCAGGTCTTTCGCGCCGAAGCGTTTGCCCGTGGCGGGAATCACCTGCATCAGGCCGAGCGCTCCCGCGTGGGATCGGGCCTGGGGGTCGTAGGCGGACTCCACCGTCACGATGGCATGCAGCAGCCGTGCGTCCACGCCGTGTTCGGCGGCCACCTGGTCAATGAGCGGGCTCCAGCGCGACGCGGCCTTTGGACGCGACGCTGGGATTGGCGCACGCGGAACGGGCGCTGGCACGTAGGTCCGGTGCGGATCAAACGCCTTTGCCCCCGCAAGGGGGGCATCGGAGACCTGTAGCTGGCCGTTGCGATCCAGGGTGGCGAATACCTGGCTGGCACCGGCCGGCAGGGCGGTGGCGGCCAGCGCCACCACCAGCCCCACACTCCAACGCCTCACGCCAGCGCGTCCGGACCGGCAATCGCGAGGTGCAGGTCGGCAAGCGTTACCACATCACGCAGGGCTTCGGCGTCCGGCAGCGTGCCGCCGGCTTCCTCGATCTGGATCAGCAGCGCGTGCATTTCCAGCGAGTCCACATCCAGATCTTCGACCAGACGCTGTTGGGAGCCAACCTCTTCCAGCGGCCGCCCGAGATGGGCGGCTGCCAGTTTGCGGATGTCCTGAAGGCTCAGCACCGCTTTCATGAGCTGGCCTGCTTCCGGGCGACGACCCTTTCCAAATGTGAGGCGAAGTTGGTGGTGGATGGTACGGCCGGAGCGTCGGCGGCCCGCGCCCTCGCCTGCAGGTTCCGAATGAGTCGGTTCAAATCGTCATCCGGCAAGGTCTTGAAGAATGCAGTCTGCCGGTCACCCACCTTAATTGCCGGATCATCCCCATCCGTGCCCCCGGTGAGGGTCGGCGATGCATGGCCGGAATCATCGCTGTCATCCACCGAGGTGAATCCTTCCCGTGGTGCGCTGACGTCGGGCAGCTCGTCATCGAGCCCAGTCAAAGCGCGCGAGGTCGAATCATCGACAGAATCCTGCTTTGCCAAATGGCTGGCATATGCCTCCTTCAAGCGAGTCGACGTGAAGCGTATCGGGGCTGCCGTCGCGGTATCCTGCGATTGGCGAAGTGTGGCACGCGAACGTCGATTGGCCTCGATGATCTTCCACCTGAGTTCATCGGCAGAGCCATCGTCTGAATCCAGGCTTTCGATCGAGGTACTGCGCGCGATCAGCGAGGAGGGCCCCATGAACGCCTGCGTCGGACCGGTTGCCGCAGGGACGCCAGGGCTGCGGGCATCCAGACGCTCCTCCTGCTGCAGCAGGCCCGGAAGCTCACCGCTTGACCGCTTGGAGGCGTCCAGAATCGGAGCGCGCAGCGGGTCCGCGAAGGAGGTAATGTCAATGTTGATGCTGGGGACCGAGTTCGAGCGGTCGAGCCCCTGCACCTTCCGGGTTTCGGCGGAGAGCGGCAGCGACAGCGCGCGCGCGATGGGTGAGCCCTGTGCGGCACCGCTGATCATCCGGCTATTCGACCGCGCCGGTGACGCCGTCGGCTCCGGATCAACGGTCGAGCCGATTGCCCTTCCCTGCCCGCTATTGAAAATAGCGCGACTGGACTCCGACCAACCCGACAGCGTTGCACGTGAGTTGCTGGAGCCAGATCCGGAGCGCACCGCTGATCGGTCGCCCGCCTCCAGTGAGATTTTCAGTGCCGCAGACGCCCGCGACCGGGTCAGGTCCCAGGACGTCGCAGCGGTCGTGCCGGGATCCCGCCGCGCGCGCTCAGCGGCCTTCAGTTTGTTCCTCTCGACGAAGCGATCGGTCCCAATCTGCAAGGCGGTCTTCTCCGGCAATGCGGGGAAACCCTCACGGGTCTCTCCCTTGGTGCGCTCCTTGCCTGCCACAAAGCTCGGAAGGATCGGCTTCGCGCCGTTCAGCTGAATCAGTTCATTGAAGCGCCCGGGTGACGAGACTACCGGCGGGAGACGCTTCGCTGTTGCCGGGACATACGGCATGCCGGCCCTGGCGCTTCGCTCCTTGACGTACTTCTCCACCGCCGACGGTTTGACCACATTCGGGTCTTTTCTACGCTCAGTGGGCGGCTCGTGCTCATCGCGCGGTTCCGTCCTTTCCTGGTAGCCGGCCGCCTGCAGAAAACCGGTGTACTCGTGGTAACCAGGGGCGCTGTCATCAGTGCCACCGGGACGGTTGGGACCCTTATTCTGCTGCACCTGGCGATTCTGCTCGTTCCGCTGGCGCTGATCGAGCTGCTGGGTTCCGCCCAGCCGGTTCCGGCTATCGTCCTGTCTCGGGTTGCGCGGACCACCATTGCCGTTGCCATCGCCATGGACACGCTGCTCTGCACGGCGCTGGTCATTCTGCTGATTCCGGTTCAGATCGCGCAGGACGCCATCCGGGGGCAGTAGCGCGGTGTTCGAGCGGTTCTGGCGCGACGTGTCCAGGTCCGGATCGGGTGCACGCGTGTTGTTGCGCGGCCCACCATCGCCATTACCAGTGGCTCTCAACGGGGTCTGCTGCGCTCGGCCACGGTCTGGCACGCGCTGGTCGTCAAGCCGGCGCAGCGTACCTTCCGGCGGCAAGGTCGGGGTGGACGCGTTGCGAAGCGGGCGCGAATCGCGATGATCGCGCGTAACATCGGGGTCGGTCTGGACAGCTGCATCCTGACGCTGGATATCATTGCCGTTGTCCACGCCCTTCGGCTTCGGCACCAGGTCGGGTACGCGCGACACGCCCGGACCGTTGGACCAGACGTTCAGGCGGTCCGTCTGATTGAGGAACTTCTCCAAGAGCTGGTCATACTGCCGTTCAAGCCGGGAACTGCGCTCTTCCAGCTTCTCGTTCCGCTTTTCCAGCTTCTCATTTCGCCGGGTAAGATGCTCGATCTGCGCGTCCCGGTTGCCAACCGTGTACGCGTCCCTGCGCATCTCCTCGATCAGCCGATCGAGATCGACGTTGTTGACGTGGTTCAACGGCGGTGCCGGCTTGTTCAGATGCCGGACCAGATCAGCGAAATCATTGTTGATCCTCACGTTGTTGTACGCGATCGGTGCACGGCGGTCATCAAGCGCCCACTGCGGGAGCTGAGGAGGTGCGTCACGCCCCGTCGCGCCCGGCTGTTCGCCCGTTCGACCGGGGTCGCCCTGAACCACGTACTCCGGGAGTTTCAATATATCCAGAATGGCAACGATCAGGTGTTCGGCGCCGCCGCTGTCGATATGCGTCTGCACGATCTTCTCCAGGTCGTCGCACATCTGCTTCTGGAGGACCTCCATCGGATCAGCCGAACGGTCGTTACTGAGGAAGCGCCCAGGATCCCGTTGCCGCTCTTCTATGCTGGCCATCAACGGGCCTGGCAGGATCGCAGACGCAACGCGCTCAAGCAGACTCGCGACGGATTCATCCTTCGCGCACTCCAGCATGCGCTGCCGCGCCACCTTCATGGCATCGGTCAGCTTATCGCTGCTGCTGTCGCCGTGGTACCCACCATCCGGAACGGTCGTGCAACGGCCTGCCTTGATGCCGATCTCGATGAGGGACTTCTCGATCTTTTTCATGCATCGCATCACCACCGGGTCGGGGGAATCCGGATCAATGCGCGTCGCCAGGCTGGCATGCATTGCCCCCAACGCGGTCAGATGCATGAGAAGAAGATTGCCGAAATGCTCGGTTGTCTCCGGCCCAAGCAGCGTCAGCGTGCGATCCATGGCCTTCTGCTCTGACCGGGACAGCTTGTCGCGGGCAGCGGCCATGATGTCGTACGACACACTGATCGCATTGCTGTGCGCGCTGCGATGGTGTACGCCGATCACCCTCGCCATCTGGGACTGTGCGGAATTCGTCCTTGGCGAGTTTCCGACTGTATCAAGGGGGACCTTCCTTACGGCGCGCCCAAGATCAAACTGATTGGACCGTTGCCGGGCGATGGGGGCTGACGCCTGCGGAATTCTGGGCATTCTCAATCTCCTGGATGTGCGCCATCAGGTGTTGCGCACGTAACTCATATTGGCCTCGGACATCTTGTCGATGGACGAGCTCAAAATCTTTACAATATTGTCGAACTTCTGGGTCATCTCGTTGAGTTTCTCGCCAAGCACCTTGCTGACGAACTTGATCTGCTCGACGTTGCTGTCCTTCTGGTTCACCCAGGCGTTGTACGCACTGCTGTCCATCACATGATCGTTCGGAAGCGGGTTTCCGGCGTTCTGCTCGGTGCCGTCCTCCATGCTCGCAATCAATCCCTTGACGGCTGAAAGGTCCATCTTCACGTAGTAGAGCCCTCCGCTGCCGGGGCCGGTGACACCCAGTCCCGGCAGGCCCAGAGAAACCCGGAAGGCTTCCGCAGCCGCGCGCGAGGGAAAGCCGGCCAGTGCATTCCGGTCCAGCGCGTAGTCCCAGGACAGCAGCGTCAGCTTCTGGTGAACCGCGGTGAAGTCGATCTTGACCGCCCCTTTGTCGCCGGACGCTGCGGGCTTGAGCATCTCCATGATGTTGGAGAAGGAGGTGTAGAACTTGAGGAACCTGGCCAGCGAGTCCTGATATTTGCTCAGCCATTCGGTCTTCAGGATCGTCAACAGGGCACCGATCTGCTCGAAGAAATCCGCATTCGACTGCCACACCAAGCCGCCGGCATCCAGCTTTTCCGCCGACCGGCTTATCGCGTCGATCACCTGCGCCTGCACGGATCCCTCGTCGGGAGACGCAGCCGACAGCACCATCGAGAGCGCACGCAGTGAATCGGCCCTCGAACAACGTGATGCGTCAAGGCTCGCCTCCATCATCAAGGCCGTGTCCTCCCCCGCCCGCCCGGCTGCATCCGAGGTGGCGACGCTGGCGAAGGTGGCTGCGTCGCGACTGGCCAGATTGAGGACGCAGGCAAGCTGCTTCAGCCTGGACATGGCGTCAGCGTCCAGTGCGAACGCGGCGATCGACACGGCCGGAACAGCCGCGGTCCGGGCCAGGACCGGCCTGGCCGCAAAGACGGCTATCGGAGCTTCCGCGATTCTTGCCATGACGATGTTCCTCACTGCAGATGAAAGAAGGCGCTGGCACCGGGCGCCGGTGCCAGCCTGCTGACGGGCAACTGTGGTGGGATTGGACAGCCGCGCCGGGTGACGTGGACTCAGGTGTTGTGTACGTAGGCGTTATTGGCCTCGGACATCTTGTCGATCGACGAACTCAGGATCTTCACGATATTGTCGAACTTCTGGGTCATCTCATTGAGCTTCTCGCCGAGCACCTTGCTGACGTGCTTGACCTGCTCCATGTTGCTGTCCTTCGAGGAGACCCATGCGTTGTAGGCAGCGCTATCCATCGTACCCTTGAGAATCGGACCCACGGGCGTGTTTACAAACACCATGCTATCGGCAATCTGTTCAACCGCCGAAACATCCATCATGACGTGGTACTTACCGTCCTCGCCCCGCATCACCTTCAGGCCTGGAAGGCCCATGGACTTGATGAAGTTCTCGGCCGCCGCCTGGGTGGAGAATGAGGCCAACGCATTTGCTACGCTGGGGTCCGTTCCGTACTTCTCTGCGAGGGCTACCAGTCTGTAATAAACGGTGCTGAAATTTGGATTGACATCGCCCTTGTCGCCCTCTGCGACGGGCTTCAGGTCTTCCATGATGTCGGAGAATTCCTGATAGAACTCCAGGAACTTTGCCAAGGCGTCCTGGTATTTGCTCAGCCACTCGGTCTTGAGCACCTCCAGCAGTGCGCTGATCTGTGCAAAGAAATCGGCATGCGAATTCCAGACCAGGCCACTGGTGTCCATATCGGCCGGATTCTTCATCGGCGACTGGAATCCGGGGATGCCAATGCTGTTCTCATCCTCCAGCACGATCTGCGGCATCAGGAAGGGGAACGCGCGCAGCAGATCCGCCTGGGTTCGCCTGGAATCCTGCAGCGCCTGTTCCAGTGCCGCCGCAAGTTCGGACTCCTTCTGCTTCCTGCGCTTCAGCTCTTCCAGAGCAACGGCGTCACTCAGCACTTCCGTGCTCGCGGGACCCAGGGTGCCAAGTCGAAGAGCCCTCAGTTCTTCGCCCAGCTCGATCTGGCGGACGGCAGCTGCGCCGGCGCCGCGCGCCAAGCGGGCGAACTGTTGCAGGCGGGACAGGATCTCAGGGTGCAGGGCGGGCGTGTCCAGGGCGGCGGGGTTTACCTCGCTCTGGATGGTCTGAAGGTGCCACAGCGCCTTGGGCGCTGCAGCGGTATCAATTCCGGTGGTCATGGCGGTATCAGTACTTTCCGATGATATGTGCGCTGGTGCTGGACACCAGGTTCAACAGGCTTTCAAACAGTTGGGCGGCGGCGTCCCGCACATCGCGGGTTTTTACCGATTGATCCTGCTGTTCGTCGGCGATCCGGCGGAAGACATCGGCCACCTGCAGCGCCAACTGACGCTCGGCTTCGGTCATTTCGGCCTCGATGTTGACACCGGCGGAGACGGTTCCGCCGATGGAGGGGGCGAGCATGTTCAGCATCATTGCGTTGCTGGCGGGAATCTGGGCGCGTGCGCTCACCTCTGGGCTATCAGAGCGGAGATCATCCACCCCGGGCTCGCCCGCCTGTGCCCGGGCGACATGCTTCATCGAAGTGTCAGCGCCTGCGTCTGCCTCAACCGCAGCGCTCGGGTGATCACCACGCTGGCCGATCTGCGCGGGCTTCCCGTCCAGCTCACGGGCAGGACGCATCTCGGACGCCGGGGTAGTGTTGCCCTTTGCGCCGCCGCTGGATGTTTTCACAGCCGAATCCAGCTTGTTTCCGCCCATGACATTCTTTTCAGCCGACTTCACCTGCATGGACGTCGACTTGAAGGTCTGCTTGAGGGCGGCGCCGCCGATCGCACCGGTCATCACCGCTGCACCGATGGCACCACCCAGGCCTTCGCGCGCCTTCTCGATGCCCTTGTTGCCCGCCAGGATGGTGATCTCGCGCTGCATCACCACCATCTCCGTGCTGTTGTCGCGATCCATCTTTTCGAACTTGAGCAGCAGATGCCGCAGCATCGCAAGCAGATGGCTGAACGGACTGGACGTGATCCACGCGCCCGCGTTCGCTGACCGTTCACCGATGTCGGCGTCCAGGCCTGTCGCCGGGGCCGGAGCCGAGGCGGCCGTCGCACTCTCACGGACGTTCCGGTCGGTGGCCTGCGTCACCGCACCTTCGCTGGCACGGGCAGCTGCGCCCTCTTCGCTCCTGATCGGCTCCTGGCTCGCCGTCAGGGCTGCCAGCATCCGCGGCAGCTTGCTCACAATGCCGGCAAGACGTTCACCTGCTTCACGCACCGGAATGGTAGACGGACGCAGCTCCGCCACCGGTGCCGGACCGGTGCGCCCTTCACCGGCCCCGGTGCCGGCCAGCATCCGGGCGGCAACAGCGTCGGTAAGCGTGCGGATGGTGTCGGCGTTCATTGCCGTGGGGGTGCCGCGCGCGACAGCTTCACTGCCTGCGGTCTGCTTGCCCAGCGAAGGCTGGATCGGCGCCAGGGTCAATGGCGTGGGGAGGATGGATGTGGTCATCAAATGTGCCCTATGTGTATGGTGGAAGGGTGGCCGGGTCAGGCAGTCGCGCTGCCGATGCGTGCGGTGACGAAACGGGCAGTGTCGTGCTCCGATTCCTGGACGTTTGTCATCTGCTGGAACAGGTCGGCCACCAGGTTGTTGGTCTGCATGAAGTACTCCAGGATCTTCTGGATGAGGTCACGGAAGATCGCGCTGTCGGCCAACCCGACTTCCAGCTGTGCCAGCAGCTTTGCGGCATCGATGTGCATCTCGGCGATGACGACCGCACCAATGCCTTGGCTGGTCTGATTGGCGAACTGCAGCGTGTGAGACGCTTTCATGGCATACCCCGCGCGCGTGGCCAGGGTATCGGCGTTGCTTCCAGTGACCTTGGCAGCGGTCTTGCTGATTGCCTTGGCTACGTCGTCCACGGTCTGGCTCACCGAACGTGCGGCAGCCTTGATCATCTGCGGCAATGCCTTGCTGATCGCCTCGGACACCGCACGGGTGACGGCCTTGGCCAACTGCTGCACGGCAGCAGTGCCAGCGACTTTCTTGGTCAGCACCACGGCGGCGATGATCATGGCGGCCACCGCGATCACGCCCAGCACGTCCTTGATCTTGTCCACGAACGCGGAGGAGACTCCCAGTGAGGTGAGGATGTCGCCGATGACGTTGCCGACCTGCTTCACCAGCTCCATGACCAGCTTCATGATGGGTTCCATGATCTTGCCCATGATGTCCAGGCCCAGCTCTTCGCCGATAGCCAGCGCCAGCCCCACGCCGGCCAGCACCATGCTGGCACCGCCGGTGAACGGCGCCGCGACCACCGCCACCACCGCGACCACCCAGCCGACGATCTTGCCAATGCAGCCCATCTTTTTCTGGGCCGCTTCGGCTTTGGCCAGTTCTTCCTGGTACTCCCGTGAGCGGCGCATGTTTTCTGCCTCGCGCAGCTTCAGCACCTCCTGCACCAGCTTGGTGTCTGCTTCCAGCTTGGCGTCGTTGGCCTTGCCAATGATTTCCTGCAGCACGGCCAGCAGTTCGCTGAGCATGGCGGCATTGGTCCGGGCCCTTTCGTCGCCGCGGGCGCTGACGCTGCCGTTGGGATCAAGCTTGTCCGCTTCGCTCTTGAACTGCTCCAGATCGGCCAGCGCCTTGTCCAGCACTGCACCCGCTTCGACCAGTGCCTTGGTGGCAGCGTCCACCTGGCCCTGCTGCTCGGCGACCTTGCCCTTGGCTGCCTCCAGCTGGGCGCGGATGGCCTCCTGTTCCTCCGGCGGGGCGTCGGCCAGTGCCTGCTCCAGCCGGGCCACTTCAGCCTCGGCCTGCTTCAATGCTTCCAGCGCGGCGGCGAGCTCGCCTTCGGCGGTGCCCACGTCAGCCATCGCCGATTCGACCAGCGCCTGGGCAAGGCGGATGGCTTCGGACAGCTCGGCGGCCGACGCAGCGCGCTGGGCCAGACGCTGTTTGACCAGTTCCAACTGCGAGGCCAGGCTGCGGCCGTTTTCGGTGGTGATCACTTCGCTCAGCTGCATCAGCAACTTGGCCAACGCCGCCTCCGGCGTCAACGGGACCTGCGGCACGCCACTTGCTGCAGCGCGCATCACCCGCGCCATGTCGGCCAAGCGCAGCGTGGGCTTGTTCGGATCCTGCGCTTCTGTCCCGTCTGCCGCAACCAACCGCTCCTCCGCGGCTTTGGCCAACAGATCCTGCGCCTGTCGGCTGATGGCTTCAATCTGGACGATTGATGCCGCACCAAAGCCGGCGGCGACGGCCGCGGCATGGGCGCGCGCGGCAGGCGTGGAGGTAATGGCCAACGGCGTCAGGCCGGGGGAAGCGGAGATGTTCATGCGGAATCGGTTTCCTCGGTAGTATCGGGCGGCGTTTCGCCATTGCTGGCCAGCGCCTGCAGGTAGACCTTGGCCCGTGCAAGCAGGGCGGGATCGGTGGAACGCAACTGCACCGTTTCAAAGCAGCCCTTGGCCATGGCGAGCTTGCCCATGGCCAGGTGACACTGGCCGACATGCAGCATCGGCCGTTCGTCGCTCTTGAGCAGCGCGTAGGCCAGTGCGTACATGTCGATGGCCTTGGCATACTCCTTCTTCATCTGCAGCACTGCGGCCAGGCCGAGTGCGTAATCGCCGTTGTAGAAGTCGTACAGGTACAGGAAGCGGAAGAACGTCTCGGCCTCGTCCAGACGGCCGTCGGTGTAGAAGCGGTGCGCGTAGGCGTACACGCTTTCCAGCAGGTCATCGCTGACCCCCTTCAGATCCTTGATTGCGGCGCCGGTCTGGGCGCCTTCGAACAACAGCTGGGCCAGTTCATCGAGCTGGGCCTGTTCGATTTCGGATCCAGCGGGGGCGTCGGGGGCATGGTTCATGGTGGTGTACCGGGTTGGTGCCAACGGCGCTGCAGGACAAGCACAGTGTGGCGGGGTTGCAAAGGGGGGACTTTCGGGTTTCCCTCATCCGGCAGGCGGATGAGGAGGGATGTCGTCAAGACGGGATGTCGGCTTCGAGCCGGTATTGGTTTCAGGAGCGGAATCTAACGGCGGTTCGGCGTGATTGCGCTCGATATCCTTCAGCCATGCCAGGATCCGCGCGATGGGCGCGGTCAGCTCCGCTGGCACGAACTGGTAACGGCGTACCTTGAAGTACACCGCACGCGCGACCGGAATGTCGCGGACCACCGGAATACCCCATTTTTCGGCCAGCGCAATGACCTTGCGGGCGCGGTTGCCACGCTCGCGCACGGAGACGAACTGCACGCCGGGGTAATCCGGGTGGGTGAAGATGCCGACGGCAATGTGGGTGGGGTTGGCCAGGATCATCGAAGAACCCGCCACGTCCGCCTGCACCTGGCCCGAGAGTTCCTCGCCGATCTGGCGGCGACGCTGCTTGATTTCCGGGTTGCCGTTATGGTCCTTGTGCTCCTGCTTGACCTCGTGCTTCTCCATGCGCATTTCGCGGATGTAGAGCCGGTATTCGACAAACGCGGCGGCCAGCGCGATCGGCGACAGCACCGCCAGCAGCAGCGCGGTGCTGCGCCAGCCGACGCTGTGCCAGAGCGGGCCGGCGGCCTTGTCCGGCATCTGCACCTGTGCGAACAGGGTGGGCGCGAACAGTTTCCAGGCCAACACCGCGAAGATGATGCCCGCCACCAGGTAGAGCACGGCGGTCACCAGCCCCTTGATGGTCTTGAGCGAGAAAAGGTTCTTGAATCCGGAGATCGGGTTGACCCGGGCCAGATCGATGCGCACCGCTTCGGCGGCGATCACGCCCCGACTCTGCACCAGCGAGATGAGCACGGCAGCGACAATGGCGGCAGCACCCACCGGCACCGCGATCCACAGGAATGCCACGGTGGCCTGCCACGCGGCGTCGGCCGGGGTGAGGCTGAAACCACGCTCGGCCATGCCGCGGTAGAAGCCATGCAGCGCCCGGCTGGAGATCATCGTGGTCATGGCCACCAGCCCGGCCACCAGCACCGTCAACCCGGCAAGGTCGCGGCTGACGAAGCTCTTGCCCTTCTTCGATTCCTTGAGCAGGCGATGCGGGGTGGGCTTTTCGGTTTTCACCTGGGCACCGCCAGCAGCAACTGCAGGGCATCGGTGCTGTCGCGGATCAACGGCACCTGCTGGGCCACGGTCGGCATCAGGTAGAACAGCAGCGCGATGAAGGCGATGTAGGACTTCACCGCCAACGAGATGGAGAACGGATTCATCTGCTGGGCAAAGCGCGACAACACGCCGAGCAGCACTTCCACCAGGAACAGCAGCAGCAGCACCGGCAGCGCCATGCGCACCGCGCCAGCCAGCAGGGTGCCGGCAAAGTCCTGCACACGGGCCAGGTCCAGCGCCAGCACGCCTCCCATCGGAATGAGCGTGTAACTGTCCTGGATCACTTCCAGCAGCACGATCATGCCGTCCGTCGCCAGGAACACCACCACGCTCATCAACTGCAGCAGGTTGGAGGTTTCGGTGGCCTCCATGCCGCTGACCGGGTCGAGCATGGCGCCGATGCCGGCACCGCGCTGGTTGTCGATGATGGCGCCCATGCCGTGGAAGATGTGGAACGGCAGTGCCACCACCAGTCCGATCGCGGTGCCGATCAGCACCTCACGCAGGACCACGCCAGCGGTGGAAAGGATGTCGGGCGGCACGATGGCACCGGTCGTGGCTGGCCACAACCCGATGAGGATCATGACCGCCACCACTGAACGGGTCATCTTCGCCGGCATGATTCCCGGCGACAGATACGGAATCCAGACCAGGCAGGCGCCGATGCGGGCCATGCCGAGCAGAGCCGGCAACCCATGGTCGCGGGCCAGCGCGACCAGTTCGGTGTCTAGCGCGGAAAGCTGCACTGCCCTACCCGTTCAGTGCGGTGTGCAGCGCCAGCCGGGCGAAATCCAGCATGCGCGCCGACATCCAGGTCATCAGCACCAGCAGGCAGGCGATGACCGAAAGCAGCTTGGCACCATAGGGCAGGGTCTGTTCCTGCAGCTGGGTGACGGTCTGGAACAGGCCGATGGCCAGGCCGACAATGGTTGCCACAGCCACGGGCGCGGCAGACAGCAGCAGGATGAGCAGCAGGCTTTTGTTACCCATGAACATGATCGCGTCCATGGCTACATCGGCACGTCGAGATACTGGCGCACCAGACCCTGCGAGAGCAGGCTCCAGCCATCCATCGCCACGAACAGGATCAGCTTGATCGGCGCGGAAATGGTCACCGGGCTCATCATCATCATGCCCAGTGACAGCAGCACGCTGGACACCACCAGGTCGATCACCACGAACGGCAGATAGAGGTAGAAGCCGATGCGGAAGGCATCCTTCAGCTCGCTCAGGGCATAGGTGGGCATCAACGCAAACAGTGAGCGCTCATGCGGTTCGAGGTCCGGCACCGGCACGCCGTCTCCGGCATGGCGGGCCCGTTCGAAGAACTTCAGCAGCTCCGGGTCCGAATACGTGGCCAGGTAGACCTTGTAGCCGTCCAGGCTGCTGTCGAGGAAGGTGACCACGGCGGCAACCGAGTTCAGCGGGGCCTCCAGCGCGAGGTAGGCGTCGTACATGTTCTGCACGATCGGCTGCATCACGTAGAACGCCAGCATCAGCGCCAGCGCGTTGAGCACCATGTTGGACGGTACCTGCTGCAGGCCGAGGCCGTTGCGCAGCAGCACGAACACCACCGAGAACTTCAGGTAACAGGTGCCGGCCGCGATCAGGAACGGTAGCAGCGCGGCCATCGACATGACCGCGATCAGCGAGATGTCGTTGTTGACGAAGTTCATGGCAGCACGGGCGCCTGCGCCAGCTGCACGCCAAGCTGTTCACCCACCTGCACCAGTTCGCCCCGGGCGATGACCTGGCCGTTGACCCGCAGCTGCAGCTGCTTCCAGGCATCGGCCGGGAGGTTGAACACGGTACCGGGCTGCAGGCCATCCAGTTCACCGATGGCGTGTTGCAGCTGGCACAGCACCACATCCACGTTGACCGGCAGGCGCTTGATGTCGATGCCCGGACTGCTGGCGGGGTTGGCGGTTTCCGCTGCGGGCGGGGCGGAGGGTGTGATGTCGGCGCAGCCGTCATCGTCGTCGAGGAAGTCGAAAGGTGTATTCACGGAGATGGTCTCTAGAGTGAAGTCGAAGGAGTACAGGCGGCGTGCGCCGCTGCGCGCCACCGGCTGCAGCAGGTCAAGCAGCAGCACCGCCCCGGGGGCCAGGCGGCGCAGGCGGTGCAGCGGCAGGCACAAGCGTGCGATGCCCACTTCCACCGGCACGCGCAGGCGGAGGGTGGTGGGTGCCAGAGAGGCACCGGCGGCGCTTTCGGCGTGTTCGATCCAGGCCATGCCCTGGGCAGTGGGCAGGCAGGGCTGCGGGCCCTTGCCGAACCCAAGCGCATTCACCGGCACCACCTCGCGCAGGCTGGCCTGGGCGGCGTGGAACGGGGCGGCGGCGATGTCCAGCAACGGCCTGTCGGGCAGCCAACATGCAAGCGCGGCGTGGTCGACCAGTTCGGACCAGGCGAGGCTGGCCAAGGCCGGCAGCATCGCCGGGCACCACTGGTCGGCCGCCACCGCCAGACGCAGCGCGCCGCCCTGCCCGCTGACATCAAAGCGCAGCATGGCGCCACGCGCCGGCAGTGGCTCCCAGGCGGGCGTGATGCCCGCGCGTGCGCAGACCGCGAGGGTAGCGGCCTGCGCTGCTGCGGCCGCGGTCACGCTGGGGAAGGGCCAACGCTGCGCGTTCATGCGTGGCCCTGGCGGCCGCGACGACGGCGCTCATCGGTGGCGTGGTCGCTGCTGTCCACGGCGATCTGCAGCTCGGTGCCCTGCGGCGCCGATGCTGACGACAGCGCCTGGCCAACGCGGGCCGACGAGGCCTGCATGTGCAGCCGACCGCCCTCCAGGACCGCACGTACCCGATGGCCCGGGCCCCAGCTGCTGAAGGCTACATTGAGATGGCTGGCAGCGTCGGCGCGCGGTGCGTTGGCGATCTGCAGGTTGGCCTGGCGTACCGTACGCGCGTGGTGGCGCGTACCGAGGTTGGCCTCCTCACGACGCAACTCGGCCCGGGTCTGGCCGTCGTCGCCTGCGTCGGCAGGTGGCGGGGACGGCGTCGATGGACTGCTGGCAACGTTCGCCGGCGGCGTCGTGTCCGGCGCCGTCGGCTGGTCGGCGGTTGATGACGGGGCAGCCGATGCGACCGGAGACGACGCCGGCGTTGCGGGTGCCGACGCTGCGGGGTTGCCGGATGCGCCGGTGGCTTTCCGCGGCGCGTGCTGCTGCAGCGGGGCGGGTGTCGTTGGCGCTGCCGCAGGCGTGGCCGTCGTGCGGGTGATGGCCGGCTCACCTGCTGCAACCGGCACCGGCAGCACGGATCCAGGGCCGGCGCCGCCCGCGACGGCATGGGATGGGCCCGCCGCGGTGGAGGAAGCGGGCTGCGGAACTGCGCCCGGCGCTGCACCGGTGCCGATGCCGGGCTCGGTCCGAACCGGAGCCGAGGCGCCGGCGTCGCCGCCGGGCAGCAGCTGGGACGATGCGGCGGCGGCCATGCGCGGTACGGCCGGCGACAGCTCCGGACGTTGCACGGTGTCTTTTGCAGGCAACGGCACGGCGACCGGCGCGCTCAGGAGCGGCACGCGTTCGCGTGGCTTGTCCGGCGTTGGGCCGCGGTCCTCATCGCGGGGCTGCAGCTGTTCGCGCGACATGACCACATCGATGTGGTCCGGCGGCAGCGGCGGCTCCAGCTCCGCGCCGTTCCAGCCATCGTCGGCCTCCGCTACGGCCTGCGGGGGCGGATCCTGCGGCGATGCCGCGTCGGATGCCTTGCCGGGCGCGGCGTCGGGTGCCTCGCCGGATGCGCCGGCCGCGTCGTCCATCGCGTGCGGTTGCCGCGGGAGACGCGCCACGCGGTCGCTCAGGCTCACCGGCGCGGGCAGTTCCAATGCCGACGCAAGCACCGCCGACGGGTGTTCGTGGATGATCAACGACATGTGTATTCCTCTTGGATCTGACGCTCCTGGCGGCGCTGGCGCGCCTGCCGGTGCTTCTGGTCGATGTGGGCGCCGACGGCCTGCAGCCGGCGTGCGCGTGAGTGATGGCCGGCTGCGTCGTGGCGCAGCTGCTGCTCCTGCTCGCGCGCGTCGCCGGCCTGCTCGCGCAGATGGCCGGCGCGCAGCTCGCACTCCAGGACATGGGCGCGGGCGATGGCAACACCGCGGAGGCGCTCGAACAGGCGCTGGCGGTCCAGTCCGTGCTCTTCGCCGAGTTGCGCCTGCCGCAGGCGCTCGTCAGCAGCGTTGCGCAGTCCCGCGGCCTCCTGCTCGCGGCGGGCGGCATGCTCTGCCTGCTCGCGTGCTTCGCGTCGCAGCCGATGCGCGCGATGGTCGAGCAGCGTGGCCAGGCGCGCCGGATCAGCGGGCGAGCGCATCGAGTGCCTCCAGCGCGGCATCCAGCGTCACCGGCTCATGCATGCCCTGTTGCAGGAAGGCCAGCAGGCGCGGTTCACGGGCCACGGCATCATCCTGCTCGGGTTGCGCACCCGGACGGTATTCGCCAATGTCGCGCAGCAGCTGCAGGTCATCCAGCCGCCCCATGACCGCGCGCACCACACTGGCGGCAGCAGCCTGGTTTCTGCTGGCCAGCTGCGGGAACAGGCGGCTGGCGCTGCGCAGCACATCGATGGCCGGGAAATGGCCACGCTGGGCCAGGCGCGGGCTGAGGTACACATGCCCGTCGAGCAGCGATTTGACTTCCTCGCCTACCGGGTCGGGGTCGGCATCGTCTTCCAGCAGCACCGTGTAGAACGCGGTGATGCTGCCGGATTCGGCATTGCCGGGGCGTTCCACCAGCCGCGGCAGCGCTTCGAATACCGAGGCGGGAAAACCACGGCGCGCCGGCGGCTCGCCGGCCGACAATGCCACGTCGCGCAGCGCGCGGGCGTAGCGCGTGGCCGAGTCCATCACCAGCAGCACGCGGCTGCCCTGGTCGCGGAAGTACTCGGCGATGCGGGTGGCGACCATGGCCGCGTTGACCCGGGTGGCCGGTGAGGAATCCGAGGTGGCCTGGACGATGATCGTACGCGCGGCGGCCGGACCCTGGCGGATCGCATCTACGAACGATGCCACCTCGCGGCCACGTTCACCCACCAGCGCCACTACCCGCACATCACAGTCCGCATTGGCCAGCAGCATTTCCACCAGGGTGGTCTTGCCACAGCCGGCGGCGGCGAAGATGCCCATGCGCTGGCCTTCGCCGACGGTGAGCAGCGCATCAAGCGCGCGGATGCCGGTGGCAAAGGGGACCTGGATCGGGCGCCGCTGGCGGTAGTCCAGCGCGGCAGCCTGCACCGGGCTTGACACGCCCGCGTCATCCACCGTTTCACCCGTCTGCAGGCGCTCCACGACCACGCCGAAGCCGTCCAGCACGCAGCCGAGCAGATGCGTGCCCAGCGCCACCTGCAGGGGCCGCCCGGTGGCGGCCACGACAACGTCGGCCGCCAGGCGTACCGGGGCGCCGATCAAGGCCAGGGTGGCCACCCCATGGTCAACCCGGGTGACCACGCCATGGGTCAACACGCGATCATCGCGCGCCGAACGGCGTACGTGGCAATGCTCGCCCACGGCGACATCGGCCAGCGGCACGCGCAGCTCACCGGCGCGCATCGCCACCGGCGTTGCACATGGGCGCCAGCAGGGCGTGGCCATTGTCACCGCAGCAGGCCCTGCAGTTCGAGCACGCGGGCGTGGAAGCCTTCGATGGCCGCAGCCAGCAGGCTGGATTCACGCTGGCAGTCCGGCTGCAGCGCGCCGCCCACCAGGCACCCCTCTTCGAGCTGGCGCAGGGCGAGGCAGCCGTTGGCGAAGTGCGCGGCCGGCGCCGACAGCGCGGTAAGCAGTTCGTCGGCACGGTTGCTGAAGCGCTCGGCCGGCGAGGTCTCCAGGCGCCCCCACAGGTACACCAGGTCATCAACCGGATCGAGCAGCAGCTCGCCCACATCGGCAAAGCCCATCACAACGGACGAATGCGTGTCGAACTGGAATCGCGAGGGGTCGCAGCCCAGCTCCTGGAGGGCGGCGTTGAGGGTATCTAGCAGGGAGGTCATATGCTTCTCATCACATCAAGGGTGACCGTGTCGGAGATCTCGGCAAACGAGAGCACCGGGGTCGAGGGGAGGCGGTTTTCAATGAAGCGCTTCACGAAGCGGCGGATGTCCGGCGCCACCATCAGCACCGTGTCGGGACGATGCGCGGTCACCTCGCCAACGTGCAGCGCGATGCGGTCCAGCAGCTCGCCGGCTGCGGCCGGTTCGAGGTTGAGGTAGGCCGCACCCTGGCTCTGGCGGATACCGGCACGGATCTGGTCTTCGACCGGGCTGGAAACCAGGACGGCCGGGATGCGCCCTTCCCGGGCGAAGCGCGCGGAGATGTAGCGCGAAAGCGCACCCCGCACATGTTCGACGAGCAGGATCACGTCCTTTTCGCGCTGGCCCCACTGCGCCAGGGTCTCCAGCACGACTTTCATGTTGCGGATGGACACGTCTTCGCGCAGCAGGCGCTGGAGTACTTCAGCAACGCGCTGGATCGGCATGTGCCGGTAGGTTTCCTTGACCAGTTCCGGGAAGCGCTTTTCCAGGGCGTCCAGCACGTGCTTGGCTTCCTGGATGCCGAACAGCTCGCCCACGTTGCGCAGCACCGCGCCGTGCACCATGCGGCGCAGTTCCTCGTAATCGCTGGAGACCTCGCAGCCCAGCGCCCGGACGTCTTCGTCGGCGCCGGCCGGTACCCAGCGCGCAGTGCCGCCTTCGTGCGGCACCACCAGGCCCATGCCCAGCGCCTCCAGCTCTTCCTGCCGGCCCCAGACGCGGACGTGCCCGCTCACCACGCTCGAGGAGGCAGCCGGAATCTCGTTGATCAGCACCTTTACCTCATGCTCGCTGGCGGGCACGTGGCTGCGCAGGACCAACGGTGCGAGCTGCATGCCGGTTTTGACGAAGGCGTCGTGGCGAAGCTGTTCCTCCCACTCCCCGGCCACGCCCGCCTCGTGCAGGGCCGGTGGCATCAACAGGATCAGCGGCAGGGTTTCGCTGGTCAGGCGCGCGGTGGCGGTGTCGCCCTTGCCGGCCGGTGCCGGTGCGCCGCCCTGCCCCGATGCCTGCGCCGCGCTGCCTTCTGCGGTGCTGCGGTGGCGCAGGCGCCACACCAGCACCGCGGCCAGGCCCACGGCGAGACCGGCGAACACCGGCAGCGGGAACCCCGGCAGCAGGCCCAGCAGCAGCACCAGCACCGCGCCGGTGCCCAGCACCACGTTGCTGTTGAACAGTTCGCCAAGGATGTTGGCGCCCAGGTTGTTGCTCTCGCCGCTGACGCGGGTGACGATGAAACCGGCGCTGATGCAGATCAGCAGCGCCGGGATCTGCGCGACCAGGCCGTCGCCGATGGTCAACAGCGTGAAGGTGTTGAGCGCCTGCGAGAATGCCATGCCATGCTGCAGCATGCCCACGGCGATGCCGCCGAACAGGTTGACGAACACGATCACGATGCCGGCGATGGCGTCACCCTTGACGAACTTCATGGCGCCGTCGTACGAGCCATACAGCTGGCTTTCGCGCTCGACATCGCGGCGACGTCGCTGTGCCTCTTCCGAGGTGATCGCTTCAGCGCGCAGGTCCGCATCGATGCTCATCTGCTTGCCGGGCATGCCGTCAAGCGAGAAACGCGCGACCACTTCACCGATTCGCTCGGAACCCTTGGTGATGACGATGAACTGGACCAGGGTGATGATGGCGAAGATCACCGCGCCCACCACCAGGTTGTCGCCCACCACGAAGTCGCCGAAGGCGCTGATGATGTGGCCGGCATCGGCATCCAGCAGGATCAGCCGGCTGGTGCTGACCGACAGCGCCAGCCGCATCAGGGTGGTGAACAGCAGCACCGAGGGGAAGGTGGAGAAGTTGAGGATGCGCTCGACGTAGAACGAGCTGAGGAAGATGACGATCGCCACGGCCATGTTCAGGCCGATCAGCAGATCGACCAGGAAGGTGGGCAGCGGGATGATCAGCATGGCCACGATCACGGCCATCAGCACCACCAGCGCCATTTCCGGGCGCAGGATGCCGCGGGCGCGCGCGCCCAACCCGCTCACGGCGGTAGTGGCACGGCTGCTCATACGCTTACCCCGCCGGCGTGGCCGGCATGCCAATGCTCACGTTTCATGCTTTCCACCACCATGACCTCCAGTGACTTCGCTGCGCGCTCGCGCGCCACGTCATCGCTCCATACCGCGTCGGGCAACCCGCCCAGCGCGCGGCGCAGCGCCTGCACCAGGCGCGCGCGCTCCACCGCCGACAACGCCACGCGCGCATCTGCCAACGGCCCGGCGAACAGGGCCGCCCAGTCCTGCAGGCCGCGCACCACATCCAGCAGCCCGCCGACCACGGCCTCGGCGGTGGTGGACAGCCGCGCCAGCAGCCGGTCGCGGTTTGCCTCCTGCACCAGCAGCTGGTCGGTGGACCGCAGTACGGCCAGGTTGCGCACCTGGCGCAACAGCCGGCCGAACTCCAGGTGGGAGGCACTGGGGTCGAGCGAATACATGTCCGCGCCGATCGCCTGTTCCATGAAATCCACCACCTGCGCGCGCCGCTCGAAGCCGTACGTCGCGATCCAGCCGGCGTATTCGCCGACACAGTCCTGGTGGTTGCCGATGAAGTCGCGGTAGCTCTGGCGCAGTGCGCGCGCCGAAAACTGGCTGCCGCGCGCGGCCAACCGCGCCTTGATCGCCACGTTCAGGCCGCCGCGCGCGGCTGCGGCATTGCCCTGCGCGGCCTCGTCGGCGAGCAGCTGCTCCAGCGACTGCTGCAACAGCTCGCGCAGCTCCTGCAGTTCGTCATCGGCAATCAGCGAGCGCAGCACTGCCAGCATGTCACTGGGGTCAGGAAACAGCTGCCTGAGCAGCGAAAGCAGCTGTACCGGGCTGCGCATGCCGTCCAGCAGTGCGCGCAGGTCCGTGACCTTGCTGTACACCTCATCATCCAGTACGTGGTCGATCCACGCCTGCGATTCGCCGGCGCCGGTGCTGCGCTGCCCATCTCGGCGGCGCTGCAACGAGGCCACCAACGCAGCCAGGTCGTCCTGCATGGACATGGCGGTGGCCAACGAGCCCGGCCTGGACGGTCTGCCCAACCCGGACAGCAGGTCTTTCGCGGTATCGTCACGGTCGCCCTGCGTACTGGCCTGGCGCGGCGTGACCGGCAGCGGCGTGGTGACGTGTCGGTTAATGGCCGGCAGTGCCATGTGCGCCCTCCGCAGCGTTGAGGTGCGGGTGCACGGCGCGGATGGTGTCGCGCACGCTGTCGCCCACCTCGGGGCCGTAGATCTCCGGCATGCGCCGCCCATCGACCGGATCGCTGCCGGTGAGCAGGCGCGGCTGGATCAGGAATACGCGTACCAGGCTTTCGGCCGAGCGGCTGTCCTGGCCGAACAGCTTGCCCACCGCGGGTATGCGGCGCAGGCCGGGAATGCCGCTGTAGCCGGTGTCGGACTGGCTGCGGGTGTAGCCGCCCACCAGCAGGCTGAGCTCCTGCGGCACCCTGGCCACGGTGTCGATCACGGTACGGTTGACCACCGGCAACGCATCGACCGAGCGGGTGGCATCGACCGCACCGTCTTCGACCTTCAACTGCATTTCCACTTCGTTGCCACTGGAAATACGCGGGCGCACGCTGATCAGGGTGCCGTAGGTCACCTGTTCCAGCGACACCGCGCGGTCACCCACCAGCTGGGTGTAGAACGTCTGGTTGCTGTCGAAATACGCCGGGATGTTCTCCTGGGTCAGCAGCACCGGGCGCGAGATGATATGCGCGTCGCCCTTGCTTGCCATGGCCTGCACCGAGGCCAGGAAGCGGCTGCCGTCGAGCGTGCTGACCGAGGGCGCCTGGTTGATGCCGATCGCCAGCCGGTTGCCGATGTTGATGCCACCGCTCCAGTTCACGCCCAGGCGATCGAGCTCGGTCTTCTTGATGTCGATGATCCACAGCGACATTTCGATCTGCTTGCGCGGCACGTCCAGCTCGCCGACCAGGCGCTTGACCTGTTCGATCTGCGCCAGCGTCCCCCGAACGACCAGGCTGTTGGTTTCCGCATACGCCATCACCACGGCCGGGCTCGGGCCGACCGGCACCGAGCTCGCCACCTGCGCCGTCGGCTGCGCCGCGGGGTTTACCGGCAGGGTCTCTTCGGTAATGGTGGCCGGATCAGCCGGCAGCGATGGCTGCTTCACCACGGCGCCGAAATCGCCCAGCTGGAGGACGCTGGCCAACACGTCGGCCAGGCCGGGCAGCGGGACTTCGGTGTTGCGCAGGCCGTAGCGACGCCCGTTGACGAAGCTGTGCTCGAGCTTGATCACCTCCACGTGGTGTGGACTGGCATCGGCGCCCTCGTAGAGGTCGTCCAGGTAGCGCGCCGCGTTCATCACGATGTCCACGTACACCGGCGGACCGGCCACGTAGAACGTGCCGTCGGCGCCTCCGCCGCGCACCGGATAGCGCGTATCGGACAGCCGTGCCTTGCGCAGGAAGTCCGACAGCGTGGCGATCGAGGTATGCCGCAGCCGGCCCACCGCATTCTTCTGCTCATCGGCGTCGTACACGTAGATGGACTGGCCGTCGCTGTACCAGACCAGGCCCAGTTCGGCCGACACCTTGGCCAGCACGTCGAACGGCCGCGCCAGGTCGAAGCTGCCGCTGACTTTCTTCTTGTTGGCCTTGGGGCTGATCACCACCGCCTGGCGCGCACGCGCACCCAGGGCGTTGAGCAGGTGGCTGGCGTTGTCGGCGCGGGAAACGAAACCGGAGGCGTGAGGCAGGTCTGCGCGATCCTGGATCGCGGTGCCTTCCAGCGGGGTCTGGGCGAAGGCAAGGGAGGGGACGATCAACAGCAACAGATACAACGTCAGGGAACGCATGGATCACTCGTTGGGCGTCGAGACGGCCCGGTAGACGGAAAGGGGCGAACAGCCGATGAGCGATTTGACGTCGGTGCAGAAGTGCGACAGCGACGCATAGCCGTGATCGGCGGCGAGATAGGTGAACGAGCGCGCGCGGCCGGGATAGGCCAGCAGCGCGCGCGCGGCGCGCTGGATGCGCAGCTCGCGTTTGAGCGGGCGGCCCAGCACCTGCCGACAACGGCGGTGGAACTGCGCCGAGGACAGACCGTAGCGCTGGGCCAGCGCGGCGACGGTGTTTTCGCCGCCTTCGTCCAGCAGGAACCGCATCAGTCCGTAGCTTTCGCTGCGCGCCAGGTGCCGCAGCAGGTGGGCGGCCTGGCTGTCGTCAGGCTGCCCGGCACCGCGGGCCAGCTGGTCGATCAGCCACGCGGACGCTACATCCGGGTCTTCCAGCGCTGCCGGTACCACCCAGCACACGGGCTGCGGCTCAGAGGTCGGGCGCAGCACGTTGCTGGCGTGGTCAAAGTGGGCCAGCGCGCGCGCCATGCCGCCGCCGGCCAGCGCGATGATGCCCAGCCCGCTGTCGCGCGGCAGCGGCAGGCCGGCCAGCAGCAGGCGGTCACCGGCCGACAGGCAAACGGCCCGCCCGCCGACGTTGAGGTCGATGGAGCCCTGCCCTGCATTGACGATGACGTGCATCCAACCACTCCCGTTCAGGTACTGCCGAGGCGGGACGCGGTCTGCGGCCCTGCTCGATGAGGGCTGCATGTTGGAGACGACAGGGGGGCAAGGCTCTACAAGAAGTTAGAAAGCCGCCCCGAGTTGCGGTATTTGTAGCGACCCCATCCAGACGGTTGCGCGCAGGCGCCACCAGGAATCGATCCCATGACACCGCTGCTCGGCATCCACCATGTCGCCCTGATCTGTGCCGATTACGACCGCTCGCGCGACTTCTATGTCCGCGTGCTGGGCCTCACGGTCAGGGCGGAACACCACCGCGCCGCGCGCGACTCGTGGAAGCTGGACCTGGCCCTGCCCGACGGTGGCCAGCTGGAGCTGTTTTCGTTCCCGTCGCCCCCGCCCCGGCCCAGCCGCCCCGAAGCCCAGGGGCTGCGCCACCTGGCATTCCGGGTGGCCGCGCTGGAGCCGATGATCGAGCGGCTGGCCGCTGAAGGCGTGCCCTGCGAACCGGTCCGCGTTGACGAATACACCGGCCAGCGCTTCACCTTTTTCGCCGACCCGGACGGGCTGCCACTGGAGCTGTACGAATCCAACTGAATAGGTTGTGGCGGGGCGGCGCCCTACGTTCCGTACCAGAGCGAATGGGTATACAGTCCAGCTGTCCCGGCCGCGCGCCGGCATTCACGTACATCCCTGGGAGGGGAACCATGCGCAAGACCTTCAAGACCCTGTTGCTGGCGCTGCCACTGATGATGGCCGCCCTGTCCGCTTCGGCCGCCGACGGCGCGGTGGGCCGCTGGAAGACCATCGACGACAAGACCGGCAAGGTGAAGTCGATCGTGGAGATCACCCAGGCCAGCAATGGCACGCTGAGCGGCAAGGTGGTGGAAGTGCTGCACTCGGACAAGGGCCCCAACCCGGTCTGCGACGACTGCACTGGCGCCAACAAGGGCAAGCCGGTGAAAGGCATGACCATCCTGTGGAACCTGAAGCAGGACAAGGGCAGCACCACCCAGTGGTCGGGCGGCACCGTGCTGGATCCGGCCAACGGCAAGACCTACAAGTCCAAGCTGGAGCTGCAGCCGGGCGGCAAGAAGCTGGACATGTCCGGCTGCGTGGCGTTCATCTGCCGCGCCCAGACCTGGATCCGCGAGTAGGCGCTGGCCCGGGGGGAGCGTGCGATAATCCCGCGTTCCCCCCGCACCCGCGCAGATCATGACCCGCACCGCTCTTGTCACCACCGCACTGCCCTACGCCAACGGCCCGCTGCACTTGGGCCACCTGGTCGGCTACATCCAGGCTGACATCTGGGTGCGCGCGCGGCGGATGAGTGGCGGCAAGACCTGGTTCGTGTGCGCCGACGACACCCACGGCACGCCGATCATGCTGGCGGCCGAGAAGGCCGGGGTGACCCCGGAAGCCTTCATCGCCAACATCCAGGCCAGCCACGAGCGTGATTTCGCCGCGTTCGGGGTCGCGTTCGACCACTACGACTCGACCAATTCGGCCGGCAACAAGGCACTCACCGAAGCGTTCTACCTCAAGCTCGAGGCGGAAGGGCACATCACGCGCCGTTCGGTGGCCCAGTTCTACGACCCGGCCAAGGGCATGTTCCTGCCCGACCGCTACATCAAGGGCATCTGCCCCAACTGCGGCACGCCCGATCAGTACGGCGACAACTGCGAAGTGTGCGGTGCCACCTACTCACCGACCGACCTCAAGGACCCGCGTTCGGTCATTTCTGGCGCCACGCCTGAAATCCGCGATTCGGAGCATTTCTTCTTCGAGGTGGGCCGTTTCGAGGCGTTCCTGCGCGAGTGGCTGGCTGGCGACGTGGCCCTGCCCGGGGTGAAGGCCAAGCTGGGCGAGTGGCTCAATGCCGAGGGCGGCCTGCGCGCGTGGGACATCTCCCGCGACGCGCCGTACTTCGGCTTCCAGATTCCGGGCCACCCCGGCAAGTATTTCTACGTCTGGCTGGATGCGCCGATCGGCTACCTGTCCAGCTTCCAGGCGCTGTGCGCGAAGAACGGCGAGGATTTCGAGGCGCACCTGCGCGCCGGCACCAGCACCGAGCTGCATCACTTCATCGGCAAGGACATCGTCAACTTCCACGGCCTGTTCTGGCCGGCGGTGCTGCACGGTACCGGCCACCGCGCGCCGACCCGCCTGCACGTCAACGGCTACCTCACCGTGGATGGCGCGAAGATGTCCAAGTCACGCGGGACCTTCGTGATGGCCCGCACCTTCCTGGATGCCGGCCTCGAGCCGGAGGCGCTGCGCTATTATTTCGCGGCCAAGTCATCGGGCGGCGTCGACGATCTCGACCTGAACCTGGGCGACTTCGTCGCACGCGTCAACGCGGACCTGGTCGGCAAGTTCGTCAACCTGGCCAGCCGCTGCGCCGGCTTCATCAGCAAGCGCTTCGAGGGTCGCCTGGCCGATGCGCTGCCCGATGCCGCGCAGTACGAGCGCTTCGTGGCCGCGTTGGCACCGGTGCGCGAGGCCTACGAGCGCAACGATCCGGCCGCCGCATTGCGCCTGACCATGGCGCTGGCCGACGAAGCCAACCGCTACATCGACGAGCAGAAGCCGTGGGTGATCGCCAAGCAGGAAGGCGCCGATACGCAGCTGCAATCAGTGTGCACCCAGGGCCTGAACCTGTTCCGCGTGCTGGTGACCGCACTGAAGCCGGTGCTGCCGGCTACTGCCGCGCAGGCCGAAACGTTCCTGGCCGCCCCGGTGCCGCGCTGGACCGACATCGCCTCGCCGCTGCTTTCCCACACCATCGCCGTGTACAGCCCGCTGTTCACCCGTATCGACCCGAAAATGATTGACGCCATGACCGACGCTTCCAAGGACACCCTCGCCGCCCCCGCCCCTGCGGCCCCGGCCAAGCCCGCCAAGCCGGCGGCAGCGGCCGCCGCGCCGGCCGCCGCTGCAGCTGCGCCTGCGGAAGGCCCGGCCTACATCGGCATCGAGGACTTCGCCAAGCTCGACCTGCGCATCGGCAAGGTGCTGGCCTGCGAATTCGTGGACGGCTCGGACAAGCTGCTGCGCTTCGAGCTGGATGCCGGCGAACTGGGCAAGCGCCAGATCTTCTCCGGCATCCGCGCCAGCTACGGCGAGCCGGAAGCGCTGGTTGGCCGCAGCGTGGTGTTCATCGCCAACCTGGCGCCGCGCAAGATGCGCTTCGGACTGAGCGAAGGCATGATCCTGTCGGCCGGTTTCGATGGCGGCGCGCTGGCCCTGCTTGATGCCGACAGCAGCGCCCTGCCGGGCATGCCGGTTCGTTGATGGCGACGGGCCACGACCAGGGGTCGTGGCCTAACGGGGGAAATTGGCGTGGAATTGGCGCTCATCGATTTCGACCATACCGTCACCACCTGCGATACGTACGGGCGCTTCCTGCGCCGCGTGGCCACGCCCGAACAGCTGGCGCAGGCGTGGTGGAAGGTGGGACCGTGGCTGTTGGCCTATCGATTGAAGCTGATTTCCGCCGAACGGATCCGGGCACGGGTCACTCGCTTGACCCTGCGTGATCGGCATGCAGACGACATCGCCACGCAGGCGTCGGGCTTCTCCCGCGAGGTACTGCCGGAGGTGGTGCGTCCAAGCATGCTGGAACAGATCCGCTGGCACCTGCAGCAGCGGCACACGGTGGTAATCGTGTCCGGTTCGCTGGACCTGTACCTGCGGCCGTGGTGCGAGGCAATGGGCGTGGACCTGATCTGCAACCGTCTTGAAAGCCTGGATGGCCGCCTGACCGGGCGCTATGCCGACGGTGACTGCGCGCCGCACAAGGTGGACCGCATCCGCGAACGCTACGACCTGTCGCGCTATCTACGCATCCACGCTTACGGCGACAGCCGCGAAGATCGCCCGATGCTGGCGCTGGCGCAGGAACGTTGGTATCGCGGGAAACCCCTGAAATGAACACGCTGATCGAACGCCTCGACCGCCTGCTGCCGCAGACCCAGTGCGGGCAATGCGGCTACGACGGCTGCCGTCCTTACGCCGAGGCGATGGCGCGCGGCGAGGCGGGCGTGGACCATTGCCCGCCCGGGGGTGATCAGGGTGCACGTGCATTGGCACGGGTGCTGGGTGTGCCAGTACTGCCATTCGACCGCCGCCGCGGTGAGCACAAGCCCGCGCAGGTCGCGCGGGTGATCGAAGCCGACTGCATCGGCTGCACCAAGTGCATCCAGGCCTGCCCGGTGGATGCGATCGTGGGCGGCGCCAGGTACATGCACACAGTGATTGCCGATCTGTGTACCGGTTGCGAGTTGTGCATTCCACCCTGCCCGGTGGATTGCATCGAGCTGGTGTTGGTCGCCTGATATGGCGCAGCCACGCAGGCGTGGCTGCGCGCAGGATCAGGGCAACGCGGCCGTGATCACGATCTCCACCTTCCAGCTCGGGTCGGCCAGCTTGGCCTCCACCGTCGCACGCGCCGGGGTCATGCCGCTGACCACCCATTCGTCCCACGCGGCGTTCATGCCGGCGAAGTCGCCGATGTCGGCCAGATAGACCTCCGCGCGCAGCACGTGCTGCTTGTCACTGGCCACCAGTGCCAGCAGTTTGTCGATCTCGGCCAGCACCTGCCGGGTCTGGCCGGTGATGTCCTGGCTGGTGTCTTCGGGAATCTGGCCGGACAGGTAGGCAACCTTGTTGTGCACGGTCATTTCGGACATGCGCGGACCGACGTCGAAACGTTCCAACATGGCGATGGCTCCTCTGTGATGGTGCCCCATTGTCACCGATGCCGGGTAATGCCGTCGTTGCGCCCGATCAAAACGGCCACAGACCGCACAGCACCCCTGCTTGGCAAGCGCCTGCCGGAGGCGCACGATTCGCCCGCAAGGCACCGCAGGGTGTTTTGACTCTTTCCCCGCCTCCCCGGAGCATGCTGTCCCGATGACCGACCCCGCCCCTGCCCCTCCGTCCCGCGTCGGCTGGCGCCGCGCGGCGACCGTCATCTTCAGCCTGGGGATCCTGGCGCTGGCCCTGCACGGCCTTGCCAACGAGTTCGACGATCATGGTTATCGGGCCATTCGCGACGCTTTCCACCAGCTCAGCGGTGGCCAGATCGCACTGACCGTGGTGCTGGGCCTGGCCAGCTATGCCTGCCTGATCGGCTTCGATGCCATCGGCCTCCGCCGCAGCGGCAAGCGCCTGCACCCCGCGCGGGTGGGCATCACTGCTTTCCTCGCCCACACCCTGGGGCAGACGCTGGGCTTTGCGGCGTTGACCGGCGGTGCAGTGCGCCTGCGCGGCTACGGTGGCGCCGGGCTGAGCCTGGCCGAAATCGGCCAGGTGGTGTTGATGAGCACCCTCGGCTTCGTGTTCGGTGCCTGGCTGCTGCTGGCGCTGGCCTTCCTGCTGGAGCCGGGCGCCGCTGCGCTTGCATTGCCCGTGTCGGCGCAGGCCGTGCGCGTCCTGGGCGCGGTGGGCCTGCTTGCTTACGTAGGCACGGTGCTGGTGGTCGGGCGTGAGGGCCGCAGCTTCCAGATCCGCGGTCATGCGCTGTGGTTGCCTGATCGCCGCACCATGCTGGGCGTTACCGTGCTCAGCGTGGTTGAACTGGTACTGGCCAGCGCGGCGTTCTACGTGCTGCTGCCGATGGACACCCCGACCGGCCTGCCCGGCTTTGTCGGCCTGTATCTGGTGGCGGTTCTTGCCGGGCTGATTTCCAGCGTGCCGGCTGGGCTGGGCGTTTTCGAGTGGAGCCTGCTCAAGCTGCTGCCGCAGGTAGCACCTGCGGCCGTGCTGGCAGCGGCGCTGATCTACCGGGTCACCTACTACGTGCTGCCGTTGCTGCTGGCCACCGTGCTGGCCGTGGCGCCGGCGTTGCGCCGCCCGCTGCGCGTGGGCGCGGGGGCCACCCGTGCGGGCTGGACCGCGCTGCGCCCGTGGTTGCCGCAGATCATTGCGCTGGCCGTGTTCAGCGTGGGGGCAGCGCTGGTCATCGACGGCACCCTGCCAACGCCGCGGCGGCACCTGCTGCACGCGTCGCTGCCGATCCTGGAAACGTCTCACCTGCTCGGCAGCCTGGCGGGCGTGGTGCTGCTGCTGATCGGCCAGGGCCTGCAGCGGCGCAGCCATGCGGCATGGATGCTGGCCATGGCCATCTGCGTGATCGCGCCGCTGCCGATCTGGCTGCGCGGCGGGCAGGTGCTGATCGCGCTGGCCTCGGTGCTGGTGGCGATGGCGCTGTGGGCGTCGCGTCGCGAGTTCTACCGGCAGGGCGCGCTGCTCGACGAAGCGTGGTCGTGGCCGTGGATCCGCAACCTTGGCCTGGTTCTGGTGGCGGTGATCTGGCTGCTGTTCTTCGTGTACAGCCATGTCGAATACCAGAACGAGCTGTGGTGGCAGTTCGCCGCCCAAGGCAACGCGCCGCGTGCACTGCGGGCGCTGCTGGTGGTGGCCATCGCGCTGGCCATCTTCGGCCTGGCGCGGCTGCTGCACAGTACCCGCACACCGCTGCCGGCGGCTAACGCCGCTACGCTCGATGCACTGGCACCGGTGCTGCTCGCGGCACAGGACACCCAGGCCTGCCTGGTACTCACCGCCGACAAGGCGGTGCTGCGCGATGAGGCAGGCGGCGGCTTCGTGATGATGCAGCGCTATGGCGGTTCGTTGATCGCCATGGGCGATCCGGTCGGCCCCCCGGATGTGGCCCGCGCATTGATCTGGCGTTTCCGCGAAGAGGCGGACCGGCTCGGTCTCCGCCCGGTGTTCTATCAAGTCGGTGAGGCGTACTGGCAGACCTACCTGGACCTTGGGCTGACGCTGGTGAAGCTTGGCGAGGAAGCCATGGTGCCGCTGCAGGATTTCGGGCTGGAAGGGCGCGAACGTGCCGACCTGCGCCAGGCCTGGAACCGGGGCAAGCGCGGCGGCCTCAGCTTCCGCGTGGCCGCGCCAGATGAGGTGCCTGCCCTCATGCCGGCGCTCGCCCAGGTCTCGCAGCAATGGCTGGACGACAAGGCGGGCGATGAAAAGGGCTTTTCGCTGGGCAGTTTCGATCCTGCCTACCTGGCACGGTTCCCGGTGGCCCTGGTGGAGGCTGACGGGCGCATCGTCGCTTTCGCCAATCTGTGGCAGGCCCCTGCCGGCCGCGAGCTGTCGGTGGACCTGATGCGGCACGTCGACGATGCACCGAAAGGCACGATGGATTTCCTGTTCATCGAGCTGTTCCTGTGGGGGCGCGCGCAGGGTTTCCACCGTTTCTCGCTGGGCATGGCGCCGCTGTCGGGACTTGCCCAGCATCGGCTGGCCGGACGCTGGAACCGTTTTGCCAATGTGGTTGCACGCCATGGCGAACGCTTCTACGGCTTCAGCGGATTGCGCCGTTTCAAATCCAAGTTCGCACCGCAGTGGCGCGCCCGCTACCTGGCTGCGCCGGGCGGCATGCACCTGCCTGCGGCGTTGCTGGATGCAACGCGGCTCATATCGCTGCCGCCCTCCGCGCAAACACGTCGGTAAACCGCGCCACGCTGCTGCTGCCATGGATGGCATGCAGTGCCTCCGCTGCCAGCATCCGCTCTTCCCGGATCCACGCCAGCCGTGCGCTGCCGGTCAGGTCCTGCCACACGTCCAGCAGGGCGTCGGATGGCACCGTTTCGCCGGCCATCAACTTTTCGGCCACCGCGATACCCGCGGGTTGCTGCGTGATGTATGCGATCGCCCGGGGCGAGAGCGGGATGGCGGCCACCGGCTCCGGCAGGAAATAGCGGGCAGCCATGGGCCATGCGGAGTGGGTCCGGCCCAGCCGCCTGAGCGACGCGCCACTGATGTGCAGGACCTGTGGCAGGCGTTTGTCGCTCGCTGCGGCGAACGCGTAGGTCATGTCCTCGCGGGCACGTGCGGCCATCTCGACCACCCCGTTGCGGAACTTCACGCAATCGGCGGCGATGGCGGTCGCGCCACCCGCCTTGGTTTCCCCCACCAGCACCACCTCGCTGCCGTGCATCAGCAGGAAGTCGATTTCGCCTTTGACGTGGCGCCCGTTCTCCGGCCGTAGTCCGGCAGGCACATGGGCGCCCCTGGCAATGCGGTACCCCGCTTCGGGGGCGTCACCGGCCGCCTCGTTCATGGCAGCGCACAACCGCGCCAGCGAGGCCCCGACATGGTCCTCCACGTCCCGGCCACGTGCAGCGCCGCCGCTGACCGTCCGGGTCGCCGCCCGCAGTGCCAACCAGGCGCTGACAGCGGCGTCCCGATCCAACGCCGCCTTCTCATCCAGCACCGCCACATGCGGGGCGAACGCGGCGGCAGACTCCGCATGCAGTGCCGCCGCGCGCGCCAGCACCTGTGCCCAGGTGCCCGCTCCTCCACGTGCGTCGTTGACCGCGCTGGCCAGGGCCACAAGCCGCTGCTGCCGGTCCGGATCCGGTTCGCGTTCGATCCGGGCCGGGTAGGCCACATCGGCCAGTTTCTTTGCCGCGCGTCGCGCTGCCGCGTACGGCGTACCGTCAAGCAGCTGGGTATAGCGGCGCACCTCGGCCGATCGCTGCCAGGCCATCGCCCTGCGCAACTCGACATCGTGTTCCTTGACCAGCCACGCCAGTGTCTCAAGCAGGGCTGCGCAGAACAGCCGGCCTGCGGCGTCGGCGCGGTCCCCCGCCTGCTGCATCGCCAGGGCGTCGGCCATCCGCTGCGCAGCCGAGGCGGGCGCGTCGCGCGCGGTGGCACCATCAGCCCTCAACAACTGGAACAGCTGTGCCTCGATGTCGGCGTTCCGGCCCATCAGGGCGTCCGGGGCGAGGCCGGCAGATGCTCCAGCAACGACTTCGCCAGCAGGTCGTAATCGCCCTTGAAGTGGTGATCGCCGGGCAGGGCGAGCACCGTGACCCCGTTGCTGGGCAGCTCTGGGCACAAGGCGTCGTCATCCTGTTCACCGTACAGGCATAGCGTGCGCCCGGCCGGCAGACGGGCGATTTCCGGCGCAATCGGCAGACCGCCACCGCCACCGCCCAGCCAGTTGCTGACATGGAACTCGTAATCGGCCTTGTGCCCCACCGACATCAGTCCAATCAGGGCGATGGACCCGCGCGTGGCCAGATCCAGCTGGTTGATCGCGGCCGGCAGCACGTCAGCGCCCTGCGAGAAGCCGACCAGCAACAGCCGCTTGCGCTGCCACTGGTTACCGTAATGCCGCGCGATGCGTTCCAGGTCACGGGCAAAGCCTTCCGGCGTGCGCTCGGTCCAGAAGTAGCGCAGCGAATCCAGGCCGACCACCGAAATGCCGCTTTCGCTCAGCGCGGCGGCCACATCCTTGTCCAGACCGGCCCAGCCGCCGTCGCCGGAGACGAAGATGGCCAGCGTATCGCCTGCTTTCCGCGCCGGCACTTCCACCACCGGCAGCCCCTCCAGGTCATCTGGCGGCGGCGCCAGGCTGACGCCCTTCTGCGCGCCGATGACCTGCGCAGCGGCGAGCAGACCTGGCAGGTCATCGCCACGCCCGGTACGTTGGAACTGCCGCCCCATCTCCACCTTGTGCACGAACGCGGTGGCGTCACCTGCCGCGCACCTGCGGTCACCTGCGGCGTTCAACCACGGAAACGCCAGCTCCGCCGGCTGCAGGCGGCCATGGCTGACACCGGCGCCGCACACCGCGCGCTCGCGCGCCTGGTCGGGGCAGAAGCCGGTGGTGACCAGGCCGGCAAAGACCTGGGCATCCGCTTGTGCCGCTACCGCATAGGCCAGCTCGGCGCCGCTGCCATCGCCGCCGATCAGCGGCAGGTGGTAGCCCGGCACGTGCAGGTACGCCTGGAACCAGCGCGAGAAATTCTCCACGTCGCCCGCGCCAAAGCTGCAGGTCCCGCCGCCTTCGCGCGCCAGTCCCTTGCGCAGCCGGGCCACATCGACCTGGGCCACCAGGGCGCCCTGCGCACGCAGGGCCTCGATGCGCTCGCGCGTGCGCTGGGGTTCACTGCCGCCATCGAACCAGACCACCACGCGTTGCGGGCGGCCTTCCGGCGCGTGGATCGGGACGTCGTTGAAGCGCCCGTGGCTGACCTGCTGCGGCGCCGCCGGGGCCGCGGCGGCCCCAATCATCGACACCAGGCCCAGCACCACGCCCAGTCCCCTGCCCACACTGGCTCGCCGCATCGTCACGCATCCTGGAAAAGTGGATCAACGATACGCCTGTCCACGGCCAACGGCATGTACACAGGCTGGCCGCAGCACCTAGTCCGGACGGGCAGCATTCTCACATCGTGCATGTCGCCACAGCTGCAGCGCGGCGACGACCAGCCACAGCACCACGGCGGCGATGACCAGCTTCTGCCCGGCCCCGCGCGGCGGGCCGCGCCACAGCACGTGCAGCCACAGCAACGCGAAACACAGCCAGGCCCACCACCACGCTGCGCTGGCCCAGCGCGTCCACTGCGGATCGGCACGCAGGTACCAGCTCTGCAGCAGCATCGCCACACTCACGCACAGGAACGCCGTATTGGCCGCCAGGCCATGGACCAATGGCGCCAGCAGCGGTGCCAGCTCAGGCAACCAGCTGTCGCCGATGGCCACACCCATCAGGCCCAGTCCCGCCACGCAGAACAGCAGGGGCGCTGCCGCACTGCGCCGGGGCGAGCGGCTGGCGGCATGCAACGACCAGGCCAGCAGCATGATCGCCACGGCCAGCACGCAGTACGCCGTCCGCAACGCCAGGCCCCAGGGACCATGCAGATACAGGCTCAACGTCGCCTGCACCCAGTCCAGGTCCTGGCGAGCCCATTGCGTCCACAAGGCAGTGAGCACGAACCCGGCCAGCGCCAGCAGTGCCAGGCGGGCCACATGAGCGTGGGCAGGAAGCTTCATCGCGGGCAGGGTTCAGGGCTCGGCATCGGGATGACGCAGCCGCCAGGCGGACAAGGCCGCGCGATAGCGCTGCAGCTCGTCGCTGTACAGATCAAGAACACACAACGGGCACCCGCTGCCGCAGCACTCGTTGGGGCCGGGTTGTTCCGGCGGTTGCGGGCGCGGATCGGGATCAGGCGTGGCGGACGGGAGGAGAACGGGCATGGCGTGAGGGACGGCGGTCAACCTCTGCAGTGTAATCGACCCGTGTCAGTGCCCAAGTCGACGTCGCAGGTTGGCCCGTGCCGCAGCATCCAGGCGCTGATGGAAGAAATCACTGAGGAAGATGCGCGGACTGCGCAGCAGGTGCTTGAGGAACCGCCGCCGGTTGAGCCGGAACAGGAAGCCTGGTACATGGCCGGCGTATTCCTCGGCGATGCCGCGGTCGTAGGCATCGAAGACCTCGGCCGGCGCGCCCAGGATGGCCATGTCGCAGTCCAGGAACAAAGCTGCCTCGGGGTCCACATCGCTGGCGGCCAGGGTGCCGTGGCGTGCGGTCAACAGGATCAGCTGTTCGATCCTGGACACGTCCACGCCGGCGCCCGGCAGCCAACGCTCCACCTGCGCACGCGCCAACGCCGCCGAGCGCGCTTCGTTGTCGTTGCGCCCGGCCTCGTAGATCGCATCGTGGTACAGCGCGGCCAGCTGCACTTCGCGCGGGTGCACCCAACCCGGGCCGTCCGCCACCGCCTGGCAGTGCACCAGCACCGCGCGCACGTGCGGGTAGCCGTGATAGGCCCGCGGGGGCGTGGCGTAGGCGGCTTCCAGGTCGGCCTGCATGGCCGCCGGCAATGAGAGCGGGGAAAAGGTCATGGCGGCATCATTGGCCGGCCCCATGGCGAATGGCAAGCAGCGGCGAATCTTTCACCACCGGCTGCAGTCCCCCGCGCGGCGGGGGCTGTGCACGGTTACCCACAGGTTTACCCGCGGCTGGTCCACATCCGCTGTGGATGGCACGCCACGCCGACAAGCGGTGCGCCGGTCGCCGGGCGCTGGCCTAGACTGGAGGCACGACAGCTTCGTCATGCCTGCGAGGTGACGCGATGAACGGCTGGAAATCCCTTGCCCTGCTGGGCCTGCTGGCTGCCGCATCGCTTCCTGCGCTGGCCGCGCCGCCGGCAGGCGCTGCCGCGCAGGTCCCGGCAGTCGAGCCCATTCCCTCCCCCGAGCAGATCCTGGCCATACCGCCGGATCTGCGCGCGCTGCTGCAGGAGAGGGTGATCGCCCCGGTCGGCTCGCGCGAGCAGCGGCTGGTGCGGCTTGTGCACCTGATCTTCGACGAAGATGCCATGCACCTGGAGTACGACCCGTACGCCACCCACACCCTGGCCGAGACGTGGAAGACCCACCGCGCCAACTGCCTGTCCTTCACCCTGATGTTTGTCACCCTGGCGCGCGCGGCGGGCATCGATGCCCGGGTGCAGGAGGTGGCGCAGGTGGTCACCTGGCACCAGGACCAGGGCGTGATCTACAACGTGGGCCACGTCAACGTGGGGCTCAACCTCAACGGACGCACCGCCGTGGTCGACCTGGACCGCAACGTGCTCTATGACCGCTACGGGCCGCGCCCCATCACCGAAGAGCGCGCCATGGCGCACTTCTACAACAACCGCGGCGCCGAGCATATGGCCGGGGGGGACACCGCGCAGGCGCGCGTCTACCTGGATGCTGCGCTGGCGGTGGCACCGGCCTTCCCTGCCGGCTGGAACAACCTGGGTGTGCTCGATACCCGCGAAGGTCGCCTGGACCAGGCCCGGAAGGATTACGAACAGGCCCTTCAGCTGCAACCGCGGCATGCAGCGGCGCTGACCAACGCCAGCGCGTTGTATCGCAGGTTGGGCGATGCGCGCCGGGCTGACGTGCTGGCCAAGCGGCTGGAACAGGTGCAGAAAAGCGATCCGTTCGCGCAGTTCCGCTTCGGCAACGAAGCCGAACAGCGCCACGACTATGCGCAGGCCATCGAGTACTACCAGCGGGCGGTGCGCCTCTACAGCAGCGCGCACCAGTTCCATTTCGGGCTGGCGCGCGCCTACTTCCTGGCCGGCGACACCCGCCGCGCGTCACTGGAAATGCTGCGCGCCCGCGACCTGGCCGGTGAAGATGCCGACGTGCTGCGGGCGACCTACCAGGCCAAGCTGGACAGCCTGCAGAAATGGCGGCAACGAACAACCAATTGAAGCTTCAGGGTGGCCAACGGTAGCGCCGGCCGTTGGCCGGCAACCACGCACGCAGGCGTTTACGCCTTCTTCAAAAAACAGGTCTTCAGGACCAGGCCCTTGATCTTGTCCGAGTTGCCTTCGATGTGCTCGGCATCGTCTTCGACCAGGCGGATGTTGCGGATCACGGTGCCCTGCTTGAGCGGGATCGACGAGCCCTTGACCTTCAGGTCCTTGATCACGGTGACCGTGTCGCCGCTGGCCAGCGTGTTGCCGTTGCTGTCACGCACGACCAAGCCCTGGCCGCCTTCATCGCCGGCCGCCCACTCATGGCCGCAGTCGGCGCAGATCCACAGCGCGCCATCGGCATAGGTGTTTTCCAGGGTGCATTGCGGGCAGGCGGGTGCGGCGGACATGGTGAAGCCTTCAGGTTCGGAACAACCCCCATTGTAACCGCCCGGCCCGGGCAGGCCTTGCACCGGCGGCGCGCTTGCCGCACAGTGCGCGCCCCCTGACCTCCGGCCCGGCCCCGCATGAAAATCGGCATCGACTTTGGCACCAGCAACTCCGCCGCCGCCGCCGTAGTGGACGGCCGGGTCGTACCGATCCGGTTTGGTGACGCCGAACAGTTCCGCACCACGGTGTACTTCCCGGAAGTGATGCGTGATCCGAACGACTTCGAATTGACCCCGGCGCTGGAGCACGAACTGGCTCGATTGATCGACGCCGCCGCGCGCGATGCCCGTGCTGCCGGACAGGAGCGCGCGCCGGACGCGCTGCGCCGCGAGGCCCTGCGCGTAGTGCGCCGGCAGTGGATGGAAGAGCAGATGCGCGCGCCACTCAGTTCGACCAGGCTGCTGCAGAACGCGGTCTACGGCGACGAGGCGCTGGAAGCCTACTTCGAGGAGAACGAAGGCAACCTGGTACAGAGCCCGAAATCGATGCTCGGCTACAACCTGCACCCGCGCGCACGCCAGACCATCACCGGCATCGCCACGCATATCCTGGAGCACATCCGGTTGACCGCCTCGCGCCAGCTCGACGTGGGGGGGGGGAAAGAAACGATGGGGGGCAAAGTG
>NZ_JBQEOG010000010.1:72768-117027 GCF_052045085.1 Stenotrophomonas sp. 22385
CCTCCTCTCCCCCCCCTCTCCCCCCCTCCCCCTCCCCCCCCCCCCCCCCACGCTGGGCCGCCCGGTGCAGTTCCGCAGCTCAATCGGCGCGGCCGGCAACGACCAGGCGCTGGACATCCTGCATACCGCCGCCATCGCGGCAGGCTTCGACAGCGTCGATTTCCTTGAGGAGCCCGCCGCCGCAGCGATGCATTACCACGCTGAAAGCGCACAGGAACACGACGCGGTGGTGGTCGACATCGGCGGCGGCACCACCGATGTCGCCCATGCGCGGGTCGGCGGGGTACAGGCTCCGAAAATCCATCGCGCCTGGGGTATCGCGCGCGGCGGTACCGATATCGACCTCGCCTTGAGCCTGGGCGCGTACATGCCGCTGTTCGGTCGCGGCCACAGTCGCGTGCCGGCACACCATTACGTAGAGGCGGCGATGGTGCAGGACATGACCCGCCAGCGCGATTTCCGCCAGCACAACTACCGTGAGGCCGAGGCGCCATGGGGCAAGCGCCTGCAGGCCCTGCAGGACACCGGCAACACCGCGCGCCTGTACCGCGAGGTGGAGCGCTGCAAGATCGCCCTGAGCAGCGCACCCACCCATGCAAGCGCACTGGACTTCATTGAACGCGACCTCGGCGTGGACGTTGACCCGTCCCGCCTGGAAGCCGCCGCCGGCAGCTATCTGGGCGAGCTGACCGGATTGCTGGAACAGGTCCGCGCCGATATCGGGCGCGATCCGGCGGCGATCTTCCTCACCGGCGGCATGTCGCGCGCCGGCTATCTGCAGGCGGCGGTGGCGGCTGCCTTCCCCGGCGCCACGCTGGTGCGCGGCAACCCATCGTTCGGCGTGGTGCACGGCCTGGCCCTGGCCGCCGCAGGCTGAGTCCGTAATCCCGAAGTCCTTGCGGCGCAAGGGATTCAGCCCGTGGAACCTTGGTATTAACAAAACGTTACGCCGAAAGCGCTATCATCTTTCCGCGTTGATGCGCAATGCGCATGTCGTACCCAGCCTCTTCGAGGCCATCATCCTCACCGATACCGCCGCCGTCCGGATCCGTCCGTGGCGCTGGGATCGTCTATCGCTGTGATCCGGCTCGTTCCCAGCACGCAGCATCCCTGAGCCGCCAAGAGAGATTCGATTGGGCGAAATCGCCAAGCCCGACCCCATCGACTGCCGCCGCTGCGACGCGGTCTGCTGCCGGCTGTCGGTCACTGTCATGCCCGACGATGCGGTACCCGGCTACCTGCTGGATACCGACGAAGCGGGCCGCACCGTGATGGCGCGCAACGACGAGGGTTGGTGCGCCGCGATCGACCCCTATCACCTGCGCTGCACGATTTATTCGCAGCGCCCTGCGATCTGCCGCCAGTTTGCGATGGGCGGCGATGACTGCCGCAGCGTGCGGCAGGACTACCGTCGACAACAGCATGATGCGTCGACGATTTTTTCCACGTTACACCCATGACAGGAGCATCCATGGCCCGTTCGCCAAAGACCTCCCCCAAGGCAGGCAACACCGTTCGCGTTGACCGCAAGCAGGGTTCCAATACCGCACTGAGCAGCGCCAGCATCGCTGCCGATCTGGCTGCATTCCGCAAGAGCGGCGGCAAGATCGAAGTACTCGGCAATACCCTGGCGCTGAAAAAGGCCGGCTGACGCCGCTGCCGTCCGCACCGGCCCCAGGCCGGTGCGGGGGCCGCACTCAGCGGCCGCCCAGAGACACCCGCACGTTGCCCGAATGGGCATTGATCGAAATATCGCCGTCGCCGCCCCCCAGGCGTGTGTCCAGGCTGCGACCCGGCCCGTAACGCGGCCGTTCTACCTGGCCGGCATCGGACTGGATGTCGCCACTGAAGGTCTTCACTGCCAGCCGCGCCGATACCTTGGCCGGCAAACGCAATGCGATCGACCCACTCACCGTCTGCAATGTCACCTTGCCGCCCGGCGCCAGGCCGGACGATGCAACCGTGAGGCTGCCCGACACTGCTTCGGCGGCCAGGCGCTGCACCTGCGCTGTGTCCAGGCGGATGCTGCCCGACACTGTCTCCGCCGACACCTCACCGGCTATGCCGCCGCCGGCCTGGATCGAGCCGCTGACCGCTCGCAGCGCCATGCGCTGGCTCTGTACCTGTGCGCGGATGTCGCCGCTGACGGTACTGAGGCTGGCTTCGGCAGTGCGACCGGCCGCCGAGATATCGCCGCTCACCGCGTTGGCCTGCAGCCGGCGCAGGTCCACCTCGGCCACGTCGATGTCGGCGCTGACCGAGCCCAGCTGCACTTCCACCGAGCGGGGCACGCGCAGTTCCAGCGTGGCGCTGCCATTGTTGCCATTGCGCGGGTAGATCACCTCCCAACGCACCCGGTTGGTGCTCTTGTCCTGCTGCAGGCGCAGGCCATCGGCCATGCTCCCGGTCAACGCCACTTCATTGCGATCCCACCCGCGCACGGTGACCTTGCCGGCGATATTGCTGACTTCAACGCGCCCGCCCGCCGCCAGCGGATGGCGCTCGTCGACGCGGGTGGCGGCCTGCGCGGCCAATGGCAGCAGCAGTGCCAGGGCAGCGGTGAAACGCAGGGTATTTCGCATGGAACTCTCCTTCAGGATGGCAGGCCAGCGGCGGTGACGGCCTGCTGGGTAAGTTCAAGACGCAGCGCGTAAGTGCGCTGCAGTTGGGCAAGCAGGTAACCCGAGCGCGGGTTTTCGGCGATGGCCGCGCGGATGTAAACGGCACTGGTATCCAGCTCATGCAGTGCGGGCTGCCAGTCCGCGCCGATCGGCACCTCGGGCAGCGTGGCCATCGCCTGCTGGTATTCGGCGGCGATCACGTCGGCCTGCCGCTGCAGGGGCGATGCGCGCGGCGCAGGCGGCGTGGAGGTGGGCACCACGGCCAGCAGCGTCAGCGCGGCGGCCAGGCCCAGGCCGACCCGCAGCGACCAACGGTGCGCGCGCGCAGCCGGCGCAGAGGCTGGCAGCGCAGCCACGCGCGGCGGAAGCTGCGCAGCGATCCGCTGCCAGGCATCCGCGGGCGGCAATCGTTCGGCAGGCAGCGCGCGCAGTCGCGACTGCAGATCGGAATCGAGGTCGTGGTTGTCGTTCATGCCGGTTCTCCCAGACGCGCGCGCAACAGGCCGCGCGCGCGGTGCAACTGTGCCTTGGAACTGCCCACCGCCATCTGCAGCTGGTCGGCAATCTCCTGGTGTTTCCATCCTTCGATGTCGTGCAGCACCAGCACCGCCCGGGCGCGCGGCGGCAGGGTCTCCAGCGCGCGCTCCAGGTCCAGGCTGGTCCCCGCGCAGCGATCCACTGCCGGCACTGCCGCCAGAAGGTCCCAACCTTCTTCGCCGCTGTCGCGCGCGTCGCGGGCGGCATTGGCGCGAAGCTCCATCAGTGCCGCATTCACCCCCAGCCGGTGCAGCCAGGTACCCAGGCTGCTGTCGAAGCGGAACCCGGGCAGTGCGCGCCAGGCCTGCAGGAACGCTTCCTGGAGCGCATCCTCGGCACGCGCCGCATGACCGCCGCACAGCCGCCACAACACCGCATACAGGCGCGGCGCGTGCCGGTGGTAGATGCGCTCGTAGGCGGCGGTGTCGCCGGCCACCGCCGCCCGCACCCACGCTGACTCGTCGCGGGTGTCGGCGTCGTTGGCGGTGCGGAGGGCGGACATGGTCGTATCGAGCATATCCCTTGGATGCGGCGGCGTTCGAAAAGGTTTAAACCCGCACGGTAAACTGCGCTTCCCCGAGATCACCGCTGCAAGGAACCGCGTATTCCATGAAAGAGCCTCTGCCCGCCTGGACCCATGAGTGGTTGCATTACGGGGTCCCTGCCCTGCAGATCCTGCTGACCCTGCTGGTGGCCTGGCTGCTGCGCCTGGTCGCACGCCGGCTGCTGCGCCGCGTCGGCGAGCACTACACGCTGCCGCCGGAAATGATCATGGGTGCCCGCCGGGTGTTCAGCTTCGTGGTCTATTTCGCCGTGCTGCTGGTGGTGCTGCAGATCATCGGCGTGCAGGCCAGCGTGCTGTGGACGGCCTTCACCGGCTTTGCCGCCGTGGGCGCAGTGGCGTTCTTCGCCGCATGGAGCGTATTGTCCAACATCTTCTGCACGCTGCTGATCTTCACCACCCGGCCGTTCCGGCTGCACGATTACATCGAAGTGCTGGAGAACGGCGAGAAGCCTGGACTGAAAGGGCGTGTGATCGACGTCAACCTGATCTACACCACGCTGCAGGAACACAACGGTGGCCACGAGGGCACGGTGCTGCAGATTCCAAACAACATGTTCTTCCAGCGCACGGTGCGCCGCTGGCGCGACCCTTCGCAGGCACCGGGCGGCATCCAGGGCGACGGTTGATCCCCCGACAGGCGATGACCGTTCGTCGTTGCGGATGAACCGTCAGCGCAGCTGACTGTCCTTGCTGCCGCGCCGGTTGTAGGTGCCGGCCTCCTGGTGTGCAGCGTCTTCGGCTTCCTGGCAGCGCACGCACAGGCGGACCCCAGGCACGGCACGGCGGCGCGCCTCCGGAATCGGTGCTCCGCATTCCTCGCAATGGGTGAGACCCGGACCTTGGCGCAGCTGCGCGCGGGCGCGCTGGATGGCGTCATCGACGGTCGCATCGATCTGGTCCTGGACGGCGCCGTCGCCTGCCCAACCTGTGGCCATGCCGCATCTCCCATGCCGTTGCCGGACCACCAGCATAGATCCGGCCGGGCGACGCCGGTTTACGGCGGGCTGAACACCCGCCGCCTGCGGTGAACCGTTCAGCCCGGCATCACCAGATCAGGTCGTCGGGCACCTGGAACTGCGCATAGTAGGCATCGTCCTCGGCATTGCCGGTACTGGGCTCGGCGGACGCAGCGCGATCCTTGCCGTTATCGAGCACGATCACGGCCGGATCGCGTTCACGGATCTTGTCGGCGGCCGCACGCGGTACCAGCTCGAAGCCCTCACCCAGCCGCACGATCACCAGGCTGCCCACGGCCAGTTGGCGGCGCAGCATCTCGTTGACCAGCATCGTGCGGATCAGGGTGCCGTCGTTGAAGCGGTACTCGCTTTCGCCTTCGCGCTTGACCCGGTTGCTGTCGATGATCTGGCGCACCTGGGCCTGCAGCTCCTGCAGGCGGTTCTTTTCCTTGCGCTCGGCTTCCAGCGCGCGGTCGCGCTCGGCTTTTTCCGCCCGCAGGCGCTCGGCCTCGCGCTGGCTGTCGGTGGGCGCCACCGGGGCCTTGCCGTGGCGGGCCTTCACCTGTTCTCGCGCGGCCTGGGACACCTGGGACTTTTTGACCAGCCCGGCCTTGAGCAGCTGTTCCTGCAGGGGATTTGCCTTCGCCATTGCCTTTGCATCTGTTGGTGCGGGATTCCAGGGGCCATCATACTGCCCCCACCGCTGCTCCCCAACCGCCGCATGACTGCCCTGAAGTACCTCGCCGGCTACCCCGACGCGCTGCAGCAGCAGGTGCGCGAGCTGATCGCTGCCGACCGCCTGGGACCTTGGCTGCAACGCCGCTACGCCGAGCTGCACACGGTGCGCAACGACCGTCAGTTGTACGACTACACCCAGGCGCTGAAGGAGCGCTATCTGCGCCAGTCAGTGCCGCTGTCCAAGGTGATCTATGACAGCCGGCTGCAGGTGCTCAAGCATGCGCTGGGCACGCATACGACCGTGTCGCGGGTGCAGGGCAGTCGGCTCAAGGCCAGCCGCGAGATCCGCATCGCCAGCGTGTTCCGCGAGGCGCCGGCGCCGTTCCTGAAGATGATCGTGGTGCACGAACTGGCGCACCTGAAGGAATCGGACCACAACAAGGCGTTCTACCAGCTGTGCACGCACATGGAAGCGGACTACCATCAGCTGGAGTTCGACCTGCGCCTGTACCTGACCCACCTGGAACGGGCAAGCGGCTGACGCGCTCGCGGCCCCGTCACGCGCAGGCCCGGCCCCGAGCCAGTACACTCCCCGCCCGCGTCCCGCTTTGTGCTGCCTGCCTGATGACCGATCCGATCCGACTCGACAAACGCCTGACCCGCCTGATCGGCTGCTCCCGGGGCGACGCCCAGCGCTACATCGAGGGGGGCTGGGTCACCGTCAATGGCGTGGTGGTCGAGCAACCACAGGCCATGGTCACCGATGAGGAGGTGGTACTGCGCGACAACGCCGAGGCCACCCGCGCCGAGACGGTCAGCATGCTGCTGCACAAGCCGGCCGGCATGCGTGCCGATGAACTCTGTGCGCTGGTGACCCCTGACAGCCGCAGCGAACTGGATGCCACCGGCGTGGCCCTGCTGCAGCGGCACTTCCACGCGCTGCAGCTGGTGATGCCGCTGGCCGACGAAGACAGCGGCCTGGTGGTGGTCAGCCAGGACGGCCGGGTGGTGTCGCATCTGAAGGACCGTGGCGCGACGCTGGAACAGGAATACCTGGTCGAGGTCAGCGGCGAGCTGGTGCCGTATGGGATGCAGCGGCTGGCCCACGGCCTGAGCTTCCGTAATTGGCCGCTGCCCCCGTGCAAGGTCAGCTGGCAGAACGAAACCCGGCTGCGCTTCGCGATCAAGCCGGTGGTCCCCGGCCAGCTGCGCGACATGTGCCGGCAGGTTGGGCTGGAGGCCGTGAGCGTGCGCCGCCTGCGCATCGGCCGGGTGGCGATGGGCAAGCTTTCCCCGGGCCAGTGGCGCTACCTTGCCCCGGACGAACGCTTCTGATCCGCACGCGGCCCCTGCACTCGCGGTGCACGCGCGGCCGGCTTAGGATCGCGGCATGACCAAGCAAAAATCCTTCTGGCGGCGCCTGGTGCGGGGCACGGGCATCCTGCTGGCGATCATGGTCCTGCTGGTTCTCAGCGGGCTGCTGCTGGGCGACCATCTCACCCCCAAGGCCATGGGGCCGCACAGCAGCGTGCTGCCCCTGCAACCAGCGCAGAGTGCGATCGACCGGGAGGTGGTGCGCCTGCAGGCTGGGCATCCCGACCAGTCCGGCGTTGCCTTCCTGTCCGAGGGCCTGGATGCGTATGCCGCCCGCGCGGTGATCACCCGGAATGCCGCGCGCAGCCTGGACCTGCAGTACTACATCTGGAAGGACGACCTGATCGGCCACCTGATGGCGCAGGAGCTGTACCAGGCGGCCGAGCGCGGCGTGCGCGTGCGTCTGCTGCTGGATGACATGAACGCGCAGGACAAGGATGCCCTGATGATGGCGCTCGATGAGCACCCCAACATCGAAATCCGCCTCTACAACCCGTTCCGCAACCGCGACGGCTTGTGGCGGCTGGTGGAGATGGTGCAGCGTTTCTTCAGCGTCAACCACCGCATGCACAACAAGCAGTGGATAGCCGATGGACGGGTCGCCATCGTGGGCGGACGCAACATCGGCGAGGAGTACTTCAGTGCCCGCAGCGATGTGAACTTCCGCGACCTGGACCTGATCGTGGCCGGCGAAGCCGTTGATCAGGCCAACACGATCTTCGATGCATACTGGAACAGCGAAGCGGCAGTACCCGTGGCCGCGCTGGCCTTCCACACCCCGGCCCAGCTGCGCCTGCTGATGCTTGAATCGGCGCACGAAGCCAAGCTGGAAGCCGCCAGACCCTACCTGGAGCGCGTCGAGCGTTCGCCCGCGGCGCGTTCGTTCTACACCGATGCGGTAGCCCTGCACTGGTCGCCACGCGTCGAGATCGTGTCCGATCCGGCGATGAAGCACCGCCGCGACGACCCCGCCAACTGGCTGGTCACCCGGCTGGTACGCGAGCTTGAAGCCACGCGCCGTAAAGCACTGTTGATCTCGCCCTACTTCGTGCCGGGCGAGGAAGGCACGCGCGGAATGGCTGCGATGGTGGAGCGTGGCGCCTACGTGGGCGTAGTCACCAACTCGCTGGCCGCCAATGACGTGGCCGCCGTGCACAGCGGCTACATGCATTACCGCGCTCCCCTGCTGCGCGATGGCGTGCACCTGTATGAGCTGCGCTCGCGCGGCGCGGGCGGTGGCAGCGGTGGCCTGTTCGGCAGCAGTGGCGCCAGCCTGCACACCAAGGCGTTCCTGATCGATGACCAGCGCGGTTTCGTCGGCTCGTTCAACCTGGACCCCCGTTCTGCGTATCTCAACACCGAGATGGGCGTGCTGTTCGATGATCGGGAACTGGCCGCGCAACTGCGCGCCGAATACCTGCGCCTGGCCGATCCAAAGCAGAGCTACTGGGTGACGCTTGGACAGGACGACCAGGTGCGCTGGCTGGACCGGGCGGAGCAGCCGCCGGCATTGCTGGACAAAGAGCCCGACACCTCATTCTGGCAGCGCGCCAGCGCGCGCGTCATCAGTTGGTTGCCGTTGGAATCACAGCTCTAGAAGCAGCCGCGCAAGCGGTGGCTCTACGCATCGGCCGGTTCGTCAGCCTCCAGCGTTTCCACGGCGCGCCCATGCAGACGCCGCCAGATCCACTGCAGCGCATGCGCGGGTGTGTCCTGCAACTGCTCCAGCAGTGCCAGCGCCTGGGCCTGGCTGATCCGGCCATGCCGGCACAGCAGGCTGGCCGATGCCGCTGCGCGGGCGAAGTGCAGGCTGGCGGCCAGTCCACCGCCGGGGGCGTCTGCATCGCGGAGCAGCGCCTCGTGCACCGACGTGGGAAGCTCCCAGGCGGCCGCGATGCGGCTGGCCACCGGCAGCGTCCACGCATCCAGCAGCGCGCTGGCCAACGGCGGCGATGGCGCTGCACCCTGGTCGCGGGCCACGTCAAGCAGGTGCCGCATCACCAGGGCCGCGCCCAGGCCCTGGGTGAGCCCCATCCACTGCGCGGCAAATCCGTCCTCATGGGTCACCAGGCGGGCGTGATCGGCTGCGGCCCGCGAGGCCAGCAACGCATGCTCCCAGACCACGGTACCGAACTGCGGAAAGGCGTCGCTGTGCAGTTGCATGACGGGCTGCACCAGCACCGCACTGATGATCTGGCGGATGCCATCGGTCCCCACCAGCGTGACCGCGCGCTGCAGGCTGTCCACCGGCTTGGCCTGCAGCCGGTACACCGGGCTGTTGGCGATGCGCAGCAGGTTACCGGTCAACACCGCGTCCTGGCCAATGATCGAGGCCATGCTGCGTGCCGACGCATCACTGTCGTTGACCGTCTGGATCAACTGCGGCAGGAGCTGCGGCCGGCGTGGCAGGTGCCGGGCCGACCAGTCCTGCGCGTCCAGCGCGGCGGTCACCGCCGCCAGCAGGGCCGTGTCCTGCACGCCCGTTGCCCGCGCGGTGCCGGCGCCCGGCAGCAGCGCCAGCGCATGCAGGCCTGCCTGGAGCACCTCCCCCCCATCGCCGTTCGGTGGCGCGGGCGAAGCAGCCTGCGGCTGCGCCCGGCTGCGGCTGCCGGCGGCACCCGGCACCGGCTGCGCCGCCCCCGCCCCCGCCGGGCGGCGATACAGTCCCCAGCCCAGAAACGCCAGGATCAGCACACCCGCCGCGCCGGCCAGGATCGCCATCATCGGGCCGCGCCCCTGCTGGTGCGGCCCCACAGCCACATTGTCGCCACTCCACCCACCTGTTCCGTCCTGGCTTGCCGGTACCGCGCACCGTTGCCACGGCATCGGCCCGGAACGGGCCAACTTTAGCGCGTCATGGTCACCCGGCCCTGACAACACCGTCCGGCGGAATGCACTAGAATGGCGCCGCGCGACCCGTCCTGCCGAACCGACGACGTCGCTTTTTTTATTTTGCACCCCTCTTTTTGCTGGTAAGTTCGCCGGCGTTTGCCGCCGTTCGCACCATCGGAGTCACCATGTTATTTGAAACCCTCGAAACGTCCGGCCATGAACAGGTGGTGTTCTGCCACAGCCGCGATGCCGGTCTGAGGGCCATCATCGCCATTCACAACACCACGCTGGGCCCGGCGCTCGGCGGCGTGCGCATGCGCCCGTATGCCAGCACCGACGACGCGCTGGCCGACGCCCTGCGGCTCAGCCGCACGATGACCTACAAGAACGCGCTGGCGGGCTTGAATGTCGGCGGCGGCAAGGCGGTGATCATCGGTGACCCGCGCAGGGACAAGACCGAGGTGTTGTTCCGCGCCTTCGGCCGTTACGTGGATTCGCTGGGCGGGCGCTACATCACCGCCGAGGATGTCGGCACCGATGTCAATGACATGGAGAACATCTACCTCGAAAGCGAGTACGTCACCGGCGTACACCAGGTACACGGCGGCTCGGGCGATCCTGCCCCGTTCACCGCCTATGGCGCGCTGCAGGCGCTCATGGCGGCCATGCAGCACAAGCTGGGACACGAGGAAGTAGGCAAGGTGAGCATCGCGGTGCAGGGCCTTGGCCACATCGGCATGGAACTGGTCAAGCTGTTGCGGGATCGTGGCGCCAAGCTGTTTGTCACCGACCTCGACGCTGCCCTGGTCGAACGTGCGGTGACCGAGTACGGCGCCGAGGCGGTCAAGCCCGATGACATCTACGATGTCAACGCCGATGTATTCGCGCCGTGCGCGCTGGAAGGCGCGATCAATGCGCAGACCGTGCCGCGCCTGAAGTGCAGGATCGTCTGCGGCACGGCCAACAACCAGCTTTCCACTCCAGAAATCGGCGATGAGCTGCACGCGCGCGGCATCCTCTACGCTCCGGACTACGCGGTCAACGCAGGCGGGGTCATGAACGTATCGCTGGAAATCGACGGTTACAACCGCGAGCGTGCGATGCGCCTGATCCGCAGCATCTATCACAACCTGGGCCGCGTCTTCGCGCTGTCCCAGCAGGAAGGCATCGCGCCACAGCGCGCGGCTGACCGCATCGCCGAAACCCGCATCCAGTCGATCGGCAAGCTGAAGATGCCGCTGGGCCGGGCGCGACCGCGACTGGGCACGCTGCGCGGCGGCTGATGCCAGCGGGTAGATGAAGAAAAAGGGCGCGATCATCCCGCGCCCTTTTTTGTTGCCTGTCGCGTCTGGATCAGAACGCGGCGGCGTACCGCAGCGCGACCTGGCTCAGGTCGCCTCGCGGGCCGAAGCGCTGGTCGTAGCCGAACGAGAGCTGCGAGTTGCGCGTCAGCCAGGACTGCACCGACAGGCCGAACAGGCCGCCGGAGCGCGCTGGCTGCAGCCCGGCCACCGGCGCCCAGGCATCCACGCCAACGAAGCTGGCATCGAATGCCAGGCCATCGCTGGACAATGTCTGCTGCCATTCGGCGTAGCCGCGCAGCGACCAGCCACGCAGGCGGGTTTCCGCACGCAGGCCGGCCAGCGCCTGGCTGCGGCTGGACGCGCGGCTGTGGGCGCGAAGGCCGAAGCCAAAACCGCCGTCTTCGCTGAAGCTGTCGCTGTCCAGGCGTGCGTAGTCCGCTCCCAGGTAAGGCGTCAACGAGGCCGCAGCGCCGCCGAAGCGGTAGCCCGATTCCACGCTGGCGGTACTGAAGTTGCCGCCGTAACGGGCATTGACCCCGTACTGCCCCGCGCCCAGCAGCAGCTGCCGGTCAATTTCGCGGGTGAACTGGCCGGCGCCCAGCTGCGCCAGCGTGTAAGCCGCACCGCTGTTCCAGCCCGCGTACAGCTGCGCCTGCGACTGGCGGTCACGACCGCTGTCGCCGCCCCACTCGCGGCTGCTGTTGCTGCGGGTTTCGCCAAAGGCAAAGCCCATGACGCCGTTGCTGCCCAGCGCCATGTCCTGGCCCATCATCCAGCCCTGGGTCTGGAAGCCACTGCCGGCAAAGCTGCCCTGACCGGCTTCGCCCAAGGCACTCTGCCACGCGCCGCGAAGGCGCGGCGCGGCGGACACGGCATCGAAGCGGGTGGACAGCGCGCGGCGATTCATGTCCAGGTTGTCGAAGGTCATGCCATTGGCGAGGCTGTGCGCCTTGCCGGACAGGCTTTCCAGGCTGGCGGCAAGCGCGGCCTGGCCCTGTACCCGCTGCAGATCGCCTGCGGCATCGGCAAACCCGGGCGCGCCGTTGCCGGTCCCCGTGTCGAGCAGGTCGAACGCCTGTTCCACGCGGAGGGCCGAGGCGGTCGAGATGGCATTGAGCCCTGCTGACATCGCCGCCGCGCTGACATTGACGCGATTGATGTTCAGCCACGCGGTGCTGGCGTCGTAGGACAGGGTCGCGTCCAGCAGCACCACGCTGCCGACATGCGAGTAGCTGTCGAAGGCACCCGTCAGCCCCTGACCGGCCACGATCAGCGCCTGCCGGGTACCGTCCTGCGGGACGTAACCGGCAACGGCCCGGTCGATGACCACGTCGCCGCCGTTGAGCGTGGCCTTGCCGGTTACCTGCAGCGCCTGCGCGCCGAGTGCGGTGTTGAAGAAACCATCGATTTCGTTGGTGTAGTTCCCCTCGATGACCGCATTGATGCCGCCTTCGAACAGGTAAAGCACGCCGTTGTTCACCACGTTGCCGGTGATGCGGGTGGTGCCGGGGCGGAACTGCAGTCCGCCGCCCTGGACCTGCACGTTGGACGTCAGCGAGGCCCCGCCACGCAGCGACAGCGCGCCTTGGCGGATGTCGGTCTGACCGGTGTAGGTGTTCCTGCCTGCCAGGACAAGCGTACCCGCGCCGGACTTCACCAGTCCGCCGGCACCGCTGATGTCGTTGTTCCAGACGCTTGGGGAAGACGACCCCGGAACGTTCACCACCATGTCGCCCCAATCAAACCGGCCAGGGCCGTTGATCGCCTTGCCGACGTTGAGCAGGCCGTATCCGAACACGCTGTCCACCCCGGCCGCGCCCAGGTCGGTGGCGGTGCCAAGCAGGGTCTGCCGCACCTGGTCGTTGCTGAAATACGGGTATTTCTGCCAGACCAGCGCGGCCGCGCCGGAAACGAGGGGCGCCGCATAGGACGTACCACCACCCCACAGATAGCTGGGCGTGCTGCTGGCAGTACTTTTTGGATCGACGAACACCGCTTCGCCTGGCGCGGCCAGGCAATAACTGGCTGCCACACCACAGGCATTGGCGTAGGACGCCAGGCTGTCGGGCTGGCTGGAATTGATCGCGGTCACCGCCAGCCAGCCACGCTCCAGGTCCGCAGCCGGACGGGAGCCGTTCGGACCGGCCTGACTCGGCAGCGCGGCCATGTTGGACGGGTCCGGCTTGCTTTCGTTGCCGGTGGCAAACACCACCAGGCCATTGTTGGAGGTGATGAAGGGTCGGTACTCTGCTGCGATGGAGGCGGTGGCGGCCGGGTTGGTCCAGTACAGTCCGCCCCAGGAATTGTTCATGACCTTCACGCCATCGGCGATCAGATCCTGGTGCACCTCGGCGAGACCGAGCGCGCCATCGACCTGGTTGCCGTTGCCGGTACCGTCATCGACCGGAGCCTTGTCGGCGATGATGCGCGCCGACACGATCTGCGCGTCGGTGGCAACGCCACCTGGCCAGCTGCCGAAGGCGCGGCCCGCGGCCAGCGACGCCACCGTGGTGCCATGCCCGACCACGTCGTCCACGGCCAGGTTGTTGGCGCCCGGATTCACATAGCTGTGGCTGGCGACGACCCGGCCGGCCAGGGTGGGATGAGCCCGGTTGACCCCGGAATCGACCACGCCGATCTTGACCCCCGCGCCGGTCAGACCCTGCCGGTCCTTGCCATTGATCAGGGAAAGATGCGCATCGATTGCCGGCTGCGTCGGCTTGACCGGAGGTGGCGTGACCGGCGGCGTCACAACCGGCGGGGTGACCGGCGGAACAACCGGCGCCACCGGAAGGTCCCCCCGCGTGTTGCCACCGCCGCCGCCCCCACAAGCGCTCAATGCCACGGCCAGCGCACCGGCCAACATGTTCCTGGCGAATATTGCCTGCTTCATCCCTGCTCCCCAAAACGTAATTGAAACCACGCGCGGCGTCCCGCCGTTTCGGCCGGCACCGGTGGCAAACCCCGACCCTCTATACTGGGCCACCCCCACGCAGTCTGCCGGGAAACGCGCCGCCATACCATGCCCAGCGTTTCCTTTTCGTAAATCGCTCACGCAATAACGAGATTGCCATGCCCAACATTGTCATCGCCGCTGCCAAGCGGACCGCCATCGGCTCCTTCCTCGGCCAGTTCAACGGCGTGCCCACCCCTACCCTCGGTGCCGTGGCCATTGCCGCCGCCCTGGAACAGTCCGGCGTGCCGGCGGCGGACGTCTCCGAAGTGATCATGGGCTGCGTGCTGCCGGCCAACCTGGGCCAGGCCCCGGCCCGCCAGGCTGCGGTTGCCGCAGGGATCCCCTACGCCACCGGCGCGACCACCCTGAACAAGGTCTGCGGGTCGGGCATGAAGGCCATCATGCTGGGCCACGACCTGATCAAGGCCGGCTCGGCCAGCATCGTGGTGGCCGGCGGCATGGAGTCGATGTCCAATGCCCCGCACCTGCTGCCCAACTCCCGCACCGGCAACCGCTTCGGCAACTTCCAGGCGGTGGACCACATGGCTCACGACGGCCTGGTCAATGCCTACGACGGCAAGGCCATGGGCGAATTCGCCGAATGCGCGGTGGACAAGTACCAGTTCAGCCGCGAGGAGCAGGACGCCTACGCGATCGAATCGGTACGCCGCGCGCAGGCCGCGCAGGCGTCCGGTGCCTTCGCCGACGAAATCGTCGCCGTGAAGGTCGCCGGTCGCAAGGGCGAGGTGGAGTACACCCAGGACGAACAGCCCGGCCGTTCGGATGTTGCCAAGATCCCGACCCTGCGTCCGGCTTTCAAGAAGGATGGCACGGTCACCGCGGCCAGCTCGTCGAGCATCTCCGACGGCGCCGCCGCGGTGGTGCTGCTGGCCGAAGACGCCGCCGCCGCCCGCGGCGTGCAGCCGCTGGCCCGGATCGTGGCCCACGCGACCCACTCGCAGGAACCGGAGTGGTTCACCACGGCCCCGATCGGCGCCATCCACAAGGTGCTGGACAAGGCCGGCTGGAGCCTGGACCAGGTGGACCTGTTCGAGATCAACGAGGCATTTGCCGTGGTCGCCATGGCGCCCATCCGCGAACTGGGCCTCGACCCGGCGAAGGTCAACGTCAACGGCGGCGCCTGCGCACTGGGCCACCCGATTGGCGCCTCGGGCGCCCGGCTGGTGGTGACGCTGGTCAATGCCTTGCGCAAGCGTGATGCAAAGCGCGGAATTGCTACACTGTGCATTGGTGGCGGGGAAGCAACGGCCATCGCCATCGAATTGATTTGATTGGTTTTAACACCCGTTTCGCAAAACTGAATGCGGGATCGCTTGACAGCCCAACGTGGCTTGTCATCATGTTGCCGGGCGCGCAATAGCGCGTTGCCTAATCTAACGACGAGGATTCACACAAATGAGCATCAACAAGCTGCTGATCGCAATGGCCCTGGGCCTGGCTCTGACCGCCTGCTCGAAGCAGGAGCAGGCTGCTGACGCCGCCGCTTCGGCCAACGAAGCTGCTGCCGACGCCCAGGTCGCTGCCGACCAGGCCGCTGCTGCTGGCGCCCAGACCGCCGACGCTGCCCAGGCTGCCGCCGACACCGCCACCACCGCTGCTGACGCTTCGGCTGACGCCGCTGCCCAGGCTGCTGGCGCTGCCACCGACGCAACCGCCGACGCTGCTGCCGACGCTGCCAAGGCCGGTGAAGCCACCGCCGAGCAGGCCAAGGACGCTGCTGAAGAAGCCAAGAAGTAATAACTTCTTTCTTCAAGCAAGTCTGAAGAAGCCGCTGGTTCGCCAGCGGCTTTTTCTTTGGCTTCACGTCTGGATGAATACGATCGGCCTCCCTGAGACCTGACGGAGAGCGCCATGAAGATTCGTTCGATCACCACCCCGCTGATGGCCGCCTCGCTGCTGCTGGCCCTGGCGGCCTGCAAGGGCCCGGAAGCCGAACAGGCGCGTGCCGATGCCGCGCAGGCCGCAGACAGCACCGGCGAAGCCGCCCGTGCCGCCGTGGACAAGGCGGCTGCGTCCACCCGCGATGCCGCCGATGAAGCAGCGGCCGCTTCCGAACGCGCCGCCGCCGACGTGCAGCCTGCGCTGGACCGTGCCGCCGACGCCAGTGCAGCGGCCGCAGCCGATGCCAAGGTTGCCGCGCGCGATGCGGCAGCGCATGCCAGCGAGGCGACGGCCAACGCCGCCGAGAAGGTGGCTGACAAGGCGCGCGACGTGGCCGAAGACGCCAAGCAGAACGCAGACGCCGCCAAGCGCTGAGACGTTGCGTAGCGCCGGGCCCTGCCCGGCGCTACGGCAACGCCCGCGCCAGCACCGCGCCGAGGTCTACCTCATCCGCCAGCGTCCCGAACGCCGCTCCATGCGCACCGCCCAGCCGCGAATGCGCGAATGCAGCCGCAACCGGGCTGCCCGCACGCAGCAGCACGGCGGCCTGCAGCAACAACGCCAGACGCTCGGTCACCACCCGCGCCTGGGCTTCAGATGGCGTAGCGGCGAGCAGCCCCCGCAATGAGGCCAATGCGCGGTCGTAGTCGGCATCGCGCCCGGCCACCGCGTCCAGCTCCGCATCCAGCACCGGCAGCACCTGCGGCTCACGCGCCAGCGCCCGGAGCACATCCAGGCACTGGATGTTGCCGCTCCCCTCCCAGATCGAATTCAACGGTGCCTGCCGGTACAGGCGTGGCAGGATGGACTCTTCCACGTAACCGGCCCCGCCCAGGCATTCCTGTGCCTCGTTGACGAACACCGCCGCGCGCTTGCAGATCCAGTATTTGCCCACCGCCGTTGCAATACGCGCAAACGCGGCTTCCTGCGCATTCTGCGATGCCTGGTCCACCGCGCGGGCCACGCGCATGGCGAAGGTAGTGGCTGCCTCGGATTCGATCGCCAGGTCGGCCAGCACGTTGGCCATCAACGGGTGTTCGCACAGGCGGCGCCCGAAGCTGCTGCGGTGGCGGGTGTGGTGCAGCGCCTGCGCCAAGGCCATGCGCATTTCCGCGGCCGCGCCCAGCATGCAGTCCAGCCGCGTCATCATCACCATCCCGATGATCGTCGCCACCCCACGCCCTTCGGCGCCGACCCTGCGCGCCCAGGCCCCGCACAGCTCAATCTCGCTGGAGGCATTGGACCAGTCGCCCAGCTTGTCCTTGAGCCGCATCAGGCGGAACGCGTTGCGGTTGCCATTGGCCAGCCGGCGCGGCATCAGGAAGCAGGTGAGTCCACCCGGCGCCTGCGCCAGCACCAGGAACGCATCGGACATCGGGGCAGAGAAGAACCACTTGTGTCCCACCAGTGCGTAGCTGCCGTCTTCGCGCAGCTCGGCGCGGGTGGTGTTGCTGCGTACGTCCGAGCCGCCCTGCTTCTCGGTCATGCCCATGCCCAGGGTGATGCCGGCTTTGTCGGCCATAGGCACGTCGCGCGGATCGTACACCGGCGCCGCGGCCTTTTCCGCCCACTCCGCCAGCAACGGGTCCTGGCGCAGTACCGCCACTGCGGCATGGGTCATGGTCAGCGGGCAGCTGGTGCCGGCGTCGGCCTGGTGGTGCAGGAAACTGAGTGCGGCGCGGGCCACGTGCGCGCCGTGGCCGCCCTGCTGCCAGGATAATCCTGCCACCCCATGTCGTTTGGCCGCCTCCATCAGTTGGTGGTACGCCGGATGGAATTCGACGGTGTCGATACGGTGCCCCTGCGCGTCATGCGTGCGCAGCCGTGGCCGGTCACGGTTGGCGTCAAAGCCCCACTGGTAAAGCGTGTCGCCCGCGATGGCGCCGTACGCCTGCAGCTGGCCGATGAATGCAGCACCGCCCTCGCGCTGCACGGCTTCACTCAACGCCACGTCGTCGGCCCACAGATTGCGCCCGCCGAACGGCGGGGGCTGGTTGGCCACCTCGTGGGTCTCGAATACAGGCAATACGGACGTCATCGTGCGGGCCTCCTGGCGGACCCGGCAATTCTGCCGCATCCGCATGCGGCGTGCTGTTCAGGCGGATTCTCACCTCGTGCACGAACGCGGCGGCACAGTACAGGCATGACGACGCGCTCTGCAAACGGTGACCTGGTAGTGCTCCGCCCCGAGGGCCTGTACTGCCCTGCCGGCGATTTCCATATCGACCCATGGCGCCCGGTGCCGCGCGCGGTGATCACCCACGGCCACGGCGACCATGCGCGCGGCGGCATGGGCCGATACTACTGCAGTACCGGCAGCGTGCCGATCCTGCGCTGGCGGTTGGGGGATGTGGAACTGGAGGCGCATGACTACGGTGAACGCTTCACGTTGGGCGGCGTGCAGGTATCGCTGCATTCAGCAGGTCATGTGCTGGGCTCGGCGCAGGTGCGCATCGACGACGGCCAGCAGGTGTGGGTGGCCTCTGGAGACTACAAACGTCAGTCAGACCCCACCTGCGACCCATTCGAGGTGGTGCCCTGCGATGTGTTCATCACTGAAGCGACGTTCGCCCTTCCGATTTACCGTTGGCAGGAGACCCGCGAGGTTGCCGCCGAGATCGTGGCATGGCGGCGCGAGTGCGAGCAGCGCGGGGAAGCGGCGATCCTGCTGTGTTACGCGCTGGGTAAAGCGCAACGGGTGCTGGCCGAATTGCTGCCGCTGGATGATCAGCCGGCCTGGCTGCACGGCGCCATCGCCAATGGGGTTGCGGTGTATCGGCAGGCCGGCGTCGCGATGCTGGAAACACGCACGGTGGCCGAACAGGGCCGCGAGCCCGATGCGGCGGGGAAATTGATCCTGGCACCGCCTTCTGCGGCAGGAACCACGTGGGTGCGCCGTTTCGGCAGGCATCAGCTGGGGTTCGCTTCAGGCTGGATGCGGCTGCGCGGCAACCGGCGGCGGCGCAACTACGACCGTGGCTTCGTGGTGTCCGACCACGCGGACTGGCCCGCACTGCTGCAGACGATCGAACAGACCGGTGCGCGCCGGGTCATCGCTACCCACGGCAACACCGATGCGCTGATTCCATTCCTGCGCGAACGTGGCGTTGCCGCAGAAGCCTTCCGTACCGATTTCGGGAGCGAAGAATGAAAGCGTTCGCCGCGCTCTACCAGCGTCTGGACCGCAGCACCGCTACATTGGACAAGCGCGCCGCGCTGGTGGCCTACTTCCGCGATGCGCGTCCGCATGATGCAGCGTGGGCGTTGTACCTGCTCAGCGGCGGCAAGGTGGGGGGCGCACGGCGGAAAATCGCAGCCAGCGGCGAGCTGCGTGCATGGATCGCCGAGGCCTCTGGCCTGCCGGCCTGGCTGGTCGCCGACAGTTACGACCAGGTCGGCGACCTGGCCGAAACCCTGACCCTGCTGCTGGATGATCCGGTCGGGAGCGCGGTGGACCGTCCCCTTGCAGAGTGGATCGAAGACCATCTGCTGGCCGTGGCCAACCAGCCCGAACCGGTACGTCGCGCTGCGGTGGAAGCGGGCTGGATGCAGCTGCCTGCCGCCGAGCGGCTGGTGTTCAACAAGCTGCTGACCGGCGCGCTGCGCGTCGGGGTGTCGCAGCGGCTGGTGCAGCAGGCGCTGGCTGAACTGTCGGGGATGGACATCGCCCGCATCGCGCAACGCATGCTGGGGGAATGGGTTCCCTCACCAGGGTTGCTTGCCGACCTGCTCAGCAAAGAGGAACGTCCTGAGGACCGGCAGCAGCCCTATCCGTTTTTCCTCGCATCGCCGCTGGAGGCAGAGGTCGACAGCCTCGGGCCCATCAGCGAGTGGACACTGGAATGGAAGTGGGATGGGATCCGCCTGCAGCTGCTGCGGCGCAAAGGCGAGGTTGCACTCTGGTCGCGCGGTGAAGAGCGGCTGGATGGCCGCTTTCCGGAAATCGAAGCAGCTGCAATGACCTTGCCGGACGGTACCGTGATCGATGGCGAGTTGCTGGCCTGGCGCGGGGACGATGCCCAACCGCTTCCGTTCACAGCCCTGCAGACCCGCATCCAGCGTCGCAAGCCCGGTCCGAAGACCCTGCGCGATACGCCGGTGCGCGTGCTCGCCTACGACCTGCTCGAGCTCGATGGCAACGATCTGCGCCAGCAGCCGCTGGCCGAACGACGCGCCCGCTTGGCCGAGGTACTCGCCACGCTCGACGACCCACGGGTGGTGCTGTCGCCCACCCTGGATGCGGCGGACTGGCACGAGGCGGCCGCGCAGCGGGCACTGGCGCGCGACCGCGGTGTGGAAGGGTTGATGCTCAAGCGCAGCGCCTCGGTGTACCAGAGCGGCCGTCGCCGCGGCGACTGGTGGAAGTGGAAGATCGAGCCGCTGACCATCGATGCAGTGATGATCTACGCGCAGGCCGGGCATGGCCGACGCAGCACGCTGTATACCGACTACACCTTCGGGGTATGGGATGGCGAACGGCTGGTGCCGGTGGCCAAGGCGTATTCGGGACTGGATGACAAGGAGATCATGGCGCTGGATCGCTGGATACGCGCACACACGATCGAACGTTTCGGGCCGGTGCGCAGCGTCCAGGGCAAGCAGGTCTTCGAACTCGGCTTTGAAGCGGTCAACCGCAGCAGCCGACACAAGTCGGGTATTGCCGTGCGCTTCCCGCGCATCCTGCGCTGGCGCCACGACAAGCCGGCCAGCGAAGCCGACACACTGGCCCAGCTGCAGGCGCTGGCGCGGTGACAAGACGCGAGGCGATGGCGCGCCTGGCCGCGTGGTTCGCCAGCCGCGGCTGGTCGCCCTTGCCGTTCCAGAAAACGATGTGGCGGCATTACCTGGCCGGCCAATCCGGACTGCTGCACACCCCTACCGGCAGCGGCAAGACGCTGGCAATGTTCGGCGGACCGCTGCTGCAGGCCATGGTCGATCCGTTGCCACGCACACCGGGCGCGCGCGCGGGCAAGACCGTGCCGGCCTTGCAGGTGCTGTGGATCACGCCGCTGCGCGCGCTGGCCAGCGATACAGCGCGTGCGCTGCGTGAACCGCTGGCGGCGCTTGGGCTGGACTGGCAGGTCGGGCTGCGCACCGGCGACGCGAGCGCGCGTGACAAACGCCTGGCCCGCGAAGGCCGGGTTGATGTGCTGGTCACCACGCCGGAGTCGCTGGCCCTGCTACTGAGCTATCCCGATACGCTCGAGCGGATGCGCAGGCTGCGCTGCGTGGTGGTGGATGAGTGGCATGAACTGCTCGGCAACAAGCGTGGCGTGCTGCTGCAGTTGAACCTGCGCCGCCTGCGCGATGCGTTGCCTGCGGTGCAGCTGTGGGGCCTGTCGGCCACGCTGGGCAACCTGGACGAAGCGCGCGGAGTTCTGCTGCCGGATGTGCCCGACGCGCCGACGGTGTCCGGGGTGCGACCGCGTCCGGTGCAGGTGGAAACACTCATTCCCGCGCACGGCGAACGCTTCCCGTGGGCGGGCCACCTGGGTCTGTCTCAGCTGCAGCGCGTGCAGCAGAAGCTGTTTGCGGTCGGCACCAGCCTGCTGTTCACCAACACCCGCGCGCAGGCCGAATTGTGGCACCAGGCATTGTCAGCGGTGTGGCCGGAAGACCCGGCCACGCTGGCCCTGCATCACGGCTCGCTGGATCCGGCCCAGCGCCGCATCGTCGAGCAGGGCCTGCGCGACGGCGCGTTGCGCTGCGTGGTGGCCACTTCCAGCCTCGACCTTGGGGTGGATTTCCCGGCCGTGGACCAGGTCCTGCAGATCGGCAGCCCGAAAGGCATCGCACGGCTGGTGCAGCGTGCCGGGCGCGCACGGCACCGCCCGGGCGAATCCGGCCACATCATCTGCGTGCCGTCGCACGCTCTGGAGCTGGTGGAGTACGCTGCGGCACGTCGCGCTCTGGCCGACGGCGTGATCGAGGCGCGGCGCCCGCTGCGGTTGTCGCTGGATGTACTGGCGCAGCACTGCGTGAGCTGTGCGTTGGGCGGCGGCTTCCATGCCGGGGCGCTGCTCGAACAGGTGCGTCGCACGCACGCATTTGCCTTGCTGGATGAGGCGCAGTGGCAGGGCGTGCTGGATTTCATCGTGCAGGGTGGCCAGGCGCTGGCGCAGTATCCGGACTTCCACAAGGTGGTGCGCGACGAGGATGGCGTCTACCGCGTACATGACCGACGTGTGGCGCTGCGCCACCGGCTGTCGATCGGCACGATCACCAGTGATGGCAGCGTCATGGTGCAGTTCATGCGCGGCGGCAGGCTTGGGAGCGTGGAGGAACAGTTCGTCGGCCGCCTGCGCCCCGGCGACCGCTTCCAGTTCGCCGGCCGGCTGCTGGAACTGGTGCGGCTGGAGAACCTCACCGCCTACGTCAAGATGGCACGTGGCGGTGACGGCGTGGTGCCGCGCTGGCAGGGCGGTCGACTGCCGCTGTCGGAGGCGCTGGGCCACGAAATGGAAACCGTGCTCGCATCTGCGCCCGACAGCCCGGAAATGCGGTGGCTGGCACCCCTGCTGCAGTTGCAGGCGCGCGTGTCCGCGCTGCCCGGCCCTTCATTGCTGCTGGTGGAAAGCGTGCGCCGCCGCGAAGGACAGTTCGTGTTCGTGTATCCGTTTGCCGGGCGCCAGGTCAACGAGGGGCTGGCCGCGCTCATGGCGATGCGATGGACCCGGGTACAGGCAAACACCTTCGGCTACGCCGCCAACGATTACGGGTTCGTGCTTGCGCCAGCACGCGCGGTCGAGGTGGATGCAGTGCAGGTTGCGGCGCTGCTGCGGCCGGATGGCCTGTTCGAGGACCTGCGCGAGAGCCTCAACCTTGGTGAGCTGGCGCGACGTCAGTTCCGCGACATCGCGCGCGTCTCCGGGCTGCTGATCCCGGCCCTGCCGGGGCGCACACCGCGCAGCCTGCGCCAGCTGCAGGCCTCGGCAGGCCTGCTGTATGACGTGCTGCGCCAGCATGATCCCGGGCACATCCTGCTCGGCCTGGCCGAGCGCGAGGTCATCCATGATCAGCTCGACCTGGCCTGCCTTGCCGACACGCTGCGCCGCTGCCAGTCACGCACGGTGTGCGTGCAGCACCCGGTTACCCTGGGCCCCTTGTCCTTCCCGCTGTGGGCCGAGCGCCTGCGCGGCCAGCTCAGCAACGAAGACTGGAAAACACGCGTTCTGCGCGCTGTTGGCCAGCTGGAGAAACGCCATGCCGATTGATGTCCCGGTCGCGCTCGCCGGAGAGCAGGTCCACCTGCTCGGCGCGCGCGCGTTGTATTGGCCGGCGCGCGAGGCGCTGCTGATTGCCGACCTGCACCTTGGCAAGGCCGATCTGTTCCGGCGCGCGGGCATCGGGTTGCCGAGCGGCGGCACCGGGGACGATCTGGCACGGCTGTCGAAACTGGTTGCCGAACGCCCGGTCCGCACGGTGCGGATCCTGGGCGACGTGCTGCATGGCCCCGCGCATCGGGCCGCGTGGTACCGGCAATGGCAGGCCTGGCGGGAGCAGCATCCACGGCTGGAGATAGGCGCAGTGGCCGGCAACCATGACCGCGTGCTGCCCAAGGCCGACCTGGGCATCACCCTGCTGGGCGAACGCGTGCAGGAAGGTCCGTTCCTGCTGCGGCATGATCCGCAGCCGCATCCCACCCTGCACGTCCTGTGCGGCCACCTGCATCCGCTTGCGCGACTGCCAGGCATGCAGCGGCGCTGGCCAGCCTTCTGGTTGCGCGAGCGCTTGACCGTGCTGCCAGCGTATTCGCGGTTCACCGCGGGCATTGCACCGGTCGTGGCGACCGGCGAGCAACTGGTCGCCTGCGTCGAAGACGACGCGATTGCGCTGCCGATACGTTGATGCCGGCAGGCGGGCGTATGGCGCTCAGGCTGCCGAAGGCAGCGCCTCCATCAGCAGGATTTCGGGGCCGTCGGGGTTACGCCGGACCGGGCCACGCTGCACCTCGACCAGCATGGAACGGGCCGCGGCGCGGATGCGGGCGTGGTGTTCAGGGGCGGCATGGGTGATCAGACTGGTGACATGGAAATCGAACACATCTTCCATGACATCCGGCTGATCCTCGTGGAGCATCTGCAGCAACCCGCGCAGTTTGCGGATTTCAGAATCGAGAACGTGGGCCGGAACCAGCATGTCTTTCTCCTTGGGGCAACAACTCAGCAGTCTTCTTGTGCCACATGCGGAGTGACCCTGCCGTCAATGGCGGCCATTCATGTACTCATCGCCGCTACGAAGCCGGGCGACAATCCCAGCCTGCCCCACCAGCCCTGCTGGGTTCCGCTGAGCACACGCAGCATGTGACCACGGCCGCCAGGCAGCCGCCCCATGGGCCGGAACAGCACATCGCGCGCGTGCGCCAGCAGGTCGCGCTCGGACTGGAATACCGGGGTAAGCCAGCGGCTCCAGAACTGATAGATGCCTACGTGCGCGCTGCGCTGCGCCTGATAGGCCTGCAGCGCGGCATCGGCGGCATCGTGCGCGCGCAGCGCATCGCGCAGCGCCAGCGCGTCCATCAGCGCCATGTTCACGCCCTGCCCCAGCTGTGGGCTCATCGCATGCGCCGCATCGCCGGCCAGCACCAGCCGGTCGCGGTACCAGCGCGTCATCACCGCATCGCGATAGCCGGCACGTGCCAGCTGCGCGCCGTCGCGCACGTCCTGCAGGCGCAGGTGGGCCTGCGGCCACAACGCGGCGATCTCCTCGAGCCACCGCTGCATGCCATCCCGTTCCCACTGGTCGAACTGCGCTCGCGGCAGGCTCCAGAAGAAGCTCAGGCGCGGCTGTGCATCGTCGGGGCGCGTGCCGGCCGGCAACAGCCCGATCATCTTGCGCGCCGCCACGTAGCGCTGCCGCAGCTCGTCAGGGTGTGGCCAGTCGCCGCGCGGCAACAGGCACCACAGCGCCCCCCAGGGATATTCGCGATCCAGTCGGGTGCCCTGCACCCGGGTGCGCAGCGACGATGCCGAGCCATCGGCGGCGATCACGAGGTCATACGGGCCGTGCCAGTGCCCACGTGCGTCGCGCACACGGCCCCGGACGGTATCCACGTCGACGATGGCGGTATCGGCCTGCAGGTTGTCCGGGTACTCCCAGGCCTGCGCCAACAGCGAGAACAACGCGCCGCGCTGCATGCCGATGCCATGCAGGTGCGCGTGCAGCGCCGCATAGCGCATGTCCATGACCGCACGCCCGCACGGCGTTTCACCGTACAGCCGGCGCACCGGCGCGCCGTACTGGAGCACGCCGGGCAGCAGGTCCATCTGCCACAGCACGTCCAGCCCGCTGGGCTGCAGCAGGAAGCCTGCACCCACCGGCCCGGGGTGGGCCGCGCGTTCGAACACATGCACATCGTGATGGTCACGTGAAAGAAGAATCGAGAGCGCCTGGCCCGCAGTGCCGTAGCCAACGATGGCGATCGTGCGTTTTTTCATCTGACGTCCTGTCCCGCATTAAAAAAAACCCCGCCGAAGCGGGGTTCTCCTTGCGCAGCGATGGAGATTACTCGACCGGCGCGATGTTCGAGGCCTGGGCGCCCTTCGGACCCTGGCTCACTTCATAAGTGACCTTCTGGCCTTCCTGCAGGCTGCGGAAGCCCTTGGAGTTGATCGCGGAGAAGTGCGCGAAGACATCAGCGCTGCCGTCATCCGGCGAGATAAAGCCAAATCCCTTGGCGTCGTTGAACCACTTGACGGTACCGTTCGGCATGGTAATGCAAGACCTTCTTCAATGAATGGGTGGTGTACGCTCAACCAGCGCACTGGCGGAGTATGCAAAGCTTGTCAGGCAATGACAATCATCCGCGTGCCAATTCGCCAATCAGTTCCGGCAATCCGGCGGAAGCCGCGTCAACATTGGCCAACACTTCGGCCATCGTGATCTCATCGCCGTCGCCGCAGCCGGCCGCCCAGTTGGCGACGATGGCCAGGCAGGCATAGTCCAGGCCCAGCTCGCGGGCCAGGCCTGCTTCGGGCATGCCGGTCATGCCGACCAGGTCACAGCCATCACGGCGCATCCGCGCGATTTCCGCGTTGGTCTCCAAGCGCGGGCCCTGCGTGGCGCCGTAACAACCGCCGTCGCGCAGGCGCACGCCGGTGACCTTGGCCGCCGCCAGTACCTTGCTGCGCAGCATCGGGGTGTACGGGTGGCCGAAGTCCACATGCAGCACCTCGGTGCCCGGCTCTTCGCTCAGGGTGGAGATCCTTCCCCAGGTGTAATCGATCAGCTGGTCCGGGCAGGCCAGCACACGCGGACCGAAGTGCTCGGTGATGCCGCCGACAGTGTTGAGCGCCAGCACGCGGGTGGCACCGATCTGCTGCAACGCAGCAAGATTGGCGCGGTAGTTGATCTTGTGCGGCGGCAGCGAATGCCCTTCGCCATGCCGGGCCAGGAACGCCACGCGCTGGCCGAGCAGCGTCCCGACCCGGATCGGGCCGGACGGTGTGCCGTAACGGGTTTCGACCGTGTGGCTGCTAACGTCATCGAGCTGGGCCAGCTTGTACACACCGGTGCCGCCGATGACGGCCAGGGCAATAGATTCCATGGTGCTGCTTATTCCTTCATCGCGTAGATGGCCGGCACGCCACGCAGCGCTTCATTGACGTCCATGCCGAAGCCGAACACGTAACGGTCCGGCAGTTCCACACCGGCGTAGTCAGCCTTGACGTCGGGCAGCGCGCGATCGTGCTTCTTCACCGTCATCGCCGCGATGCGCACGTCGGTGGCGCCCTGCTCCAGGCACCAGGTGCGCACGCCCTGCAGGGTGAACCCTTCATCCAGGATGTCGTCGACCAGCAGCACGCGGCGGCCGAACAGCGAGGTGGCCGGCTTGTGCTTCCAGACCAGATCGCCACCGGTGGTCTCACCGCGGTAACGGGTGGCGTGCAGGTAATCGAACTGCAGGTCCTGGCCGCGTGCGCCCAGTTCCAGCGCCAGCTGGCCGGCGAACGGCAGCGCGCCGTGCATGATCGACAGGAACAGCGGCACCTCGCCCTTGTAGTCGGCCGCAATGGCATCGGCGATGGCTGCGATGGCGGCATCGATGGTGGGACGGTCGACCAGCAGGTCGGCCTGGGCCAGGGCCTGGGAAATGGTGAGGTTGGGCATCAGACGGTTCTTCCAAGGGTGTCGAGCAAACGGGATTGGGAGGTGCCATGGCGGGCATCGGCCAGCAGGCCGTCCCAGCCGAGCGCGCCACGGCCGATCAGGCCGAGCAGCGCAGCAGTGTTGAGGGGGCGGCCGTCGACCGCGCGCAGCGCCTCATCGACCAGTTCCGGGTGGCAGACCAGCACCACGTCGCAGCCGGCATCCAGGTGCGCATGCACGCGTGCCTGCACGCCGCCGGCGGAGAACGAGGCGGCCATGCCGATGTCGTCGGAGAACACCACGCCACGGAAGCCCATCTCTCCGCGCAGGATCTGCTGGATCCAGCGCGACGAGTATCCGGCCGGTTCGGGTGCGACCTGCGGGTAGACCACGTGGGCCATCATCACCGCGTCGGCGCCCGCATCGATGCCCGCGGCAAACGGCACCAGATCCAGCGCGCGCAGCGCATCGAGGTCACGCGGGTCGCTGGCGGCCGCCACGTGGGTGTCTTCCAGCACGCTGCCATGGCCCGGGAAATGCTTGAGCGTGGCGGCCATGCCGACGCTGTGCATGCCGCGCACGTAGGCGCGGGTGAAGGCGGCCACCACCTGCGGGTCGGCACTGAAGGCGCGGTCGCCGATGGCGCGGTTGCCGCGGCCCAGGTCGACCACCGGGGCGAAACTGAGGTCTACCCCGCTGGCGCGTACTTCACTGGCCATCAGCCAGGCGTGCTGCTCGGCGAGCACAAGCGCGGCTTCAGGATCCTGCGCGTACAGCGCGTCGAAACCCTGCAGCGGCGGCAGTGCGGTGTAGCCCTCGCGGAAGCGCTGCACGCGTCCGCCCTCCTGGTCCACGCAGATCAACAGCGGGCGCGGCGCGGCAGCGCGGATCGCGGCCGACAGCTCGGCGACCTGCTGGCGCGAGGCGAAATTGCGCTTGAACAGGATGACGCCGGACACGGCGTCGTGCTGAAGCCAATCGCGTTCCTGGGCAGTAAGTTCGGTCCCGGCAACGCCGATCACGAGCATGGGTCGATCTCCAAAGCGGGGCGCCGTGATGGCGCACTGCCGCATTGTCGCAGAAGGCGCGTATCGGAGGCCACGGGCGCGGGCGGCGTATTCAGGGCCAGCGGTTGTAGGGGTTCGCGGCCAGGGCCAGGTTGTAGTACCGGGCCTGATCGGTCACCTCCTCGCCGATCCAGGAAGGCAGATCGATGGCCTGGTCGGCCTGGTCCAGTTCGACCTCGGCCACCACCAGCCCGGCGTTGTCGCCCAGGAACTCGTCCACTTCCCACAGCAGCCCGCCGTGGTGGACGAGGTGCCGCCGCTTGTCGATCAGGCCCCCTACGCACAGGGCCAGCAGCGCGCGGGCGTCCTCGACCGGGATCGGGTAGTCGAATTCCTGCCGCGTGTGCCCGATCTCGCGCGATTTCATGTTGAGAAACGCGTCGTCGCCCTGGATGCGCACCCGTACCGAGGCCTTCTGGGCACCGCTGTCGATCGAGGCAGCGTCGTTCATGTAGCCCTGTGCCATCGGAATCACCGCGTGCGCGGCAGCGCGCCAGCCATCGCCGGTCACCAGGAACTTGCGCTCGATCTCGATGCCCATCTCAACGCTTCTCGAAGACGGCGATGCTTTCGACGTGCGCGGTGTGCGGGAACATGTCCATCGCACCGGCCGACACCAGGGTGAAGCCCTGCTCGTTGACCAGATAGCCGGCGTCACGGGCCAGCGAGCCCGGGTGGCAGCTGACATAGACGATGCGCTTGAACTGTTTGAGTGGCAACTGCTGCAGCACTTCGATCGCGCCCGAGCGCGGCGGATCCAGCAACAGCTTGTCGAAGCCCTGGCGCATCCACGCGGTCTGGCGCTGGTCCTGGGTCAGGTCGGCGGCGAAGAACTGCGCGTTGTCCAGGCCGTTGCGTGCAGCGTTGTCCCTGGCCCGCGCCACCAGCCCGGCCTCGCCTTCGACGCCCACCACTTCGCGCACGGTGCGCGCCAGCGGCAGGGTGAAATTGCCCAGACCACAGAACAGATCGAGCACCCGCTCGTCCGGGCCGGCGTCGAGCAGCTCCAGCGCCAGGGCAATCATCTTTTCATTGAGGTTGGCGTTGACCTGGATGAAATCCAGCGGCCGGAACGCCAGCTCCACGTCCCAGGGCGCCAGCCGGAACGACAGCGGCACCTCGCCAGGCACCAGCGGGTGCACCGACTCGACCCCGCCGGGCTGCAGGAAGATCGCAAATCCGTGCTCGCCACCGAACGCGGCCCAAGCAGCCTTGTCGGCATCGCTGAGCGGCAGCATGTGGCGGATGGTCAGTACGATCGCGTCGTCGCCGGCAATGAACTCGACCTGCGGGATGTCGCGTTTGCCGTCCAGGGTTTCGATGAACGCCGACAGCGCCGACACCTTCAGCCCGATTTCCGGGATCACGGTCAGGCACTGGGTCAGATCCGCCACGAAGCGCGGATCCTGCTCGCGGAAGCCGACCAGGGTCTTGTCCTTCTTTTCCACCCGGCGCACGGAGAAGCGGCCCTTGCGACGGTAGCCCCAGCTTTCGCCGACCAGCGGGGGCAGCACCGTGCCCGGGCTGACGTGGCCGATCCGGGTCAGATTGTCGAGCAGCACGCGCTGCTTGGCCACGATCTGCTGGCTTTCTTCCAGGTGCTGCAGCACGCAGCCGGCGCAGACGCCGAAGTGCGGGCAGCGCGGGGTGACCCGCTGCGGCGAGGGCTGCAGGACCTCCACGGTCCGCGCCTCGTCGAAATGGCGGTTGCGGGCGGTGGGCTCGGCGCGCACCACTTCGCCCGGCAGGGCGCCGGAAATGAAGGTGACCTTGCCGCCCTCGCCTTCACGGCGGGCGACGCCGCGGCCGTCATGGCTGAGGTCGAGGATGGCGGTCTGGAACGGGGTCTTGTCGAGGCGGGAACGGGATCGGGCCACGTGGCAACAGGCTGCGGGCAAAAAGGGTGCGTATTGTCGCAGCTTGCAGGACGCCATATCGTGTTTAATATGCACATAGCTGACATGGAGGCAGCCGCAATGCAGATGACCCCGAGGGCTTCCATGCCCCGTTTCCTGCTCGTCGAGGACGACACCGTCAGCCGCGGCTTTTTCCGGGCCGCGCTGGAAACCCTGCCCGCGCAGGTGGACACCGCCGATTCGCTGGCCAGCGCCCTGGAACGGGGCCGCCACGGCGAACACGACCTGTGGCTGATCGACGTGAACCTGCCGGACGGCAATGGCAGCCAGCTGCTGCATGCCCTGCGCCTGTCGCGGCCGCACACGCCGGCACTGGCTCACACGGCCGATGGCGACACCAGCATCCACGCCCGCCTGCGTGATGACGGATTCAGCGAAACCCTGGTCAAGCCACTGAGCCGTGAGCAGCTGCTCCAGGCCGTGCGCCGTGCGCTGGTCAACAGCCCGGGCAGCGCGACCCCGGCGGCTGGTGCCGGTACCGATGGCGAGCGTGAAGACTGGGACGAAATCACCGCCCTGGCCGCCCTGAACGGGCAGCGGAACCACCTGATCGCCCTGCGTGAGCTGTTCCTGGCCGAGCTGCCCGGCGTCCGCGACGCGGTCGCCCAAGCCGTGCAGCAGCACGATGTGGGCACCTTGAAGGGCCAGCTGCACCGGCTCCAGGCCAGTTGCGGCTTCGTGGGCGCCGCCCGCCTGGCCCGCGCGGTGCGCCAGCTGCACCAGGCCCCGGAATCCAACGGCGCACACACCCAGTTCAAGGCGGCCGTAGAGTCCCTGTTGCATTAGGCACCCCGCAGACTCGCATGGCGGGTTCATGTGCGCAGGGGCATGGCTTTGACACGCATGGCGTGTCACTACGACCCTTGGTCGCCTGGGTTTGGGTCGAACGTTGCTGTTGGCTGCACCCGGTTCGTAGGGACACGCCGTGCGTGTGTGCGGGGTACCTTCATCACCGCCGCCGCGCTAGATCCTCCAGCATCTCCCACGATTTCAGGCCGCGCCCGCCCAGATGGTGCAGCAGCACCGCGCGCATGCCCCGGCGCAGGCTGGCCAGGTCATCCGGCCCGGGCAGTACGTCGTTGGCCAATGCCAACAGCGCGCTCCCGGTCGCCGTCCCCCGCCGCGGGTCCACGCCGCGCTCGCTGAGCAGCCGCCGCGGCCCCTCCTGGGGGTCCAGTTCATAGCGGGCAGCAGGGTCGATCGGCTCGCCATCGCTGCCATGTTCCAGATCGAACCCAAACCCCAGCGCCTCCAGCAGGTCGCGTTCGAACCGTCGCAGGGTCCAGGCCAAGGGCCCGGTGGCCCCCAGCCGCTGGCGCACCTGCGTGTAGTGGTCATACAGTTCGGGCAGCGGGTCCTGGCGGGGCGCGAGCCGCATCACCAGTTCATTGACATAGAAGCCGGCCAGCATCGCCTCGCCGCTCAGTCGCGGCGCGGCATCCAGCGCCTCGGCCCCGCGCAGCTGGGCCAGCTCGCCCCGCTGCACGGCCGCCAGGCGGATCCATTGCAGGGGCTGCAGGGCAGCGCGCAGCGCCTGGCTGCGCGGGCTGCTCACACCACGCGCCAGCACCCCGATCCGCCCATGCTGTTCGGTCAGGACCTCAACCAGCAGGCTGGTCTCCCGCCAGGAGCGGGCATGCAGCACGAAGGCCGGTTCGTCGTCGATACGCATGGCCAGGGGCGTTGAGCAGCAACCCTGCCGGGTTTACTCGTAGCCGAAGGCCTTCAGCGCGGCTTCGTCGTCCGACCAGCCTTCGCGCACGCGGACCCAGGTTTCCAGGAACACCTTGGCGTCGAACAGCCGCTCCATCTGCATGCGCGACTTGGCGCCGATGTCCTTCAGGCGGCTGCCGCCCTTGCCGATCACGATCGCCTTCTGGCCTTCGCGTTCGACCCAGATCACCGCGCCGATGCGCAGCAGGTTGCCGTCTTCAACGAACCGCTCGATCTCCACCGTGGTGGCGTACGGCAGCTCTTCACCGAGCTGGCGCATCAGCTGCTCGCGGACCAGTTCGCCGGCGAGGAAACGCTGGCTGCGGTCGGTGATTTCGTCTTCACCGAACATCGGCGGGGCTTCGGGCAGCAGCTTGAGCAGGTCGCGCACCAGCGCGTCCAGGCCGTTGCGCTTCTGCGCGGAAATGGGGTGTACGGCGGCGAAGGTACGACCTTCGGTGACCTGCTGCAGGAACGGCAGCAGGGCTGCCTTGTCCTTCAGGCGATCTACCTTGTTGACCACCAGCACCACCGGAACGCCGGCGTCGCTGAGGACGTTGAACGCCAGCGTGTCTTCTTCGTCCCAACGGCCGGCCTCGATCACCAGCATGCCCGCATCCACGCCCTCGAGCGAGCCGCGCGCGGCGCGGTTCATCACCCGGTTCATGGCGCGCTTCTGCACGCGGTGCAGGCCGGGGGTGTCCACCAGCACCAGCTGGCCTTCCGGATAGCTGGCAATGCCGAGCAACCGGTGGCGGGTGGTCTGCGGCCGGTTGGAGACGATGCTGACCTTGGCGCCCACCAGGGCGTTGGTCAGGGTCGACTTGCCGACGTTGGGGCGCCCGATGACGGCCACGCTGCCGCAATGATGGGGAATTGCTTCGCTCACTTGGAATCCAGTTGCTCGAGGGCGGCAGCTGCCGCCTGTTGTTCGGCCAGCCGTCGCGAGGCACCTTCGCCTTCGGTGCTGACAGCGGGATCGGCTACGCCGCAGCGCACCCGGAAGGTCTTGGCGTGATCGTCGCCTGATTCTGACACCAATTCGTACACCGGCAACGCCTTTTGTCGGCCCTGCAGCCATTCCTGCAGGCGGGTCTTGGGGTCTTTTTCGGGCTTGCCGGTAGCCGGCAGCGCCTCCATGGAAGGACCGAACCAGGGCAGTACCACGGCCTGGCAGGCGGCGAAGCCGGCATCCAGGTAGATCGCGGCCACCACAGCTTCCAGCGCGTCGGCCAGGATCGAGTCGCGCCGATGCCCCCCGGACTTCATTTCACCCGGGCCCAGCGTGAGCCGTTCGCCCAGCTCCAGTGCGCGGGCGATCACCGCCAGCGCGCCCTCGCGCACCAGCTCGGCGCGGGCGCGGGTCAGCGCCCCTTCGTCAGCCTTCGGCCAGCGCTGGTAGAGCGCCTGGGCAACCATCATGTTGACGATGCTGTCGCCGAGGAACTCCAGCCGCTCGTTGTTGGGCGTGCCGGCACTGCGATGCGTCAGGGCCTGCTGCAGCAGGCCCGGATCCTGGAAAGCGTGACCGATGCGGTCACCACGTTGATAGGTTTTAGTCGGCACCGCTGAGGGTCAATTCCTGGTGTGCTTCAAACTTTCCAACCACGTCGAGGTTGCCGATCAGCGGGCGACGGACTTCGTAGTTGACCTTCATGTTCCAACCACCACTGACGCGTTCGAACTTGACGTTGGACGGCTTCACGGTTTCGGAATAATTGATGTACAGGCGACGGAAGAACATTTCCTGTACCTGCCCCGGCTCCTTGTTGGCCACGCCCGGTTCCTGTGCCACGCCCTTCAGGGCAGACTTCACCGCATAGAACTCCGAGTACATCGGGAACAGCTTCATGCCGATGTACAGCACGAATCCGACCGCGCACAGCACGATCAGGAACGAGGTCAGGGTCATGCCACGCTGCGTGCTCATTCTCTTCATTGCGTTCTCCCCAGATACGCGGTTGTCATGGAATCAGTTGATGCCGGTGCCGATGCGGGACGGCTCGAAACCATCCTTGCAGAACCAGCCCGAGCAGTTCAGCCAGATCAGGAACGCCTTGCCGCGGAGATTTTCCTCCGGCAGCAGGCCCCAGAAACGGCCGTCATCGCTGTTGTCGCGGTTGTCGCCCATCACCAGGTACTTGCCCGGCGGCACGGTCCACTGGCCCTCGCCACGCGGGTAATCGGTCTCCAGCACGGTATGGGTGCGGCCCGGCAGGTGCTCCACCAGAAGTGAGGCGCCCTCCCCCTGGCCACGGTGCCCAGCATACAACCCCTTGCTCTCATACTTGAGCGGGGTGCCGTTGAGGATGACGCCATCGCCCTGGAAGGCGATCTCGTCACCCGGGATGCCGATCACACGCTTGATGAAATTCTCGCCCTTGTTGGGGTCGTTCTCCGCGTGGCCCGGGAAGTGGAACACCACCACGTCGCCGCGCGCCGGCTCGCCGATCGGGACGATCTTGGCATTGTTCAGCGGCAGGCGCAGGCCATAGGCGAACTTGTTGACCAGGATGAAATCGCCGATCAGCAGGTTCGGCATCATTGAACTGGACGGGATCTTGTACGGCTCTGCAATGAAGCTGCGCACCACCAGCACAATGGCCAGCACCGGGAAGAATGCCCGGGAGTAGTCCACCAGTACCGGTTCGCTGTCCAGAAGGCCGGCCCGCGCCGCGCGGCGCTTGGCGAAGTACAGCTTGTCGGCCAGCAGGATCAGGCCCGAGGCCAGCGTCAGTACGACCAGCAGGATTTCAAACAGTTTCATGCAGTGTCCTTGGGAACGGGAGCCTTACTTGTCCATCTGCAGCACGGCGAGGAAGGCTTCCTGCGGGATCTCCACGCGGCCCACCTGCTTCATGCGCTTCTTGCCTTCCTTCTGCTTCTCCAGCAGCTTCTTCTTGCGCGAAACGTCGCCACCATAGCACTTGGCCAGCACGTTCTTGCGCATGGCCTTGACCGTGGTGCGGGAGATGATCTGCGAGCCGACGGCGGCCTGGATGGCCACGTCGAACATCTGCCGCGGAATCAGTTCCTTCATCTTCTCGCACAGCTCGCGGCCGCGCCGGTCGGCATGGCTGCGGTGCACGATCAGCGACAGCGCATCGACCTTGTCACCGTTGATCAGCACGTCCACGCGGACGAACGGACCTGCGTCGAAACGCACGAAGTGGTAATCCAGCGAAGCATAGCCGCGGCTGACCGACTTGAGCTTGTCGAAGAAGTCCAGCACCACCTCGGCCATCGGCAGCTCGTAGCTGATCTGCACCTGGCTGCCCAGGTAGTTGATGCCGATCTGGCTGCCGCGCTTTTCCTCGCACAGCTTGATGATGTTGCCGATGTACTCCTCGGGAGTGAGCACGTTGGCGCGGATGATCGGCTCGCGGATCTCGGTCACCATGTTCACCGGCGGCAGCTTGGCCGGGTTGTCCATGTTGATGATGCTGCCGTCGGTCTTGAGGACCTCGTAGACCACGGTCGGCGCGGTGCTGATCAGGTCCAGGTTGTATTCGCGCTCCAGACGCTCCTGCACGATTTCCATGTGCAGCATGCCGAGGAAGCCGCAGCGGAAGCCGAAGCCCATCGCTTCGGAGCTTTCCGGCTCGAAGCGCAGCGCTGCGTCGTTCAGGCGCAGCTTGTCCAACGCTTCGCGCAGGTCCGGGTAGTCTTCGGCGTCGACCGGGAACAGGCCCGCGAACACGCGCGGCTGCATTTCCTGGAAGCCGGGCAGCGCCGCCGGGGCCGGGTCGGCGGCCAGGGTCAGGGTGTCACCCACGGGCGCGCCGTGCACGTCCTTGATGCTGGCAGTGACCCAGCCCACCTCGCCCGCACGCAGGGCCGGCAGGACCTTGCGCTTGGGGGTGAACACGCCCACGTTGTCGACCTGGTGGTTGCGGCCAGTAGACATCACCTGCAGCTTGTCACCGGCCTTGATCTGACCCTGCATCACGCGCACCAGCGAGACCACGCCCAGGTAGTTGTCAAACCAGGAATCGATGATCAGCGCCTGCAGCTTGTCGGTATCGCGCGGCTGCGGGGCCGGGATGCGATGCACGATGGCTTCCAGCACGTCCACCACGTTCAGGCCGGTCTTGGCGCTGACCGGCACCGCGTCGGTGGCGTCGATGCCGATCACGGCTTCGATTTCGGCCTTGGCGCGCTCGATGTCGGCGGTGGGCAGGTCGATCTTGTTGATCACCGGCACCACTTCCAGGCCCTGCTCCACAGCGGTGTAGCAGTTGGCGACCGACTGCGCTTCCACGCCCTGGGCGGCATCCACCACCAGCAGCGCACCTTCGCAGGCGGCCAGCGAGCGGCTGACTTCATAGGAGAAGTCGACGTGCCCGGGGGTGTCGATGAAGTTCAGGTGGTAGGTCTGGCCATCTTTGGCCACGTACGGCAGCGACACCGATTGGGCCTTGATGGTGATGCCGCGCTCGCGCTCGATCGGATTGGAGTCGAGCACCTGCGCCTCCATCTCGCGGGCCTGGAGGCCACCGCAAAGCTGGATGATGCGGTCGGCCAGCGTGGACTTGCCGTGGTCGACGTGGGCGATGATGGAGAAGTTGCGGATGTTCCGCATCGAATCAGAGGACATAGGTGGCGGCGGCGCGGCGCGTCGTCAGGATAACGGCACATTATCGCATGGCCGGCCCCTCCCCGCGTGCCGGCGGGCCAAATACGACCGGGCCCGCCGAAGCGGGCCCGGAAACGCAGCAGAGGCGGGGCCTACTGGCCGGTCTTGACCGCCACGAAGGCACTGCTGCCGCCGGCGCGAACCAGCAGCATCACCACATCGCCCTTCTTGTAGCCCCCCAGCGCCTTGTTCAGCGCGGCGACGCTGCCGACCGGGGTGCGCCCGACCTGCAGGATCACCATTCCCGGAGACAACCGGGCATCGCGGGCAGCCTCGCCCTTGACGTTGGTGATGCGCACGCCCTCGCCCGCGTCCAGCCCCAGCTGCTGGCGCTGCGGGGCGGTCAGGTCGGCCACGTCCAGGCCCAGCAGGGCATTGGCACCGGCCTGCGGCGCGGCGTCAGCCGCCGCCGGGGCGGCAGTGCCGCGCTGCGCGTCTTCGGCCAGCTCGGTCAGGGTCGCGGTGATCTCACGTTCGCGGCCGTCGCGCAGCACGCCCAGGCGGACCTTGCTGCCCGGGGCCTGGGCGCCGATCAGCGGCGGCAGGTCGCTGAAGGTGTTGATCGGGGTGCCATTGACCGAACGGATCACATCGCCGACTTCCAGCCCGGACTTGGCAGCAGCACTGCCCGGAACCAGTTCGTTGACCAGCGCGCCACGGCTGTCGGGCAGGTTGAAGCCCTGTGCCACGTCGCCCGTGATGGCGCCGACGATGGCGCCGAGCTGGCCACGGCTCACGCGCCCGTTCTTCTTGATCTGGTCGACCGCGCCCATGGCCAGGTCGATCGGGATCGCGAAGCTGATGCCCATGTAGCCGCCCGAGGCAGAGAAGATCTGCGAGTTGATGCCGACCACTTCACCGCGGGTGTTGAGCAGCGGGCCGCCCGAGTTGCCCTGGTTGATCGCCACGTCGGTCTGGATGAACGGTACGTAGCGCTGGTCCTGGCCGCCGGTGCTGCGCCCGACCGCACTGACCACGCCGGCGGTGACCGAGTGGTCCAGACCGAACGGCGAGCCGATCGCGACCACCCACTGGCCCGGCTTGAGCGTATTGGAATCGCCGACCCGCACGGTCGGCAGATTCTTCGCATCGATCTTCAGCAGGGCCACGTCGTACTGCTGGTCGCTGCCGATCACCTTGGCGGTGAATTCACGGCGGTCGCCCAGTTTGACCTTCACCTCGCCGGCGTCGGCCACCACATGGTGGTTGGTCAGCACGTAGCCGTCGGGCGAGATGATGAAGCCAGAGCCCATGCCACGGCCGCGGATGCTGGGGCCTTCATCGCCGCCGGGCTGGCCGGGCATCTGGAAGTCCGGCCCGAAGAACCGGCGGAAGAATTCCGGCATCTCGTCATCGCCGGGGCCGGGACCGGGGCCGCGCGCCTGGCGGTTGCTGCGCACGATGGTGGTTTCAATGTTGACCACGCCCGGCCCCACCTGTTCCACCAGGTTGGTGAAGTCAGGCAGGCCACTGACCAGCGGCGTGGCCGGCGCACGCGGAGCGGCGGCTACCGCGGCGGGGGCGCTCGGGCTGGGCGACTGGGCACAGGCCACCAAGGGAAGGGTGATGGCCAGCAGGGCCATGGCGTGCGTACGGATACGGGCGGTCATCAGACTCGAACCTCCGGGTCAGGAATATCAAGGGATGGGGGCGCTGCGCGTCGCATGCAGCGCCTGTATGGCGGAAATCGAGGCAAACGTCAGTCGCGTCCGCGGCGTGCCGGCGGCGTGCCGGACACCTCTTCCTGCAGGCGCGGCTCGAACGGATAGAACGCGGCCTGCGGCTCCTGCGGCGAGAAACTGGTATTGAGCGCGCCGCTGCTGCCGACCGTGGCGCGCGGCCATGGTCGCGCCTGCAGGGCGCCGACCTCACCAAACGGGAGGGCGCGCGCAGCGGCCGCCGGTACCACCGGGGCCAGTGCAGGCTGGCTGGCCAGTGCACGCACCGGTTCACTGCGGCTGGCCACGCGGCGAGTGGACACCTGCTGGGTGCGGGTGGCGCTGGCACGGCGCGCCGTCACGGCGGCCGCCGGCACGGCAGCCACGGCCACGGCGGCATCTGCCACCCCGCGGGTGTCCAGCGGCGCACGCGGCGGGGCCGGCGGGAGCTGCGCCTGGCTGGCAATGATCGTGGTGGGCTGCTCCAGCGGGGCCTGCCCGGGCAACTCCTGGCGGCTCATGAACAGCGCGATGGCGGCCACCGAGGCGGCCAGCGCGCCTCCGCCGCCCCAACGCAGCAGAGCGCCCCGGCGCCGGCGCGGCGCCGGCATTGCCGCGGCAACGGGGGCCGGCTCGGCCGCCACAGCCGCCTGGATCCGCTCGGCAAAGCCCTGCGGGGCCGGCGCACAGGCGCGCCCGCGCAGGACATCGCCCAGCAGCTGCCAGCGCTCCTGGCAGCCGGACAGGTCCTCGTCGTGCTCCAGCCGGCGCAGCAGGAACCGCGCCTCTTCCAGCGGCAGTTCCCCATCAATAAGCGCGGACAACTGCTGGCGGTGGTGGACATCGAATTTGTCAGGCATCTCGTGGCTCATACGCGGCTCTTCTCGCGGGTGGCGCTGCCAACATCCAGCAGCGGCCGAAGTTCAGTGTCGATCGCCTCGCGGGCGCGGAAAATCCGCGATCGCACGGTGCCGATCGGGCACCCCATCTTCTGCGCGATTTCCTCATAGCTCAGGCCCTCCACCTCGCGCAGGGTGATGGCCGATCTCAGTTCTTCCGGCAACGCCGATACCGCCTTCATCACCGTCTGCTCCAGCTCCTGGCGCATCAACTCGCGTTCGGGCGTGTCGGTATCGCGCAGGCGGGTGCCGCTGTCGAACTGTTCGGCGTCCCCGATCTCGATGTCATCGGTGGGCGGGCGGCGGTTGTGGGCGGCTAGATGGTTCTTGGCAGTATTCACGGCGATCCGGTGCAACCAGGTATAGAACTGGGCATCGCCCCGGAAACTGCCGATCGCGCGGTAAGCGCGTACGAACGTATCCTGGGCAACGTCCTGACATTCACTCCAGTCGGCGATGTAGCGCCCGATCAACGCGACGATCCGATGCTGGTACTTGCGCACCAGCACATCGAACGCCGCGCTTTCGCCGCGCTGCACGCGCCGGACCAGCTCCAGGTCCAGCTCCTGTGGTGTTTCAACCTCGGCCATGGGGGGCCGCACTCCTGTCAGCCCAACCGACGTCGGGCAATGAGACTGCCAATCCCGGGAAAAGTTCAGCGCCGATCACCGCACGCCGTACCAGCTTTTAACCACCGTTCCGTTAAGGTTGCAGATCACGGCCATGAACCGGGTGCACCTACCCCCAAGCTATAGGGATTTGACGGGGAGGAAACAACCTCTGGATCATAGCCCCCTTCTCCATACACAACCGGATGGAACGACTCCATGCTCTCAGGCTTCGATGGGCTCCGCTTCTCACATTGGCACCCCGAGATCCGTGACGATGGTGTCGTGGTGCTCAGCCTCGACCGCCACGACAGCAGCGTCAATGCGATGTCGCAGGACGTGCTGCTGGAACTGGGCGATCTGCTTGAACGCCTGGCGCTGGACCCGCCCAAGGCGGTGGTGGTGCAGTCGATCAAACCGGCCGGTTTCATCGCCGGCGCGGACCTGAAGGAATTCCAGGAATTCGATCGCCGCGGCACCGTCAACGACGCGATCCGCCGCGGCCAGGCCACATACCAGAAACTGTCCGAGCTGCCCTGCCCGACCGTGGCGGCCATCCACGGTCATTGCCTCGGCGGCGGCACCGAGCTTGCGTTGGCCTGCCGCTACCGGGTGGCCTCCAATGATCCCTCCACCCGGATCGGCCTTCCCGAAACCCAGCTCGGCATCTTCCCGGGCTGGGGTGGCAGCGCGCGCCTGCCCCACCTGGTTGGCGCCCCCGCCGCCATGGACATGATGCTGACCGGCCGCAACCTGTCGGCATCGGCCGCCCGTAACATCGGCCTGGTCGACAAGGTGGTTGCCCCGGCCGTGCTGCTCGATACCGCCGTCGCACTGGGCCTGTCCGGCACCACCCGTCCGTTCAGGCAGCGCCTGACCGCCTGGGCCACCAACACCTGGCTGGCTCGCAAGCTGCTCGCCCCGCAGATGGCCAAGCAGGTCGCGCGCAAGGCCAAAAAGGACCACTACCCGGCCCCGTATGCGCTGATCAACACCTGGGCACGCACGGGTGGCAGCAGCATCCAGGCCCGCCTGGACGCCGAACGCCGCGCCGTGGTCAAGCTGGCCGGCACCCCGACCGCACGCAACCTGATCCGCATCTTCTTCCTGACCGAGCGCCTCAAGGCGCTTGGCGGCAAGGATCACGGCATCCGCCACGTGCACGTGGTCGGCGCCGGCGTGATGGGCGGCGACATCGCCGCCTGGTCGGCCTACAAGGGCTTCGAGGTCACGCTGCAGGACCGCGAACAGCGCTTCATTGATCCGGCCATCGAACGCGCCCAGGCCCTGTTCGCCAAGAAGGTGCGGGACGAGAGCAAGCGCCCGGCCGTCGCCGCCCGCCTCAAGGGCGACCTCGCCGGTGACGGCGTGGCCGTGGCCGACCTGGTGATCGAAGCCATCATCGAAGACGCCGACGCCAAGCGTGGCCTGTACCAGACGCTCGAGCCGAACATGAAGGCCGACGCCCTGCTCACCACCAACACCTCCTCCATCCCGCTGGTGGAGCTGCGCGACCACATCCAGCGCCCGGCCCAGTTCGCCGGCCTGCACTACTTCAACCCGGTCGCGCAGATGCCGCTGGTCGAGATCATCCACCACGACGGCATGGCCCCGGAAACCGAACGCCGCCTCGCCTCCTTCTGCAAGGCCCTCGGCAAGTTCCCCGTGCCCGTCGCCGGTACCCCCGGCTTCCTGGTCAACCGCGTGCTGTTCCCGTACATGCTCGAAGCGGCGACCGCCTACGCCGAAGGCGTGCCCGGCCCGGTCATCGACAAAGCCGCCGTCAAGTTCGGCATGCCCATGGGCCCGATCGAACTGCTCGACACCGTCGGCCTGGACGTCGCCGCCGGGGTCGGCAAGGAACTGGCCCCGTTCCTGGGCCTGCAGATCCCCGCGGCCCTGCAGACCGTCGAACCGGGCAAGCGCGGCAAGAAGGATGGCCAGGGCATCTACACGTGGGACAACGGCCGCGCCCGGAAGCCCGACGTGCCCGCCAACTACCAGGCCCCGGCCGACCTGGAAGACCGCCTGATCCTGCCCCTGCTCAACGAAGCCGTCGCCTGCCTGCACGAAGGCGTGGTGGCCGATGCCGACCTGCTCGACGCCGGCGTCATCTTCGGCACCGGCTTCGCCCCGTTCCGCGGCGGCCCGATCCAGTACATCCGCGCGACCGGCGCCGACGCGCTGGTAGAACGCCTGAAGGCGCTCCAGCAGCGCCACGGCGACCGCTTCGCCCCGCGCCCGGGCTGGGACGCCGCGGTGCTGCGCGAACCGGTGATTTAAAAATCGATTGATGGAAGCGGAAACGCCACCGAAAGGTGGCGTTTTTGTATGGATGGGTTTACGGCGCCCCCCCGCAAACCCACCCCCGCCGGCCCAAGCCTGGGACACTCGCAGACCAGGGCCGTTCGCGTGATGCACGACTGCGCAAAGAGCAGTACCGACCAACGGTCGGTACATACCGGGGTCGTAACGCCACTGCAAACGAAACAACCTGTTACCCGAACGGGCCATGCATCGGGCCGACCCGCATGCCATCCTTTCGACCTGTCCCCGCCAGCGAGAAAGCCCGCATGTCGACCATCATCGCCCCGCGCGTCCACGACATCGGCGGCCTCGAAGTCCGCCGCGCCGTGCCCAGCATCCAGGCGCGCAGCGTTGGCCCATTCGTGTTCGTCGACCAGATGGGTCCCGCCGTCATGGGTGCCGGCGCCGGCATCGACGTCCGCCCGCACCCGCATATCGGCCTGGCCACCGTCACCTTCCTCTGGTCCGGCGCGATCGGCCACCGCGACACCCTTGGCTCCGACCAGGTGATCCGCCCCGGCGACGTCAACTGGATGACCGCTGGCCGCGGCATCGCCCACTCCGAACGCACCCCGCCGGTCGAACGCGAGCACGACCACCCCATCCACGGCATGCAGACCTGGGTCGCCCTGCCGAAGGAATTCGAAGAAACCGCACCCGCCTTCTACCACCATGCGGCCGCCACCCTGCCCGAGCAGCGCCGCAACGGTGCCTGGCTGCGCGTCATCGCCGGCCGCGCCTACGGCGAAGAGTCGCCGGTGAACGTGTTCGCCGACACCCTCAACGTCGCCATCGACCTCGACCCCGGCGCTGAACTGGATCTCGATACCGGCCACGTCGAACGTGCCCTCTACATCCTTGAAGGTGAGGCCCAGCTCGACGGCGTCGACCTGCCCGCCCAGCACCTGGTCATCCCCGAAGCCGGTGCCCGTGGCCGGTTGCGTGCCAAGACCCCGTTGAAGGCCATGCTGCTCGGTGGTGAACCCCTGGATGGACCGCGCCACCTCTGGTGGAATTTCGTCTCCAGTTCCAAGGAACGCATCGAGCAGGCCAAGCACGATTGGGAATCGGGAGTTTTCGGCACCATTCCCGGCGACGACAAGGAATTCATTCCACTGCCGGATCGCTGAGCGCGCGCCGCAACGTCCGATTTCCGACGTGATTCCCCCTGGGCATCCGTGGAGATCTTCAATGAGCATGGGCAAGCGTGTGGCCGCCGAATTCCTCGGCACCTTCTGGCTGGTCCTTGGCGGCTGTGGCAGCGCCGTCCTCGCCGCGAACTTCGGCGGGGAGGGCAACCCGCTGGGTATCGGCTTCCTCGGCGTCGCCCTGGCCTTCGGCCTGACGGTACTGACCGGCGCCTATGCCTTCGGGCACATCTCCGGCGCCCACTTCAACCCCGCTGTCAGCGTCGGCCTGTGGGCCGGCGGCCGCTTCCCCGCGCGCGACCTGCTGCCCTACGTCGTCGCCCAGGTGCTGGGCGGCCTGCTGGCCGCCTTCATCCTGCTGCAGATTGCCTCCGGCGCGCCCGGCTTCCAGATCGACGGCAGCCAGGCCGGTGCCTTTGCCAGCAACGGTTACGGCGCACTCTCCCCCGGAGGCTACAGCGTCGCGGCCGCCTTCCTGTGCGAGGTCGTGCTCACCGCCCTGTTCCTGGTCGTCATCATGGGGGCCACCCACGGCCGCGCGCCCGCCGGCTTCGCCCCGATCGCCATCGGCCTGGCCCTGACCCTGATCCACCTGATCAGCATCCCGGTCACCAACACGTCCGTGAACCCGGCCCGCTCCACCGCAGTGGCCGTGTTTGCCGGCAGCGGCGCGCTCGGCCAGCTGTGGTTGTTCTGGCTGGCCCCGCTGCTGGGCGGCCTGATCGGCGGCATCGCCTACAAGTGGATCGGCGCCGATCTCCCACCCCGCTAGCCGGATTCAGGAAAATTTGAAACGGTTATTTGAAGATCCGGTCACATTCCGTTAAGGTCGAAATCACCAGACCGTCACCTGACGGGTCCTTCCGGTACGCGCATGGGGCATGCGCAGCGCATCGGCCAGGGAACACTTGGCCACCGGAAGCGCCCGCAGGGAACGGCACGGCTACTTGCACACTTGGGGGAACGCATGAAGATCCTGCACGCTTTGATATTCCTTGGTTTGTCACTGACGGCCGGCATCGCCTCGGCGCAATCGGCGGCCAAATGCCCGACCCTGCCCGAAACCAGCGGCCTGCAATGGCAGGAACAGTCCGAGGCTACCTACGTGCTCTGCAAGGCGACCGCGGCAGACGGGCGCGAGGTCATGACGATGATGCTCACCGGGCGCGACCCGGATATTCCGCTGGCGCGTCCGCTACGCCAGGAAAAGGGCGCCTTCGCCGGTGAGTCCTTGTACTGGTACCAGCCCGACCTGGGCGGACAGCAGCCGCCGGGGTATGCCACCCGCCGGATGACCGTGGTGAAGTTCGACAAGAACCGTTATGCGCAGATTTCGCTGTACCCCGCCGACGCCAGCGAACTGCGGACGCTGCAGACGTTGTCGCAGGGGATGAACCTCAATCCGTCGGCGGTCGCTGCGGAGCGGTGACACCCGGTAGCGGGGGGGGGGGGGGGGGGAGAGGAAGAGGAGGGAAAGAAGAAAGAAGAAAAAAA
>NZ_JBQEOG010000010.1:117037-203391 GCF_052045085.1 Stenotrophomonas sp. 22385
CCGTTGGCAGGCACACCGATCGCGGGGACGGACAAAGGGCCGGCACCAGCGTGTTTCAGAACCGGCCTTCCTGGAAATCCACGAAGGCCTGCATCAGTTCCTGCCTGGTGTTCATCACGAACGGACCATGGCGCATGACCGGCTCGCGCAGCGGCCTGCCGGCGACCAGAATCAATCGCGCCCCCCCTGCGGCGGCGCGCAGCTGCAGCAGTTCGCCGCCTCCGAGCACCGCCATTTCCTGCCGGTCAACGGGCCGCGCGTCATCACCGTCGCCAATCGTCAGCCCGCCTTCGAACACATAGGCGAAGGCGTTATGCCCTTCCGGCAGCACGTAGTCCCACGCCGTCCCTGCGTCCAGCTGCACGTCCAGGTACAGCGGATCGGTCGCCGGCTGCACGATCGGGCCGACCGTGTCGCCCACCTGCCCCGCGATCACCTTGACCTGCACGCCCGGCGCAGGCTGCGCCACCGGAATGCGGTCCGGCGCGAATTCCTGGTACTTCGGGTCGGTCATCTTGTCGCGCGCCGGCAGGTTCACCCACAACTGGAAGCCGCGCATCTGCCCCGATTCCTGCTCGGGCATTTCCGAATGCACCAGGCCACGGCCGGCGGTCATCCACTGCACGCTGCCCGGGGTGAGCAGGCCTTCGTTGCCGTGGTTGTCCTTGTGCCGCATGCGCCCATCAAGCATGTAGGTCACGGTCTCGAAGCCGCGATGCGGGTGGCTGGGGAAGCCGGCAATGTAGTCTTCGGCGCGGTCGGTACCGAATTCATCCAGCAGCAGGAACGGGTCCAGGTCGGGGAGCGAGGGGCCGCCGATCACCCGGGTCAGGCGCACGCCGGCGCCGTCGGAGGTGGCCATGCCACGGATGGTGCGCGTCACGCGCACCGGGGTTGGGCTGCTCATGTTGACTCCGGCAAGAGGATACTGGGTACAAGATGGGCGCGGCGCCCGGAGGCGCCAACCGTCATGCCCGCAACCGATTGTTCCAAGCGTGGTGTTTCGTACCCGTGTACGACCAAAGTACTAGCGGCAAGCCTCCGCACGCGCATTGACCCGGTCACTGCCAGGGCGGACCCTTACGGAGTTCTTCAGGGAGACGCAATCTCATGAAAGGTTTTTCCAAGCTGGGTTGGGCGGCGCTCGCGCTGCTCGGCGCATTCTGTCTTGGCACCGTCGCATTGCGGCGGGGCGAACACATCAACGCGCTGTGGATCGTGGTCGCCGCAGTCTCCATCTACCTCATCGCGTATCGCTTCTACAGCCTGTTCATTGCCGACAAGGTGATGCAGCTCGATCCCACCCGGGCCACCCCGGCAGTGATCAACAATGATGGCCTGGACTACGTGCCGACCAACAAGCACGTGCTGTTCGGCCACCACTTCGCGGCCATCGCCGGTGCAGGGCCGCTGGTAGGCCCGGTGCTGGCGGCGCAGATGGGCTACCTGCCGGGCTTGCTGTGGCTGGTGGTGGGCGTGGTGCTGGCCGGCGCGGTGCAGGACTTCATGATCCTGTTCATTTCCAGCCGCCGCAACGGGCGTTCACTGGGTGACCTGGTGCGCGAGGAAATGGGCCAGGTGCCCGGCACCATCGCGTTGTTTGGCGCCTTCCTGATCATGATCATCATCCTGGCGGTGTTGGCGATGGTGGTCGTGAAGGCACTGGCGGAAAGCCCGTGGGGCATGTTCACGGTGATTGCGACGATGCCCATCGCGATCCTGATGGGCATCTACATGCGCTACATCCGGCCGGGCAAGATCGGCGAGATTTCGGTGGTGGGATTGATCCTGCTGCTGCTGGCGATCTGGTACGGCGGCAAGGTGGCGGCAGACCCGGTCTGGGGCCCCGCCTTCACCTTCACCGGGATCCAGATCACGTGGATGCTGATCGGCTACGGCTTCGTGGCATCGGTGCTGCCGGTGTGGCTGCTTCTGGCACCGCGCGATTACCTGTCGACGTTCCTGAAAATCGGCACGATCGTAGCGCTGGCGATCGGCATCCTGATCGTGATGCCGGAGCTGAAGATGCCGGCGCTGACCCAGTTCGCGGCCAGCGGCGATGGTCCGGTGTGGAAGGGCGGGATGTTCCCGTTCCTGTTCATCACCATCGCGTGTGGTGCGGTGTCGGGCTTCCATGCGCTGATCGCCTCGGGTACCACGCCCAAGCTGCTGGCCAATGAGCGCCACATGCGCTACATCGGTTACGGCGGCATGCTGATGGAATCGTTCGTGGCGGTGATGGCGCTGGTGGCGGCATCGATCATCGATCCGGGCATCTACTTCGCGATGAACAGCCCGGCGGCGGTGATTGGCGCCGATGCGGTCTCGGCGGCGCATTACATCACCACGACGTGGGGCTTCACGATCACGCCGGAGCAGCTGGAGGCGACGGCGGCGGCGATTGGCGAGCCGACGATCCTGCACCGTGCCGGTGGCGCGCCGACGCTGGCGGTCGGTATCGCGCAGATCCTGCACCAGGCCATTCCCAGCGGCAGCAACGCGATGATGGCGTTCTGGTACCACTTCGCGATCCTGTTCGAGGCGCTGTTCATCCTGACGGCGGTGGATGCGGGTACGCGTGCGGGCCGCTTCATGCTGCAGGACCTGCTGGGCAATTTCATCCCGGCGCTGAAGAAGACCGAATCGTGGACGGCGAACATCATCGCGACGGCAGGTTGCGTTGCGCTGTGGGGCTACCTGCTGTACACGGGCGTGGTGGATCCGTTCGGTGGCATCCAGACGCTGTGGCCGCTGTTCGGCATCTCGAACCAGATGCTGGCGGGTATCGCGCTGATGCTGGGCACGGTGGTGCTGTTCAAGATGAAGCGTGACCGCTATGCGTGGGTGACGGCGGTGCCAGCGGTATGGCTGCTGATCTGCACGACGTATGCGGGGCTGATCAAGATCTTCGACAGCAATCCGGCGCAGGGCTTCCTGGCACAGGCGCACAAGTTCCAGGATGCGATCGCCAGTGGCACGATCACGGCACCGGCCAAGTCGGTGGGGCAGATGCAGCAGATCGTGGTGAACGCGTATGTGAACACGGGTCTGACGGTGCTGTTCCTGTTCGTGGTGTTCTCGATCCTGGCCTATGCGATCAAGACGATCGTGGTGGCCCGTCGTACGCCGCAACGCACGGACCGTGAGACGGAATACGTGGCGCTGCAGCCGCACCAGATGGCGGACCTGTGATGAGTACGGGTCTGGTTCCGGTCGGGCAGTACCAGGCGCACCGCCGCATCTGGCGGCGCCTGGTGCAGACCGCACGTCTGTGCTGCGGGATTCCTGATTACGACAACTACGTGCGGCACGTGCTGGAGAAACATCCGGACCGCACGCCGATGGACTACAAGACGTTCTTCCGCGAGCGTCAGGAAGCGCGTTACGGCGGCCGTAACGGCGGTCGCTGCTGTTGAAACGGTTGTTCTCTTGAAACGGTAGGTCTCGACCGTTGGTCGGGACGGCTTCAAAACCGAAAAGGCGGCGCATTCGCGCCGCCTTTTCTTTGGCTGTGCATTCCTATCGGCAATGGCGGGCCGACGGTGGGGGTGCGGGACACGCCGTGAACCCATCCATGGGGGCTTGTAGAAAACATCCATGTTTTCTACAGTCCCGCACCCCCACCGCCGCCCCGCCATCCACAGTTTCCAGATGACGGAACGGAAAAGCGGTAGCGCCGGCCGTTGGCCGGCCCTCGCGATGCTGATGGTGTCGTTATGCTCCGGCCATCCATTTAAGAATCAAGCCGGTTACATACGCCAAACCGGTTCCGGTGGCGTAACCAACGGTGCCCAGCAACACACCGACTGGCGCCAGGCTCGGATGAAACGCCGCTGCCACCACTGGTGCTGATGCGGCTGCGCCAATGTTGCCCATCGAGCCGATGCCGAAGAAGAACAACGGCGCCTTGACCAGCTTGGCGACGGTCCACAGCACCAGGATGTGGGTGAGCATCCAGATCACGCCGAGCAGGAACAGCCACCGGCGATCCAGCAGGGACAGCAGGTTCATCTGCATGCCGATGCAGGCGATGAGGAAGTACAGGAACACGGTGCCCAGGCGGGATGCGCCTGCCGATTCGAGCCTGCGTGCACGGGTGAAGCTCAGGCCCAGGCCCACCAGGGTGGAAAGCAGGACCACCCAGACGAAGGCGCTGTCGAGGCTGAACTGGCTGGCCCAGCTGATGTTGGCTTTGAACCAGGCGCTCAGCGGGGCGGCGATGGCGTGGGCAAGGCCGACGCCACCGAGGGCGACGCCGACGATCAGCATGAGGTCGGTGAGGCTGGGAATGCGGGCGTTCTGGGCCTCGTAGGCACTGATGCGCGCTTTCATTTCGTCGATGGCGCGGGTGTCGGCACCGTTGCGGGTGTCGATCTGGGTGGCGCGGTTGGCAAGGAACAGCAGGACGGCCATCCACAGGCTGGCGCAGGCGACGTCGACGACAGCGAACTGGCCGAAGGTGGTGGCGTCGGTGCCGAATACTTCGCGCATGGCGACCATGTTGGCGCCGCCACCGATCCAGCTGCCGGCCAGTGCGGCCATGCCGGCCCAGGTATCGCCGGCCATGGTTTCGGGGTGGATCCAGGACATCATCTGGAAGGAAACCACGGCGCCGAGCATGATGCCGAAGGTGCCGGCGCAGAACACGATGAGCAGTTTGGGGCCGAGCTTGAGGATACCCTTGAGGTCGATGGAAAGGGTGAGCAGGACCAGGGCGGCGGGCAGCAGCACGTCGCGGGCGATGGGGTTGTAGAGGGCGGTGTTGTGCCCGTCGATGACGCCGGCGGTGTTGTAGATGGCCGGGATGAAGTAGCACAGCAGCAATGCGGGAACCCACGCGAAGATTTTCTTCAGCAATGGGGTCGGGCCGCTGGCGGCCCAGAAAATCAAGGCCAGGGTGGCAGCGATAAGGCCAAGGCCCACAATGTCGTTGGTGATGAGGGCAGTACTGGGTTCGGTCGGCATGCGATCCTCTGTCGATCGAAAGGGCAAAAAAAAGCGCCGCATGAGGCGACGCTTTCCTGAGCTTAACATTGTCCCTGCTTCGCGCCACGTTGCGCTGCCGCGCAATGGCTAGCTGTGCCCGGGCAGCGATGCGCTCAGATCGAGGATGACGCGCGTTCCACGCGGTTCGCTCTGTTCGATGGTGAGTGCCCAGCCGAGGTGTTCGCACAGGCGGCTGATCAGTTCCAGGCCGATGCCGCTCTGCCCGTTGCGATCACCGCGGGCCAGGCGTGCGTAGACCGCGGCGATTTCTTCCGGGCTCATGCCTTCGCCCGGGTCCTGCAGGGTGACCACGGCACGTTCGGATACGTTGATGGTGATGGTGCCGCGGCCGCTGTTCTCGATGGCATTGCGCAGCAGGTTGCCGATGGCGGCCTGGACCACGCCCAATGGCGCGATGATGTCCACGTTGGCCAGACCCTGCACGGCGATCTGCAGGTCCTTGTCGCCCATCAGGTGGCGGTGGTCTTCGATGATGTCCGGCACCAGCTGGTGCAGCGGGATGCGCTCCTTCAACGCGGCCAGGCGCGCCGGTTCGCGCGCAAGCACCAGCAGCAGTTGGATCAGCTGTTCCACGCCTTGGGCAGTGCGATGGACGCGCTGCATCTGCTGGCGCGCGCGGTCCGGCAGCGCAGGCTGCTCCAGCGCCAGTTCGGCCGCGCCGGTGATCACCGCGATGGGGGTGCGCAGTTCATGGCTGGCGGTGCTGATGAAGACCCGTTCGCGTTCGACGAACTGTTCGTTGCGGGCCAGGTAGTCGTTGAGCGCGGCGGCGATGACGTACAACTCGGAACTGCCGCGCGGATCAACCTCGACACGCTGCCCGGGGACGCCGGGCTTGAGGCCGTCGATATGACGGGCCAGCGAGCGCAGCGGGCTGACCAGGCGGCTGACACCAAACGAGGCCATCACCACCGTCACCACGATCATCACCACGCTGGCCAGCATCACCCAGCGGGTGGCGAATTCTTCCAGGTCGTGGAAGTCGTTGATGTCCAGCACCAGTGCAAGACGGCCCTGCCCGGGGGTGTCGCGCACCATCACCGCGCTGGCCCGACCGGCGATCTCGACGCCGTCATGCAGCCCCGGGTGCAGGGTGCGCAGGATCGGCGGAAGCTCGGGACTGTCATCGACCGTAAACAGGCGCAGGGTGTCCGAGTCCTGCCAGCGGTAGTGCGGTTCGTGTTCGATGTGGCTGACAATGCTGTCCAGTTCGGAGTTGAGCAGCGCGCGCCACGCCGAGTGCTCGGCGTGTTCGTGCACGTAGTTGCCGACGCTGAACACTGCCAGCGAGATCATCGCCAGGTAGCCCAGCAGCCACCACACCAGCCGCCGATGCAGCGGCGCAGGCTTACGCAGTTTCATCGGCGCCTTCAGCGGCTGCCGCGCCCAGCCGATAGCCCACGCGTGGCAGGGTGTGGATGAGCTTGCGCTGGAACGGGCCGTCCACGCTGCGGCGCAGTTCGTAGATATGGGAGCGCAGCAGGTCGCCGTCAGGCAATTCATCGCCCCACAGCGCGAATTCCAGCTGCTGGCGGGTGACTGCCGCCGGGCTGGCACGCATCAGCACTTCCAGCAGTTTGCGGCAGGCCGGGTACAGGTGCAGGGCCTGCCCATCGCGCTGCGCCTCCAGCGTGGCCAGGTCCAGGGTGAGGTCGGCCACTTCCAGCACCTTGCGCGGGTTGCGCCCCTGCGCGCGCACGCGCAGCGCTTCCAGGCGGACTTCAAGTTCGGGCAGGGCGAAGGGCTTGGTCAGGTAGTCGTCGGCACCGGCGCGGAAGCCGGCGATCTTGTCGGGCAGATCGTCGCGCGCGGTGAGCATGATCACCGGCACTTCCGAGCCGTGTTCGACGCGCAGGCGGCGCAATACGTCCGGCCCTTCCATGCGCGGCAGCATCCAGTCCAGGATCAGCGCGTCGTAGTTCTGGGTCGCGGCCAGGTGCAGGCCGGTGACGCCATCGGGGGCGACGTCGAGGACGTGACCACGCGCTTCGAAATACTCGAACAGGTTGGCGACCAGTTGGCGGTTGTCTTCGATGACCAGGAGCCGCATGCGTCCGGAACTCGGGGGTGATGGCCGCCATGGTAGCCCCGGGAATGTCGGAATCCAGTCGCAATTGCCCCGATTCGACGCTTTTCTTACATTGCTTCGGCGAAAGTGCCTGCTCTTCCGGGAACTCCGTGCCCTCCTTGCCGACACAATTGACGCGCCATCGGTGGCACCTGCTCACCTGCCTTGCCCTGTTGCTGGCCCTTGCGGCGGGAATCGGCCTGCGCGCCCCTACCCCGCCGGATGAACCCCGTTTCGTGCTGGCCGCACGGGCCATGGTCGAGACCGGGCAGTGGCTGCTGCCGCACCGGGGCAGCGAACTCTACGCCGAAAAACCGCCGGTTTTCATGTGGATCCAGGCGGCCACCTACCAGTTGATCGGCCACTGGAACCTGGCCTTCCTGCTGCCCTCGTTGCTGGCCGCGCTGGCCACGCTGTGGCTGAGCGGGGACCTGGCCCGGCGCCTGTGGAACCGGCGCATCGCGTGGTGGGCGGTGCTGGCCCTGGCCAGCTGCCTGCAGTTCGGGCTGATGGCCAAGCGCGCGCAGATCGACATGGTGCTGGTTGCGCTCACCACCCTGTCGCTGTGGGCGCTGCTGCGCCACCTGCTGGAACGGCCGAACACGCCGATGCTGTGGGTGGCCGGCATCGCCGCCGGTCTCGGCACGGTCACCAAGGGCGTGGGCTTCCTGCCACTGCTGGTGCTGCTGCCGTGGGCGCTGTGGCGCTGGCAGGGCCACCCGCGGCCTGGCACTGCCCTGCCCCGCGCGCGGTCCCTGTTGTGGCTGATACCCGCCTTTCTGCTCGGCACCGCCGTGTGGCTGGGCCCACTTGGGATCGCACTGCTCAATGATCCCTCGCCCGAGCTGCAGGGTTATGCCCGCGAACTGCTGTTCAAGCAGACCGGCACCCGCTATGCCAATGCCTGGCACCACGTGCAGCCGGCCTGGTACTACCTGCAGGTGATTGCCACGCTGTGGCTGCCGGGCAGCCTGCTGCTGCCCGCGCTGCTGCCGGGCTGGTGGCGGCGCCTGCGCCGGGGCGATGGCCGCTGGTGGCTGCTGCTGGGCTGGGCGTTGCTGGTGCTGCTGTTCTTCACTGCCAGCCCCGGAAAACGCGAGGTCTACATCTTCCCGATGCTGCCGGCACTGTGCGTGGCCGCCGCGCCGCTGCTGCCCGGCCTGCTGCGCCGCCCGGGCCCGCGCTGGCTGCTGCTGGCCTACGTCCTGGTACTGGGCGTGGCGGCGCTGGGCATCGGCGCGCAGTTGCTTGGGGACGGCGCCTGGGCGCATGCACAGCTGGCCCGGCGCGGCATGCCGCAGACCCTGCTGCCGGTGCTGGGCGGCTGGCTGCTCGGCTTCGGCGTCGTGGTGCTGCTGCTGGCCGCATGGCTGCGCCAGCGGCGTGCCGGCGCGCTCGCGGTGCTGACCACGTTGTTGCTGTGGAACCTGCATGGCTGGGGCCTGATGCCTGCGTTGGGGCCTTACAGCTCGTCGTCCGCGCTGATGCACGAGGTGGGCGAGCGGATCGGCCCGTCGGCCGAGCTGGGCGCACTCGCCTGGCGCGAGCAGAACCTGCTGCAGGCCGACCGGCCGGTGACCGACTTCGGGTTCAAGCGCCCGTGGGACGAGCAATGGCATGACGCTGGCCCCTGGCTGGCGCAGGCGCCGCACAACCGCTGGCTGCTGGTACTGGAACAGGCGATCAGTCCGTGCGTGGACCGCGCGCAGGCGGTGAACATCGGCAGCGCCAACCGCAACCAGTGGTGGCTCGTGCCCGGCACCGCGTGGAAGGCGGCCTGCCATGCGGAGCTGTCCAAGGATGCAGCCGCCGGCGTGGACGACGGCGACTGAATCGCAGATGCACGGCGCGGCCGATTAACGCGCGGGGAACATCGCTCCGACCGGTCTCCGACACGCCGCTGACGACCATGGCGCCGGTTTTCCCGCCGGCTCCGACTTCATGCTTCCCGTTCCTGCTGCGTCCCTTCCGCTCGCCACGCATGACCCTTCCGGCACCCATCGCTTCCTGCGCAGCCACCTCGCGTGGCCGCTGCTGGCGGTGCTGGCCACCAGCGCACTGCTCATGGCCGGCGGTGGCGACCAGTGGCTGGCCGATCAGTTCTATCGCATGGAGGGCCATCACTGGCTCCTGCAGAATGCATGGGCCACCAGCCAGCTGATCCACAAGGGCGGCAAGTGGTTGAGCGCAGCGGCAACGCTGCTGGCCGTCGTGCTGTGCTTCCATGCATGGCGCCACCAACGCGCCGCTGCATGGCGCTGGCCGCTGCTGTATCTGGTGCTGGCCGTCGCACTGGGCACCGGCGTGGTGTCGCTGCTGAAGTCGATGACCAACATGGACTGCCCGTGGGACCTGGCGCGCTACGGCGGCATGCGCGACTACGTGGGCCTGTTCGCCACCCGCCCGCACGGCATGCCGCGCGGCGCGTGCTTTCCGGCCGGGCATTCCAGCGCCGGTTTTGCCTGGGTCAGCCTGTATTTCTTTGCGCTGCTGGTACGTCCGGCGTGGCGCTGGCGCGGCCTTGCCGCAGGGCTGGTTGCCGGCGGCGTGTTCGGTATCGCGCAGCAGCTGCGCGGCGCGCATTTCCTGTCGCATGACCTGTGGACGCTGGCAACCTGCTGGACGGTGTCGCTGCTGTTGTTCCTGCTGGTACGCCGCATTGCGGGAGCACGCGCATGAATGCCAATGCCATCGCCTCGCGCCTGCCGCGCCTTGCTTCGCTGTCCGCCCTGCGCCATTGGCGCCCAACCTGGTCCACCGAAACCCTGATCGCCCTCACCAGCGTGTTCTTCGCGCTGGCCTGCAACGCCCTGTTCTGGCACAGCGCGATGGCCACCCACCCGGGCAGCCTGCGCTTCGCCCTGTCGCTGCTGTTGCTGCTGGTCGGCGCGCACAGCCTGCTGATGGGCCTGCTGGTGTGGCGCTGGAATGCGAAGGTGATGATCGGCGTGCTGCTGCTGGGCACCGCGATGGCTGCCCATTACATGGGCAGTTACCACATCTACCTGGATGCGGACATGCTGCGCAACGTGCTGGCAACCGACCACAAGGAAAGCCGCGAGCTGATCACCCCCAGCCTGATCGCCCCGCTGGTGCTGCTGGCGGCGCTGCCCATGGTTGTGCTGTCGCGCGTGCAGCTGCTGCGCCGCAGCTGGGGCAAGGCACTGCTGTGGCGTGCCGGCTTCCTGCTGTTGTCGGCGGCCATTGCACTGGGCGGTTCACTGCTGTCGTTCCAGGAAATGTCGGCGCTGATGCGCAACCAGCGCGAAGTGCGTTACCTGGCCACGCCCGGCAACTACCTGCTGGGCCTGCCCAAGGCGCTGCGCGGCGACAACCCGATCCAGCGCGCACCGAAGCTGCCGATCGGGCTGGATGCCAAAGCAACACCGCGCGCGGCCGACAGCAAGCCGCGGCTGCTGGTGATCGTGATGGGCGAAACCGCACGCGCGCAGAACTGGGGCTTGAACGGATACGCCCGGCAGACGACGCCGCAGCTGGCGCAGACCAGTGCGATCAATTTCCCGGACATGCATTCGTGCGGTACCAGCACGGAAGTGTCGCTGCCATGCCTGTTCTCGCCCTATGGCCGCCACGATTACGATGAGAAGAAGATCCGCGCGCACCAGTCGCTGCTGCACGTGCTCGACCATGCCGGCATCGCCACGCTGTGGCGCGACAACCAGTCCGGCTGCAAGGGCGTGTGCGAAGGCCTGCCGATGCAGGCGTTGGACGATGCCACCCACTCCACCCTGTGCGCCAACGGGCGCTGCATGGATGAGATCCTGATCGACAAACTCGCCGAACAGGTCCGTGCCAGGCCGGGCGACCGCGTGGTGGTGCTGCATCAGCTGGGCAACCACGGCCCCAGCTACTTCGAGCGCTACCCCGCCCGCTTCCGCCGCTTCACTCCGACCTGCGACACCCCGGACCTGGGCAAGTGCAGCCGCCAGGAAATCACCAACAGCTACGACAACGCACTGCTGTACACCGACCAGCTGCTGGCCCACACCATCGGCACGCTGCAGGGCATGCAGGATTACGACACCGCGATGATCTACCTGTCCGACCATGGTGAATCGCTCGGCGAGAAGGGCCTGTACCTGCACGGCGTGCCGTACGCGATCGCCCCGCAGGAACAGACCCGGGTGCCGATGACGATGTGGTTCTCGCCCGGCTTCGCTGCCAGCCGCGGCCTGGACCTGGCCTGTGTGCGCCGGCGCGCCAGCCAGTACACCGACCATGACAACATATTCCCGTCGGTGCTCGGCCTGATGCAGGTGAAAACCTCGCTGTACCAGCGCGACCGCGACCTGTTCGCCGGCTGCGGGCGCTGACGGGACCTGTGGCCCTTGCGGTGCGGCGGCGGCCCCACTAGCCTTCGCCGGTCTGTCACCACCCAAGGATGTCCCCGTGAAACACCGCCCGCTCCTGCTGGCCCTGGCTGTCGGTGCTGCCGCACTGACGCTGGCGGCCTGCCAGAAGGAACCGTCCCCGGCCGATGCTCCGGCCGCAGGCACCGCCGCGCCGACCGAAACCGCGGACCAGTTCATCGCCCGCGTCAACGCCGAGTACAAGGCCCTGTACCCGGAAATGACCTCGGCCCAGTGGCTGTCCTCGACCTACATCAATGACGATTCCGAGCGGGTGGCGGCCAAGGCCAACGAACGCTGGCTGACCATTCTCAATGGTTGGATCGCCCAGGCCGGCAAGTACGACGGCCAGCCGATGAGCGAGGACACCAAGCGCCAGATCCACCTGCTCAAACTGATGACCGCCATGCCGGCGCCGCGCGACCCGGCCAAGCTGGGCGAACTGACCCGCATCGCCAGCCGCATGGAAGGCGCTTACGGTTCGGGCAGGTACTGCACCGATGAAGCCAACCCGGCCACCTGCCGCCAGCTCGGCGATCTCGAACAGGTGCTTGCCAGCAGCCGCGACTACGACAAGCAGCTGGACGCCTGGCAAGGCTGGCACGCCACCACCAAGCCGATGCGCGCCGATTACCAGCGCTTCGTCGGCCTGGTCAATGAAGGGGCCAAGGAAATGGGGTTTGCCGATGCCGGCCAGATGTGGCGCAGCGGCTACGACATGCCGCCCGAGCAGATCGGCCCGGAGACCGACCGCCTGTGGGAACAGGTCAAACCGATGTACGAGCAGCTGCATTGCTACGCCCGTACCAAGCTGGACGGCACCTACGGCAAGGACAAGGCCGAAACCGAAGGTGGCCTGATCGCCGCGCACCTGCTGGGCAACATGTGGCAGCAGGACTGGTCCAACCTGTGGGATCAGCTTGAGCCGTACCCGGGCGCGGGCAGCCTGGACATCACCGCCGCGCTGGAGAAGCAGTACCAGACCAACCTCAGCGGCGCGCTGGCCAAGGCCGGCGGCAGCAACGCGAACGTGGAAGCGCTGTACAAGGCGCAGCGGGAGGCCGAACTGCGTACCGCCAAGCAGATGACCGAACGCGCGCAGGACTTCTACGTGTCGCTGGGCATGCCCGCCCTGCCGAAGTCGTACTGGGACAAGACCCAGTTCATCAAGCCGCTGGACCGTGACGTGGTCTGCCACGCCAGCGCGTGGGACATGAACATGGAAGGCGACGTGCGCACCAAGATGTGCATCAAGCCGAACGAAGAAAACTTCACCACCATCTACCATGAGCTGGGCCACATCTATTACGACCTGGCCTACAACCCGCTGCCGCCGTTGTTCCAGGGCGGTGCCAACGATGGCTTCCACGAAGCGATCGGCGACACCATCGTGCTGGCGATGACCCCGCAGTACCTGAACTCGATCGGCCTGGTCGACAAGCCGCAGGAAAGCCGCGAGGCGACCATCAACGCGCAGATGCGCATGGCCCTGAGCGGCGTGTCGTTCCTGCCGTTCGGGCTGATGATCGACCGCTGGCGCTGGGGCGTGTTCGATGGCTCGATCACCCCGGACCAGTACAACAAGGCGTGGTGGGACCTGAAGGCCAAGTACCAGGGCGTGGCCCCGGCCTCGGCGCGTGGCGAGGAGTTCTTCGATCCCGGCGCGAAGTACCACGTCCCGGGCAACACCCCGTACACGCGCTACTTCCTGGCGCGCATCCTGCAGTTCCAGTTCTACAAGGGCCTGTGCGATGCGTCCGGTTACAAGGGCCCGCTGCACCAGTGCAGCTTCTACGGCAACAAGGAAGCCGGCCAGAAGTTCTGGGCGATGCTGAGCAAGGGTGCCAGCCAGCCGTGGCAGGCCACGCTGAAGGAAATCACCGGGGGCGACAAACTCGATGCCGGCCCGATGATCGAGTACTTCACCCCGGTCAACGACTGGCTCAAGCAGCAGAACCAGGGCCAGATGTGCGGGTGGCAGCCACCCGCCGCAGCGGCGGCAGCGCCGAAAGCTCCGTAAACGAAAAAACCGGCCATTGGCCGGTTTTTTTTTGCGCGGTTGGTTGTCAGGACTTCGGTTTCAACGACGCGGCCAGCTCGGTCTTGAACTGCTCGAAATCCTTGCCCTCGGCCTTGGCCTCGGCGTGCGCGGCGTCTTTCAGCGCATCCGAATACACCAGGCGCACCGGGGTGCCCTGGCGCTCATGCAGTTCGGCGGCCTGCATGATCAGCGCCAGCACGCGGGCGGCGCTGGGGGTCTGCCCGGCGATGCGGCCGTCCATGCCCAGCACCCATTCGCCATCGCGGCGGACCACGCCGGCCAGCAGCGTGCGTTGCTGGTCGCGCAGTTCGGCATGCGGCTCCACCGGCGACGCGTTGGCCTTTTCACGATTGGCCGCTTCGGTTTCGCGGCGCTTGCGCAGATCACGGCGCAACTTGGAGGTGGTCGACATCAGGACTTCCGGACTTCAACAGATGGGGAAAGGATAGCGCACCGGCTCAGGCCAGCCCGGCCAGGGCCTCGCGGCGGCGTTCGCAGCGGCGCTCCCAGAACCAGAAGCTGGCGCCTATGGCAAAGAAGCCGGCGTAGCCCAATGCCAGGTGCAGCGGGGTATGGCTGAGCAGCGGCGAGACCACCCCGGCCACCACGGTGTTGATCATCAACTGCAGGAACATCTGCATCGACGAGGCAAGGCCGCGCTGGTGCGGGTACATGTCCAGCACCGCCAGCGCCAGGATCGGGAAGATCAGCGCCATGCCCACGCCGCCGATGAAGATCGGCAGCACCGCCCACGGCAGCGCGATCTGGCCCACTGCCAGCACATAGGCCAGGTTGACCAACGCCGATACCGCGCACAGGCTGAACCCGATCCCGACCTGGCGCGCCGCCGTCATCCGCCCGGCCATGCGCCCGGACAGGAACGAACCCGTGGTCATGCCGCCGATGGTGGGAATGAACAGCCAGGCAAAGCCGCCCTCGCCCAGCTGCAGGTGCTGCATCACGAACACCGGCGCCGAGGCGATATACAGGAAAATGCCGGAAAAATTGAACGCACCGGCCGCAGCCAGGCGCAGCAGCCGCGGGTTGGTACCCATCTGCACGTAGCTGCGCAGCAGCGCGCCGGTGGACAGCGGCGTGCGTGCTTCGACCGGGTGCGTTTCCGGCAGCCACTTGCTGGTAGCCGCCAGCAGCACCAGCGCAAACGCCACCAGGAACCAGAAGATCAGCGGCCAGTCGCCGCCGCCGAGCAGGATCCAGCCCCCGATGATCGGCGCGATCGCAGGCGCAATCCCGAAGATCATCGAGACCTGGCTCATCAACCGCTGCGCGTCGGCACCGTGGTACAGGTCGCGGATCACCGCACGACCGACGATCACGCCCACCCCGGCGGTCACGCCCTGCAGCGCGCGGAACACCAGCAGCGTGGTCAGGTCGCGCGACAGCGCGCAGCCAATCGAAGCGGCGATGAACAGCACCAGCCCGCCCAGGATCACCCGCCGGCGACCGAACGCGTCCGACAGCGGGCCGTGCGCCAGGCTCATCAGGCCGTAGAACAGCAAATACACGCTGACCGTCTGCTGCACCGCGACCTGGTCGACCTGCATGCGCTCGCCCAGCAGCAGGAACGCCGGGAAAATGGTGTCGATCGAGAACGGGCCGAACATGGCCAGGCCGGCGAGCAGCAGGGCCAGGCGGCGGGTAGAAGGTGAGGCGGGTGTCATCGGGTCTTCCGTCAGCGGCCGCGCGTGAACGCACGGAAGGCGCCGGCCGCAGCCTGCGGTGGCGCCTGATGAATACGAGGATCAGGCCATGATAGGCCGTCCGCCTGCCTGGCACCATGCCCGGCAGCCGGTGATGGAGCGGTATGCACCCCCTGTTCATGTGCCGGACGGCCGTTGATGGGCGGGGCTCTGGGCTATAATCGCCGGGCTACATGGTGGGAGAAGCGGCGCTTTGTATTGAAGCCCCGCTGCCGAAGGCGCAACGCCCGTAATCGCTCAGGCCCGATACCACCCGCACCAAAACTCTGGAGAGACCGGCCAGTGCCGGCGCCGAAGGGGCACGAAGCACGCAGCCGCGCGCTTCTAAACTCTCAGGCAAAAGGACAGAGGGGCACCCAGGAAGACCGCAGGGTCCGGTGGACCGTTGTCGCCCACGACACGCCCCGTCCGCGCTTCCGAACGTGCGTGCCCACTCTTTTGGATGCCAGCCATGTCCCAGAACACCCCCTCCCTGCGCGAGCTTGAACACCACCACGCGTTCGTCGAACGCCACATCGGCCCCAACGACGCCGAAATCGCGCAGATGCTCGACGTGGTCGGCCACGCCTCGCTGGACGCACTGACCGACGCCATCGTGCCGTCGGGCATCAAGTCGCCGGCCGCGCTGGCGCTGCCCAGCTCGCTGACCGAAGTGGAAGCGCTGGCCAAGATCCGCACCATCGCCGACAAGAACCAGGTGTTCCGCACCTTCATCGGCCAGGGCTACTACGGCACCCTCACCCCGAACGTCATCCTGCGCAACGTGCTGGAAAACCCGGCGTGGTACACCGCCTACACCCCGTACCAGGCCGAGATCTCGCAGGGCCGCATGGAAGCGCTGATCAACTTCCAGACCCTGTGCGCCGACCTGACCGGCATGGAGATCGCCAACGCTTCGCTGCTGGATGAAGCCACCGCCGCGGCCGAAGCGATGACCCTGGCCAAGCGTTCGGCCAAGAGCAAGTCCGACACCTTCTTCGTGCACGATGCCGTGCACCCGCAGACGCTGGAACTGTTGCGCACCCGCGCCGAGCCGATGGGCATCGTGCTGCGCGTGGGCACCCCGGCCGAGGCCATGGAAGCCGAAGCCTACGGCGTGCTGCTGCAGTACCCGGACACCTTCGGCCACATCGGCGATTACAAGGCACTGGCCGATGCCGTGCACGCGCGTGGCGGCCTGGTCGCCGTGGCCACCGACCTGCTGGCGCTGACCCTGATCGCCGCCCCCGGCGAATGGGGCGCGGACATCGTGGTGGGCAACTCGCAGCGCTTCGGCGTGCCGTTCGGCTTCGGCGGCCCGCACGCGGCGTTCATGGCCTGCCGGGATGCCTACAAGCGCTCGATGCCGGGCCGCCTGATCGGCGTGTCGGTCGATGCCCAGGGCAATGCGGCCTACCGCCTCACCCTGCAGACCCGCGAGCAGCACATCCGCCGCGAGAAGGCCACCTCCAACATCTGCACCGCGCAGGTACTGCTGGCGGTGATGGCCTCGATGTACGCCGTGTACCACGGCCCCGACGGCCTGACCCGCATTGCCCGCCGCACCCACCGCCTGGCCGCGATCCTGGCGGCCGCGCTGCGCACCGCCGGCGTCAACGTCGGTGAGCAGTTCTTCGACACCCTGCACGTCAAGGACATCGACGCCGCAGCGATCCACGCCAAGGCCGCCGCCGCCCGCATCAACCTGCGTGCGATCGACAGCGAAGCGGTCGGCATCAGCCTGGATGAAACCACCACCCGTGCCGACATCATCGCGCTGGGCCGGCTGTTCGGTGCCGACGTCGACGTGGAAGCACTGGACGCGACCACTGCCGACGCCCTGCCGGCCGGCCTGGTCCGCACCAGCGCGTTCCTGACCCACCCGGTGTTCAACACGCACCACAGCGAACACGAGCTGCTCCGCTACCTGCGCTCGCTGGCGGACAAGGACCTGGCAATGGATCGCACCATGATCCCGCTGGGCAGCTGCACCATGAAGCTCAATGCCACCGCCGAGATGATCCCGGTGACCTGGCCGGAATTCGCCAACATCCATCCGCTGGCCCCGGCCGACCAGGCCGCCGGTTACAAGGAACTGATCGACGGGCTGGAAGCGATGCTGGTGGAGTGCACCGGCTATGACGCGGTGAGCCTGCAGCCGAACTCCGGCGCGCAGGGCGAATACGCCGGCCTGCTGGCGATCCGCGCCTACCACCGCTCACGCGGCGAAGGCCACCGCGATGTCTGCCTGATTCCCGATTCGGCGCACGGCACCAACCCGGCCTCGGCGCAGATGTGCGGCATGAAGGTGGTGGTGACCAAGACCGACGGCAATGGCAACGTCGATGTGGAAGACATCCGCATCAACGCCGAGAAGTACAGCGACCGCCTGGCCGCGATCATGATGACCTACCCCTCCACGCACGGCGTGTTCGAGGAAGAAGTGGTCGAGATCTGCGAGATCATCCACAAGCACGGCGGCCAGGTGTACACCGACGGCGCCAACATGAACGCCCTGGTTGGCGTGGCCAAGCCCGGCAAATGGGGCTCGGACGTCTCGCACCTGAACCTGCACAAGACCTTCTGCATTCCGCACGGCGGCGGCGGCCCGGGCGTGGGCCCGTGTGCGGTCAAGTCGCACCTGGCCCCGTTCCTGCCGGGCAAGCTGGGCGACAACGGCCCGGTGGGCATGGTCAGCGCGGCCAGCTTCGGCAGCGCCTCGATCCTGCCGATCAGCTGGATGTACATCACGCTGATGGGTACCGAAGGCCTGCGCAAGGCCACCCAGGTCGCCCTGCTCAACGCCAACTACATCGCCAAGCGCCTGGCCCCGCACTTCAAGACGCTGTACACCGGCCGCAACGGGCTGGTGGCGCACGAGTGCATCCTGGACGTGCGCCCGCTGGAGAAGACCTCCGGCGTGGCCGCGGAAGACGTGGCCAAGCGACTGATCGACTTCGGTTTCCACGCCCCGACCCTAAGCTTCCCGGTCGCCGGCACGTTGATGGTGGAGCCGACCGAAAGCGAATCGCTGCACGAGCTGGACCGCTTCATCAACGCGATGATCCAGATCCGCGAGGAAATCGCCGCGATCGAAGACGGCCGCCTGGACCGCGAAGACAATCCGCTCAAGCACGCCCCGCACACCGCCACGGCGGTGTCGGCCAGCGAGTGGTCGCACGCCTACCCGCGTGAACTGGCCGCCTTCCCGCTGGCCAGCCTGCGCCAGCAGAAGTACTGGCCGCCGGTGGCGCGCGTGGACAACGTGTACGGCGACAAGAACGTGATGTGCGCCTGTATCCCGGTGGATGCGTACAAGGAAGACGAGGGCGTGGAGGTTTGATTCCTCCAGCCTGGTGAAACGAAGGCGGCCCGCGCAAGCGGGCCGTTTTTGTTTACCAGGACGCATAGGGCCACGCCCTGCGTGGCTGCTGCTCGGCGCCAGATGCCGATGGATTCATGCAAGAAGCACAACGCGAACAACGCCAGACTGCGAGGCCCTTTGCATTGAGCTGATTCCCATGGTGCACACAACATCCGGCGGTGATCAAACGGATTGCCTGCAGGGGCGCTGAAAACGAAACGGCCCGCATTCGCGGGCCGTGTCATTTCCATCCTGCAGGCGTTAGACGTCCTGCCGGTTCCGACGCACCCGCCGTGCCACTTCGCTGGTGATCGCGATCACCGCGGTCAGCGCGGCCATCGACAGGAACTGCACGCGGGTGTGGGCTTCGGAGAGCAGCAGGCCGAAGATCAGCGCCAGCACGCACAGGCCGAGTACGGTCAGGTACGGGTAGCCGGCCATGCGGAATGGCAGGCGGGTGCCGTCGCGGTTGGCGCGGTGGCGCAGGATCAGCTGCGACAGCAGCGAAATCGTCCACACCAGCAGACAGGTGGAGCCCACGATGTTCAGCAGCACCGGCAAGACCTTGTCGGGGAACAGCAGCTCCATCACCGTGGCGGCGAAGCCGAACAGCACGCTGGCCAGCACCGCGATGATCGGCACGTGGCGTGGGTCGGTCCAGCCCAGCACCGCCGGGGCTTCGCGGCGGCGCGCCAGCGAGTACATCATGCGCGAGGCGCCATACAGGTTGGCGTTGAGCGCCGACAGCAGCGCGATCACCGCGATCAGGGTGATGGCCGTGGCCGCCCCCGGGATGTTGGCTACCTGCAGCACGGCGGCGAACGGCGACTTCAGCGCTTCGCTGGTCCAGGGCACCACGGCGATGATCACGCTCAGCGAGCCGATGTAGAACACCAGGATGCGCCAGGCCACGGTGCGGATGGCACGGGCGATGCTGCGCTCGGGGTCTTCGGTTTCGGCCGCGGCGACCGCCACGATCTCGGTGCCGCCGAAAGCGAACACCACCACCAGCAGCGCCGCGCCGATCCCGGCCAGGCCGTTGGGGGCGAACCCACCGTGCTGGGTGAAGTTGCTCAGGCCCGGCGAGACCACGTCCGGCAGCCAGCCCATCAGCAGCGCCACGCCGATCAGGATGAACCCGATGATGGCGGCCACCTTGAGGATGGCGAACCAGAACTCGAATTCACCGAAGTTCTTGACCCCCAGCAGGTTGATCGCAGTGAAGAACAGCATGAAGGCCAACGCCGCCATCGGTACCGGAATGACCGGCCACACGGTGGCCAGCAGGCCGGCCGCGCCAACCGCTTCGGCGGCGATCACGATCACCAGCTGCACCCACCACAACCAGCCCACCGTGGCGCCGGCAGTGGCGCCCATGGCGTCGGCGGCGTACACCGAGAACGCGCCGCTGGTCGGCTTGGCCGCGGCCATCTCACCCAGCGCGTTCATCACGATGATCACCAACGCACCGGCGACCAGGTAGGACAGCAGCACGGCGGGTCCGGCGGCCTGCACGCCCACGCCGGAACCCAGGAACAGGCCGGCGCCGATGGCGCTGCCCAGGCCCATCATGATCAGCTGGCGGGGTTTGAGTGAGCTCCCGAGGCGGGTGTCGGCGGGTGCGGCGGCGGAGGCCGGAATCTGGGATGCGGGCATCGGAATCGATTGGCGGGCAACAGGTGCGACACCATACCTTGTCCAGCCGGAAGACGGGATAGGGGCAGTGCCCATGCCCCTGTAATCAGGCCTCTGCGCGCTCCGCGATCTGGGCGCGATAGGCCCGTGGCGACACCCCGACCTCGGCCTTGAACTTGCGGGTGAACGCGCTCTGGTCGGTGAACCCGCAGGCCTGGCCGATGCTGGCGATGGTATCGCTGCCGTGCAGCAGATGCACGGCCATCTGGATACGCAACCGGGTCAGCACCTGCTGCGGGGTCATCTGGAACACCCTGCGGAAGGTGCGTTCCAGCTTGGACAGCGAGAACCCGGTGATATCCAGCAGCGTCTGCATGCGCACGTTTTCGGCGTAATGCGCGTTCAGGTGCGCCAGCGCCAGCCGCAGCTGCTCATAGTGGGTGCCCAGACTGTCCTTCTGCCCCAGGTCGCGCGAGATGCCGATCAGCCCCCGGATCTGCCCATCCACCAGCAGCGGCCGCTTGCAGGTCAGGCACCAGCCCGGCTCGCGGTTGGCGAACAGGTGCAGCTCCATCAGGTTCTCGATCACCTTGCCAGCCAGCACCTGCGCATCCTGGGTAGCGTAGTCCGCGCCCAGCCCGGTGGGGTAGATCTCGGCGGCGGTGCGCCCGATCACCTCCTTGCGCGATTTCAGCCCCAGACGGCGCAGCATGGTCTGGTTGATGTGCGTGTAGCGCCCTTCGCGATCTTTCATGAAGAACAGTACGTCGGGGATCGCATCGAACAGGGCTTCGATGTCGGCAGGTTCAACGCGCATGCGGGAGCGGCTGGAGGGTGGACACGGTGACAAGGATACCCGCCCTGCCGCCGGCCGGTTCCGCCCCCGGTGCCCGGCGTGAAGCGCAGGTGCAAGCCATGTCGGATTCTCCGACCGGCGATTAACGCGCCGGTCGCCAGTCTCGGGGATTGAACCCCTGCCCGCTCCCGGAGTCGCCTGATGGCCACCAGCAAGCAACGTACCAAGCCCCTCCCCTCGGCCGATGCGCGCGGCGAGGGTGACGAACTGCACCAGCGTGCCGGCGGAGGCCACCCTGCGCTGACCACCAATCAAGGCATCCCGGTCGCCGACAACCAGAACTCGCTGCGCGATACCCCGCGCGGGCCGACGCTGCTGGAAGACTTCATCCTGCGCGAGAAGATCACCCACTTCGACCACGAGAGGATCCCGGAGCGCATCGTGCACGCGCGGGGCAGCGCTGCCCACGGCTACTTCGAACTGACCCGTTCGCTGCAGCAGTACACCCGTGCCCGGGTATTGACCGAGGTCGGCGTACGCACCCCGGTGTTCACCCGCTTCTCGACGGTGGCCGGCGGCGCAGGCTCGGTCGATACGCCGCGCGACGTGCGCGGCTTTGCGGTCAAGTTCTACACGCCGGAAGGCAACTGGGATCTGGTAGGCAACAACATTCCGGTGTTCTTCATCCAGGACGCGATCAAATTCCCCGACCTGATCCATGCGGTGAAGATGGAGCCGGACCGTGCCTTCCCACAGGCCGCCAGCGCCCACGACACATTCTGGGATTTCGTCTCGCTGATGCCCGAGTCCATGCACATGATCATGTGGGCGATGAGCGACCGCACCATTCCGCGGTCGCTGCGCACCATCGAAGGCTTCGGCATCCACAGCTTCCGGCTGATCAATGATGCCGGCGAATCCACCTTCGTCAAGTTCCACTGGCGGCCGAAACTGGGGCTGCAGTCCACCGTGTGGGACGAGGCAGTAAAACTGCAGGGCGCCGACAACGACTTCCACCGCCGCGACCTGTTCGAGGCGATCACCGGCGGCGACTTCCCCGAATGGGAGCTGGCAGTACAACTGTTCACCGAGCAGGAAGCCGAAGCCTTCCCGTTCGACCATCTCGATTCGACCAAGATCATCCCCGAATCGCTGGTGCCGTTGACCGTGATCGGGCGGATGGTGCTGGACCGCTGGCCCGACAACTTCTTCGCCGAAACCGAACAGGTGGCTTATTGCCCGGCAAACGTTCCACCGGGCATCGACTTCAGCAACGACCCGCTGCTGCAGGGCCGGCTGTTTTCTTACCTGGACACCCAGCTCAGCCGCCTGGGTGGCCCGAATTTCCACCAGATCCCGGTCAACGCCCCCAAGTGCCCGTTCGCCAACCATCAGCGCGATGGCCACATGCAGATGAACATCCCCAAGGGCCGGGTGGCGTATGACCCCAGCTCGCTGCAGGGCGACAGCCCGCGTGAAACCGCCGCAGGGTTCCCGAGCCACGCCACCCCGGCCGACGACGGCCGCAAGGGACGCGTGCGGGCGGCCAGCTTCGCCGATCATTACAGCCAGGCGCGCATGTTCTTCCGCAGCCTGGAAGCACCGGAGCAGGCCCATCTGGCCTCCGCCTTGGTGTTTGAGCTTTCCAAGGTGGAAACGGTGGCCGTGCGCGAACGCACTGTCAGCCACCTTCGCAACATCGACGAGTCGCTGGCCAAGCGCGTGGCCGATGGCCTGGCGATGCCCGCCCTGCCCGATCCTGCACCTACCGCTACCCCGGCCAAAGACATGCCCAAGGCCCCGGAAGTCCGCGTAATCGGTCGCAACAAGGATCTGCTGAAGGGCCGCTGTGTCGGCATCCTGTTCGATGAGGGCTCCGACGCCGGGCTGATTGGCAACCTGCGCAAGGCAGCGGAGAAAGCGGGCGCGAAGGTCAAGCTGGTTGCGCCCAAGGTCGGCGGCGGCAAGCTCAGCGACGGCAGGCTGCAGCCTGCCGATGGCCAGCTTGCCGGCACGCCCTCGGTGGTGTTTGACGCCGTGGCGATCGTACTGAGCGCCGACGCCGCCAAGCGCCTGACAAAGGAGTCGGCCGCGATCGATTTCGCCGCCGACGCCTGGGCCCACCTCAAGGCAATCGCTGCGGACGAAGGAGCGCAACTGCTCCTCAAGACCGCCCGCGTCGGCAAAGACAACGGTGTAGTCGAGGCAGAAGACGCCAAGGGGTTTGTCACCGCCGCCGCCACCCGCCAGTGGACCCGTGAACCGAAGGTCCGCACCCTTGCCTGAAGGAGACCCCACCATGCCCCGTGGAGAAAAATCCAGCTACACCGACAAGCAGAAGCGCCAGGCCGCACACATCGAGGAAAGTGAAAAGGCTGAGGGCCGCAGCGATAAAGCGGCCGAGCGCATTGCCTGGGCCACCGTCAACAAGCAGGACGGCGGCGGCAAGAAGAAGACACAAAGGTAGGGTTGGTTCCCAAACAACCGCCGATACCAACGCCACGCTCATTAACGCATGGCCCCAAATCGAAGCAGGCTCCTGCAAACCCCCAAAACACGGGGTGTCGGCAATCCCGGCACCCCGTTATCGTTTCTCCCACCCGCTAAGCCGCCACACCCACCACCGCATTCGACTTCCGCCGCATCGCCAACGCATGCAACACCATCCGCCGCGACGCAAACCGCGAGGCCGCCCCTTCAGGCGCATGTGCCACCGTCAGCACCACCCGGCCTGGCCCAATCGACACAACCACCCGGCTGCCACTTCCAACCCAGCCCATCTACGCTGCGACGCAATCAGCTCGGCGCCATCTCCATCCGGCGCCCCGACGCGACTACAACCTTGACGAACAGCGCGTTGGATGGGCGATACTCGCTCATCGCCGCAGGATGCGGACAGGGGAGCCATCTACATGAAATCTGCACGAACGCTGACCTTGTTGGCCCTGCTGATGCCGTTGTCCGCACTGGCGCAGACGGCCGTCCATGATGGCCAGGGCAATGCCCTGCCCGATACGTCCTCGGCGAAATCCAGCGAAGGCTTCTCGGCGTCGATGGTGGTTACCGCGGACCCGGAATGGCAACAGAAGTGGGAGAACCCGGTCAACGGGGTGCCTCGCTTCGAACTGGCGACCGAGGTCAAGGAAGGCGGCTCGCTCTACATCCTGTCCTTCCTGACCAACCCGAAGCTGGACGCCGCCGGCATGGCGCAGGTGCGCTGCGACCTGCGGATCACCCGGCCCGACGGCAGCCTGAGCGGCGACGAGCATGACCTGCCCTGCTTCGTTACCCACCTCGATACCGATCCCAACAGTGTCTATCTGTCTTCAGTTGGAATGAAGTTCACTGCTGAAGCCGGCGACCCCAAAGGGACCTGGACAGTGGCGATCACCGTGCGCGACACGCTGCGCAACGTCACTATTCCGCTGCAGTCTTCGTTTGAGATGCGCTGACCGCATCAGTCGGCGTGGCGCCACCGGTCAGGGACTTGAGCGCAATCCGGCAACGGCCTTGGCGATGCGGCCGATCACATAGACCACCACGCCGCCGGGGATCAGCACCAGGGCGAGATTTGCCAGCCATGGGAACTGGTCCATACGCGGGCCCAGCACTACCCCAATCGCGAAGATCGCAGCCCCCAACAGCATCATGCCCAGCCCCAACTTCAGATAGATGTTGGTGAGCCCGAAATTCCTGCCAGCCATGTGGCCTTCTTGCCTATGTTGTTCAACGCCTTTGGCGGTGGGTATTGATGGAACCATGATGGGAAGTTGAGCTCAACCCTGCATGTCCTACTGCAGCTGCGCGAGCATCTCTTTTACTGGGCCATGGATGATCCCCCTGAGCAGTCGAGCTTCTCCGGGATCAACGCCGTGAGCGGCGCCGGCTTCATACTCGTCGTAGAGTCTGCCGACATGCGCTTTAATGCGTTCGAGAAGGAAGTCCAGCTCACGTTCTGCTGCACGGGCGTTGATGCCGACGGTTGAGCCAAACGCGATGGCACTACCTCGGTCCTGCCTGTTGTAAGGCAGGCCTCCCGGTGGAGTGACCGGGACATCATCGCCCCAGGCATTGCCAGCTGCGTAGATGCTGGTACAGATCAAGTCGTAGTGCGGCGCCAGTACCCAGCCGTCTGAACTGGCGAAGAAACTGAGGTTCTTCAGATGGGCATCGGAATTGCCGGTGACCAGGTTGAACAGCCACCACCGGTACAGCCTGGCGCGCGTATCGGCCCTGGATACACAGAGATCGATCAGGGCATTGAAAGCTTCCGAGGTCGCCTCGCTGTATTTGTAGAGGGCGTCCAACGAGAGCATCTGGCACCCATCGAGCACCTGCAACCTGCCTGGGGGCGTACGGAAGGTACGGTCAAAGCGACGTACCAGGTAAACCGGCTCGGGAACTCGCTTGATGGATGCTTCCGCAGTATCCATTCCAACGGCCGACGCCAACCGCATCACGAACCACTCGTTGATGGTGGTCTGCCAGTAGTGGTCGAGTTGCGGATGATCGGGCTTCAAGATGTGGGTGGAAGGTTCCGAGCCGACAGGCTCATACAGCCGGTCATCACGCAGGGTCACGGCGAGCTTGTGCTGGGCGCCAGCCAAGGACATCCGTTTGGGCGCATCGTGGCTCAGGGGCACTTGGGGAAGGCGGCGAATGCGCTGCGAGAGCGCCTCATCTGACAAGGGCTCAAGGCCGGCCGGTGCGATGCCCTCGCCGTCTGGCAGCAGCGTGAGCGCACCTGCCGACTCGCGGCCGTAGTAGTGGAGCAGACCAAAATTATCGGCAGCATCCACGCGTGCATCGCGAGCCAGAAGGACCTTTGCGCCCTCCTCCGGCAAGAGGTTGCTGAAGAACCACTGGATCGGGCGCAGCGAAGCGCCGTCGATGATCGAGCCTTGAGCTCGCGGGATCGCAGGCGACAAATCACCGCCCTGCCATGCGGGGTCGTAGTCGAATCGCCACAGGTTTCCCTGTTCGGAAAGGCGACCAACAAGCTCGGTATCCAGCCAGACACACAAGAGGCGTGGGGCGGGGATGTTCATTTGTCCAATCGCTTGGATTTAGGCTGCATGAAGGCGTCGGGCACCTGCAGGGTCACTTTGATGCCCAGTTCGTCCAGCGCACGCAGCACTCTTCCCAGTTGCACCGAAGGCTTTCCATGTTCGGCATCGCGCATGAAAACGTGGCTGGAGTCAATGTAGGCAGCCAAGTCGTCCTGGCGGATACCTTGGTTGCGGCGGACGCGGCGAATGATCTCGCCAATGTCCCCGGGGGTTTTCACCTTGATGTCGATCACGGCCGTTGCCACCGAATCTAAGCAGTTGTTTACATCATGCAGCGCGATACGGTTATTTGCAACGAATTCTAAGCAGTAGCTTCGAATTTAGGGCAAACACCGAGCGAAGCATCGAAAACTAAACAGTAGCTTCGAAATGTGGACGGGATGCCCATATTGGGTAGACCTCTACCCAAATTGGGCATTTTCGAAGCACTTCGAAAACGCAGAAGCCCCGCTTTCGCGGGGCTTCTGGTTGCCAGGCAGGGCCTGGCACTACGCCGGGGGGTGCCGGGGGTGGCCCGGCGCCTGGATCAGGCGAAGGGGTCCTGCAGGACCATGGTGTGGTCACGGTCCGGGCCGGTGGAGACGATGCTGATCGGGCAGCCGGCCAGCTCTTCCAGGGCGCGCAGGTAGGCACGGGCGGCCACCGGCAGCTTGTCCCATTCGGTGATGCCGTGGGTGTTCTCGTTCCAGCCCGGGAATTCCAGGTACACGGGGGTGCACTCTTCCCAGCCCTGCGCGTCCAGCGGTGCGTATTCGGTGCGCTTGCCACGGTATTCGTAGGCAATGCAGACCTTCAGCTTCTCCATGCCGTCCAGCACGTCCAGCTTGGTGATGCACAGGCCGCTGATGCCGTTGATGGCCACGGCGCGCTTGAGCGCGACGATGTCCATCCAGCCGCAACGACGCGGACGGCCGGTGGAAGCGCCGTACTCGGCACCGCGGTCGCGGATGCCCTGGCCGATCTCGTCGTCCAGCTCGGTCGGGAACGGACCGCCGCCCACGCGCGTGGCATACGCCTTGGCGATGCCCAGCACGTAGTCGATCGCGTCGGCGCCGACGCCGGCACCGGCCAGCGCACCGCCCACGGTGGTGTTGGAGCTGGTGACGTACGGGTAAGTGCCGTGGTCGATGTCCAGCAGCGCGCCCTGCGCGCCTTCAAACAGCACGCGCTTACCCTGCTTGCGCAGATCGTGCAGGATGCCGGCCACGTCGGACTTCATCGGCTGGACGTATTCGCCGAAGGCCAGGGCTTCGTCGTAGGTCTTCTGGAAGTCGACCGCATCGGTCTTGAGGTAATTGGTCAGCACGAAGTTGTGGTAATCCAGCGCGGTGCGCAGGAGCTCTTCGAGCTGGGCCGGGTAATGCAGGTCGGCGATGCGGATGCCGCGGCGCGCCACCTTGTCTTCATAGGCCGGCCCGATGCCACGGCCGGTGGTGCCGATCGCCTTGCCGCCGGCGGCGCGTTCGCGCGCCTGGTCCAGGGCGATGTGGTACGGCATGATCAGCGGCGCGGCCGGGGAGATCTTCAGGCGCGAACGCACTTCCACGCCAGAGGTTTCCAGCTCGGCGATTTCCTTCTGCAGGGCGGCCGGCGAGATCACCACGCCGTTGCCGATCAGGCACAGCGCGTCTTCACGCAGGATGCCCGACGGAATCAGGTGCAGCACGGTCTTCTTGCCATTGATGACAAGCGTATGGCCGGCATTGTGGCCCCCCTGGAAACGCACTACGGCACCGATTTCCTCGGTGAGCAGATCGACGATCTTGCCCTTGCCTTCATCGCCCCACTGGGCACCAAGCACTACGACAGACTGACCCATGACGGGCTCCTCGAATTGTTGCGGCCATCGGGGCCGCGGACGGGTAAACCGTAGCAGGGCCGGCCAGCGCGGAGGTGACGGCTCCAATCGGGGAGCGGTCGGCGAAGGCAGGCCCAGACACGGAAAAAGCCGAACGGGGAGGCCCGTCCGGCTTTTGTGCATTATCCGGGTTTCCGGGGTCGACCGCCACCCTGCAGGGGGGCGGATTCAACCGGCGGTCAGCGGTCGTTCTTCAGGTACTGCAGGAACGGGTCGTTCTTGTCCAGCACGATCACCCCGTTGCCGTCGGTCATGGAGTTCCGGTAGGCCTCCAGGCTGCGGTAGAACGAGAAGAACGACGGGTCGGCCGAGCCGGCCTGGCCGTAGATCCGGGCCGCTTCGGCGTCGCCGGCACCACGCAGGCGCTGGGCGTCGCGCTCGGCTTCGGCCACGATCACCGTGCTTTCGCGGTCGGCCTGGGCACGGATGGTGAGCGACTGCTCTTCACCCTCGGCACGCAGCTTGGCCGCTTCCTGCTTGCGCTGGGCGCGCATGCGCTCGTAGACGTCGTTGATCACCTGGCTGTCGGTCGGCAGGTCGATCTGCTTGATGCGCAGGTCGATGATCTGCATCCCCAACCCTTTGACCGCCTCGTTGATGCCGGTCAGCTGGCCGGCAATCAGTTCACTGCGGTCGCCGGACACCAGCTGCTGCAACGAACGCGAGTTGATCTGGTTGCGCAGCGAGTCGGTGATGATCGGTGCCAGGCGCGCCGAGGCCACGCTGGCGTCGCCGCCGGTGGCACGGAAGTACGCCCGCACGTCGGAGATGTAGCCAATGGCGAAGAAGTCGACGCTGACGTCCTTCTGCTCGGCGGTGAAGTAACGGGCCGGGGCGGTGGCCAGCACCTGGAAGCGGCGGTCGAACACCCGCACCGTTTCCACCAGCGGCAGCTTGAAGTGCAGGCCGGGCTTGATGTCGGAACGGACCACTTTGCCCAGGTTCAGCACCATGGCGGTCTGGTCCTCACGGACCACGAACACCGAGCCCAGCAGGCCCAGCAGGACGGCAACGGCCAGCCCAATCCAAAGCGGACTCTTCATCGGATGGCTCCTTCGCTACCGGTCGGTCGAGTGGTCGGGCGCGTGGTCGGGCGCTCGGCGTTGCGCACGCCGTCGACCGGGGTGCTGGCCGGCAGCGACGGCATCATCACTTCCGGGGTCACCAGCGGGGTCGCACTGTTGCCAGCGGCAGTGCCGGCACGGTTGTCGGGCATGGGCACGTAGATCAGCTGGCGGCCATCGCCGCCGATGACCTTGCGGTTTTCGGCCAGCACCTTCTCGACGGTTTCCAGCCACAGACGCTTGCGGGTGACTTCCGGGGCGTCCTTGTACTGGGCCTGCAGGAGGCTGAAGCGCTCGGCATCACCCTGCGCGCGGGCAACCACGGCCTGCTTGAAGCCTTCGGCCGTGGTCCGGGCGCGCGAGGCCTGGCCACGGGCTTCGGGCACGACCTTGGCCGCGTAGGCCTGGGCTTCGTTGATCAGGCGTTCCTTGACCTGCTGGGCACCGTTGACCTCGTCGAAGGCCGGCTTGACCTCTTCCGGCGGACGGGCATCGGGCAGGGTCAGGCCGGTCACGACCAGGCCGGTGCGGTACGCCTTGAGTGCGGCCTGCAGGCGCTCCTGCGCCACCACGGCCAGCGGACCGCGGTTGTTGAGCACGGCGTTGAGGTCGGCACGGCCGACCTGTTCGCGAACGGCGCTCTGTGCGGCCTGCTCCAGCACCTGGTCGGCCGCGATCGTGCCGAACAGGTACAGGCGGGGGTCGTCGATGCGGTACTGCACGTTGAGCGACACGCGCACGATGTTCTCGTCGCGGGTCAGCACCGGCACTTCGCTGCTGAAGGTCTTGATCTGGGTCGCGTTGACCTTGGTCACCGACTCGATCGGCCAGGGCAGCTTGAAGTTCGGGCCGGGCTGCAGGATGCGCGAGAACTGGCCAAAGCGCAGCACCACGCCGCGCTGCTGTTCGCCGATCAGCTGGAAGCTGGAGAACAGCAGCAGCAGGACCACCGCTACCGCCACCCAACGCAGGATGCCGCCATCGAACAGGTCCTTGAGCGGTCCGGGCAACCCGCCCCAACCGCCACCACCGCCGCCACCGCGCGGACCAAACGGCCCTCGTCGATTCTCGTCGGAACCCTGTCCGCCCTTGTTGCCGCCGGGTGTATTCCAGGCCATGCACGCTCCATCAGTAAAGGTTGCCTGCGGGCCAGTCCCGCACCGTCAACCGTTGAATCCCGCCCGATTCTACTAGATGGGGCTGACCGACAGGATTGGAAGGGGCCACCCGGCGCAGGTCGCGATTCATCACGGTAAGGTGGAACCCCCCATCCTGCAGGCCACCCCCATGGCGATCCCCGACCGGTTCACCGCCTTCCGCATCCACCACGACGAGCAGGGCCATCACAGCGGCCTGGAGCCGATCGGCCTGGGCCAGCTCAACCCGGGCGAGGTGGTGGTCCGCGCGGAATGGTCGTCGGTGAACTACAAGGATGCCTTGGCCGGCACCGGCGAGGGGCGCATCCTGCGCCGCTTCCCGCTGGTGGGCGGGATCGACGTGGCCGGCACGGTGGTCGCCTCCACCGACCCGGCCTGGCGCGAGGGCGATGCGGTGCTGGCCACCGGCTGCGGCCTCAGCGAAACCCGCGATGGCGGGTACAGCCAGTACGTAAGGCTGCAATCCAGTGCGGTGATCGCGCGCCCGCCCGGGCTCGGCGCGCGCGAGGCGATGATCGTGGGCACTGCAGGTTTCACCGCCGCGCTGGCCCTGCTGCGCATGCTCGACAACCGTCTCACCCCGGACCACGGTCCACTGGCCGTGACCGGTGCCACCGGCGGGGTCGGATCGCTGGCCGTGGACATCTTCAGCCGCGCCGGGTTCGAGGTCCACGCGATCAGCGGCAAGGCCGACCAGGCCGACTACCTGCGCGGGCTCGGCGCCCACGAGGTATTGGCGCGCGACAGCCTGGCCACGACCAAGCCGATGGCGTCGGCCCGCTTCGGTGGCGGCCTCGACAATGCCGGCGGGCCGATGCTGGCCAGCCTGCTGGCCCAGACCGCGCCCTACGGCAGCGTGGTGAGCGCAGGCCTGGCCGCCAGCCCGGTGCTGGACATGACGGTGATGCCGTTCATCATCCGGGGCGTGTCGCTGCTGGGCGTGTCGTCGTCTTCGGCACCCCGGGTGCTGCGCGAGCAGGTCTGGAAGAAGCTGGGCGGTGAGTGGAAGCCGCGTCACCTGGACGCGATCTGTACCGGCGAGATCGGGCTGGATGCATTGCCGGCCGCGTTCAAGCGGATGCTGGCCGGCGGCGCGCTGGGCCGCACCGTGGTGCGGATCGACTGAGCGTTGCAGCTGGGCGACGGACGGCGCGGCGGATGCTTCACGATGACACGGGCGCCGCTCTACACTGCGGGCATCACACGGGGAACAACATGGCACGCATTCTGATCGTCGACGATTCGCAGTCGCAGCAGCTGGCAATCAAGCGCATCGTCGAGAAGCTGGGGCACGAGACGTTGACCGCCGAAGACGGCGCCGCCGGGGTCGAGGTGGCCAAGGCCGAGCTTCCTGACCTGGTGCTGATGGATGTGGTGATGCCCAACCTCAACGGGTTCCAGGCCACCCGCACGCTCGCGCGCGAAGCCACCACCAGGCACATCCCCGTGATCCTGGTGACCACCAAGGACCAGGACACCGACCGCATGTGGGGCATGCGCCAGGGGGCCAAGGCCTACATCACCAAGCCGTTCTCCGAAGACGAGCTGTCCGAAGTGCTGGAGCGGGTGTTCAGCAGCAAGGAACCGCCGGCGGCTTGATCGCCGGCGGTGCCGTATCGACCAACGGTCGATACCTGCCGCGATGCCCCGGTAGTACCGACCGTTGGTCGGTACCCCGGATCCATCAGATTTTTTCGCCGAACGCCTTGGCCAGCGCCCTGTAGGCCTTCTTCTGCGCCTCATCGGTCGGCGCCGGCGCGATGATCTCGATTTCCACGATCTGATCGCCATCAGGGTTGCCCGGCAGGCCGCGGCCACGCAGGCGCAGCTTGCGCCCGGCATCCGAACCGGCCGGCACCTTCAGTTCAACCGCCCCACCCAGGGTAGGCACGCTGATCGAGGTCCCCAGTGCGGCCTGCCACGGGGTGACATCCAGCGTGTACAGGATATTGCGGCCGTCGACCTCGAACTGCGGGTGCGCGGCATATTCCACTTCCAGCAGCAGGTTGCCGCCGTTGGTGCCCTGCCCGCCCAGCCGGATCACCTGGCCCGGACGGATGCCCTTGGGCACGCGCACATCCAGCTGCTTGCCGTTGACGGTGATGCGCAGGCTGTCGCCGCCATAGGCCGCCTCCAGCGGCACCGACAGCTTGGCGCGGGTGTCGCGGACCGGCTGCGGGCCAGCCCCGGTGCCGCCAAAGCCGCTGGCCCGGCCTGCACCGCCGCCGCGCTGGCGGGCGAACAGGCTCTCGAAGAAGTCGCTGAAACCACCACCACCGGCGCCGCCGCCGAACACTTCCTCGAAATCGAAGCCCTGCGCGCCGCCATAGTTCGGCGGGGCATGGAACTCCTCGCCCGGGCGGTAGCCCTGGGCCTTGAGCTGGTCGTAGGCCGCGCGCTTCTGCGGATCACGCAGCGCCTCGTAGGCCTCGTTGACCGCCTTGAACTTCTCTTCCGCGCCGGTTTCCTTGCTCACGTCCGGGTGGTACTTGCGCGCCAGCCGGCGGTAGGCGGTCTTGATTTCGGCATCGCCCGCGCTGGGTTCCACACCCAGCGTGGCGTAGTAATCCTTGAATTCCATCCATACACCTCGAATAAGTTCGGCCGCCGGGGCCAGCGGGCGCCGTCGCGCAATTCTAGCGGCTGCCAGCCCGGTCGCCGTGATCGGGCGGATGATCCTGCGCAATGCAGCAGTCTGGCTCATTGGCTACGGTGGCATTAATTCGACCAACGGCCGGTCCCGACCCATCGCCGACGGGCCGCGCCGGCTCCCGATATGGGAATGAACAGGCCGGTTTCAACATTTTGACGCCGCCCTTCCATCGCCCTCACTACCCTGCCCTTGAACCCGGAGCTCCCATGACCATCCACGTTGGCGACCGCATTCCCGAAGTCACCCTCAAGCGCATCCGCGAGGGCATGGAGACCTTGGACACGCATGCCCTGTTCGAGGGTCGAAAGGCGGTTCTGTTCGCCGTGCCGGGTGCCTTCACCCCGACCTGCTCGGCCCAGCACCTGCCCGGCTTCGTGGCGCATTTTGCCGATTTCCGCCACCGTGGCATTGACGTGTTCTGCATGGCGGTCAACGACCCGTTCGTGATGAAGGCCTGGGGCGAAAGCCAGCAGGTGCCCGACGGCCTGCAGCTGCTGTCCGATGGCAACGGCGAATTCACCCGTGCGCTCGGCCTGGAACTGGATGCCAGCAGTTCCGGCATGGGCATGCGGTCCCGCCGCTTCGCGCTGTATGTCGAAGACGGCGTGGTGCGCGACACCTTCATCGAAGAGCCCGGCAGGTTCGACGTCTCTTCGGCGCAGTACGTGCTGGCGCACCTGCCCAGCTGATCCCTTTCACGCAACAAAAGGAACCCGGCCAGCCATGTCAAAGCCAGCCAAGCAGCAGTCGAACACTCCCTCCTCCAACGAAAGCCGCGGTCGGCCGCCGGGCATCAGCGATACCGCTACGTTGCGCGCCAAGGCCCGCAAAGACATCGAAGACGGCGCCATCACCGACAGCTACACGGCCGACCGCGAAGCCGTGATCAAGCTGCTCAACGATGCACTTGCCACCGAGTATGTGTGCGTGCTGCGCTACTACCGCCACTACTTCATGGCCAAGGGAATGCTGGCCGACGCGGTCAAGGGCGAGTTCCTCGAGCACGCGCAGCAGGAACAGGCGCATGCGGGCAAGCTGGCCGAACGCATCGTGCAGCTGGGCGGCGAACCGGACCTCAACCCGGCCACGCTGACCCAGCGTTCGCATGCCGAGTACAAGGAAGGCAAGGATCTTCGCGACATGGTGCGCGAGAACCTGATCGCCGAGCGCATCGCCATCGACAGCTATCGGGAAATGATCAACTTCGTGGGCGACAAGGACACCACCACCAAGCGGATCCTGGAAGAAATCCTCGCCCAGGAAGAAGAGCACGCCGACGAGTTCGCTGATCTGCTGGAAGGGTGGATCGGCGAGTAGGCCTCGCGCCGATCGCCGGTCGGCCCACTAGTGCAGGATCCGGAACCGCACCTGGGTCCAGGCACCATCGGCGGCGAGCGCGGTGAGGGTGTGTTCGCCGGCTTCGTCGAAATCGCGCTGGAAGCTGCGCGCGCCTTCGCTGCGTGCGATCCAGCGGTCATCCAGCAACCAGTCCACCGATTGCTCGCTGCCCAGTGCACGCAGCTGGAGCCGCACGCCGTGTTCGGCATTGGGCGCGCGCGCCAGCGTGGCGCGGTCGTTCAGGCCTTCGATATGCAGGCTGCCCGCACTGCTGCGGCCATCATCGCCGCAGTCCGGCGACAACGCCGGCAACTGCGCGGCCTGGCGTTGCGCCAGTGGCAGCCACGGCGAAACCAGTGCCGGCCAGCGTGCGATTTCACGCTGCTGCGCCTCGTGCGGCAATGCGCATTCCGGTGACAGCCGCAAACCGGTGCGGGCATCCACGTCGAATGTCTGCCGGCCGGCCTGCCACAGCCGGGCACCGCGCTCGGCGAACGTCGGCGGCACCACGTCATCGAGCACGTAGGCCTGCAGGCGTCGCTGGCAGAGCGCGGGCGGGGTGTTTTCCGCGCGTTCGCCGGTCGGCCAGCACACCTCCGTCTGGGTAACGTTGGCTGGCAGCGGTGCAGCGGCCGCATCCCCACGCTGGCGCGGCAGGCTGTCGACTACTTCGAACATCAGCGGCAATGCGGTGACCGCGCCATACTGGCCGGGCAGCGGCGTGCCGTCCGGTCGCCCCACCCACACGCCTACCGTGTAATGGCGGGTGGTGCCGATCGCCCAGGCATCGCGGTAGCCGTAGCTGGTGCCGGTTTTCCAGGCCACCCGCGGGCGCCCGGTCACATCGAAGGTGCCCGCGCCATACCCCGGCCGAGGGTTGGATTCGAGCACTTCGCGGGTGATCCATGCAGCGCCCGGCGACATCAGCCGCCGCTCGATCACCGCATCGTCGGGCGTATAGCGCACGCGGCCGGCAATGCCGTTGCGGTTGAACGCGGCGAACGTGCCGACCAGGTCCTCCAGCCGCGCGCCGGTGCCGCCCAGGATCAGCGACAGGTTGGGCGTACTGCCGTGCGGAAAGCGCAGGGTGATGCCGGCATGCGACAGGCGGGCGGCAAAGCGCGCCGAGCCGACCCGGTCCAGCAGATCCACCGCCGGCACGTTGAGCGACAAACGCAATGCCGTAGCGGCACTGACCGGCCCATTGAAGGCCGCATCGAAGTTGCCCGGGCGGTACCCGGCGAAGCTCTGTGGTGCATCCACCATCAGGCTTTCAGAGTGGATCAGGCCGTCATCGATGGCCATGCCATACAGGAACGGCTTGAGCGTGGAACCCGGCGAACGCCAGGCCTGCACCATGTCCACGTGCCCCAGCCGCTGCTTGTCGCCGAACGCCACCGAACCGACGTAGGCCCGTGCCTCGAGCGTGCGGTTGTCCACCACCAGCAGCGCGGCCGAGGTGCGCTCGGGCAGCTGCGAAAAGTACGACGCCACGCGTTCTTCGAGCGTGCGTTGCAGCCCGCTGTCCAGCGTGCTCTGGATGCGTGCTGCACGCGGCTGCGCGGCGTGCAGCCGCTGCGCCAGCAGGGCCGCGTGCAGCGGCGGCTGCAGCGCGCGGGTCACCACCGCCTCGATGCGGGCGTCGTCCACCTCCTCGCGGGTCCATACGCCCAACGCGACCATGCGTTCGAGCACCTTGTCGCGCGCAGCCCGTGCCGCCTCCGGGTGGCGGTCCGGGCGCAGCCGGCTGGGCGACTGCGGCAGTACCGCCAGAAGCGCGGCTTCGGCATGCGACAGTTGCGCCGCCGGTTTTCCCAGATACGCCCAGCTGGCCGCTTCCACGCCTTCGATGGTGCCGCCGTACGGCGCGCGCTCCAGGTACAGCGCAAGGATCTGCGCCTTGTCCAGGTGCAGTTCCAGCTGCACCGCGCGCAGCAGCTGCTTGGCCTTGCCCCACGGCGTGCGCGTGTGCGGGTCGAGGATGCGCGCCACCTGCATGGTCAGGGTGGAGCCGCCGGAAACGATCCGCCGTTCCAGCACCCACTGCTTGCCTGCACGCAGCAACGCCCACGGATTGACCCCGGGGTGCCGCCAGAACCAGCGGTCCTCGTAGTTCAGCAGGACCTGCAGGTATAGCGGCGACACGCTGCTGGCCGAGGCCGGGTAGCGCCACACGCCATCGGCGTCGGCAAATGCACGCAAGGGCGTGCCATCGGCAGCGACCACCAGCGTGCTGGTGTCGCGCTGCCGCGGCAGCGGCGGCGGGAACGCCAGGTCCAGCACCAGCAGCACCGCGAGCAGCGCCGCCGTGCCCCAGCGCAGCGCAGGCCACAGCCAGGGGCGCCACCGGTTCCACTGCAGTCGGGAGCGAAGGATTGTCATTCCAGTACGGCCGGCATCGCGGGCCCCGGCATCGGCCGGGACCCGCCATCGGTCACGGCTGGACCACCGTCAGGGTGGTCGGGTTGCTGCGCCCCACCCCGCGCAGGTCGGGGCGGTACATGTCCTCGACCAGCGGCGGCGGCACGGTATAGGTGCCGGGGGTCACCGCACGCACCAGATAGAACACCTTGGCGGTGCTGCCGCGTGACAGCTTGAGCGCGGCCACGTAGCGGTCGTCGCGGAACTCTTCGTGGCGCAGCGTGGCCGCCTCACCACGGTCTTCCACACGCAGTCCATCGACCACCACGTCGGCCCACTGCTTGGCATCGCCGAGGTTGAAGTTCTCGATCTCCAGCCCGGCCGGCAGAAGATCGGTCAGCAACGCATCGGGCATGTCCACGTTCGGGGTGACGCTGACCCGCACGATCAGCGCTTCGCCCTCCTTCAGCGCCCGCGGCGTCCACGGCTTGCCGTCGGTGGTGAACCAGCTGCGTTCGACACCCAGGGTACGGCTGTCCGGTTCCGGCGCAGTGCGCGGAATGCCAGCCACTTCCAGGCTGGCGAACATCGGCGGCTCGCCCTTCGGGCTGAACCGCACGCCCTTGGCCAGCGCAGCGTAGTCGAAGCTGCGGCCGAACATGCGGCGCGCGGCGATCGCGTCCACCTCGCCGCCGATGACCAGCTCACCGGATACCTGCTTGGTCTGGTTGGCCGCCAGCGCCTTGCCGAGGCGGGCAATGGCCACCTGTTCCTGTGTGCTCAGCCACATCCAGCCGTTGTTGCGGCGGGCATCCAGCGCACGCCCCAGCTCCACCGCGCGGGCGTCGTAGGCCGGCTTGGACAGCTTGCGCTCGTGCAGCAGCGCGATCATCAACGCATCGTCACGCACCGCGCTGCCGTAATCGCCGAAGTACTGCGGACGCTCGCTGCTGGGCTTGGCGAAGCCGGCCGCAATGGCCGCATCGCCGCGCTTGTGATCGCCCTGCAGTGACAGCGCCATTCCCAGATGAACCAGCGACAGCCCAGTGAGCGACTTGCTGCGTTCGTTGTCGTACAGCGCGCGCAGGGTGCCCAGCGGGGCCCGGTTGACCCGCGCCAGCACGTAACCCGAGTACGCCTGGTTGGCGAACTTCAGGTTCTCGCGGCGGTCTTCGCCGTAGAACTGGTTGCCACCAGAGAGCAGGTCCTCGCTGAGGCGGTTGAGCGCCTTCTGCAACACGCCATTTGGCACGGCGAACCCGGCGTCCTTGGCATCGAGCAGAAACTCGGCAATGTACGGGGTCAGCCACGGATTGACATAGCCGTCATCGCCCCACATCGAGAAGTTGCCGTTGGCCACCTGCATCGACGCCAGGCGACCGAACGCGCCTTCCATGCGTTCGCGGCGCGATCTGGCGTCCAGGCCATCGGCACCGAGCATGGCCGAAGTGGCCTCATCGAGCATCAGCGCGGCGTAGCCCTTGCTGGTGGTCTGTTCGGCACAGCCGTATGGATACTTCAAGGCCCCATCAAGCGCACTGGCGAACGGAATCGGCGGCAGCGCGCTGACCAGCATGCGCGCAGTGACTGAATCGCTCATCAGGCCGTCGGCCAGGCCGACCCCCATCTCCACGTCGGCCAACGGGTCCAGCGTGCGGGTCTGCGCGCGCAGTACCTGCGGCCACGCCGCACGCACCGGAAGGTCATAGCGGCGGTCGACCTTGAAGCCGTTGCCTTCCACCCGCACCCGCACCTTGGCCACGGTATAGCCCTCGCGCGCCACCAGCGGGAAGCTGAGCGTGCTCTTGGCGTCGGTGTTGAGCTTGAGCGCCCGGCTGGGCTCGCCCAGGGTCAGCGGACCCAACCCGTCCACCTGCACCTTGAACTCGCCCGGCTTGCCGGTGAAGTTCTGCACATCCAGGGTGACCGTGCTGCGGTCGCCCGGCGCCAGCACGCGCGGCATGCTGGCTTCGGCCAGGATCGGCGCGCGCACCACGGTTTCCACATCGCGCTTGCCGTACTGGTCATCGGCGTAGACCAGCGCGGAGACGCGCAGGGTGCCGTTGAAATCCGGCACCTTCAGCGCGATCCGGGCAATGCCCTTGGCATCCAGTTTCACCGGGCCGGAGAACAGGTCCACGGTCTGCACGCGCGCGGTGGGGCGCTTGGCCTGCGGCAACGCGGCCAAGGCCATGTCGCCACCGAACTTCAGTTTGCCACTGCTGCCATCGAAGCTTTCGATCACGCGGCTGTAGATGTCGTACGCATCCACGCCGAGGCGACGCTGGGCGAAGAAGTGGCCGGCCGCATCCGGCACCGGGAAGCGGGTGATGTTGAGGATGCCCACGTCCACTGCCGACACCGTGACATGCGCCAGCTTGCCCGCCAGCTGCGGCGCGCTCACCGTCACCGGCAGGGTCTGCTCCGGCCGCATCTGCTTGGGCGCCGACAGCCCCACCGCGATCTGGCGTGCCTTGCGGTCCATCGGCACGTGCACCACGCCGACCGCGCGGGCCGGGGTGATCTTGCTGGGCGCACTGCCACCGCGGAACACCAGCGCGGTGATGTAGACGTCGTGGCGCTCCCACTCGGCGGTGACCGGGATGTCGAAGGTGCTGCCCGGCTTGGCATCGATCTCCTGCACGTACAGCATCTTGTCGCTTTCAACCATCAGCACGCCCTTGCCGGCGTGCGGCGGGGTGACGGTCACGCGCACCTTGTCGCCGGCCTTGTAGCCGGTCTTGTCCAGGCCCAGCTTGATCTTGTCCGGGCGTGCATCCAGGCCCCGGTTTTCGTCGTTCCAGCTCCAGCCGGCGTGGAACGGGTAGCGGCTGGTCAGCCCGGAAGCCGGGTCGAACACATCCAGGCGGTACTCGCCCCACTCCACCGGGAAGTCCACGCCCACCGCCGCGCTGCCGGCATCGACCGTACGGCTTTCCTTGTTCTCGAAGCGGCGGCTGAAGTCATAATCCCAACGGTTGTCGTTGAAGGTCCAGTGGTAATCGCGCAGCTCGCGCACCAAGGTGACCTTCAGGCCCTTGCCCGGCTGCGGCTTGCCGGCCGCATCCACGCGCAGGACTTCAAAGCGGGCGTTGCTGTTGGCATCGGCGCCGTCTTCGGGGTTGAACAGCGGGCGCACGCCGACCAGCACCGGGGCCGGCCACAGCACCCGCTTCAGGGTGCGGCTGACCGTGCGGCCCCCGGTTTCATACACGCTGCCGGACAGCACCACTGCCACCGGGGCGCTGGCCTTGACCTCGGCCGGCAGCTCCACGTCCTGGCGCAGCTTGCCGTCGGCGGGGAACTCGGTATCGATCACATCGCGCGCTTCGCGCGGCAGTTCCAGAGTCGGGTCGCCGAAGAAGTAGCCCGGCAGCGATTCCACCGGTGACTGTTCGGCCGCCACGGCCAGGCGCGCGGTGAATCGGTTGCCGTCGGCCGGCGCGCCATACAGATAGGCCGCATCGGCCTGCAGCTTCAGCGGTTCGCCCGGCTTGAGGGTCTTCTGCGGGCTGTCCAGGTCCAGCTTCATGCGCTCGGGCAGGAACTCCTCGATGCGCAGGGTCATGCCCTGGATGGCTTCCTTGCTGGCCGGGTTGGTGCGGAACTCCACCTGCCAGCGCCCGGTCGGCGCTTCCACCGGGATGGTCTGTTCGAAGCTGAGATACCCCTGCTCGCCCGGCTGCAGGCGGGTTTCGCGGAAGGTCTTGCCGTCCGGCTGCTTCAGGCGCAGGAACACCGGCTGCGGCTTGACCGGCTTGCCGTCGTTGTCGCGCAGCAGCGCGGAAATGCGCACGGTTTCACCGGGGCGGTACAGGTCGCGGCCGGACCAGGCGAACACGTCGAACCAGGCGTTGTCGCGACCGGCCACGGCGAACTCGCTCAGGTCCAGCGCCGGCTGGTTGAACGGCAGCATCGAGGTATCGGCGCCACTGCTGGCAATCAGCACATGGCCCGCATCCAGCGTGTAGTTGAGCAGCGCGTTGCCGTTGCCGTCGGTGCTGCCCTTGAGCACCACCTCGCCCTTGGCGTCGATGATGCGCAGGTCGATCTTCTTCAGCGCGGCCCCGCTCTGCAGCGAGGCGGTGTGCACGAACAGGGTGTCCTTGTAGGCGCGGGTGTGCAGGCCAATGTCGCTGACGGTGAAGAAGGCGGTGTCGAACTCGCTGTCGAACGAGCCGCTGCGCTTCATCACGGCGAAGTACAGGCCCGGTTCCTGCAGCTCCTTGATGTCCTGGGTGGGCAGGTAGGTCAGCACGCGCTCGTTCTGCTTGCCGCCCAGCACGAAGCGGTTGACGTAGACCGGCTCGGCCAGCTGCGACATGGGAGTCTTGTCACCGTATTCGCTGTCCAGCTCCCAGCTGCCACGGCGGCCGCCGCGCTGGTACTGGCTGAAGAAGCGGGAGAGTTCCTTGTCGCGCACGCGCAGGAACTCCACGTCCACTTCCTTCACGTTGACCGACACCACCGGCAGGCCGCGGCTTTCGCGCGCGGGCAGCACGCTGCCCTGCGAGGCGAAGCCAGCTACCGGCTTGAGCTCACCGCTGAACACCTTCTGGCGCAATTCCTTGCCGATCCGGCTGCCGTCGGCGGCCAGCAGGTCCGCCGAAACGATCAGGGTGTATTCCTTGGCCGCTTCCACGAACGGGTAGCGCAGGGTCTTGCCGTCGTCGGACAGGGTCCAGCTGCTGTCCTCGGTGCCGACCTTCTCGCCGAAGCGGACCAGCTTGTCGAAATCCTGGGTGCCGACCAGCGGCCGCGAGAACTCCAGTGCCAGCGACAGGCCGTCGCTCTTCTGGTCGGGGAAAGCCCGCACCAGGGTGAACTCGCTGACGGCTTCGGCCTTGGCGGCAATCGGCGCGCCGGACGGCGTCGGCAGCTGGCCGCTGTCGTTCCGCTTGCAGCCCCCGACTCCCAGTGCCAGGCCGGCGACCAGCGCCATGCCCAGGATTCCTTTCCAGCTCCATTGCCCGACCCGATGGTGCGCAGCCATGACGTCACTCCTTGAACAAGGGCTCCAGTATAGAGGGGGCGCAGCCAGGCGGGGTCGGTCAATCGGGGACGTAAAGCGCGACGTATTCGTGGACCGGCATCGCTTCCAGCGCGACCGGGTCCAGCGATACCTCCAGGATGCGACGCTGCTGGGCGGTCGGGAAGGTGGCCGCCAGGTGCGCCCGGAACTTGTCTTCCAGCCGCGGGATCCCCTCGGCGCGGCGGCGGGCGTGACCCAGCGGGTACTCGACGGTAGCCTCCAGCCGATCACCGTCAAGGAACTGCAGCTCCAGTGCATTGGCGATACTGCGCCTGTCCGGGGCCAGGTAATCGGCAGTGAACCGGGGCTCTTCGACGCAGCGGATCTTCGCGCGCAGCGCGTCGATGCGCGGATCGGCGGCCACGTCGTCCTCGTAGTCTTCCGCCACCAGCCGCCCGAACAGCAGCGCGATGGCCACCATGTACTGCACGCAGTGGTCGCGGTCGGCCGGATTGTTCAGTGGACCGGTCTTGTCGATGATGCGCAGGCAGGCCTGCTGGGTGCGCAGGGTGATGTGCGCGATGTCATCGATGCGCCGCCCCTCCGCACGCAGCCGTGCGTGCAGCTGCATCGCCGCCTCCACGGCGGTCTGGCCATGGAACTCGGCCGGGTAACTGATCTTGAACAGCACGTTCTCCATCACGTAGCTGCCGTAGGGGCGCTGGAAGCGGAATGGCTGCCCGCCGAAGGAGACGTCGTAGAAACCCCAGGTCGGCGCGGTCAGCGCGCTGGGGTAGCCCATCTCGCCGGTGGCCGCCATCAGCGCCAGCCGCACCGCGCGGCTGGTGGCATCTCCTGCGGCCCAGCTCTTGCGCGAGCCGGTGTTGGGCGCGTGCCGGTAGGTACGCAGCGCCTGCCCGTCGACCCAGGCCAGCGAGACGGCATTGAGCATCCGCTCGCGGTCGAGGCCCAGCATGTGCGCGACCACGGCGGTGGAGGCCACCTTGACCAGCACCACGTGGTCCAGCCCGACCCGGTTGAACGCATTTTCCAGCGCCAGGCCGCCCTGGATCTCATGCGCCTTGATCATCGCCACCAGCACGTCGCGCATCGTCAACGGCGGCCGGCGCAGGGCCACCGCATTGCGGCTGAGCCAGTCGGCGGTGGCCAGGATGCCGCCGAGGTTGTCCGACGGGTGGCCCCATTCGGCGGCCAGCCAGGTGTCGTTGAAATCCAGCCAGCGCACCATTGCGCCGATGTTGAAGGCGGCCTGCACCGGGTCCAGTTCGAAGCGGGTGCCTGGCACGCGCGCGCCGTTGACCGCGCGGCTGCCGGGCACCAGCGGGCCCAGCAGCTTGCTGCAGGCCGGGAACGCCAGTGCCGCCAGCCCGCAGCCGAGCGTGTCGATCAGGCAGTGGCGGGCGGTGGTGAACGCCAACGGCGAGGTCACCGTGTAATCGCGTACGTAGTCGACGATGTCGACCATGACCGTGTCCCAGGCAACGCGGTCGTTGGTAGGAGAACTGCCTGTGGACATCGCTGCGCTCCTGTCCGGACGGGTGGAGCCGGGCCCTGCCCGGCTGCCTTTTACAACGTATCGGCGGGAACCCGCACCGTGCCCTCCATCAGCACGCGTGCGCTGCGACTCATGATGGCCTTGGTCACCGTCCACTGCCCGTCAACAAGGCGCGCCTCGGCACCGACCCGCAACGTGCCGGACGGATGCCCGAAGGTCACCGCGCCGCGCTCCCCGCCACCGGCAGCCAGGTTGACCAGCGTGCCGGGAATGGCCGCGGCGGTACCGATGGCTACCGCCGCAGTGCCCATCATGGCGTGGTGCAGCTTGCCCATCGACAGCGCGCGGGCGTGCAGGTCGATATCGGCCGCCGCGATCTGCTTGCCACTCGAGGACACGTAGTCCTGCGCCGGGGCGACGAAAGCAACCTTGGGCGTGTGCTGGCGGGTGGCAGCCTGGTCGATGCTGTCGATCAGGCCCATGCGCACCGCGCCGTGTGCGCGGATCGCCTCGAACCGGGCCAGCGCGGCCTTGTCCTGGTTGATCGCCGGCTGCAGTTCGGTACCGGTGTAACCCAGGTCCGCTGCATTGAGGAAGATCGTGGGAATGCCGGCGGTGATCATGGTTACCTGGAAGCTGCCCATGCCCGGCACGTCGAGCGTGTCGACCAGGTTGCCGGTCGGGAACATCGAACCGCCCTCGCCTTCGCCGTCGTCGGACGGATCGAGGAACTCCAGCGCGATCTCCGCCGCCGGGAAGGTCACCCCGTCAAGTTCGAAATCGCCGATTTCCTGCACCTGCCCATCCACCACCGGCACGTGGGCCAGGATGGTCTTGCCGATGTTGGCCTGCCAGATCCGCACCGTGCAGATCCCGTTGCGTGGAACGCGGGTCGGATCGATGAAACCGTTGCTGATCGCGAACGGTCCCACGGCGGTGCTGAGGTTGCCGCAGTTGCCGCTCCAGTCCACGAACGCGGTGTCGATCGACACCTGCCCGTAGAGGTAGTCCACATCGTGGTCGGGCACCGATGGCGCCGAGATGATCACGCACTTGCTGGTACTGGACGTTGCCCCGCCCATGCCGTCGGTATGCTTGCCATACGGATCGGGTGAGCCGATAACCCGCATCAGCAGCGCATCACGTGCCGGGCCCGGCATCTGCGCGGCAGACGGCAGGTCCTGCAGGCGGAAGAACACCCCCTTGCTGGTACCGCCGCGCATGTAGGTAGCGGGAATGCGGAGTTGGGGAAGATGGGTCATGTCATGCCACCTGCGAGGATTCCAGGAAGTCCTGCGCAAAACGCTGCAGTACCCCGCCGGCTTCGTAGATCGAGACTTCTTCTGCGGTGTCCAGGCGGCAGGTGACCGGCACCCGCAGCTGTTCACCGTCGCGGCGGTTGACCACCAGGGTCAACTCCGCGCGCGGTACGCGCTCACCGACCACGTCGAAGGTTTCGGTGCCGTCGATACCCAGCGACAGGCGGTTCACGCCCGGCTTGAACTCCAGCGGCAGCACGCCCATGCCGATCAGGTTGGTGCGGTGGATGCGCTCGAACCCTTCGGCGGCGATGGCTTCCACGCCGGCCAGGCGCACGCCCTTGGCGGCCCAGTCGCGCGAGCTGCCCTGACCGTAATCGGCACCGGCGATGATGATCAGCGGCTGCTTGCGCTCCATGTAGGTTTCAATTGCTTCCCACATCCGGGTGACCTTGCCTTCCGGTTCGATACGCGCCAGCGAGCCCTGCTTGACCTGGCCATCGACCACGGCCATTTCATTGATCAGCTTGGGGTTGGCGAAGGTTGCCCGCTGCGCGGTGAGGTGATCGCCGCGGTGGGTGGCGTAGGAATTGAAGTCTTCCTCGGGCAGGCCCATCTTCGCCAGGTACTCACCGGCGGCGCTGCTGGCCAGGATCGCGTTGGACGGCGACAGGTGGTCGGTGGTGATGTTGTCGCCGAGCACCGCCAGCGCGCGCATGCCCTGCAGGCCGCGTTCGCCGGCCAACGCCCCTTCCCAGTACGGCGGGCGGCGGATGTAGGTGCTCTGCGGGCGCCATGCGTACAGCGGGCTGACCGGCGCGCCATGTTCGACCTTGAAGGTGAACATCGGCTCATAGACCTGGCGGAACTGTTCCGGCTTGACGCTGGCAGCCACCACCGCATTGATCTCGGCATCGCTCGGCCACAGGTCCTTCAGGGTGATCGCGCTGCCGTCGTCGCGGAAACCGAGTGGATCCTTTTCAATGTCGAAGCGCACCGTGCCGGCAATGGCGTAGGCCACCACCAGCGGCGGCGAGGCCAGGAAGGCCTGCTTGGCATACGGATGGATGCGCCCGTCGAAGTTGCGGTTGCCCGACAGCACCGCGGTGGCATACAGGTCGCGTTCGATCACTTCCTGCTGGATCTTCGGGTCCAGCGCGCCGCTCATGCCGTTGCAGGTGGTGCAGGCGAAGCCCACGATGCCAAAGCCCATCTGCTCAAGGTCGCCGAGCAGGCCGGCGTCTTCCAGGTACAGCTGCACGGCCTTGGAACCGGGGGCCAGCGAGCTCTTCACCCACGGCTTGCGGCTCAGCCCGGCACGGTTGGCGTTGCGCGCCAACAGCGCGGCGGCGATCACGTTGCGCGGGTTGCTGGTGTTGGTGCAGCTGGTGATGGCGGCGATGATCACCGCGCCATCGGGCATCAGGCCCTGTTCCTGTTCGAGCTTGCCGGAGGCCAGCTTGGCTTCGTCGGCAATGCCGCGCGCGGCAAGTTCGCTGGTCGCCACGCGCTTGTGCGGGTTGGACGGCCCGGCCATGTTGCGCACCACGCTGGACAGGTCGAACTGCAGCACGCGCTCGTACTGGACCTGGTCCAGGTCATCCGACCACAGGCCGGTGGTCCTGGCGTAGGTTTCCACCAGCTGCACCTGCGCTTCCTCGCGGCCGGTCAGGCGCAGGTAGTCCAGGGTCTGCTGGTCGATGGAGAACATCGCGGCGGTGGCGCCGAACTCCGGGGTCATGTTGGAAATCGTGGCGCGGTCGCCAATGGTCAGCGCGGTGGCGCCTTCACCGTAAAACTCGATCCACGCCCCCACCACGCGCTCCCTGCGCAGGAACTCGGTCAGCGCCAGCACAAGGTCGGTGCAGGTGATGCCCGGTTGCGGGCGACCGGTCAGCTCGACACCGATGATGTCCGGCAGGCGCATCCATGAGGCGCGGCCGAGCATGACGTTCTCCGCTTCCAGGCCGCCCACGCCGATGGCGATCACGCCCAGCGCGTCCACGTGCGGGGTGTGGCTGTCGGTGCCCACGCAGGTATCGGGGAAGGCCACCCCGTCGCGCACCTGGATCACCGGCGACATCTTCTCCAGGTTGATCTGGTGCATGATCCCGTTGCCCGGCGGAATCACATCGACGTTCTTGAACGCCTTCCTGGTCCAGTTGATGAAGTGGAAGCGGTCTTCGTTGCGGCGGTCTTCAACGGCGCGGTTCTTCTCGAACGCGGCCTTGTCGAAGCCGGGGTATTCCACCGCCAGCGAGTGATCCACGATCAGCTGGGTCGGCACCACCGGGTTGATCTGGGCCGGGTCGCCACCGGCGTCGGCAATGGCATCGCGCAGACCGGCCAGATCGACCAGCGCGGTCTGCCCCAGGATGTCATGACACACCACGCGCGCGGGGTACCACGGGAAATCCAGGTCCTGGCGGCGTTCGATCAGCTGCCGCAGCGAGGCCTCCAGGGTGGCCGGGTCACAGCGGCGCACCAGGTTTTCGGCCAGCACGCGCGAGGTATACGGCAGCGTGGCATAGGCGCCCGGGGCGATCGCATCAACGGCCGCACGCGTATCGAAATAGTCCAGCGAGGTGCCGGGAAGGGTCTTGCGGTAATCAGTGTTCATGGCTGGCGATAACTGCTTCTGTTTGGCGGGCCGTGCTGCAAACGGGAAAGGCCGGCCCGGGGGCCGGCCCTTCGTTCAGCGGCGCTGGTCGATCGGCACGAAGGCCTGGTCTTCCGGGCCGGTGTAGTTGGCGCTGGGGCGGATGATCTTGCCGTCGATGCGCTGTTCGATCACGTGCGCGCTCCAGCCGGAGGTGCGGGCGATCACGAACAACGGGGTGAACATCGCGGTCGGCACGCCCATCATGTGGTAGCTGACGGCGCTGAACCAGTCCAGGTTCGGGAACATCTTCTTGATGTCCCACATCACCGATTCCAGGCGCTCGGCAATGTCGTACATCTTCAGGTTCTGCTGCTCGCTGGACAGTTCGCGGGCCACGTCCTTGATCACCTTGTTGCGCGGGTCGCTGACCGTATAGACCGGGTGGCCGAAGCCGATCACCACTTCCTTGCGCTCGACCCGGGCCTTGATGTCGGCCTCGGCCTCATCCGGGGAGTCGTAGCGCTTCTGTACTTCGAACGCCACCTCATTGGCGCCGCCATGCTTCGGCCCACGCAGCGCGCCGATGCCACCGGTGATGCAGCTGTACATGTCGCTGCCGGTACCGGCGATGACGCGGCACGTGAACGTTGAAGCGTTGAACTCGTGCTCGGCGTACAGGATAAGCGAGGTATGCATCGCCTTCACCCACGAATCCTGCGGCTTCTCGCCGTGCAGCAGGTGCAGGAAGTGGCCGCCGATGGAGTCGTCGTCGGTCTCCACGTCGATCGCGCGGCCGTTGTGGCTCCAGTGGTACCAGTACAGCAGCATCGAGCCCAGGCAGGCCATCAGCTTGTCGGCGATGTCGCGCGCGCCGGGGTGGTTGTGGTCGTCCTTCTCCGGCGACACGCAGCCGAGCACGGAAACACCGGTGCGCATCACGTCCATCGGGTGGGCCGACGGCGGCAGCTCTTCCAGCGCGGCCTTGACCGCCGCCGGGATGCCGCGCAGCGACTTCAACTTGGCCTTGTAGGCGACCAGCTCGGCGCGGGTCGGCAGTTTGCCGTGCACCAGCAGGTGGGCGATTTCCTCGAACTCGCTGGTGTTGGCCAGGTCCAGGATGTCATAGCCGCGGTAATGCAGATCGTTGCCGCTGCGGCCGACGGTGCACAGCGCCGTGTTGCCGGCGGCGGTGCCCGACAGGGCGACGGACTTCTTCGGCTTGAAGCCGGGGGCGGTGGTTGCTTCGCTCATGATCCCTCCAGAAAACAATGGTGCGACGTTACTTCTTGGCGGCGAACAGCGCGTCGAGCTGCTGCTCGAAGGCGTGGTAGCCGATACGGTCGTACAGTTCCTCGCGCGTCTGCATGCTGTCCACCACGTTCTTCTGGTGGCCGTCGCGGCGAATGGTCTCATACACGTTCTCGGCGGCCTTGTTGGCCGCACGGAACGCCGACAGCGGGAACAGCTGGATGGCCACGCCGGCCGAGGCCAGTTCGTCGCGGCTGAACAGCGGGGTCTTGCCGAATTCGGTGATGTTGGCCAGTACCGGCACCTTCACCGCTTCCACGAAGCGGCGGTAGGTGGCCAGGTCGTAGGCGGCCTCGGCAAAGATGCCGTCGGCGCCCGCTTCCACGCAGGCGATGGCGCGCTCGATGGCTGCATCCACGCCGTCCACCTGGATGGCATCGGTGCGCGCGATCAGGAAGAAGTCCGGATCGGTCTTGGCATCGGCCGCTGCCTTGACCCGGTCCACCATCTCGCCCTGGGTGACGATTTCCTTGCCCGGCCGATGCCCGCAGCGCTTGGCGCCCACCTGGTCTTCGATATGGCAGGCGGCCGCGCCGGCCTTGATCAGCGATTTCACGGTGCGCGCGATGTTGAAGGCGCTGGGGCCAAAGCCGGTGTCGATGTCGACCATCAGCGGCAGATCGCACACGTCCGTGATGCGGCGCACGTCGATGAGCACATCTTCCAGGGTGTTGATGCCCAGGTCGGGCAGGCCCAGCGAACCGGCCGCGACGCCGCCGCCGGACAGGTAGATGGCACGGTAGCCGGCGCGCTTGGCCAGCAGTGCGTGGTTGGCGTTGATCGCCCCGATCACCTGCAGGGGCGATTCGGCGGCCAGCGCGGCGCGGAAGCGGGCGCCGGCGGAGGAAACAGCAGTGGTCATGGGGAACATTCCATCGAGGATGACGGAGAACAGCCGCAAGGCGCGTGCCAACTCCCAAGTGATTGATTTCATTAGCACGGCTACTGGCCCGGCCTGTTTCACTTTGAAACATTGAAACAGCTGTAACATGGATGGAACTGAAACAGAACTACCGTCCATGTCGATCCGCCTGCCCCGCCCCCGTCTGCCCGACCCCGACCCCGGCGCGCTGCCGGTGATCTGGACGGTCAGCGTGTCGCGGCTGACCGGGCTGCTCGGCGATGTCATTCCGGAGTTCGACCGCCGCGCCCGCATCGTGCCGATCAACCTCGGCTTCGAGGAGGCGGTGGACGTGATCGGGCAGCGTCTGCGCCGCGAGCACTGCGACGTGGTCATTGCCGGCGGCTCGAACGCGGCGTACCTGCGCAGCCGCCTGGAGGTACCGCTGGTACCGATCCAGGCCAACGGCTTCGACCTGATGGAAGCGCTGGCGCGGGCCCGGCGGATCGCGCCGCGGATCGGGCTGGTCACCCATGCCACCGACGTACCCAGCTTCGGCAGCTTCCAGCACAGCTTCGGGCTGGATATCGAACATCGGCGCTTCGTGACCCGTGAAGATGCACGCGACTGCATCGCCGACATGCGCGCCAACGGCATCGAGGTGATCGTCGGCACCGGCATGGCCATCGACCACGCCGAGCGCGTGGGACTGCCCGGGGTGCTGCTGTATTCGGCCGATTCGGTGCGCCAGGCGTTCGAACATGCGCTTGAACTGACCCAGACCCTGGCGCGCTCCGGCGTTGCGGCGCCGCGCCGGCGTGCGCCGACCCGGCAGCGTCCGGTCGAACACCGCCTGCTCGGCGACAGCCCGGCAATGCAGCAGGTACGCGAGCGGATCGCGCTGTATGCCCCCCACGACAGCACCGTACTGGTAACCGGCGCCACCGGCACCGGCAAGGAGCTGGTGGCGCGCCAGCTGCATGCGGCCAGCGGCCGCAGTGGCCGCTTCGTGGCACTCAACTGCGGCGCCATCAGTGAATCTCTGCTGGAGGCCGAGCTGTTCGGTTACACCGAGGGCGCCTTTACCGGCGCGCGGCGCGGGGGGCGGGTCGGGCTGGTCGAAGCGGCCGACGGTGGCACGCTGTTCCTGGACGAGATCGGCGAGTTGCCACTGCCGCTGCAGACCCGCCTGTTGCGGGTGCTGGAAGAGCGCGAAGTGCTGCGCGTGGGCGCCACCGAGCCCACCGCAGTGGATGTGCGCGTGGTGGCGGCCACTCTGCAGAACCTGGAATCGCTGGTAGAGGCGCAGCGCTTCCGGCGCGACCTCTACTATCGCCTGGCCGCGCTGCGGATCGCGCTGCCGACCCTGCGTGAGCGCCCTCGGGATGTGCCGCTGCTGCTGGAGCACTTCTTCCAGCAATTGGGGCAGCGCCCTTCACCGCTCGATGCAGCCGCCACACACCGGCTGTGCGTCTACGCGTGGCCGGGCAACGTGCGCGAGCTGCGCAATCTGGTCGATCGACTCCGCATCCATTGGCGAAGCGACCAAGGCGTATTGGGCCTGGAACAGCTGCAGTCATGGCTGCCCGAACTGCTGCCAGGCACGACCGCCGCAGACGCCGCCGCATCGCGTACCGGGCCACTGCCGACGCGACCTTCGGCCGCCACGCTGCAGCACTGGTTGCTGGAACACCACGGCAACCGCGAGCAGCTGGCCGCCCGGTTGGGGGTATCGCGCACCACGCTATGGCGTTGGCTTCGGCAGCCCTCGGGGTGAGGTCCAGCGCGCGGGTTCTGCGCACCGCGTGCCAGCGACGACATCCCTGATACGCAGTTCAGGCTTCAACCGACAACGCATTGGGGAAATTCCTAAAGCCAAATGCGGATATCCGGTTGTGCAACGTGTTCATCATTTTGCCTGGTGCGCGGGCAGGAACTGACAGCGTGGGAGATCCAGGGGCCTTGCATACGGGCCGCCCTGACGCGACACGGCCGGCAGCAAATGTCTGGTGAACACAGCAATTCCGCAGCAGAACAGGGGTTCCGGTGCGGCGTCGCGACGCGCGATCCGATAGATGTCATCGATGAGGTCAAGAGAGAAAACGTTCTGCCGTCCGCCGGGAGGGTTCATCAACGGGAATCCCGGGTGAACTGCCGGCGAACGCAGCAATGTCCAACGGCCTGCGGCGCCGCTAGGTTCCAGAGCGACGACCCGCCCATCACCGAGGACACCGCATGTTCCCAGCAACGCACGCCAGGCCGATCTCCACCCTCGTCACCCGCGGCACCGCACTGCTCCTGCGCAGGCAGCGCGGTGCTGCGGGCGCCATCCCGCTGACCGGCATAAGCAATCACGCCAGCTGCGCGCAGGCTGCGCCCACCCGGGTATGGCGGATGCCATCGGCCGCCGCCAATACCGAGCAGGGCGCGGAGGATGCACCCCGCGCTGCCGGCCCTTCCGAGCATGCGTTGATGGTGCTGAGCGGACAGATCCATGCACTGCTGGCGGTGTGCCGCGCCGACGCGCCCGCGGATTTTGCCAACGCCCTGGACACGCTGGCCCTGGACCCGCGCCGGCCGCTGACCCGCAGACAGAGCAGCGCGTTGCTGCGTGCGATCAAGCGCCTGCCCGGTGGCAGCCATGTTTCCGAACGGCAGAAGGCCGTGCGCACTGCGCTGTATGACCTTGTCCGCGCAGCACGCGCCGAGGCGATGCTGCACGAGCAGATCGCACGGCATACCGAACGCGAACGCATCAACGTGCTGCCGGGTTCGCAGCGCAGCGTCGGCAACGGCGGCATGTTGGGCGTCCGCTTCGGATTGCCCAGTGGCGTGCATGCGGGGGCGGCGGCCGGGGCACGCCAGGAGTGCAGCGTTGCCACGTTCGATGACCTGACCATCGCCACCATCCGCAGCGCCACGGTAAGGGGTGAAGCCAGTGTCCAGGCCACCGTCGCGCCCCGGGTAGGCGTGGAAGGCGGACTGAGCGCTTACTCCACCGAAGGCGATGCGGACATTTCGATGTCCATGCGCACGCGCGTGCTGCGGCTGGCGCATGCATCGGTCGCCCGCCGGCTGGGCGGCAACGCCCTGCAGCGTGCGTTCAAGCGTGTGACCGAGCCACGGCGGGACCGCTACGACGAGCGCGCCAGCCGCGCAATGGCCTGGCAATCGAAACTGCCGGTCCTGCTCGGCGCACCGGCGCTAGCGCAACCGCTGGCGTTTGGCACGCGTGGCCTGCTGATCACCGCGGGCCTGACCACCCACGGCGGTGCGCTGTCGGCAAGTGCCGGATACGGGGTTGGCCAGCTCGGCGCCACCGGCGCGGCGAGCCGCACCGAGCTGCGCGCGGCACTGCCCACCCGGCTGACTGAACTCGGCAACGACGGCCTGCCCGCCAGCAAGGAACTTGGCATCCGCACGGTGCTGGACACGCGCGTGGCGCATCGGGTGGGCAACCAGCCTCGTTCACACGCGTTGCAGATCGTGCAGCAGCTCATGGCGGCGCCGCGGGACCCCGACAACCTGGAACGGCGGCTGGAGGCGGTGGACCACGTGGGTGCCGCGTTCGATCACCTGCAGGCGCTGACCACGCTGTCGCTGCGGGCGCCGCAACAGGCACGCGCGCCGCTGGCGTCGCTGGCACGCGACTGGGGCGGCAGCAGCACCGCGCCCGAGCCGGTGATGATCGCCCTGCTCGACACGCTTGCCTGGCTGCAGGCAGTGCCCGCACCCGATCCCGGCTCGCCCGCCGCGCACGCGGACTGGACCCGGCTGCAGCGCACCGTCCAGGCACAGGCGCGGCGCATCCACGACACCCTCCTGCCGCACGACCGCGCGTGGGTGTATCGGGCCACCCATGCGTTCCGTGAGCAGATCCAGAAAATCGACACACTCAGTGGCACCCTGTCGCTCTCGGCGACGCTGCCCCTGCTCACTGCCACCGGAGGGGTGAGGTTTGCACGCCACGTCCGACAGGATCCCGATCCGCTGCGGGCGGGCTACTACCTGGAACTGACCTTCGAGTCGAATCTCGCACCCGCGCTTGGCACGATCCTGAGCGAAGTCGAACGGCAACTGCCGGACTGGGGCGCGCTGCCATTGCGCGAGGCGGAAGCCCTCACTACCCCGCTGTCGGCCGAGCTCGGGGTCAACGCTACCGCCCAGTGCATGGTGCGATTCTTCCGGCCGTCCTACCAGACCGACCCGGATTTCCCCGCCTCAGCGCGCGGCAATCACCTGCACGCAGTGCGCGTGGCCACTGGCACCGCGCAGACGGTGGATCTGACCGTGCCCGTCCCCGTGCTGCCGGGGCTGTCGCCCACCCTGTCGGTGCAGCACAGCCGCTCCACCCAGTTCACCCGCTACGACCGCCTGGGCGAAGGCACGCTGACCAGTGCCCTGATGCGATACCTGTCGCTGTGCTCGGCTACCCAGCCCCGTCCCGAAACCTGGGCCGCGCTGCTGGAGTCGCATGGCGCCGACCTGGACCGGCTGGCCAACGCACTGACCGACCCCGATTCAGTCCCCGCGCACGAAGCGCGCTACTGGCTTCAGCGTGAGCCCACCACCACGACGGGCGGTGCCACCACCCGGCGTGAAAACGCCGATACCAGCACGCTGGACGCGTTCAAGCAGGCCGCCGATGCCGAGACCCGGCGCGCCCAGCTGTATGCGCTGTTCGAGGCGGTGGGGGCCATCACCACCCGGCAGAAGGCAATGTCGTCGCTGATCGGCGCATTGACCCTGCCGGTGGTCGGTTGAGCGACGCTTACGGGTACAGCAGGCGCTTGCCCCACTGCCCGTTGGCGTCGATCTCATAGCACCAGCGCTCATGCAGGCGGAACTGCGCGCCGTACCAGAACTCGATCCGGCGCGGCACCACGCGCAGCCCGCTCCAGCCGTCCGGCCGCGGAACATCGCGGCCGGCGAAGCTGGCTTCGGCGGTGGCCACGCGCGTATCGAATTCCTCGCGCGAGGCCAGCGTGCGCGACTGCAGCGACGCCCACGCGCCGATCTGGCTCAGGCGCGGACGCGAGGCAAAGTACGCGTCGGCTTCTTCGTTGCTGACCTGTTCCACGGTGCCTTCGATGCGCACCTGGATGCCGGCCTCGCGCAGGCTGCGCCACAGGAACAGCAGCGCGGCGTGCGGGTTGGCGTGCAGCTCGCGGCCCTTGTGGCTGTCCAGATGCGTGTAGAACACGAAACCGCGGTCATCAAAGGCTTTCAGCAGTACCGTTCGCGCCGAGGGGACGCCCGTGGCGGTGGCGGTGGCCACGGTCATTGCGTTGGGTTCGATTTCAGCGCTGCCCTTGGCTTCGTCGTACAGGGCGGCGAAGGTGGACAGCGCTTCAGCGTAGAGATTGGTCATGGTCGGTTTCTTGCGGCTCGGTTTGGGTTTATTGTCTGCGCATGCCCGCTGCTGCGTACATGCCCCGGAACAAGGGATTTCCCGATGCACTGGTCGCGCAGGCGCTGGATGACGCGCTGGCCGTCACGGCCACGGTGCCAGTATTGGCGATCAGCGGCCTGCAGGGCAGCGGCAAATCGACGCTGGCGGCCCAGGTGGTGGCCCTGGCCCGGCAACGGGGGCTGCGTGCGGCGGCACTGTCCATCGACGACTTCTACCTCACCCGCGCCCAGCGCCAGCGCCTGGCGCGCCAGGTGCATCCCCTGCTGCTGACCCGCGGGCCACCCGGAACACATGACCTGGCCCTCGCCCACGCCACCCTGGACGCGATTACCGCGCGGCAGCCCGTGGCGTTGCCCCGGTTCGACAAGCTGGCCGACGAGCGCGTGCCGGACGCGCACTGGGCGCACCTCAACGATGGCCTGGACCTGCTGGTTTTTGAAGGCTGGTTCCTCGGCACCCCGGCGCAGCGGGAGGACGAACTGGACGCCCCGCTCAATGCGCTCGAGCGCGACGCCGACGCCGCGGGCCGGTGGCGCCGCTGGTGCAACCAGGCCCTGGCCCGGGACTACCCGCCGCTGTGGCAGCGGTGCGACCTGTTATGGTTCCTGCAGCCTCCGGATTTCGCCGTGGTGCCGCGGTGGCGCTGGCAGCAGGAGCAGAACCTGCAGGCCGCCCAACCCGAGCGCAGCAGCATGAGCCGCGCCCAGCTGGAGCGGTTCGTGCAGTACTACGAGCGGGTCAGCCGACAGGCCTTGCGCACGCTGCCGGCGCTGGCCGACCGGGTGGTGATGCTGGACGACCAGCGCCGGATCGTGCCGGCGCCTGGCTGAAGCCTTTCCCGCCCGCTCAGCTGACCAGGAACGTCACACGCAGGTTGACCCGCCATTCGGTGATGTTGCCCTCGCCGTCGGTGACCACCTTGGTTTCGTTGATCCAGGCCCCCTGGATGCCTTTGACCGTTTCGGACACCTTTTTCAGGCCGCTGCGCACCGCGTCTTCGACGCTGGTGGACGAAGAGGCATTGATCTCGATGATTTTGGCCACTGACATGGGGTGCTCCGGGTGCGTGCGGGACATTCCGCGCCGCCCACGATGGGGTCCGGTGCGTAAAGGCCGCGACATGGAGGTGTTAGCATTCCGGGTAATGAATCCTGCTCCAAACCTCATCCTGGTGGGCCCGATGGGCGCCGGCAAGACCTGTATCGGCCGCCGTCTCGCCGAGCGCTTCACGCTGGACTTCGTGGACGCCGACCAGGCCATCGTGGACGCGGCCGGGGCGAGCATTCCCACCATCTTCGAACATTCGGGCGAGGCCGGCTTCCGCCAGCATGAACGCCAGGTGCTGCAGCGGCTGCTCGCCGGTCAGGGGCAGCTGATATCCACCGGCGGCGGTGCCGTGCTCGATGCGGGCAATCGCGAGGCAATCGCGCAGCGTGGCTTCGTGGTCTACCTGCGGGTCAGCGTCCCGGCGCAGCTGGAGCGGCTGGCCCGCGACCGGGGCCGGCCGCTGCTGCAACGACCGGACCGCGAGCAGGTGCTGCACGCGATGGCCGGCGTGCGCGACCCGTTGTACCAAGGCCTGGCCGACCTCACCCTCGATACCGATCTGTACACGCCCAACGAGGCGACCGCGCAGCTGGTGCTGCGGCTGGCCTCGCAATGGCAGCGACTGGAACCTCACGCATGAGCGCGCCCCCCCGCACCGTCGCCGTCGGCGGCGACACCCCCTACACGATCCATATCGGCCCCGGCCTGCTTGCCCGCGGCGAACTGCTGGCAGGTTACGTACGCGGCCGCCACGTACTGCTGCTCAGCGACTCGTCAGTGGCACCGCTATACCTGGAGGGAGTCAAACAGGCTCTGCGGGATGCCCGACCGGAACTGTTGATCGGCGAGCTGGTGCTGCCGGCCGGCGAAGCCTCGAAGACACTGGCCAACTTCGGCGCGGCGATCACCGCGCTGGCTGCGCTCGGCGCTACCCGCGACGCGTGCGTGGTGGCCTTGGGCGGCGGCGTGTCCGGCGACCTGGCCGGGTTTGCCGCGGCCTGCTGGATGCGTGGGGTGGACTGCGTGCAGCTGCCTACCTCGCTGCTGGCCATGGTCGATTCGTCAGTGGGCGGCAAGACCGCCGTGGACATTCCCGAAGGCAAGAACCTGGTGGGCGCCTTCCACCCGCCTCGTGCGGTGATTGCCGATACCGCCGCGCTGCGCACCCTGCCGCCGCGCGAACTGCGCGCCGGCCTGGCCGAGGTGATCAAGTACGGCGCGATCCGCGACCCGCTGTTCTTCCAGTGGCTGCAGGCCGAACATGCCGCACTGCTGTCCGGTGACGATGCGGCGCTGGCCCAGGCCATCGCGCGCAGCTGCGAGCACAAGGCCGAGATCGTCGCGCGCGATCCGCTGGAACGCGGCGAGCGGGCCCTGTTGAACCTGGGCCACACCTTCGGGCACGCGATCGAGACCGAGCAGGGCTACGGTGCGCCCGGCAATGACAACCTCAACCACGGCGAAGCAGTCGCGGTGGGCATGGTGCTCGCCGCGCGGCTGTCGGCGCAGCTGGGCATGAGCCGCGACGAGGACACCGCCCGCCTGCGCGAACTGCTGCTGCGCTACGAGCTGCCGGTCGCCGTTCCGGCCGGGCTTGCGCCCGAGGCCCTGCTGGCGCGCATGCGGCTTGACAAGAAGAACGTGGCCGGGCGCCTGCGGCTGGTGCTGTGGCGGGGCATCGGCCGCGCCGAAGTGGTCGCCGACATCGACGAAGCCGACGTCCTGCGCGTGCTGGCCACGGGTTGAGCTGCGACCGCTTGCCGCGGCCGCCCAGCGGGCCGGTACGGACCCGTTGCCGGTTCGCGGCTACAATCGCGGCCATGCGCATCTTCCTGCAGCAACCTGCCAGCGGCACCGATCCGGCCGGCTACCTCCAGCTCACCCTGCAACCGGACCTGTTCGGCGGCTGGGAACTGCTGCGCGAGTCGGGCCAGATCGGCAGGAGCGCCAAGCTGCACCGCCAGTTCTTCGCGGACCAGGCGCAGGCAGAAGCCGCGTTTGAGAAGGCACGCGACAGCGAGCTCAAGCGCGGTTATCAGATCACCTATACCCGCGGCGTGCCGCCGCGCTGAGCGGCCTCGCCTCCCCCGGCCCTGCGCCACCCGTTTCCAAGGATGCATCCCGTGACCAGCCCCCCCCGCCACGATCGCCTGCTGCGCGCCCTGCGCCGCGAACCGGTGGACTGCACGCCCGTCTGGCTGATGCGCCAGGCCGGCCGTTACCTGCCCGAGTATCGCGCCACCCGCGCCAAGGCCGGCAGTTTCCTGGCCATGGCCAAGAACCCGGACATCGCCTGCGAAGTCACCCTGCAGCCGCTGCGTCGGTTCGACCTGGACGCGGCGATCCTGTTCTCGGACATCCTGACCATTCCCGATGCGATGGGCCTGGAGCTGTATTTCGTCGAAGGCGAAGGCCCCAAGTTCCGCCATCCGGTGCGCGATACCGCCGCCATTGCCAGGCTGGCCGTGCCGGACATGGAAACCGAGCTGCGCTACGTGATGGATGCGGTGCGCGTGATCCGTCGTGAGCTGGACGGCCGCGTGCCGCTGATCGGTTTCTCGGGCAGCCCGTGGACGCTGGCCTGCTACATGGTCGAAGGCGGCGGCAGCAAGGATTTCGCACGCATCAAGGCCATGGCCCTGAACGAGCCGGCCGCACTGCACCAGCTGCTGTCGGTGGTGACCGATGCGGTGGTTGCCTACCTGGCTGCCCAGCGCGCGGCCGGCGCGCAGGTGCTGCAGGTGTTCGATACCTGGGGCGGCGTGCTCAGCCCGTCCATGTACCGCGAGTTCTCGCTGCGCTACCTGACCCGCATCGCGCGTGAACTGGAGCGCGGTGAAGGCGAGCAGCGCACCCCGCTGATCCTGTTCGGCAAGGGCACCGGCCTGCACCTGGCTGACCTCGCCGACACCGGCGCCGATGCCTTGGGCGTGGACTGGACCCTGGACCTGGCCGACGCAGTGGCACGTACCGGCGGACGCGTGGCGCTGCAGGGCAATCTCGATCCGGCCACGTTGTACGGCAACCCGGAGGCGATCGAACGTGCCGCCGGGCAGGTGCTGGACAGCTATGCGCGCGGCAATGGCGGCTCCCGCGAGGGCCACGTGTTCAACCTCGGCCACGGCATGTCGCCCGACATGAACCCTGAACATGTGCAGGTACTGGTAGAAGCCGTACATTCCCACAGCCGCCGTTGATCCAACGACCGCGCGACCCCCAGATCGAGCGACCAAGGATCGTAGTGACACGCCATGCGTGTCAAAGCCATGATCCTGCGCACGTCCCCGAGCCAGCGCGGTGCCCATCACCGGGCATTGCCCCGCATCTGCGATCATGTGCACCTCGTTGATGAAGGTGCACACGATGACGACCCCCAGCTATGCCTCGTTCCGGCCCCTGTTGTGGCTGGTGTCGCTGGCGATCTTCATGCAGATGCTGGATTCGACCATCGTAAACACCGCCCTGCCCGCCATGGCGCGCAGCCTCGGCGAGAGCCCGCTGCAGATGCAGTCGGTGGTGTTCAGCTACGCGCTGGCAGTGGCGACGTTCATTCCCGCCTCGGGCTGGATCGCCGACCGCTTCGGCACGCGCCGCACCTTCCTGGCGGCGATCATCCTGTTCACCCTCGGCTCGCTCGCCTGCGCGCTGGCACAGACCCTGCACCAGCTGGTCGGTGCGCGCGTGCTGCAGGGCGTGGGTGGCGCGATGCTGCTGCCGGTCGGGCGCCTGGCAGTGATGCGCTCGGTCTCGCGCGAGCAGTTCCTGCGGGCCATGAGTTTCATCGCCATCCCGGCCCTGGTGGGGCCGCTGATCGGCCCGACCCTGGGGGGCTGGCTGGTGGAAGTGGCGTCCTGGCACTGGGTGTTCCTGATCAACCTGCCCATCGGCGTGATCGGCTTCGTGGCCGCGCTGAAGATCATGCCCGACCACTACGCCGAACACCGCACCCGCTTCGACATCGCCGGCTACCTGATGCTGGCATTCGGCATGGTGGTGCTGTCACTGGCATTGGATGGCATTTCCGGCATGGCCACGCCGCACGCATTGGTGATGCTGATGACCGTGGCCGGACTGGCTGCACTGGTCGGCTACTGGCTGCATGCGGCCAACTCCACCGCGCCGCTGTTCTCTCTGGCGCTGTTCCACGTGCCCAGTTACCGCATCGGCATCCTTGGCAACCTGTTCTCGCGGATCGGCAGCAGCGCGATGCCGCTGCTGATCCCCCTGTTGCTGCAGGTGGGCATGGGCATGAGTCCGATGAACGCCGGGCTGCTGATGATTCCCGTGGCAGCCGCCGGCATGCTGTCCAAACGCTACGCGGTCAAGCTGGTGGAACGCTTCGGCTACCGCCGGGTATTGATGGTCAACACTGTGCTGGTCGGGTTGGCGATGGCCAGCTTCATCTTCATGGTCCCCGGTCAGCCGATGGGGCTGCGCGTGGTGCAGCTGGCGGCATTCGGCGCAGTCAATTCGCTGCAGTTCACCGTAATGAACACCGTGACGCTGCGCGACCTGGACCGTGATTTCGCCAGCTCGGGCAACAGCCTGCTGTCGATGGTGATGATGCTGGCCACCGGCTTCGGCGCCGCGGCTGCAGGCAGCCTGCTGGCTGCGTTCGAGCATCTGGACACCCTGCGCGGCGCTACCGCTGCCCTGCATGCCACGTTCGTGTGCGTGGGTGCGATCACGCTCACCTCCACGCTGATCTTCTGGCAGCTGCCCGACACCCGCCCCTCCCCCCGCGATGTGGAAGAGGTCGCCGAATAGGCGACCTCGGTAGCAGCGGACCGTTGGTCCGATGACCTTTAAAAAATTTTTACCCCCGCCCTTCCACCACCACCCGCGCGATCGCCTGTTCCAGCAGGTCACCGGTCACCGGCTTGCGCAGGAAGCCCTGGAAGCCCGCCTCGCGGACCCGGTGTTCGATGCCCGGGTCGGTCCGCGCGGTCACCGCCAGCAACGGCATCGCATAGCCCTGGTTGCGCAGATGTCCAGCCAGTTCCAGGCCGCCCAGGCCGGGCAGGTCCAGGTCCAGCAGCACCACGTCGAACGGCGCGTCGCTCACTTCGCGCAGCGCGGCCAATGCGTGCCCGGCGTGCACGACCTCGTGTCCGCGCGCGCTCAGCAGGCCGATGATCACGCTGGCCACCGTCTGGTCGTCCTCGACCAGCAGCAGGCGCAGCGGCGGCAGGGGCTGGCCCTCGGCAACGCCGGCGCTTCCGACCGTCGCATCGGCCATCTGCAGCGGCAGCGGCAACGTCACGCTGAAGCGCGTGCCCACGCCGAGCTGGCTTTCAACGCTGATCTGGCCCTGCATGGCCAGCGCAAGCTCGCGGCAGATCGCCAGGCCCAGGCCGCTGCCGCCGTACTGCGCGGCGGTGCGCGCACCATCGGCCTGCTCGAAGCGCCGGAACAGGCGCTGCTGCTGGTCGCTGCTGATGCCCGGCCCGGTATCGGATACCTCGAAGTACAGCCCACGCCCCGGCGCCAGCGCATACACCTTCAACCGCACTTCGCCGTTGCTGGTGAATTTGACTGCATTGCCCAGCAGGTTGAGCAGGATCTGACGCACCCGCACCGCATCGCCCACGCTGCACAGCCCGGCCGGCAGTTCGTTGTCGACCACGAAGCGCAGCCCCTTCTGCTCTGCCAGCGCCGCCATCAGGGTGCAGGCATCATCAATCACGCCCTGCAGCGCAAACGGCTGCGTCTGCAGCTGCAGCCGCCCCGATTCGATCCGGGCCAGGTCCAGCGCGTCGTTCACCAGGTGCAGCAGGTGCTCGCCGGCATGCCGGATCGATTCGGTGTAACTGCGCTGCTGCGCGTTCAGCGGCGACCCCAGCAGCAGCTCGCTCATGCCCAGCACGCCGGTCATGGGCGTGCGCACTTCATGGCCCAGGTTGGCCAGGAAGCGTGTCTTGGCAGCCGATGCCTGCTCGGCCAGTTCCTGCTTGTGTAGCGCCAGCTGGTAGGCGTGGCGGCGTTGCACGCGGCGGCGGTACAACCAGGCGCACAGGCTCAGCAGCAACAAGGCGATCGAAGTCATCACCAGCAGCCCCGATACGCTGCGCCACCAGGGGGGCATTACCCGGAACTCAAGCACCTGTACCCGCGACCAGACCAGGTCGGCCGAGCGTGCCTGCACCTCAAGCCGGTAACGTCCGGGCGGCAGCCGCGAGAATACGCGCTCGCCACCCGGTCCCACTTCCACCCAATCCGGGTCGTAGCCGGCCAGGCGGTAGCGATAGCTGTTGGACGACGAGTCGGCAAAGGACAGCAGCCGCGCCACGATGCGCAGATCGCGGTCGGCATCGGCGATCTCCAGCGGGGCAAGATGGGTCAGGTCCAGCACCCGCTCGCCTCGGCGCACTTCCACGCGCTCGATCACCAGCGGGGCGCGCCGGGTCGCCGGGCGTACCTGGTCCGGATCGAACAGCACCACGCCGGCCGGTGTCCCGCCGGCGATGTGGTTGCTGGCCGTACGCACCAGCGTGCCGCGGCGGAACTCCTGGCTGGGCAGCCCATCACGTACGCCGTACTGGCGCACGCTGCCCTGGTTGGGATCGACGCGGATCAGGCCGCGCGAACTGGCGGCCCACACGATATCCTGGGCATCAACCACCAATCCCGTCGCCGACAGCTGCGGGAAGCCCTCTTCGGGCCCGATCTGTGCCTCCCGCGCGAGCCGCTTCCCGGTCCAGCGATAGCGGATCAACCGTCCATCTTCCGATACCCACACCGTGCCATCGTTGGCCCGCGCCAGGGCATGGCTGGCGACGGCCGCCGCGCCCGGCACCCCGTCGAACCGCGCACGCGAGGGCACCCACTGCATCAGGCCCTGGTTGGTTGCCACCCACAGATGGTCCTGTGGACCACACATGAGGTCCAAAACCAGCTGTCCGGGCACCAATCCTGCCGTGCCGGCCGCGATCCGCTGGCGTACGCGGCCGTCCAGGCTGCGTTGCTGCAGTCCGCCGGATGACGCGCTCCAGACGCTGCCGCCGTCGCAGAGCATCAGCGTATCCACGTCGCCCTCCATCGCCGCATCAAGGCCCGCATCGCTGCCCCAGCGTTGCAGGGCCCCGGTATCGGGGTCGTAGCGCAGCAGCGCCTCATGCGATCCGATCCAGACGTGTCCGCGCGCGTCTTCCACTACGGACAACAACCATTGTGCACCATCCACCCAGGTCCGGTGTTGTTCCACCCGGCCGGTGACCGGATCGAAGCGGTCAAGTGCACCGTGGGTACCCACGGCCCAGGCACCACCGTTGGCCGATGCGGCCATGCCCAGCACGTAACCGTTGCGAAGCGAGGCCGGGTCGTCCTCCAGCCGTGACAGCACCGAGAACTGCCACCAGCGCGGCAGCAGGTGCCACAGGCCACTGTTGGTACTGGCCAGCCATATGCCGCCTTCGCGATCTTCGTACGCGCCAGTCCAGTTGGGGCGCACCTGGCCGCGGGCAACCGCGCTGTAAAGCGGAACCTGCTGGAACCGGTTCTGGTAGGCGCGTCCAAGACCGGACCGGGTGTCGAGCCAGTACCCGCCCTGCTCATCGCGCAGCATCATGCCCAGCACCTGGTCGCCGGCGTCCACCTTCCAGGGCGCCGGAGTGAAGCTGCCATCCGGCCGTCGCACCACCGTGCCTGCGTTGGTACTGATCCACAGGCTGCCATCCAGTTCGGCGGTCAGCCCGTTGACCAGCGGCGTGGGCAGCTTGGACGCAGGCACCCGCTCGAAGTCGCGCCCGGTCCAGCGCGCCAGCCCGGCCTTGGTACCGACCCACAGGCTGCCGTCCCGGGTGGTGGCCATATGCGTCACCGATGCAGCCGGCAGGCTGCGCCGGTTGCCGGGTTCCGGCATGAAGCGGGTGATCACGCCATTACGGTCAAGCCGGTGCAGCCCGCCTTCGTAGGTGCCGAACCAGACCGCCCCGTCACCGGTGGAAGCCAGGCTCCAGATCGTGTTGCTGCCGATCACCGGATTGCTGGCACGGTCAAAGAAGCGCAGCTCGCGGCGGTCGGCAGACATCATCGCCAGCCCGGCATTTTCGGTACCGATCCACAGCTGGTTGCGCGCATCCACGTGCACGCTCCAGACCATGTTGTCGCGAAGGCCGTCTTCTGCGCGCCAGACACGGTAGTTGCGGCCGTCGAACCGGGCCAGGCCATCGTTGGTGGCCAACCACAGGTAGCCGTACCCGTCTTCGGCCATGCGGTTGACGGTGTTGGACGGCAGACCATCGAATACGGTCAGCTGGCGCGGCGTTGGTGGGACCGGCTGCGCGGCCGCCAGCGACGGCCACATCCACAGCATCCCGAACAGGAGCAGCCAACGCATGGGCAACACCAATGAATCTCCTGGAGCGGGTCTGGGTCACCCGGTGACGTGCATACCGGGCAGGACTTGTCGCAAAAGGCACAAGTTACGGAGGGATGGTAAACGGTTCGCTTGATCGGAACGAACCGTCAGGCCAGACCGGCCTGCTGCAGCGCCAGCCGAAGCGTCGTGGCGGTGACCGGCTTGGGCAGAATTCCCGCACCGCCGACGGCGCCAATCCGCTCAGGCAGCTCTGTCGCGGACCGCCGGCTCAGCGCCAGCACCGGCGCGGTCACGTTCCGCGCAGACAGCAGGCCGATCAGGGTCGGCCCATCGATGCCGGACAGTTCCATGTCCACCAGCACCAGGTCGAAGCGGCCTGCGGCCAGCTCGGTCAGGCCGGCCAACGCGTGCGGCGCATGCACCAGCTCGCAGCCGTGCACCGACAGCAGCGCACTGGTCTCACGGGCGGCCTGGCGGTCTTCGTCCACCAGCAACACCCGGCCGCGGGGCTGCGGCGCCACCGTCGGCATCGGCAATCCCACCTGCACGCGCCACCGTCCGCTGCCGAGGGCGTGCACGCACAGCGTGCCGCCAAGGGCCCCGGCCAGACGTTCGGCGGCAGTCAATGCCGTGCGCAGGGACGCCATCGACGGCGTAGGCACGGCCTTGCCGACGCCGGCCGCGGACGGGTGCGCGGCGCGGCCGCCGGCGTTGAACGTCCACAGCAGGCCCTCGCGGCCCGGCCGCCATGCCACCTCCAACACCATGTGCGCGGCACCGGTGTGCCTGCCCACGACGCGTGCGACCGCGTCGAGCAGTTGAACCAGTCGCGGCGCATCACCATGCGCGCGTGCGTCCCCGGGCAGCTGCAGGCACAGGGCCAGCGCGGTACCCCGACGGCAGGACGGTACGATCTGGCGCGCCACCCACTGACGGTGCACCGCCGCCACGTCGAAGTCGGCAGCGTGGAGGGGCGCACAGCCGGCCTCCAGCCGCGCCTGGTCCAGTGCGTGATTGACCCGCTCCAGAAGCGCATGCCCGCCCTGCAGTATCCGCTCCAATGGCTGCCGCTGGGCCGCGTGCAGCGGCGACGACAGCAGCAGTTCGGCCATGCCCAGGATGCCGGTGAGCGGTGTACGCACTTCGTGGCCCAGGGTCGCCAGGTAGTGCGCCTTGGCCTGTGCCGAGCGCAGCAGCAGCGACAGGCGCTGTGCCGACGCCTGCGCCCGTCGGCCGCGCGCGACCCGGCGCACCGCCGCCCAGGCCCCACCGCCCACCAACAACGCACCGGCGGTCACCCGCGCGCCCACCAGCACCGGGTGGTGCCAGCCACTGCGCTCCACCTGCAGCAGCAGCGCCCGGGTCGGCGACCAGCTACCGTCGGCCAGGCGTGCCTGGAACTCCAGCCGGTGCTCGCCGGGAGGCAGTTGCGGGAAGCCGCGGGTACCGCTGCGGCCCACGCGGATCCAGTCCCGGTCCAGGCCGCACAGCCGGAACCGGTACTGCTGGCGGGCCTGCACCGGAGCGCCAAGCAGGCGGACGCTGACCTGGATGTCCCGGTCATCCGGCCGCAGTGGAAGGACCGTCGCGGACGGAAGCAGGTGCAGGCTGCCGTCGCGGTGCAGCTGCACGCGCTCCACCACCAGCGCCGGCTCGCCCCTGCATGCCGCCAGTCCCGTCGGATCGAAGCGCACTGCACGTCCGTGCCCATCCACGGCCAGCATCGTCGATCCAGCGGCCTGCAGCTGTGCATTGAACACGGCCTCCGGCACGCCTTCGCTGCGCGTGTACAGCCGCACCTGGCCCTCGCGCGGGCGAAGACGCAACAGGCCGCGCGCGCTGGTCGCCCACAGCGCGCCGTGGACGTCGCTGGCCAAGGACGCCAATCGGAGCGACGGCAGCCCCTGCCGTGCGTCGATCTGCACACCCGGCCGGGCCAGGCCGTCCTGGATCAGATAGCGCCGCACCCTGCCTGGAGTAGCCACCCACAGCGCACCGTCCGCGGCCAGATGCAGCGCACTTACCTCGCCTTCCACACCGGAAACGGCCTCGAAGCGCCCGTCGGCCCATCGCGCCAGGCCATGCCGCCCACCCCACCACACCCCATTGGCGGCATCGCAATGCAGCGCCAGCGGACCCTGGGGACGAGCCTGCCCGATCGCATCCCATCGCCACTGCCGGGCACCCGCACCGCCTGCGGGCAATCGCCGGATTCCGCTGGCGTCCACTTGCCACCGGCTGCCATCGGCGCAGGCCAGATGCTGCGTCGGCGCATCCAGCTCCAGATGCACCCCGCTGACCGCCGGCATCGCAGGCGGTGTCTGATCAAGCGCTGCAAAGTGCTGCCAATGCGGTGGCAGCCGCCAAACGCCCAGATGCCGCCCGAGCAACCACACGCTGCCGTGGCGATCTTCAAGGGCGCTGCGGAACCGGGGCATGTCGCTGCTGCCCAACGGCGCCACGCTCAACCCGGAGTGCGGCGCGGCCCCACTCTTCCAGATCGTGGCATCTTCGCCGAGCCACGGCCCACCGCGTCGCGACACACCCAGCGCACGCGTTCCAGCCGGTGCATCCACCGGTTCCAGCCGTCCCGTATCCGACGATCGCCACGGTCCTGCCGCGCCGCTGACCCACAGCCGCTGCTCCGCATCCACCAGCAGCGCGCTGACCGGCGCAGTCGCCAGCATTGAAGGAGGCGGCAGGAAGTGACCGTTCCGCCAGCGCGCCAATCCGCGCGGCGTTCCGACCCAGAGCGTGCCATCGGCCGCCAGCGCCAGGTGCTCGACACGGCGGTCGGGCAGGCCGTCCGCGTTCGCGGTAGGCAGATACTGGCGCAGCCGATGCCCCGGTCCGAGCCGGAACAGACCGGCATCACGGGTACCGAACCACACCACGCCATCCGGAGCCGGCAACACGACGCTGATGGACGTGCCGGCCAAGGCCGGATAACGCCGGCTGTCGAAACGCTCGACATGGCTGCGGTCGGCCGACATCCGCATGAGCTGGCCCTGCGCCGTTCCCAGCCACAACCGGTCCTGCGCATCCGTGGCCATCGCCAGCAGCTGGTTGTCGGCCAGACCCTGCTCGATGCGCCAGATCCGGAAGCGCTGGCCGTCGAAACGCGCCAGGCCGTCATCGGTGGCGAACCACAGGTAGCCATCGCGATCTTCCACCACCTGGTGCACCGCGTTGGAAGGCAGCCCATCGGCAGTGGTGAAACGCAGAGCCGTGGGGACCGCCGCGCGTGCCGATGCCGCAAGCAGCAGCAGCGCCAGCACCACCGCCATCAGGCGTTGCGGCAGGCGCGTAGCTGTCCGCAGCCTGCCGATCATGCGACCACCACGGCGGCCGCCAGGCGTGCTCCGGTCACGGGCAGACGCAGAAATCCGTCGAACCCGGCCGCCCGTGCGTCGCGCTCGGCGCCGGCATCCGCGCGTGGCGTGAGCGCCAGGCGCCGCACCCCCGGCCACAGCCAGGGAAGCCGCGCGCTCATTCGCCCGCCGGCCACCAGCATGTCCGGATCGGCCGCAATCAGGTCCCAGGGCCCCGGATCGACATCGCGCATCCAGGCGTCTGCGTCCTCCACGGCAACCACCCGATGGCCGTGCGAGCGCAACAGCGCGCATATCACCTCGACGGCCTCGCGCTCGGCCGCGGGCAACAGCACCATCACCCGCAACGAGCGCGATGGACCTGCAGGGGATGCGCCGGGGTGCGGCGTAGCCGGCGCAGCGGCCGGTGGCAGCACCGGCCAGGGCAGCATCAACTGGAACTGGGTACCCCGCCCGCGCTGGCTGTCGACGTCCAGTCGCCCTCCCATGGCGTGCGCCAGCTCCCGGCTGATGGCCAGTCCCAATCCGCTGCCGGCCTCGTGGGTGACCGGAGCGGCGCCGTCGACCTGGCTGAATCGCTGGAACAACCGCCGGAGCTGCGCCGGGCTCATTCCCGGCCCGGTATCTGACACACACAGCAACAGCCCACGATCGTCCGGAGCGCTGCGCGCGCCAAGGCTGACCTGTCCGTGCGCCGTGAACTTGAGGGCGTTGCCGAGCAGGTTCAGCAGGATCTGGCGCAGCCGCTGCACATCGCCGTGGAAGCACGCGCCAGGCGGCAACGTACTGGTCCAGTGCAGTGCCAGGGCCTTGCGGTGGGCCACCGGCAGCAGCAGCGCGTGCAGCTCGCGTAGCACATCGGCCAGCACGAAGGGCGCTGGTTGCAGCTGCAGGCGGCCGGATTCGATACCTGCCAGGTCCAGCGCATCGTCCATCAACTGCAACAGGTGGTGACCGGCCTGCTGAAGGCTGCCCACCTGCTCGCGCTGCACCGGCGACAACGGGGACTGCAGCAGCAGCTCGCTCCAGCCGAGCACCGGTGTCAACGGCACGCGCACCTGGCGTCCCAGCTCGGCCAGGAAACGGGTGCGCTGCATCGAGTCCTGCTCGGCCCGCTGGTGGCGGGCACGGGCCTGCCGCCGCTGCGCGCGTCGCCGCTGTCGTCGATGATGCAGCCGCGCTATCCCCACGATCGCTGCGCAGAGCCCGGCAGCCAGTGCGATCCGACCCGGCGGGGTTTCCCACCATCGCGGCACCACGCGCAGCTGCACCTGGCGCACCGCCGACCATGCACCGCCGGCATGCCGCGCCTTTACCAGCAGGGAGTGTTCACCGGCCGGCAGCCGGGCGAACAGTCGTTGCGCGACAGGACCGGTGTCGACCCACGACGGGTCCTGGCCCAGCAGGCGGAAGTGATACTGGATGCGATCCGGATCGCCGCGACCGAGCAGCTTCGCGGCGACCCGCACATGGCGGTCGCCCGTGCCCAGAATGACCGGCTGCGCCGCAATCGGCACCTGGATCACCCGCCCATGACGACGACGGCTCATTGCATCGATCACCAGTATTGGCACCGTCGCAGGGCCACGCAGCGCGCGTGGGTCGAACGCCAGCAGGCCGCCTTCGCGTACACCCGCCAGCAGTGCACCCGAGCCGAGCCGAAGCAACCGGTGCGGGAGCACTTCCTGCACGGGCAGGCCCTGCGCGGTGCCCAACACCTCCACCTCGCCGGTATGCGGATCCACCCGCACCACACCGCGCGCGGCTCCCGCCCACGCCACGCCGTCGGCACCCACCGCCAGCGCATTTGCGCGCAACAGCGGGTAGCCCTCGGCACCGGCGACGCGGTGGAGTCCATGCAGGCGCCCCTGCGCCCGACGGTACTGTTCCAGGGCCGCCGGGCGACTGACCCACAGGGTCCCATCGTCGCTTTCGGCGAGGGCCGATACCGGTCCGTCGCCGTCGCCCTGCACCCGCTCGAAGCGCTCACGCGCGGCGGACCAGCGCATCACGCCTTGCGGGTCAGTGGCCCACACCTCGCCATCACGCGTGCACAATAGCTGCCGCACCGGCACATGGGGCCGCAGGCCAAGGCTCTGCGGGGGCGCACTGTGCTGCCGCTCGCCGTCTGTGGACCACCGCTGGATCGCCTGCGGGTGCGCCAGCCAGATCTGCCCCTGCGCGCACATCTGCAGGGTGATGGCCCCTTGTTCCGTACCCAGCCCCAATGCCCAGTCGCGCGTGCTGTGCTGACGCGGGTCATGGCGCAACAGCCGATCGGCACTGGCAACCCAGACCCGTCCCTGCGCATCTTCGGCCACGCCGACAGGCAGTGAACCGGCGCCGCCCAGCGGGTAGCTGAGTACGTCACGACTGCGTCCGGAGCGCAGGTCAATACGCTGCAGGCGCCCGCGGCTGCCAGCAATCCAGGCGTGGTGCATGCCCGAGGCCGCCAGGCCCAGCGCATGGTGACTGCCGATTCCCGGCCCGCCGTCGGCACCGGCGGGCAATGCCGTGAACTGTCGCCAGCGCGCCGACAGCCACCACACGCCATGTTGCTCACTCACCCACCACAGGTCCCCGTTGCGATCTTCCAGCGCCTGCCGGATCACCACCGGCCCCGGCGCGCTGCCCGGAGGTGGCTGCAGTGCCCACGGCACACCCGGGCCGGACTCCCGCCGCAGCAACACGGCGCCCTGCTGCTGCCAGAGCGTGCCGTCAGCGCTGCGCAGCACGCTGCGGGCGCCCACCGGCCGCACACCGGTGCGCGCGGCCATGTCCACTGCCCAGGTGCCGCGTACCGAGGTGATTTCCACCCCGCCCTGCGGGTCGGCCCAGAGCGACTGGATGGGTGCGGTAAATGCAGGTGGCAGCGCCACCCGCGCAAACGCTTCGCCCTCCCAGTGCCAAAGCGACGAGGACTGGGCCACCCACAATGCGCCCGTGTGATCCCGCGCAAGGGCCCTCACCGCGCCCCCCTCCAGCGGAAAGCGATGCAGCTGCCAATGCGGATCGTGCGGCGCCAGCCCATAGAGCTGACGGTCGCTGCCAATGGCCCAGACCCGGCCATCGCCGCTGCTGCGTATCTGGCGCACCGGGCCTTGTCGCAGCGCCGAAGGGGCCGATGCCGGCAGCCGCTGGAAGCCACCGCGATCAGCGCCCATCATGACCAGCCCCACGGTGGCCGTTCCCACCCACAACCGGTCGACGGCATCCACGTGCAACGCGCGCAGGTCCAGGTCCGGCAAGCCTTCTTCGAGCCGCCAGAGCCGGTACTGCTGTCCATCGAAACGCATCAGCCCGTCGCTGCCCGCCAGCCACAGATAGCCCGACGCGTCTTCGGCGATTTCACGCACAGAGGGCTCGTGCAGGCCGTCGGCCATGCCCAGCAGGCGTGGCGAGGGCACATGTACGACACCCGCAAGGCTCGCTGCCGGCCACATCAGCAAGGCCAGCAGCAACGCTACGGTCTGCCCGCGCAGGGCCTCTCGCGGAGGCGTCACCGTCTACCGCAACGTCATCGTTCTCATTGCGGCCACGGTAGGGCCATCGCGACCAGGGCGCATCCGCGCACCCGTAAATACGTCACAGAGCGGCGAATCAAACTTTGGATTGATTTTGCTGATTTCTGATACGCAGCCTATGGAGCGGCCGCTGTCCCCGACGGGCTTCGGCGGCTGGCGAACGCCTGCGAGATCGCCGCCACCAGCAGATCGCCGGTCACCGGCTTGCGCAGGAAGCCATCAAACCCGGCTGCCAGGACCTGTTGCTCGGCGTAGGCATCGGAACGTGCCGTCACCGCGATCAGCGGCAGCGCGTAGCCCATCGCGCGCAGCTGCCCGGCGATGGCGATGCCGTCCAGCGCGGGCAGGTCCAGATCAAGCAGGCCGACATCGAAACGTCCGGCAGCTACTTCCGACAATGCCGCCAGCCCATGCAGGGCATGCACGACACTGTGTCCGCGGGCCTGCAGGAGGCCGGCGATGACATCGGCCACGGTGGCATCATCTTCCACCAGCAGTATCCGCAGCGGCGGCAGCGCAATCGGCGCGCCATGCGGCGGCGCATGCGGAGCGGCACCCTGGCGCTCACTCCACGGCAGCGGCAGGTGCACGGTGAAGCGGGCGCCCTGTCCGGGTTGGCTGTCGATGGCGATGCGTCCGCCCATTGCCACGGCAAGCTCCTGGCAGATCGCCAGGCCCAGGCCACTGCCACCATAGCGGGACGCCGTACGCGGGCCGTCCGCCTGTTCGAAACGGTGGAACAGACGCTGCTGCTGGTCTTCGTTGATGCCCGGCCCGGTGTCGGTGACCTCCAGGGCAATACCGCTGCCTCCCGGCACCAGCTCGACACCCAGACCGACGTGGCCGTGTTCGGTGAACTTGATCGCGTTGCCGAGCAGGTTCATCAGGATCTGGCGCACGCGCATCTCGTCGCCGCTGACCTGCACCGGGCCGGACAGGTTGAAGCTGCGTTCGAACGCCAACCCGCGGTGATGCGCCATCGGCTCCATGAGGGTTTCGACCTGGGCCAGCATCGACATCAGGTCAAACGGTCGGATGTCCAGTTCGAGCCGACCCGCTTCGATCCGGGCCAGGTCCAGGGCGTCATTCACCAGCCGCAACAGATGGGTGCCGGCGTGCTGGATGGACGCGGCGTAGCCGCGCTGCAGCTCATCCAGCGGGGTGGCCAGCAGCAGCTCGCTCATGCCCAGCACCCCCGTCATCGGTGTGCGCACCTCATGGCCGAGCGTGGCAAGGAACCGGCTCTTGGCCTGGGAAGCCTGTTCGGCGATCTGCTGTTTGTGCACGGTCAGCTGCCATTGCTGGCGGCGCCGCAGCCGGGCGCGGGCAAACGCCGCCACCGCTGCCACCAGCAGCAGCCACAGCATCACGTAGCCCAGGATGGCCCAGCTGCTGCGCCACCACGGTGGCTGCACCTGCACACTGATCGTGCGTGACGGTGTCCACTCTCCATGCGCGGTCGCTGCCTGCACGTCGATGGCGTACTGGCCCGATGGCAGCCGCGACAACAGCCGTTCGCCATCGGCATTCTGCATCACCCAGTTCTGGTCGTAACCGGACACGCGGTAGCGGTAGCGGTTGCCCATCGGGCTGGCATATGACAGCAGGCGCGCCGAAATGATCAGGTCGCGGTCCCCCGGGCCCAGCACCAGTGGCGCATTGACCGGCAGCGACTGCTGGCCTTCGGCGTCATCGCGGCGCACCTGGATGTTGTCGATGACCAGCTGCGACGGCGGCAGCACGCTGTCTGCTGCGTTGGGGTCGAACCCCACCAGGCCCGTGGCGGTGACCGCCAGTGCCCGGCCATCGGCTGCGGCCACCGGCGGACGTCCACTGAATTCGCTGTCGGGCAGTCCGTCGCGTTCGCCGTACAGGCGCAGGCGGCGCTCGCGCGAATGCCAGCACACCAGGCCTCGCGGCGTGGTGGCCCAGACCTGGCCGTCGCGGCCCAGGATCAGCCCGCCCACGGACACGGGTGGCATGCCCTGCGCAGCCCCGACGCGCTCGCGCAGGGTCATGCTCAGCCCGTCCCAGTGGTAGCGCTCCAGGCTGCCCTTGCGCGCCATCCAGACCTCATCGGGGCCGGACCAGGCCATGTCGTAGATGTTGCCGGGTGTGATGCCCGGCACCCGTTCGAACCGATCTTCCTGCCAGCGCAGCAATCCCAGCTCGCCCATGTCACCCATGATCCACAGCTGGCCGCGCGGGTCGAACAGCATCTGCTCCACCGGCACCTCGACCAGACCGCGGCCGTCACCGATGCGGATGTCATCAAGCAGGTTGCCCTGCCCGTCACGCCGCTGCACCCCGTAGTTCATGATCGACAGCCACAGGTCGCCATTGGGCGCTTCACGGATCAGATCGATGCGTTGGCGGACATCCGCGCCGCCCCCGATTTTCCACTCGCGCAGCTGTCCGGTGCGGGGCTGGAACAGCCCCAGCCTTCCGGCCCGACCGAGCCAGAGCGCACCATCGGCGCGCGCGGACACCGACCAGACCGCACCCACGCCGAGCTGTTTGTCCGTGGCGATCTGGCGCAGGCGCCCGCCGGCGTCCAACCGGTACACACCATGCGCCCCGGCCACGTAGTAGTCGTTGCCTGCCGCGGCAGCGCCGAGCAGGTACACGCTGTCCAATGGCTTGCCATCAAGCTGGTACCAGGTGGAGAAACGCTTCCAGTCCGGAGGGAGGTAGGCCAGCCCCTGGGTCAGCATGGCCACCCACAGGCCGCCTTCATGGTCCTGCAGCATGTCCAGCACGCCGCTGCGCTCGGTGAGGAAACCACTTCCGGCATCGCCGGCCAGAAGCCGCAGCTGTGTTTCGTCGCCGCGGTACAGACCGTCGGCCGTGCCCAGCCAATACCCGCCGTTCCGGTCATGCACCACCGATGCGGCGCGCACGTCGGCGCCAAGCGTCCACGGTGCCGGGCGGGCGCTGCCATCGCTGTCGATCCGGAACAGCCCCCCTTCGGTACCGGCCCAGACGGTGCCATCGGGGTCACGGCTCAACCGGAACACGCTTTTCCCCCCGAGCACAGCCGGGGCGATCCGGGTGAAGCCACGCCCATCCCAGCGCGCCACGCCACTTCCGGTGCCCACCCAGACACGTCCCTGCGGATCGGACAGCAGGCTGTAGATGGTGTCGTCGGGGAGCGCGGCTGGATCGGCGGCATTGGCCTGGTAGCGCACCAGCGTTCCGTCTTCCTCCCGCCGGCAGATGCCATGGCGATTGGTACCGATCCACAGCGCCTTGCCCGCGTACGCCAGCGACCAGAACTGCCCCTCGCACCGCTCGCTGAGGTCGGGAAACCGTTCGAAGCGTTCGCGGCCCGGTCCGAGCACGCTCAGGCCAGCGCCGTTGCTGCCCACCCAGACCCGATCAAGCGGATCGACCAGCAGTGTTTCGATCTCGTTGCCGGGCAAGGAGCCGGGATCGTCGGGTTCATTGCGCCAGACCCGCAGACCGACGCCGTCGATGCGGGCCAGGCCATCATCGGTGGCGGCCCAGATATAGCCCTGCCGGTCCTGCGCCAGCGCCAGCACCATGCGTGAGGGCATGCCTTCGGCAGCACCAAGGCGGCGCATGCGCGGTGTCTCTGCCGATGTCCCTGCGGCCCACAACGCCGTCGGCACCCCATACAACGCCAGTGCCAGCAGCACGATGCCTGCCCGCCAACCGCGCGTGCTGAACGCCATCGAGTTCTCCCTGTTGCCCGGGATTGTCACACAGTGCGCTGCACAGCGCCCCCGCCGCAGCCCATGGCGCGCACCACGATCTGTTGCAGCCATGGTGCTGCCAGGCATCACGGACCAGCGCGTATGATCGGCCCAGCCCTGAATGGAGCCGGCCGTGACCAAGCGCCTGACCCTTGCCCTGATGTTGTGCACCGCCCCCTGGGCGGTGAGCGCTGCGCCTGACACCTACCGCCTCGACCCGGTGCATACGCGGGTGCTGTTTGCGGTCGAGCATGCGGGTTTCTCGCAGGCGTTGGGCACGGTATCGGGCAGCGAAGGCGTGCTTTCCTTCGATCCCGACGACTGGACCAGCGCCGCGCTGACGGTCAGCGTGCCGCTGCAACGCCTGGATCTTGGCGATGACAAATGGAACAAGGCTGCCCTGGCGCGCAATCTGCTCGACGCCGAACGCCATCCCGAGGCGCGTTTTGTTTCCACCCGCATCGAGCCGGTGGACGCCACCCATGCACGGGTGATCGGCGAATTGACCCTGCGTGGCGTGAGCCGCGAAGTGGCGCTCGATGTCACGCTCAACGCGGTCAAGCGCCACCCGATGCCTCCGTTCCGCCGCACTGCTGGCTTTTCCGCCACCGCCACGCTCAGCCGCAGTGCGTTCGGCGTGGATGCGTGGCCGTCGATGATCGGCGACCAGGTCCAGCTGCGCATCGAAGCGGAGGCCCTGCGCGACCGCGGCGCCACCGATCCGCAGGACACACCGTCCGTCGGCGAACCGGGAACTCCCGACCCGATCGACGGCTCGGACACCCCATCTCCTTCGCCAGCCCGGAAGCGCTCGCCATGACCACCCGAAATACCCATGACCGCTGGGGCGGTGTCAGCCAAGCCCTGCACTGGCTGATCGCCCTGCTCATCCTGCTGCTGGGCATCGTCGGCCTGACCATGGGCGAACTGCCGCGCACCCCGAAGTATTTCTGGGTCTACACCGCGCACAAATCGCTGGGCATCACGGTGCTTGCATTGGTGGCGCTGCGCCTGGGCTGGCGCCTGTACGCGGGCGCGCCCGAACCGGTGCCCGGCACGCCGACCTGGCAGGAACGCATCGCCTCCGCCACCCACTGGCTGCTGTACGTGCTGATGTTCGCGCTGCCGCTGTCCGGCTGGATCTACGATTCGGCCAGCGGCCTGCGGCCGTTCCGCTGGTTCGGGCTGGTCGACGTACCCAAGCTGGTCGCCCCCAGCGCTGATGCGCGCGACATCTCCCATGCCATCCATGAGTGGGGCTTCTGGCTGCTGATCGCCGTGGTGGTCGCGCATGCCGGCGCCGCGCTGTACCACCACCTTTTCCAACGCGACGCCACGCTTGCGCGCATGCTGCCGCAGGGTTGGCTCGCCTCCCCCCAGAAGGACTGACGATGAACATCAAGCTCACTTCCCCCGCCGCCGTGGCTGCCGCGCTGGCCGGCCTGATGGCCACCGCGCCGGTGCTGGCCGCCGATTACGTGCAGGCGCCCGGCCCCGGCTCGCACCTGGCCTTCGCCACCAAGTACGACGGTGAAGTGTTCGCGGGCAGCTTCCCCGGCTTCTCGACCAAGGTCAGCTTCGATCCGGCCAACCCGGCCGCCGGTACGCTGGACGTGACCATTCCGCTGGCCAAGGCAACGTCCGGCAACAGCGACCGCGATTCCACCCTGCAGGGGGCAGAGTTCTTCAACGTGGCCAAGTTCGCCACCGCGACGTACACCGCAAAGGGCTTCACCAAGACCGGCGACAACAAGTACGTGGCCAATGGCACGCTGGCGCTGCGCGGGGTGAGCAAGCCGGTCATCTTCACCTTCGAGTGGAAGCCCGGTGCCAACCCGGTGCTGACCGGCAAGGCCACGGTCAAGCGCCTGGACTTCGGTGTTGGCGGCGGTGACGACTGGAAGGACACCAAGACCATTCCGGATGACACCGCGATCAGCACCGTGGTCAAGCTCCAGGCGAAGTAACTGCCTGGTCGAGGGACAGTCCGTGGTGCCGGCCAACCGCCGGCGCTACCGGTGGTTGCTCATCCAGGCCGACAGGGTGGCGGCATCGAAGGGCCAGTCCAGCTCCCGGCCCTGCCCGTCGCGCAGTACCGGGACGCGGCTGCCGTAGCGGGCCTCCAGGGCCGCGTCATCGTCGATGAACACACTGTCCAGCCCGGAAACCCGGGCCTGGGCCAGGACTGTGAGGGCCCGGTCGCAGAGGTGGCAGTCATCGCGCTGGTAAAGGATGAACATAAGGTCGATATGTTGCGTTGCAGCCAGGGTGGCGGGCGCGGACAGCATAGAATAGTGCTCCATCCGATACCCGCAGTTTGGCACTCATGGCTGTCAGCACGTTCGACGTTTTCAAGATCGGCATTGGCCCGAGCTCCTCGCACACCGTAGGACCGATGAAGGCCGCCGAACGCTTCGTGCACCGCTGGCTGCTGGACCCGGGCTGCCTGCAGGATGTGGTGCGCATCCGCGCCGACGTCTATGGCTCACTGGCGTTGACCGGCCGCGGCCATGGTACTGACAAGGCCGTGCTGCTGGGCCTGGAAGGCCAGCGCCCGAACCTGATCGATCCGGACATCATTCCCGGCACGCTGGAGCGGATCCGCAGCAGCAAGCGCATCCGGCTGATGGGCACCCATGAGATCGCCTTCGACGAGAAGCGCGACCTGGGCCTGAACAAGCGCCAGAAGCTGCCCTACCACACCAATGGCATGCGCTTTACCGCGTACGACGCGCAGGACCAGGTGATCGCCACGCGCGACTACTACTCGGTGGGGGGTGGCTTCGTAGTCAACCAGGATGACGCGGCCGATGACCGCATCGTGCCCGATGAAACCCCGCTGCCCTACCCGTTCAAGAGCGGCGACGAACTGCTGGCGCAGACCGCGCGCAGTGGCCTGAGCATTGCCCAGCTCATGTTCGAGAACGAGAAGTGCTGGCGCAGCGAGGACGAGATCCGCGACCAGCTGCGCGAAATCTGGGACGCCATGCAGCAGTGCTGCGCCCGCGGCATCCGCCAGGAAGGCACCCTGCCCGGCGGCCTGCATGTGTCGCGCCGCGCCCCGGCGCTGTACCGTGAGCTGTCGTCCAAGCCGGAAGCGGCCATGCGCGATCCGCTCACCACGCTGGACTGGGTGAACCTGTACGCCCTGGCGGTCAACGAAGAGAATGCCGCCGGTGGCCGCGTGGTCACTGCGCCGACCAACGGCGCGGCGGGCGTGCTGCCGGCGGTGCTGCATTACTTCGACCGGTTCTGCCCCGGTGCCAACGAGCAGCGCGTGTTCGATTTCCTGCTGACCTCGGCCGCGATCGGCATCCTGTACAAGGAAAACGCCTCGATTTCCGGTGCCGAGGTCGGCTGCCAGGGTGAAGTGGGCGTGGCCTGTTCGATGGCCGCCGGTGGCCTGGTCGCGGCGCTGGGGGGCAACCCCAGCCAGATCGAGAACGCCGCCGAGATCGGCATGGAGCACAACCTGGGCCTGACCTGCGACCCGATCGGCGGGCTGGTGCAGATCCCCTGCATCGAGCGCAATGCGATGGGCGCGGTGAAGGCGATCAACGCCTCGCGCATGGCCATGCGCGGTGACGGCAAGCACAAGGTGTCGCTGGACAAGGTCATCAAGACCATGCGCGATACCGGCCGCGACATGCAGGACAAGTACAAGGAAACCAGCCGCGGCGGCTTGGCGGTCAACGTCATCGAGTGCTGATCGGCCGCGCGGGCGGTTATCCTCGGGGCTCCCCCTACCGGAGACCGCCATGCGCATCCTGGCCGCCGCCCTGCTTGCCTGCCTGCCCCTGACCTCGTTCGCCGCCGACACCTACGATGCGCGCCTGCAGGCCTTCGACTACGGCTGGCCGGTCAAGACCTTCAGCTTCGATTCGCAGCGCCAGCCGCTGGAAATGGTCTATCTGGACGTTCCGCCGGAAGGGGTGCCGATGGCCGGCACCGTGGTGCTGCTGCATGGCAAGAACTTCTGCGCGGGCACCTGGCGCGACACGATCAAGGCGTTGAGCGCTGCCGGCTACCGGGTGATCGCCCCGGACCAGATCGGCTTCTGCAAGTCCAGCAAGCCGCTGCGCTACCAGTACTCGTTTGGCCAGCTGGCCGCCAATACCGAAGCGCTGCTGGCCCACCTCAAGCTGGACAGCAGCAAGGTCGACCTGGTCGGCCATTCCATGGGCGGCATGCTGGCCACGCGGTTCGCGTTGATGTATCCGCAGCAGCTGCGCCAGCTGGCACTGGTCAATCCGATCGGGCTGGAAGACTGGAAGGCCAAGGGCGTGCCGTGGCGCAGCGTGGATGCGTGGTATGCCAACGAACTGAACACCAGTTTCGAGAGCATCAAGAAGTACCAGCTTGACGTCTACTACAGCGGCCAATGGACGCCCGAGTACGAGCATTGGGCACGGATGCAGGCCGGCATGTATGCGGGCCCCGGCAAGCAGGCCGTGGCCTGGAGCCAGGCGCTGACCTCGGACATGGTGTTCAACCAGCCGGTGGTATACGAACTGCCCAACGTGCGGGTTCCCACCACGTTCTTCATCGGCCAGAAGGACCGCACCGCGATTGGCCGCGACCTGGCCTCACCCGCGTTGAAGGCCACACTGGGCGACTACCCGGCGCTGGGCAAGGCCGCCACTGCCGCCATTCCCGGCGCGACCCTGGTGAGCTTCGACGACCTGGGGCATTCGCCACAGGTGCAGGATCCGGAGCGGTTCAACGCCGCCTTGTTGAAGGCGTTGAAAGGAGTCTGACCTCGTAGGGACACGCGTGGCGTGTCGCTACGCCCGGATGATCTGCAGGACGTCGTCCAAGAGCGCCGCCGCGGTGACGTCCGCACCCGCACCCGGGCCTTGGATCAACAACGGCTGCACGTTGTAACGGTCGCTGTGGATCGCCACACGGTTGTCGGTCTGGGCGCCGCCGGCCAGCGGGTGGTCCAGCGGGACGATACGCAGGCCTACCGTGGCGTTGTCGTGGTCGAAGCCGCCGATGAAGCGCAGGCAGCCGTTCTGCGCGGAAGCCTGCTCCCAGTGTCGCTGGAGCGGCGCATCCAGCAACGCCAACTGTTTGATGGCCTCGGTGGCCGGCAGCGCCGCCAGTGCGTCCGGCACCAGTGAGTTCACGGCCACCTGTTCGGCGCGCAGCGCGATGCCGCTGGCGCGGGCAAGAATCAACAATTTGCGGCGCACATCCTCGCCGGACAGGTCCACGCGCGGGTCCGGCTCGGTGTACCCGGCGACCGCCGCCTCGCGCACCCATGCCGAGAAGGGACGCTGACCGTCGTAGTGATGGAACAGCCACGCCAACGACCCCGACAGCACACCTTCCACGCGGTGGATGCGGTCGCCGCCGGCGACCAGCCCGCGCAGGCTGCTCAACAGCGGCAGCCCTGCGCCGACCGTGGCGCTGTCGCCGTAACGGGCACCACCGTCGAGCCCGCTGCCGGCAATGGCCTGCGCACGCGCCAGCTGTGCGCCCTGCCCCAGCTTGTTTGCGGTGACCACATGCACGCCGCGGGCCAGCCACTGCTCGTGCCAGTTGGCCACCTCGTCGCTGGCGGTGGCGTCCACCACCACGTCCCCGCGCTGCAGGCCTTCGGCTTCGGCCCAGGGTTGCAGCGCCGGCACCGTGCGCGCGGCATCGTTGGCGCGCGCCAGGGCCTGCGCCGGCTGCTGTTCGCAGGCGCGTGCCGTGCGCGAGTTGGCCAGCCACGAGAACTGCGGCAACTCGACGCCTCGTGCCTCGAGCGCCTGGTAGCGCTGCACGAACGCAGTACCAACGGTGCCCGTACCCAGCAACGCCAAGCGACGTGGCGCCGATCGCGCGAAAGGCAGTACCACGCTCATGCGTCCACCAGCCTGCGCTGCGCCAGCTGCGCCTGGCGGTCGATCACCGCCCGGGCCCGCTCCAGGCCGGCCTGCAGGTCAGCGACCAGGTCTTCGGCGGCTTCGATACCCACCGACAGGCGCAGCAGGCCCTCACTGATGCCCGCATGGGCGCGGGCCTCGGCGGTCATCGCCGCGTGGGTCATGGTGGCCGGGTGCGCGACCAGGCTTTCCACCCCGCCCAGCGATTCGGCCAGGGTGAAGCAGCGCAGGCCATCCACGAACGCACGCACCGCAGCGTGCGGGTCATCGCCCGGGCACGAGGCCAGTTCAAACGACAGCATCGCGCCGAAGCCACTCTGCTGGCGGGCGGCGATGGCATGGCCGGGGTGCGAGGCCAGTCCCGGATAGTAGACGTTGGCCACCGCATCGCTGGCGGCCAGCAGCTTCACGATGTCGGCGGTGTTTTCCTGGTGCACGCGCAACCGCGCACCGAGCGTGCGCAGGCCGCGCAGGGTCAGGAAGGCGTCGAACGGCGACCCGGTCAGGCCCAGCGCGTTGGCCCACCACACCAGCTGCTCGTGCAGCGCCGGATCGCGCGCGACCACGGCGCCCCCGACCACATCGCTGTGCCCGTTGATGTACTTGGTGGTCGAATGCAGCACCACATCAGCACCGAAGGCGATCGGCTGCTGCAGCGCCGGCGACAGGAAGGTGTTGTCGACCACCACCTTGGCACCGGCACGGTGCGCGGCATCGATGACAAAGCGCAGGTCGGTGATGCGCAGCAGCGGGTTGGACGGGGTTTCGATCAACACCAGCGTCGGCGACTGCGCCAGCGCGTCGGCCAGCGAGCGCGGGTCGGTCAGATCGGCGGTGACCAGCTGGAAATGACCTTTCTTCGCCAGCGCATTGAACAGGCGCCAGCTGCCGCCGTAGGCATCATGCGGCACCACCAGGGTATCGCCCGGTTCCAGCAGCGCGTTGAGCACCAGGTTGATCGCGCCCATGCCGGTGGAGGTGATCACGCCGCCGGCGCCGCCCTCGAGCTCTGCCAGCGCCTCGCCGAGCAGGTCACGGGTCGGGTTGCCGCTGCGCGTGTAGTCGTACTGGCGCTTGTTGCCAAAACCATCGAAGCTGAAGTTGGACGACAACACGATCGGCGGAGTCACCGCCCCATGCGCGGTATCGCGATCGATACCGGCGCGCACGGCGGCGGTGACACGGCTACAGGTCGGCTCGGAACCGGCGGACTGGCTCATGCGTTTTCTCCCGGGGTACGAAATGCGGTGGCGAGGATTGCGTCGATGCGATCGGTTTCTTTCAGGAAGGCGTCGTGGCCATAGGGCGAGCGCAGCACGCGCAGGCTGCCGCGGGGGCCCAGCCCTTCGACCAGGCCGACCAGGTCGGCCAGTGGCACCAGGCGGTCGCCTTCAACGGCCACCACCACGGTGGGCACGCTGATCGCGGCAGGATCGATGCGGTGCAGGTCGATCGATTCGGACAGGCGAAGGTAGGCTTCAACCGGGGTGCGCGCGACGTACTGCGCACCGGCGGCATCCAGGTAATCTTCGGCCGCCACGCGGACACGCCCGTTGACCACTTCCGGCGGCGCATCGAAGCGCTCGCCGAATTCTTCCGGTGTGCGGTAGCTGAGCATGGCGAACTGCCGGGCGAGCGCCAGGCCGTGGCTTTCGCCGCACTGCAGCTGGCCCAGCGCAACCGCGCGGCGCTGCAGCGCGCGCCAGGCGGCGGCATACGGATGCGGGCGATGCGCGCCGCTGACCGCGACCAGCTTGGCCAACCGCTGCGGGTGGCGCACCGCGAACTGCTGGCCCACCAGCGCACCGTAGGAGTAGCCCACAAAGCACTGCAGCTGGGCGATGCCAAGGTGATCGAGCAGCAGCACCAGCGCATCGGCCTGGTCGGCGGTGTCGATCGGCAGGTCCAGTGCGCCGTCGGCGCCAATGAAATCAAACGCCAGGATGCGGCGCGAGGCCGGATCCAGCGCGCGACCGGGCGCTACAAGGCCCTCTGCCCAGCCCTTCTCGGGAAACTCGGCGTTGGCGGCCACATGCCGGTGTGCGGAAATGCCGCCCGCCAGCACCACCACCGGCGCCTCGGCACGGCCCACCAGTTCGTAGCGCAACCGCACCGGGCGCGCCCCGCCGTGACGCATCGACAGGATCGCGGCGATCTCGCCGCGCACGGCGCTGCGCCCGGCATCAACGGGAACGCTCAAGGAGGCGAAGGAGTCGGAAGCAGCGGCGGCAGTGGCGAAACTCATGGCGGTATCCAGAAGAGGAAAACGGCCATCGAGCTTTCGCGGAGCTCGCGTTCGAAGCGCACGCACGGTGCACGGTTCGAACCATCTTTCGGAAGACACCACGGTCCCCGCAGGATTTGGCACCTACGCAGGTCGCTTGCGCGTCTGCGGGCTGCCCCGGCTTCAAAGGGCCTGTCCCTCTGCCGGTCTCGATGGTGGAGCCACGATGCCAGCACATTCCGGGCATGTCAATCCTTTCATCTGGATGAAGCGATATAGTTTTTTCTCATCAGCCTGCAGCCCCCTCTTTCCTGAACGAACCCGGTTGCGTAGAGTCCGCGCACCCTTACTGGAAGTTCGCTGATGCGCCCGATCCTGCTGCTCACCCTGCTGGCGTGCCCGTTCATGGCACAGGCCGCTGAACCGAACGGTGCAGCGGACTGGCGCGGCGGCTGGGGATTGGTGCGCCCGGCCGACCAGGCGCCGCAGGGGGCCCGGAGCGGAACGCTGGCCTCTGTGAAGCTCGAAGGCGGTGCCGCGTACTGGCAGGCGCGGGTCGACAACCACCTCACCGGTCCGGTGCAGATCGCCCTGCGCCAGGACGCCGGCGCCGCGCTGCTGCCCGGGCTGCCCCTTCAAACCGTGCTGCCCGGCTCGGCCAGCGTGGTGGTGGCACGGCTGCAGCTGCCACCGGATACCGAACGCCTGAACCTGCTGCTGGACGCGGTCCCGGGCGATCCCGCTGCGCGGCCACAGGACGTGGCGTACCAGCTGCCCTTCGATGCCCGCCGGTTCCAGGTGAGCCAGGCACCGCAGGGGCGGTTCAGCCACACCGACGCGGAAAACCGTGATGCAGTGGACTTTGCCCTGCCCGAGGGCACGCCTGTGCTGGCCGCCCGGGCCGGCAAGGTGATGCAGGTACAGGGCAACTTCAGCGGCAATGGGCAGGACCCGGCGCGCGACCGTGAGCGCGCCAATTTCATCCGGGTGCTGCATGAAGACGGCAGCATGGCCGTCTACGCCCACCTGCGCGAAAACGGGGTACTGGTGCGCAGCGGGCAGCGGGTCGAGGCAGGCCAGCGCATCGGCGTGTCCGGCAACACCGGTTACAGCACCGCCCCGCACCTGCATTTCGTGGTCCAGGCCAATGCCGGCATGCAGCTGCGCTCGATACCGGTGCGGATCGTGGCCCCCCAGGGCGAGCTGCGCTTCGCGCGTGAACAGGCCGACAGCGGTGAAGCGGCCAGCCACTGAACCGCCAGACAGGGCGGCCCGGTATACTGGTGGGCTCATCTCCATGAAAAGCGCCCCGGGCGGGCGCGTCACGCCATGTCCGAAGTCGCTACCGAAGCTGCGCGCCGCCGCACCTTCGCCATCATTTCCCACCCTGACGCCGGCAAGACCACGCTGACCGAAAAGCTGCTGCTGTTCGGCGGTGCGATCCAGATGGCCGGCTCGGTCAAGGGCCGCAAGGCTGCCCGCCATGCCACTTCGGACTGGATGGCGCTTGAAAAAGAGCGCGGCATCTCGGTCACCTCGTCGGTGATGCAGTTCCCGTACGAAGGCAAGATCGTCAACCTGCTCGACACCCCCGGCCACGCCGACTTCGGTGAGGACACCTACCGCGTGCTCACTGCGGTGGACTCGGCGCTGATGGTGATCGACGTGGCCAAGGGCGTGGAAGAGCGCACGATCAAGCTGATGGAGGTGTGCCGGCTGCGCGACACCCCGATCATGACCTTCATCAACAAGCTCGACCGCGAAGGTAAGGAACCGATCGACCTGCTGGACGAGGTGGAGAGCGTGCTGGGCATCCAGTGCGCGCCGGTCACCTGGCCGATCGGGATGGGCCAGCGCCTGAAGGGCGTGGTCCACCTGATCAGCGGCGAGGTGCACCTGTACGAACAGGGCCGTAATTTCACCCGGCAGGATTCGACCATCTTCCCGTCGATCGATTCCCCCGGCCTGGCCGAGAAGATCGGCGCGGGCATGCTGGCCGACCTGCGCGATGAGCTGGAACTGGTGCAGGGCGCCAGCCACCCGTTCGACCTGGACGCTTACCTGGCGGGCCGGCAGACGCCGGTGTTCTTCGGTTCGGGCGTGAACAATTTCGGCGTGCAGCCGTTGCTGGACTTCTTCGTGGAGCATGCGCCGTCACCGCAGGCACGCGCCACCACCGGCCGTGAGATCGCACCGCAGGAAAACAAGCTGACCGGCTTCGTCTTCAAGATCCAGGCCAACATGGATCCGCAGCACCGCGACCGCGTGGCGTTCATGCGGGTGTGTTCGGGCCGCTTCGTGGCCGGCATGAAGACCTTCCACGTGCGCACCGGCAAGGAAATGAAGCTGGCCAACGCGCTGACCTTCATGGCCAGCGACCGCGAAATCGCCGCTGAGGCATGGCCGGGCGATGTGATCGGCATCCACAACCACGGCACCATCTCCATCGGCGACACGTTCACCGAAGGCGAAGCGGTAAGCTTCACCGGCATTCCGAACTTCGCACCGGAACTGTTCCGCCGCGCGCGCCTGCGCGATCCGCTCAAGCTCAAGCAGCTGCAGAAGGGCCTGGCACAGCTGTCCGAAGAGGGTGCAACGCAGTTCTTCCGCCCGCTGATGAGCAACGACCTGATCCTTGGCGCGGTCGGTGTGCTGCAGTTCGACGTGGCCGCCTATCGGCTCAAGGACGAGTACGGCGTGGAAGCCAGCTTCGAGCCGGTCAGCGTGACCACGGCGCGCTGGGTGACCTGCGACGACGCAAAGAAGCTGGAAGAATTCCGCGAAAAGAACGCGGGCAACCTCAGCATCGATGCGGCAGGCCAGCTGGTCTACCTGGCTCCGACCCGGGTCAATCTGCAGCTCGCGCAGGAACGCGCGCCGGACGTGCGCTTTGCGGCCACCCGCGAGGCGGCGCACAGCGTATCGGTCGCCTGACCTGGCGAAACCGGCGATGATAGGGGGGAGCGGGCTCCCCCTCCCCGCGCGACGATCATCGCCATGACCTCTGTTGCTTCCGTACGTGAAGAAATCGCCAGCGCCCTGACCCACGGACTGGGCGCGGTGGCGGCACTGGCCGCCAGCGCGGTACTGATCACCCTGGCCGCGATCCATGGCGATGCCTGGCAGCTGGCCAGCGCGATCGTATTCGGCGTGGCCCTGCTGCTGCTGTACACGGCCTCGACCCTGTACCACGCGATCCAGCACCCGATCGCAAAGGGCCGCCTGAAGGTGTTCGACCACTGCGCGATCTACCTGCTGATCGCCGGCACCTACACCCCCTTCACCCTGATCGGCCTGCGCGGCCCGTGGGGCTGGGGGATGTTCACCGCGATCTGGGCGCTGGCACTGGCGGGGGTGATCTTCAAACTGTTTTTCACCGGCCGCTTCAAGCTGCTGTCCACGATCATCTACATCGCGATGGGCTGGATGGTGCTGGTGGCGATCAAGCCGATGTGGTCCCACATCGACGGCTGGACCCTGGGCTGGCTGTTCGCCGGCGGCCTGTCCTACACGCTGGGTACCTACTTCTACCACCGCGAATCCATCCCCTACTCCCACGCAATCTGGCACCTGTTCGTCATCGGCGGCAGCGTTTGTCATTTCGTCGCTGTTACTGCGCAGATTCTTTGAAGCAACTGCAACTGCAACTGCAAGAGCAACAGCTGGTTGCCGGTTGCTCACTGGTTTGGGGCGGTGTGGGTGGGTTGCCGGGACACGCCGCAAGTACGTCCGTGTAGGCTCGTTCGCACCATCCATGGCGCTCTACGGTCCCGTCAACCCACCCACACCACCCCTTCGAAAGTTGGTCGGCCACTAACGAAGATCAAGTGCAGAATCCCGCTCTACCCTCCGCCGACGCAGTGCTGAGGGGGCGGGGGGGGGGGGGGGGGGGGGGGGGGGGGGGGGGGGGGGGGGGGGGGGGGGGG
>NZ_JBQEOG010000011.1:0-144437 GCF_052045085.1 Stenotrophomonas sp. 22385
AAGAGCCTCCACGGATGGATTCACGGCGCCCCCCGCAAACCCACACCCGCCGGCCCTGCGCAGTAACGTTCGCAGACCAAGGCTCTTGCCTGCAGCAGACGCGCACCGACCGAAGGCCGGTCCCTTAGTGATTGCGCTCTACAGCCAACCGCCCAAGCGCACGCAACGCATCAGCGCGTTCGTCATACCCGGCAAGGCTGTCGTGCATGCGCTCGCTGAGCGCCGCCAACTCGGCCTTTGCACCGTCCATCCCCAACAACGCCGGGAACGTGGACTTGGCCTGCGCCTGGTCCTTGCCCGCGGTCTTGCCGAGCTGTTCGGAGCTGGCTTCCACGTCCAGGATGTCATCGCGCACCTGGAACGCCAGGCCGAGGGCGTTGGCGAAATCGTCCAGCTGCAGCAGGTCCGCGTGCGGCGCATCGCCACACAGCGCGCCCATGCGGACCGCTGCGCGGATCAGCGCGCCGGTCTTCAATGCATGCATGTGCTGCAGGTCGGCCAGCGGCTGCGCATGGCCCGTTGCATCGATATCCAACGCCTGCCCACCGCACATGCCGGCCGCGCCCGAGGCGTGGGTCAGTGCCTGCAGGCAGTGCACCCGCAGCAGCGCCGGCAATGCCGCATCGGCCAGCAGGCCGAACGCGCGCGTCTGCAGCGCATCGCCGGCCAGGATCGCCGTGGCTTCGTCGAAGGCGATGTGCGTGGTCGGGCGGCCGCGACGCAACGCGTCGTCGTCCATCGCCGGCAGATCGTCGTGCACCAGCGAATAGGCGTGGATCAGCTCCACTGCCATCGCCGGCGCGTCCAGCGCGTGTTCGTCGGCGCCGAAGATCTGGCCGCTGGCGTACACCAGCAGCGGGCGCATGCGCTTGCCGCCGCCGAGCACGGCATGGCGCATCGCCTGGTGCAGGCGCTGGGGCGCCTGGTCGGGCGAGGGCAGGCTGGCGTCGAGCTGGCTTTCAATGCGGTCGCGCCAACGCGCGAACGTGGACTCAACCGTCATGGCTGGGCGGGTCGAACGGCTCGGCGGTTTCCGGGCGTGCCGGGTCGCTGAGCAGGCGCACGCGCAGCTCGGCCTGCTCCAGCGCCTGCTGGCACTGGCGGTACAGGCCGACGCCGCGCTCATAGGCGCTCAGCGACTGCTCCAGGCTCATGTCGCCGGTTTCCATCTTCTCCACCAGTTGCTCCAGTTCTTCCAGCGAATGCTCGAAGTGGGCGACCGGCGAGGTGTCAGTGGGGGATTTCTTGGCCATGCGGCAAGTGTGAGGCGCCAGCCCAAAGGGGTCAATTCATGCCGCGCCCGGCGTCCAGCGCAGGCGGGCGTGCTGTTCATCCAGCCACTGCTGCAACGGTGCGGCGATGATCTGGTCGCCGGCCGCCACCAGCGTCTGCTCTGCATACAGCAACGGCACCTGGCGGCGCTGCCACGGTGGCAACCCGCTCTGCTGCAGCAGGTCTTTCAGGGCATGCGAGTGACTGCGGCCGCGCAGCTGGATGCGCTCGCCGCCCCGTCGTGCGCTGACCTGCACCGGTTCACCCAGCCGCTTGGCGCCGATCAGCGCCAGTTCGCCACCGTCGGGCAGCGCCAGCGGGCTGGATCCATCCCAATGCACGCTCCAGTCCAGCGGCAGCGCCAGCGCCATCGGCAGCAGGTACAGGTGCCCTCGCCAACGGCGGATGCGGACCCCCTGCCAGGCAAACTGCGCATCGGCATCGTGCGCGGCAGGAAGCAGTTCGCGTTCGATGGCCTGCACGCCGGCGGCTGGCAATGGCGGCTGCCCCGCGCTGCGTACCCACTGCCGCATCAGCCGCGCGCGGCGCTCGCGCGGCTGCCGTTGCAGCTTGGCGCAGTCGAGTACGCCGGGCGACACCGTGCAGCGCCGCAGCGCCTCGTGGTCGGAGGCCTCGAGCAGGCGCTGCGCCTGCGCGCTCAGCTCGGCGCTGCGCGCCAATGCCGCATCGGCCTGCGGCCAGCGTTGTTGCAGCAGCGGCAGCACGTGCAGGCGCAGGAAGTTGCGGTCGGCCGCATCGTTGGCATTGCTGGGATCTTCAATCCACTGCAGTGCGTGCGCCTGCGCATGGGCCAGCAGGTCGCCGCGCGGGATCTGCAGCAGTGGCCGCCAGATCGATCCGGCGGCAAACGGAGCATGCGCGCGGATCGCCGCCAGGCCATCCACGCCGGAGCCACGCAGCGCCCGGAGCAGGAACGTTTCGGCCTGGTCGTCGCGGTGGTGCGCCAACGCCAGGTGTTCACCTTCGCGCAGGACGCGGCCGAACGCTTCGCGGCGGACATGCCGTGCCGCAGCTTCCAGGCCCGCACCGCTGTCGCGCGGCACCGCCACCCGGACCACCTGCAGCGGAATCGACCAGGCCGCGCAGATCGCTTCGCAGTGCACCGCCCACCGGTCGGCCTCGGGCTGCAGTCCGTGGTGCACGTGCACCGCATGCAGGCCGGCGGCGCGCTGCGCGGGTGACTGCGCCAGCCAGTGCAGCAACACCGTTGAATCCAGTCCGCCACTGAAACCCACCAGCACGGGGGCGGGGAGGTCGGGGGCAGGGGGCAGCGCAGTAGGCATCGAATGGGAAATGTCAGGCAGAGGGCCAGTATCGGCCCTGGCAGCACCGGCCGCCATCATCCAGGCTCATCGACCGGCGGGATCGCCCACGCGGCGGCCCTGGCGGTCGATGTGGAACCACTCGCCGCCTTCCATGGGAGTGTGTCCATCGCCATCCGGCGTGCCGCGCCGGCAGCCGTTGCAGACCTGGGCAGTTCCATCGGAAAACGGCCAGCCGAAATCGTAGGTGCCGGGTACTGCCTGGTCCAGCGTGGCATTGAAGTACGCGATGCGGTCGCCCACGCGGCCGCGCAGCAGGCCTTCTTCCACATGATCCGGGCCATTATCCCAGGTGATTACCGCCTGGGTGCGCCCCTGGCGGCTGACGTAGTGGAAGCTGTCCCCGGCGTACACCGCCGCCAGCCCTAGGTTGTCGTACTCCAGCCGGGCACGCGCCGACGCGTCGAGCGTCAGCCGGCCCTGTTCCAGGCGGCAGCCGGCCAGCGGCTGCAACCCGTCTTCCTCGGTAAGCCGCTGGCAGGCCGGCGGCTCGGCAACCCCGACCGCCGGTCCCAGCAGCAGCGCGGCCAGCATGCCGGCCCGCGCAACGCGGCGCGCCCGCATCAGTTACCGGCGTCCTTGCGCTCGAACGCGGCCGGCACCGGCAGTTCCACCGGCACGCCCTTGGCGTCGCACGTACCGGCTTCGCACAGGCGCTGGCGCAGGCGCGGAGTGGCCTGCACGATCATGTGGTAGATCGTGTTCTGTTCCATGGTGCCGCGTATCGCTCTGCTGCCAGGGCCACGGGCCCAGATGCCGACATCTTCGCCGCCGTGGCTTTCGCTCTTCATCGGCACCAGGGCTTCCTGCATGTAGTCAGGGTGCTCGGTATCCACGTGGGTCAGGTCCGGGCGGCCCTTGGCCGGATCGAAGCTGGTCGGGTTGTGCGGGTAGGCCTTGGGCCCCGCCGGCTGCTGGTTGGTGGCGCCGGCGTTGCCCGGGCCATTGGCGTAGCTGAGGGTGGTGTAGGGCAGGCCGAGGCCGTCACGGGCCAGGTCGAGCGCGCCGGCGCCGTCTTCGCCGCCCTTGTCCTTGACCTTGCCCAGGATCGGGTTGCCTCGCGCCGGGTAGCCCACGAAGTTGAGCGTGTGCGAGTGGTCGGCGGTGACGATGATCAGCGTGTCCTCGTCGGAGGTGGCCTCTGCCGCTGCACGGACCGCATCGGACAGCGCCACCGTATCGCTGAGCGCCCGGTAGGCGTTGCCGCTGTGGTTGGCGTGGTCGATGCGCGCACCTTCCACCATCAGCACGTAGCCTTCCTGGTGGCGCGACAGGTTGGCGATGGCGGCCTTGGTCAGTTCGGCCAGGCTGGGCTCGCCGGAGGGGTCGTCCTTGCGCTCGATCTCGTAGCGCATGTGGTCCGGCTCGAACAGGCCCAGCAGCGCCGGCGCGTTGGCGGCGGCCTGCAGCTGCTTCGCATTCCAGACATACGCGCCCTGCGGGTGGGCCTGCTTCCATTCGCCGACCAGGCTGCGGCCGTCCAGGCGCAGGCCGACCTTGTCGTCGTACTCCGGGTCGGTCTCTTCCACGGTGGTGAACTGGGCGCGGCCACCGCCGAGGGCGACCAGCGGGCCGCGCCCGTAGCGCGAGCTGCCCAGCAGCTGCTGGGCGATGTCCCTGCAGCCTGCCGCTTTCGCTGCTTCCGGGAGGTCGGCGTCGCTTTCCCAGTTGCGCTCGGGCGAATGGGCGTAGGTGGCGGCCGGGGTGGCATGGGTCAGGCGTGCGGTGGATACCACGCCGGTGGCCATGCCGGCGCTGTCGGCCAGCTGCAGCCAGGTCAGCAGACCCTTGCCCAGGCTGTCGGCGCAGTCGCTGCGGCTGCCCGCGCTGACCCCGATGGCGCCCATGTGGGTCTTTACGCCGGTGGTGATGGCGGTCATGGTGCCGGCCGAATCGGGGGTCTGCGAATCGGTGTTGTAGGTCTTGCTGAAGGCGGTGGCGGGGAAGCGCTCCCAGGAGAGCAGGTTCTCTTCGCCCGGGTTGCCGTTGCGCTGACCCTCGAAGATGCGTGCGGCCGCCACGGTGGTCAGGCTCATGCCATCGCCCAGGAACAGGATCACGTTCTTTGCCCGGCCGTTCATTGCACCACTGCCGGCGGCCCGGGCGGCGCCGCTGCGGTACCACCACTGCGGGGTTTCACCGGCCGGGTGGGACACCGAAGGTACCTCGACCTGAACGGAGCCGGCATTGGCACGGGAGGTGGGGGTGGACGTGGCGCAGGCGCCAAGCATCAGGATGGTGGCGACGGCCGCCACAAGAGGCGTGAAACGGGACATGGACGCGCGTATCTCAATGGTGAAACGGGCGTTCATTATGCAGAACGCCGCAAGGCACGCCGATGACACGCTGATTTGTTTCTGTGCGCCTCGTCCGCAGGCGCGCGTTGGGCTAAGGTGAGGGGCTGTCACTCTCTCCCTGGAATGCTCATGACGCTGGTGTCTGCCTGGCTGCGGATTCCGTTCTGGCAGCGCGTACTTGGCGGTTTCGTGCTGGGCGCGCTGGCTGGCTGGCTGCTTGGCCCCGCCGCCGAAACCTGGTTCGGCCCACTCGGCGACCTGTACGTCACGCTGATCAAGATGATCGCGGTGCCGCTGGTGTTCTTCGCGGTGATCAATGCCATTTCCTCGCTGCACGGGCAGAAATCCGTGGCCGCGCTGGGTGGGCGCACGTTCCTGTGGTTCATCATCACCGCCGCGCTGGCAGTGGGCATCGGCCTGGCCGTGGGCACCCTGATGCAGCCGGGGACCGGCAACCTCAGCCTGAGCATGGACCACGGCTACACGCCGCGCGAAGTGCCCAGCGTGGTCAAGGTGGTCATGGACGTGGTGCCGTCCAACGTGTTCTACGCGCTGACCGGCATCGGCACCAAGGTCAACGCGGCCGGTGAGACCGTGCTGGCGGCAGGCCGCGGTTCGATCCTGCCGGTGATCTTCTTCGCCGGCCTGCTCGGCTTTGCGATGGTCAAGCTGGGCGACAAGGTCGCCGAAGCGCGCAAGCTGACCGGGCAGATTAGCGACATCATGATCCAGGTCACCCGCTTCGTGCTGGAGATGACCCCGCTGGGTACGTTTGGCCTGATCGCCGGGCTGGTGGGCAGCTACGGCTTCGAAAAGCTGCTGCCGCTGGGCAGCTTCGTGCTGGCGCTCTACGTGGCCTGCGCGCTGCATATCGTGCTGGTGTACGGCAGCCTGCTGCTGGTGCATGGCCTGAACCCGTTGAAGTTCTTCCGGGGTGCCGCGCCGGGCATGCAGGTGGCCTTCGTCAGCTCCTCCAGCTTCGCAGCGATGCCGGCGGCAATGCGTTCGATCACCCATAACCTGGGGGTCAACAAGGACTACGCGTCCTTTGCCGTGCCGCTGGGCGCCAGCATCAAAATGGATGGCTGCGGTGCGATCTACCCGGCGTTGTGCGCGGTGTTCATCGCGCAGTACACCGGCGTACCCCTCTCCCCCGAGCAGTATGTGGTCGTGCTGATCGCCTCGGTGCTGGGCAGCTTCGGTACCGCTGGCGTGCCGGGCACGGCGGTGGTGATGGCCACGGTGGTGCTGAGCGCGGCCAACCTGCCACTTGAAACCATCGGCTACCTCTACGCGATCGACCGCATCCTGGACATGATGCGCACGATGACCAATGTCACCGGCCAGATGCTGGTGCCGGTGCTGGTGGCCAAGGAAACCGGCCTGCTCGACCGTGAGGTCTACGACAACCCGTCGACCAACCTGGGCGTGGACGAGGGCGAAGAGCGCAGCTCTTAGCACGATCGGCAAGGTCGTCATGCAGACGGGCCGGCTCCTGCCGGCCCGTCTGCATTTCATGACTGCGCGCTGTGACATCTGTATCGGAAGGTGTATCAACGCTGATACACCGAGGTGCGAGGCGAGTGTCATCCAGCGTCTTGGCGCATGCAGGCGCGCGTTCAGGATGGGTGAACCCCTGCAGGGTGTAACACCCGCGTTGCAATGACAGCGGTCGGCGGCGGCGAAATGCCCGCAAACCGGGCCCTTCGAACTTGGCACGATTGCTGCTCCATCCCTCCGCAGGTAACGGGAGGTCGCAATGGACAGCGTTCGCGTACGAAGCAGGGCAACGGCGGTGACGGGCCTGCTGCTGGTGTTGGTGCTGGCACCGGCGGCGACGCAGGCGTCAGGCGCACGGCAGGGAGTGAAGGCCCAGCCGGGTGAGATGGTGCTGCTGCGTGACGTATCCGCGCGGCCCGCGTACCGGCCAGCCCCTCCGGGCGTGGCGCTGATCGCTGATCCGTCCCCCAAGCGCGAGGTTGCTGGCGCCCTGGGCACGCCGGGCGGCATGGACGAACTGAGCGACGACGATTACGCCTCGCTGGGCTCCAATACCGGCATCGCTGCCGGCCACCAGCAGACTACCGTGGAGCGTGTCACCACGGGGACAATCAACAGCACCCTCGGCAAAGCCACCAGCAGCGGGGTGCTGTCGGGTAGTTCGCTTGGCCGCAGCATCGGTGGTCCGATGGGCGCGGTGGGCAACGCGACCCGCGGTATCGGCGACCAGGTGCGCGGTGCACTTGCGCAGTTCCCGCTCGGCCAGCCTGCAGGCGGCCCGTCCGGTGGGCCCGGCAAATGAAACGCGTCGCTGTCCTGCTCACATCGGGTCTGTTGTTCGCCCTGCCGCTGACGCTGTGCGCGCAGCAGGCTGACGACTACGCCGCCATGCTCGGCTACCTCAACCACACCCGTATCGATGGCAGTGCGCTGCGTGGCAGCGACGGTGCCATGGTGGTCAACATGGCCGCCGGCGACTTCAACCTGCAGGGCAACCTGCTGGGTATCGCCAGCGGCGAAACCGTAGAGATATCGGTCGACGCGCGCCAGCGCCACATCAACAACCGGGTGCGCGCCGACGGCGCACTGGACGCCAGCGCCAGCATCGGCGGCCTGGCATTCAACGGCGCCAGTGGCGTCGCCATGATCAATCAGGCCAGCGGTATCGGCAACGCGACGCTCAATGTCGTCACTGCCGCGCTGGCGCAACAGGGCATACGCGAGACGAACGATGAGGCCTTGGCCGCGTCGGGGGCACTCGCGTCAGCAGGGGGGCAGGGCACCGCACGCCGCGGTGGTTCCGCCGGACCCCGCAGCGTCGCCGTGGAGGACACCGCGCTGCAGGGATTCGACGGCGTTCTGCAACTCAACCAGATCGCGGGCTCCGGCAACACCACCGCCAACCAACTGGGCATCTCGGTGCAGTCCACCCCGTGAGTAGTTCCATCCACCCGATTGTCGTGAAGAGAGAGAGGGCACCATGAACACCATGAACAAGACGGTACTTGCACTGGCCATCGCAGTTGCGGCCACCGCATCTGCCTCCGCACAGGACAACCAGAACGCCAGCGCGTTCATCAACCACATCCACAATGTGTGGGAAACCCGCACCAATACCAACACGAACACCAACCTCAATACCGATGTTGATACCAACATCAATACCGATATCGACACCGATATCGATACCAATATCGATACCAACATCCGCAACGACTGGGACTCGCGTACCCGCGTACGCAACAACAGCACCACCAACACCAGCAGCGACACCAGCACCCGGACCACCACCAGGAGCTACAGTGACACCAGCGACGTGAACCACACGCGCAACGTCACCGTCAATGAAAACGTCCAGAAGAACAGCAACATCCAGGCCGACGAGCGCAAGGAAAAGAACAACCACGGCGTGGACGTGAACCTGGAATCGGACCTCCAGGTGGGTGCGGATGTGCAGTTCCGCGGCCGCCCGACCGTCTCGGGTGACCTGGAAGTGGACTCGGCTGCCATTGCGATCATCGACAACCGGCAGTCGATCACCGACAACGAGGGCGACAACCAGCTGCTGGAAAACAACGCGTCGATCAGCGAGAACGTGGCGCAGGACGCGTCGGGCAACCTCGGGTTCAACACCGCCGCAGGTGACAACAACGCCCAGGACAACGCCGCGTCGCTGTCTGCCGCTGACGCCTCGTTTACCTTCGGCATGTCCGACGCGCAGGTGTACGTGAACCAGTACGGCGCCGGCAACACCACCACCAACGAAGGCGTGGTCAACAACTCCAGCCTCAGTGGCAACGCGTTCCGTGGCGCCACCGGCAACATCGGCGTAAACAGCGCTGCTGGCAACAACAACGAGCAGAAGAACGCCCTGGCTGCGTCGGTGTCCACCGCCCGCATGGCGACGGCAAGCATCAGTTCGAACCAGGTCTCCACCGGCAACAGCGTGTCCAACGAGGGCTACGTGAAGGCCATGCGTGACACCACCGAGGTCACCCTGCGCGGCACGGTCCGTGGCGGTACGGCGGCCATCGGTGCGGGTGGCTACGCCGGTCGCGGCAACGCCTACCAGAAGGAAAACTTCTACCCGGATACCTGGTCCGGCGCGTCGCACACCGGTGGCAACCAGACCGGGCACATCGATCTGGATGCTGACGCCCAAGGCGCAACCGACAACCCGTACAACGAGGGTGCAGGTGGCATCGCGTTCGATACCGACGAGCGCGGCGTGCTCGCCTACGGCGAAGTCGGCTATGCCGATCTGCGTGCCAGCCTGAGCGGAACCGTCCAGAGCACCCGTTGGGTGGTGGAACGTGCCGAGAACAACGCCTCGCTGTCAGGTGATTCGTTCCGTAGTGCCAGCGGCAACATTGGCGTGAACGTTGCCGCCGGCACCGGCAACCTGCAGGCCAACAGCCTGGCCCTGGCCGTGGCCCAGCCGTCCACCGGCGGCAACCCGGGCGGTGGTGGCGGCGAGTAACCGTGTCCGTTTTCGCAGGCAACACGCGTTGAGCGCAACAAACCCGGCCATCCGCCAATGGCCGGGCTCCCCGGGAGCCCCTGTTCCATCCTCCCCCTTTGGGGCAGGGGCTCCTTCCTTCTTCCGGAGCCATGCCGATGTGGTCGAGCCGAGCCCTGTGCTGCGCGTTGTCGCTGTCGATCCTGCCGGCGGGCGCCCTGCGCGCCGGTGACGTGTCCTTCAGCGGGGTGCTGCCCAACGGCGCGGTGTACTCCCAGCGCGTGGAGAGCATGCAGGAGCGGCGCTTCCGCAACGTAGTGCGCCAACATACCGATTACAGCTGCGGCGCGGCCGCATTGGCCACGATCCTGCGTTATGCCTACCACCTGGACGCCGACGAAGGCACGGTGATCGAAGGAATGATGGGGGTCTCAGACCCGGAACTGGTCCACCAGCGCGGGTTTTCACTGTTGGACATCAAGCGATACGTGGAATCGATGGGCATGCGTGGACGTGGCTACCGCGTCAACGAAGAGCGCCTGCGCTCGCTGCGCGTGCCCGGGCTGGTGTTGATGGACGTGCGCGGCTTCCGCCACTTCGTGGTCCTCAAGCAGGTCCGCGGTGACGTGGTGGACGTGGCGGACCCGATCCTGGGCAACCGCAGCATCCCCGTCAACGAATTTCTCGAATCATGGCCGTCGCGCGCCGTGTTCGTCGTGATCGGTACCGATTTCGACAGGAACACCGTGTTGCTGCAGCCCGGCGAACAGCCCAGTGCGCGTTCGCTGTATGCACGGCAGGGCCCGATCACCGACGCGGAACTGGTGGATTTCGGGTTCACCCATGCCGATCTGTTCTAGGAGGCACCATGAATATCGCAAACTGGACGCACAGTGCATTGATCGTCGCAGCGCTCGGGATCGCCCCCGTACACGCCGCCGATGCACCCAAGGCGCAGGAGCAGGGACGCCCCGGCAAGGGATTGAGCGAAATACCCGACCCGGAACTGAAACTGATGCGTGGCCGCTACACCGTCAACGGCAATGCCGTGGCCTGGTTCGGCGTGACCATGGTTTCGCAATGGCAGGCTGGCAACCAGTCCGCACAGAGCGCACTGACCCTGGGCATGGATTTCAGCCATGGCGGCAACACGCCCAAGGTGAGCTTCACGCCCAGCGTCACCGTCACCGCGGCCGACGCGCCGCTGCCGGAAACCCCGGGGCGCAGCGTGGATTCCAGCGGCCTGCAGAACGTGGCCGGGCTCACCCAGAGCATCCAGGTGGCCGGTGACAACAACGTGGCCAGCAACGCCACCCAGTTGAACGTGCGCGAAGGCACCGCACCCACCACCACCGAACAGAGCGCCCCCCAGGCCAGCGCGCAGCAGGGCGGCGTGAGCGCCGTGGCCCAGCAGGACGGCAACAGCGCCAGCGTGCAGCTGCAGATCCAGGGCGTGGGCCAGGTCCAGCAATGGATCCGCAATGGCAGCGTCGGCCAGAGCATCGCCGTTGCCAGCGACGGGCAATCGGCCAGCAACCGCATGCAGATCGACCTGGTGCGGCAGACGTTGGCCAATGGTGGATCGCTGAACCAGAACGTGGCCCAGGCGATGAACCTGGTACGCGGTGTAGGCATGGGGCCCGGCCAGTAACACCGGCCGGGTGGGGGGCACGACACCAGAACGCAGGGCAGGGAAATGCACACCTCGATCCGCATTACACCGCTGGCGCTGGCGGCGCTGGCACTGATCGCGCCAGCTGCAGCCAACGCGCAGGACGCACCGGCCACCTCGGCCGACGACGCCGACGTCAAGGCACTCATCCAACAGCTGGAAACGCTCAAGGCCAACTATGCCCAGGAAGTGCGCCGGTTGCGCGAACTGGACATGCAGGTACAGGCCATGCAGGCCCGCCTGAGCGGCAAGACCGCGCCGCTGGCCGGCGCCGCGCCACCCGAACCGCTGCCCGCGAGCACCCCCGCCGCACCGCCCACCGGTGACGGCTACGCCAGCACCGCCGCCGAAGCGCAGCAGGCCAAAGAGGCCTCGCGCCGCAGCGTCGACGACGTCAAACAACAGACTTCGACCCTGTTCACCCGGCGCTTCACCCTGGAAAACAGCCTGAGCTACGCCCGCTACGACCGCAAGCAACTCACCCTCAACGGCTTCCTCGCCCTCGACGCGATCTTCCTCGGCAACATCGCCATCGAAAACGTCGAGTCCGACACCCTCACCTACAACCTGGCCGCACGCTGGGGCCTCACCCCGCGCCTGGCCCTGAACCTGGACGTGCCCTACCTGGCCCGCAAGACCGTCTTCCAGAAGGGCGGCGCCGGCGGTTCGGCCGCTGCCATCGCCCAGGAAGAAACCACCGGCAACGGCCTCGGCGACATCAGCCTGAGCGCCAACTACAAACTGTTCGCCGAAAAAGGCCGCTGGCCCGAAACCGTGTTGACCGTGGGTGCCACCGCCCCCACCGGCCGCGAACCCTACGGCCTCAGCTGGAAAGTGCTCGAGCGCGACGACGACGACTTCATCCGCTTCGCCGTGCCCGAACAGCAGCCCACCGGCAACGGCGTCTGGCAGGCCAACGTCGGCCTCTCGGCGGTCAAGACCGCCGACCCGGCCATCCTGTTTGCCAACATCGGCTACATCCACTCGTTCGAAAACAGCTTCGACGACCTCGACGCCAACCCCGACACCGTCAACCCCGGTGACGTCAAACTCGGCGGGTCGTACTACTTCGGCGCCGGCGTGGCGTTCGCCTTCAACGAACGCACCAGCCTGAGCATCTCCTTCAGCGACAAGCTCAGCGCCCGCGCCTCCACCCGCTTCAAGGGCGGCCAGTGGGTCAAGATCGTCGGCAGCGATGCCAACGCGGCCACGCTCAACCTGGGCATCACCTACGCACTCAATCAGAACACCACGATCGTGAGTCTGCTGGGTATCGGCCTGACGCCGGATTCGCCGGACTTTACCTTGGCGTTCAAGGTGCCCTATATCCTGTAACGCGCGTATCGACCAACGGTCGATACCTACCGCGTTGCGCAATCGCGCGATGTCGGCTTCATGAGGGCCGGCCAACGGCCGGCCCCAAGCCCGTACGCTCGCAAACCAGGGCTTTTCGCTCTTAGCGCAACTCCGGCAGAGCGAGTTGATGCTTGCGGCACAAGCGGTACACGGTAACGCGAGACACCTGCATGGTGCGGGCACATGCGGTGATGTTGAACGCGTTATCGCGCAGGGCCTGCAGCAAGGCGTCGCGCTCGGCCGCCTGGCGTGCATCGTGCAGCAGCCGCTGCGGCATCTCCACCTGCGGTGGCAGCAGCTCCAGGTCGGCCACGTTGATCAGTTCGGCCTCGCTGACGATCGCCGCCCGCTGCACCCGGTTCAACAGCTCGCGCACGTTGCCCGGCCAGTTGAACCGCTGCATCGCCTGCGCCGCCTCCGTCGTGAAGCCGCGTGCACGCGTCACGTGCCGGCGGCGGAAACTGGCCAGGAAGTGCTCCGCCAGCAGCAGGATGTCGCTGCCCCGGTCACGCAGCGGCGGCATCGGCAAACGCAGCACATTGAGCCGGTAGAACAGATCGCGGCGGAACTGCCCGCGCTCTACCGCCTGCTCCAGGTCGATGTGCGTTGCCGCCACCACCCGTACATCCACCGCCAGCGGATGGTTGCTCCCCACCCGCTCGATCGTGCCTTCCTGCAGGACGCGCAACAGGTTCGTCTGCGCATCCAGCGGCAGGTCGCCGATCTCGTCAAGGAACACCGTACCCCCGCTGGCCGTTTCGAACAGGCCCAGCCGACGCGTCGCTGCACCGGTGAACGCCCCGCGCTCATGCCCGAACAGCTCCGATTGCACCAGCGCCGCCGGAATCGCCCCGCAGTTCACCGCCAGGAACGGCCGCGAATGGCGCGGCGACAGCGCATGCAGCGCCTGCGCCGCCAGTTCCTTGCCCGTTCCCGTTTCTCCCGTGATCAGCACCGGCAGTTCCACCGGCGCGAACTTGCGCAGGGCGGCCCGTGCAACCTGCAGCACCGCACTGTTGCCGACCAGCGCCTGCACGCCGGGCGACGAACGCGTCTCGTCGCCCTCTGCCAGACGCTGCAGCCGCTCGACCAGGCTGGACAGGTCCAGTGGCGCGGTAAACGTCTCCACGCAGCCGGCCAACAGCGACTGCAGCGGTGGCGGGGTGGGGTAGGGGCCAGGGGGCAGGATCGCCAGCACGCGCATGTGCCGGTGCTGTTCCAGCAGTGCCTGCAGGTGCTCAAGATGGCCAGGTACGGCCCCGCGCAGGTCCAGCACGCCGACCACCAGGTCGTTGCCGCGCATGCCGATGGCCACGCACGCATCGCTGGCCACCCCGCGCACCTGCCACCCTTCCGCCGCCAATGCGGCACGCTCGGCCGCGTGTGGTTGCCCAAACCAGATTACACACCGGGCTGGAAATTCAGGGACTGCCGCCATGCGTCACCTTTACTGGAAAGATCGCGGGCGGTGTCTGCGGGTCGGCGTGACCCCGGCGAGCCGCCCCACGCCGGAGTCAACAACCCCTGCCGAATCCGGCCGGGGCTGGTCGCACGCACTTGGATCTGCTCGAACGACAGTAGGAACAACGCGGGTTGCCTCCGTCAGCGGCCACCGGGTCCCCAAACGAAAAAGGCCGCTGCACGGGGCAGCGGCCTTCAGGCGGCGCGGTGGGAGGCCGGTTCAGAGTTCGACGCGGCGGGCCTGCATGAACTTGCCGCTCCAGTAGCCCGAAACCAGGCTGTCCACGCGGACGTCCTTGCCGGTGCTCGGGGCATGCAGGAAGCGGCCTTCCCCCACGTAGATGCCCACATGGTCGACCCGGCCCCTGCGGCCGAAGAACACCAGGTCACCGGCCGCCAGCGCGTTGCGGTCATTGATCAGCTCGGCTTCGCCGTCATGGGCCATTTCACGCGAAACGCGCGGCAGCTCGATGCCAAGCGCGGTCTTGAACACATAGCCGACCAGGCCGCTGCAGTCGAAACCGCTGTCCGGCGAGGTGCCGCCCCAACGGTACGGGGTGCCCAGCAGGGTCATGGCACGGCGCAGCAGCGACTGCACCTTGCCGTTGTCGGCGGCCCCACCCACCACGACGCCGTTGGCGCCGGAGCTGGCATCGTAGTTGGCCAGCAGGCGGCTGAGATCGCCGGCAAACATCGCCGAACGGTCCATGAGCGGAATGGTGTCGTTGGCCGCCAGGTGCGGAAGCAGAGCGGCGAGGGTGGCACTGGCAGCGGCATCGGCCTTGCTGCGGGCCGGCGCATCCGCCTTGGGCTTGGCGGCGGCGGGAATCTCGGGGGCGGCTGCGGTGGCAACCGGCGCGGCATCGACGGGGAGTGTCGGTGCCGTCTGCGCCCAGGCCGGAAGGCTGGCAACGCACAGGGCGAAAGCGAGAAGAGCGGGGCGGGCAGTGCGCCGGAAAGCGGCGGTCTGGCCTTGGCACGTCAGGTCGGCTGTCGTCACGCGGCGGTCACTGAATAAAAACGATGGGTGATGATGCCGTGTAAGACGTGTGATTTGGTACAAATTCCGTTAAATTTTCGTTCACATCATTGTGATGGGCGTCGCATTTTTAGACCTTCCCCCTGTTCATTTCAGTGAAGGACCCGTTTCGCCCCCGTGTAGTGCTGCTTCCAGTAGCTGCCGCCCAGCGAATCCAGCCGGACCGTTCCGCCCGTGCTGGGAGCATGCACGAAGCGCCCTTCACCCACATAGATGCCGACATGGAACACGTTGCCGCGGTCACCGAAGAACACCAGGTCGCCCGGTGCCAGCCGCTGCGGATCGATCTTCGGGCCCTGCACCGCCGCCAGGTCGCGCGAGGTCCGCGGCAGCTTCAGGTCGAGCATTTCCCGGTAGACGTAGGCCACAAGCCCACTGCAATCAAAGCCCGATTCGGGGGTGTTGCCGCCGTAGCGGTAGGGGGTGCCGACCAGCCCGATGGCGCGCATCAGCACCGCATTGGCCGCCTGGGGGTCCTTGGGCACCACCGTCGGCCAGACCTGGGTTGAGGCGGGCGGCGCACTGGGCCGGGTGGCCTTGCCACCGCCGCAGGCGGCCAGAAGGGCCAGCGTGAGCAGGGCGGCGACCCGGGCAACAGAGCGGTTCAAGCGCGGAACTGGCGTCATGTGCGTGATGTCCGGATAATGCGCGGCCTCAGAAGGCCGTCATGATGGCGGCGTACTTGGCGGGCGACAACCCGTCCCACCCGTCTGCCCTGGCAGCCTCAGCACAAGAGTTCCGCATGAAGATCGAAAAAGACCGCGTCGTCCGCTTCCATTACACCGTTGCCGAGCAGGGCCAGGAGCCGATCGAAAGCTCCAGGGACCGGGATCCGCTGGCGATCCTGATCGGCCACGGCAACATCATTCCGGGCCTGGAAGCGGCGATGCTCGACAAGGAAGCCGGCGCCACCTTCGACGTCGACGTCAAGGCGGCCGACGCCTACGGCGAGCGCAAGGAAGGCCTGACCCAGCGCGTGCCGAAGAAGCACTTCGGTGACACCCGCCTGGTGAAGGGGCAGCAGGTGGTGCTGCAGACCAACTTCGGCCCGCGCGCGGTGACCGTTGAGAAGGTCGGCATGAGCGTTGTCGATGTGGACCTCAACCACCCGATGGCCGGCAAGGATCTGCACTTCTCCGTGGAGATCGTCGACGTGCGTGAAGCCGCCGCCGAGGAACTCGAGCACGGCCACGTGCACGGTGACGGCGGCCACCAGCACTGAGTGCGGATGTCCCCGGCAGCCACGCAGGGCGTGGTGTTGCCGGGGTCATGCAGCCACGCAGGGCGTGGCTCTACCCGCCCTGCCAAGCGAGTCGCCCGTGAAGCCTGTTTCCCCCATGCTGCAGCCGGTGGCCGTCAGCGACCGCATCGAAGTCATCGACATCCTGCGCGGGGTCGCGCTGCTCGGCATCCTGCTGATGAACATGGAAGCGCTGAGCGGCCCGCTCGACCTGGCCTTCACCGGTATCGATCCGCATTGGCAGGGGCTGGACTACTGGGCCGACGCGGCCATCTACGTGCTGGTACAGGGCAAGTTCTTCACGTTGTTCTCGCTGCTGTTCGGCGCCGGCTTTGCGATCATGGCGCAACGTGCCGAAGCGGCGCGCCGCGACTTCACCACCTTCTACCTTCGCCGCAGCGGTGGCCTGCTGCTGATCGGCCTGTGTCATGCGCTGCTGGTCTGGTCCGGCGACATCCTGGTGATCTACGCACTGGTGTCGCTGCCGCTGCTGGCCACGCGCGAAGCGCCGCAGCGCTGGCTGCCGGCGATGGGGGTGATCACCTACCTGTGTGCGGCGGCGATGATGTTGCTGCTGGGCGCGATGCTGGGCCTGGTCGGGCAGGTCGAGGGTGATGGCGGCAGCCTGGGCTCGGCCATCGCAGCGGGCCAGCAGACGGTTGAACTGCAACGCCAGGCCTACGGCCATGGCAGCTTCGGCCAGGCGGTGGCGCAACGGGCCAGTGATCTGGGCACGTCGCTGTCCGGGGCGCTGATCATCGGCCCGGAAGTGCTGGGCATGTTCCTGCTGGGCAGCTGGTTCGCGCGCAGTGGCGCGCTTGCCGAGCCGACGCGCTTCGAGCGCCTGTACCGCTGGCTGCGCCGCGGCGCGTTGCCGTCTGGACTGCTGTTGATGCTCATCAGCGCGAGCTGGGTGCCGTACCTGGCGCCAGGCACATTCACGCCCACCACCGGCGCGGCGTATGCATTGTCTTCGCTGGCCAGCCTGCTGATGTGCCTGGGTTACCTGGCCTGGGTCGTGCACTGGCGGCAACGCCTGCGCATGCTGGCGCCCATGGGGCGGATGGCGCTGACCCAGTACATCCTGCAGTCGCTGGTCTGTACCTGGTTGTTCTACGGCTACGGGTTGGGTGCGTTCGAGACGATGCCGCGCGTCTGGCAGATTCCGTTCGCGGTGGCGTTGTTCGCAGCACAGGTGCTGCTCAGCCATGCATGGCTGCGCCACTTCCGGTTCGGTCCGCTGGAATGGGTCTGGCGCGCAATGACCTATGGGCATTGGCCGGCGTTGCGCCGATGAAACGATTCAAGCCGCGTCGTCACGTCTGAATCGCGGCCTGGCGTGGCATGCTGACGCCCATGACAACGCAATACGACTACGATCTGATCGTGCTGGGCGGTGGCTCCGGCGGCTTGGCCGCAGCCTTCCGCGCGGCCCAGCATGGCAAGCGGGTGGCGATGCTGGAACCGGGCGAACTGGGCGGCACCTGCGTCAACGTGGGCTGCGTGCCGAAGAAGGCGATGTGGCTGGCAGCCGACCTTTCCGGGCGCATCGGGCTGGCCGCGGCGATGGGCTTCGATGTGCCGGCGCGAGCGGCGCTGGACTGGAAGGAGCTGGTGGTGCATCGCCAGGCCTACATCGCCAATATCCATGCCAGCTACCTCAAGCGCCTCAACGACAACAACGTGGTGCGCGTGCCGCGCAGGGGCCGGCTGCTGGATGCGCACACGGTGGAGTGCAGCGATGGCATCCGCATCAGCGCCGAACATGTGCTGCTGGCCACCGGTGCGTACCCACAACGGCCCGACATTCCCGGCGCGGAGCTTGGTTCGGTGTCGGACGACTTCTTCAACCTGTGCGGTGCCCCCGGTCGCGTAGCGATCGTGGGCGGCGGCTACATCGCCGTGGAACTGGCCGGCCTGCTGCAGGCGCTCGGCAGCCGGGTAACGCTGCTGGTGCGGGGCGCGCGGCTGCTGGAGCGCTTCGATGCCGAACTCACCGCGCAGCTGGCCGAGAACCTGCGCCATCAGGGCGTGCAGCTGTACTTCAACTACCGGCTGCGGGAATTGCGGCGCGATGGCGATGACCTCGTTGCGTACGGTCACGACGGTCCGACCGAGCCGCGCTTCGACCAGGTGTTTTTCGCCACCGGCCGGCGCGGCAACAGCGCCGGGCTGGGCCTGGAGGCGCTCGGTATCGGGATTGGCGGGAAAGGGGAGGTCGAGGTCGATGAGTGGCAGACCACCGCGGTGCCCAGCGTGCACGCGGTGGGCGACATCGCTGGCAAGGTCGGCCTGACCCCGGTGGCGATCGCCGCTGCGCGCAGATTGATGGACCGCCTGTTCGGCGGGCAGCCGCAGGCGAAGATGGATTACCGCAACATTGCCAGTGTGGTGTTCTCCCACCCTGCGTTGGGCGCGGTGGGCATGAGTGAGGAAGAAGCACGTGCCTGCCACGGCGATGTGCGCGTATACCGCAGCAACTTCCGGCCGATGCTGCAGGCGCTGGCCGACGGTACGCAGCGCAGCGTTTTCAAACTGGTGTGTGTGGGCGAAGATGAGCGCGTAGTGGGGGTGCACCTGCTGGGCGAGTCGGCCGACGAGATCCTGCAGGGTTTCGCGGTGGCGGTGAAGATGGGCGTCACCAAGGCCCAGCTCGACGAGACTGTCGCCATCCATCCCACATCGTCGGAAGAGGTGGTGTTGATGCGCTGAGGCGTATCACCCCCACCTTGGCAGCTGCCGACCGTTGCTTGGTAGGCATCAGCGGATGCGACAATGCGTGGGATGTCGCACGCCCTTCCCACTTCCTCCCCGCGCCTTGCCACCTCCGGCATCCTGCTCGCCGCTGTCGGCGCGGTCGCCGCCTCGGGCAAGGCCGTGATCGTCAAGCTCGCGTATCGCCATGGCGTGGATGCCACCACGCTGCTGGCGCTGCGCATGCTGATGGCGTTGCCGCTGTTCGCCGTGCTTGCGGTGTGGTCGGCGCGCCGCGCCACCGCGCTGTCCTGGGCCGACCGTGGCCGGGTGGCGTGGCTGGGCTTCACCGGCTATTACCTTTCCAGCCTGCTCGACTTCCAGGGACTGCAGTACATCAGTGTGACTCTGGAACGGCTGATCCTGTACCTCAATCCCACGCTGGTGCTGCTGATCAGCCTGGTGCTGCTGAAGAAGCGGCCCGGGCGCTGGCAGGTGGCGGCGCTCGTGCTGAGCTATCTCGGCGTGCTGCTCGCCTTCGGCCACGACCTGCAGCTGGAAGGCGGGCGCATCGTGCTGGGCAGCGCGCTGGTGTTCGCCAGTGCGCTCAGCTACGCGCTGTACCTGTTCGGCAGCGGCCAGGTGGTGGCGCGGATCGGCGCGATCCGGCTCACTGCCTATGCCAGCTGCGTGGCCTGCGTGCTGTGCGTGCTGCACTTCGCGGTGCTGCACCCGCTGCCGGTGCTGTTCCAGCAACCGGGGCCGGTGTACTGGCTGTCGCTGGTCAATGCGACGGTCTGCACCGTGCTGCCGGTGCTGGCGATCATGCTGGCAGTGAAGCGGATCGGCTCGTCGCTGGCCGCGCAGGTAGGTATGCTCGGGCCGGTATCCACCATCGTGATGAGTCTATGGCTGCTCGACGAACCCATGGGCCCCTGGCAGGTCCTGGGGACGGCGCTGGTACTGGTCGGCGTGCTGCTGGTCAGCCGCGTGCGCGCGTGAAGAAACCCGCGTCGCCGGCCGACGCGGTGGACGCTGCCGCCCAGGCGCGCGCGCGCATCCTGGCGGTGATCCGGGCCATCCCGCGCGGGCAGGTGATGGGGTACGGCCAGGTGGCCGCCCGGGCCGGGCTGCCGGGACGGGCGCGACTCACCGCCCGGGTGCTGGGCATGAACGATGATCCGGACCTGCCCTGGCACCGGGTGCTGCGCTCGGACGGGCGCATCGCGATGCCGGAAGGCTCGCGTGGCTGGCGCGAGCAGAACCAGCGGCTGCGCGCCGAAGGGGTGCTGATGGAGCGGGGCCGGGTCAGGCACATGCCGCGCGGGGACGATGATCTGGACGCTGTCTTGTGGGGGCCCGTGTAGAGCGTCGGAAGCCGGCCAACGGCCGGGGCTACCACGCCGTGCCGTAGGCGCGGCTATGATGGGCGCGGTTCCAAAGGATGCCCCCATGTTTCCGCGACTGCCCACTGTCACCAAAGCACTGTTGATTGCCAATATCGTGCTGTTCCTGCTGCAGCAGCCGTTCCTGCTCGGCAACGGCACGTTCGAGCCGTTCATGCTGCAACCGCTGCGCGGTGGCTTCGACCCGTTCTCGCCCGGCGGCAACTTCCAGCCGTGGCAGCTGCTGACCTATGGGTTCCTGCACGGCAGCTTCGGGCACCTGTTCTTCAACATGCTGGCGCTCTTCATGTTCGGTGCGCCGCTGGAGCAGACCTGGGGCGAGAAGCGCTTCCTGACCTATTACCTGGTGTGCGTGGCCGGTGCCGGCCTGTGCCAGCTGGCCGTAGGCGCGATGATCGCCGACCCGGCCACGGTGCTGGGCGCATCCGGTGGCGTGTTCGGCCTGTTGCTGGCCTACGGCATGCTGTTCCCCAACCAGCGCGTGATGCTGTTGTTCCCGCCCATTCCGATGAAGGCGCGCACCTTCGTGATCGTGTTCGGCGTAATGGAACTGGTGCTCGGCGCCACCGGCTGGCAACCGGGCGTGGCCCACTTCGCCCACCTGGGTGGCATGCTGTTCGGCTGGCTGCTGATCCGCTATTGGCGGGGGCAGCCCCCATTCAACCGGCGCCCGCCGGGTGGCCCGAAACGGCCCAACCACCTGCGCAGCGTGAAGTAACTGAGAGAGGATCGCGCCGCCGTCAGCCTGTACCGGCGAGTGCTGGGCAGCGCGTTCGATGCGCTGCCTGCGCAGGTGCAGGCGCTGCACGATACGTCCGGTCCGCACCGCTGGAGCGGCAGGGCGCAGGTCCGTCGTGGCACCGGGCTGTTGTCACGCCTGGTTGCGGCGGTGATCGGCTTTCCGAAGGCGCACACCGATGTGCCGGTCACCGTGACCTTCACGCCGGACCGCGGCATCGAGCGCTGGACGCGTGATTTTGGCGGACGCCGGTTTACCTCATGGCAAAGACGCGGGGCAGGGCGCAACGATGCGCTGCTGGTCGAGCGCTTTGGGTTGATCGAGGTCGCGTTGGCGCTGGTGGTGGCGGACGATCGGTTGATGCTGGTGCCACGCCGCTGGTCGTGCCTGGGCGTGCCGCTGCCGAACGCGTTGTTGCCCAGGGGCACCACCTTCGAGACCGAAGTGGATGGCCGGTTTGTGTTCAACGTGGAGATCGCCGCACTTGGGGTGGGGTTGATCGTTGCGTATCGCGGATCCCTGCAACCGGCGGGGTAAAAAAAGGGCGCCCATGGGGCGCCCTTCTTTCAATCCATCATCGCCCCGCTCAGCGCCAGACCTTGATCTGGTCGGCGTCCACGCGCTGCATCGGCTGGCCCGGCTTGCAGCTGAAGGTGGCACCGAAGGCAGGCAGGTTGGACAGCGGCACGTTGGTGCGCCACTTGCCCGGGGCCAGCGTGTCGGCGGTCAGCCTCTGCGCGGCTTCGCTTGGCGACAGCTGCTGTGGCCACAGCGCGGCCCAGGCACGGAAGAAGCCCTGCTGCGTCGCCGGCTTGGCGTCCGGTTCGGCCGACTTGTAAGCCGCCCACGCCAGTTCCACGCCTGCCAGGTCGGCCAGGTTCTCTTCGCGGGTCAGCTCGCCATTGACCTTGGCACCCTTGACGCCGGGGAAGTCGAGGCTGCTGTATTGCGCGGCCACGCGGTTGCCCAGCAGGTTCCAGGCGGTCTTGTCGGCCGGGGTCCACCAGCTGCGCAGCTCGCCCTTGGAATCCACCAGCGACCCCTTGGCATCGATCGCACGGGTCAGTTCGTGGGCGACCAGCGCACCGTAGCTGCCGTACCGGTCTGCGGTATCGGCCTTGGCATTGAACACCGGGCCCTGCAGCACGGCGGCGGTGACGATCAGGCGGTTCTGCGCGATGTCATAGGCCAGCGCCGGCTGCTGCGGCAGCACGTCCCAGCGCCGGTCGGCGTTGCCCTTGCCGATACGCTTCATTTCCTCGCGGTGGCGCCAGGTGGAGGCGATCAGCATGTTGCCGCCGAAGCTGCCACGGCCCATAGGCTGCACGCTGTAGTCCAGGTCGCGCAGGGGTGTGCCGATCTCGATCTTCAGCGCAGCCAGCTTGGCCTGGGCTTCGGTCTTGGCGTCCGGGCTCAACCAGCCGCTGGCCTTGACCGCCTCGATCTGGGTCTCGCGGATCTTGTCGACGATCACGGCGGCCTGGCGGCGGTCATCGGCCGAGAGGTAACGCGCGGCGTACTCGCGGCCGACCATCGGGCCGGCGGCCACGTTCATGGCATTGAGCACCTGTTCCCAGCGTGCCGGGGCGATGGTTTCACCACGGATCACGCGGCCACGGAACTCAAACTCCGCATCGCGGTAGGCCTTGGACAGGTAGGGGGCCATGGCATCGCCCACGCGCCAGCGCAGGTACGCCTTCCACTGGTCCGGTTTGATCCGGGTGACCATGCCGTCAAGGGCCTTGAACAGCTCCGGGTCGGACAGCGAGACCAGATCGTCGTTGACGCCCTGTGCCTTCAGGAAGGCATCCAGCTGCAGATTGCGGTAACGGCTGTTGAGTTCCTTGGTGGAAATCGGCGCGTAGTTGTTGAAGGGATTGTTGATGCCTGCCAGCGACTGCGCATTGCGCGCCAGTTCGGTTTCCAGCGCGATCACCGCCTGCGACTCGGCGTCCAGTTTGTCGGCCGCAGTGCCGGTCAAGGTCAGGATCTGCTTGACGTAGGTGCGGTAGCGGCCCATCAGCGCCACGGTGTCGGCGTCGGTGCGGGTGTAGAAGGCCGGGTCGGGCAGGCCCATCCCACCCTGCATGAAGTAGCCGATGTGACGATCCAGCGCCTTCAGGTCCACGTCCGGGGCGAAGTTGAAGGCCACCGGGATGCCGACCTGGTGCAGCGCGGCAATCGAGGCCGGCACATCCTTGGCCTTCTTGATGGCGTTGATGCGGGTCAGCAGTGGCGCGATCGGGGCGCTGCCGTCTGCTTCCACGGCCGCTTCATCCAGGCCGCTGGCCCAGAAGTCGCCCAGCAGCTTCTGCACGTTGCCCTGCGGTGCCTTCATCGCGCCGTCCAGCAGCTCGCGCTGCTGCACGCGGGTGCGCTCGGCAAGCTGGCCGATGGCGGTGGTGGCACCGGTCTGCGGCACCGGGTTGGACTTCAGCCAGCTGGCGTTGGTGGCGTCGTAGAAGTCGCTGCACTGCGCGCTCACGGCGGGCGCACGGCCGGCGGCCTTTTTCTTCGGGGCGGCGGAGGCGTCGGTGACGACCAGGGTGGCCAGGCCCAGGCCGAGGGCGATGGCAAGCGGACGAAGGTTGGGCATGCGAAGCAAATCCAGAAGGATTGAAGACCGGCGCACTATAGCAAGACCGTATGGGAACACGGCATTCACCAGCGCCCCGGGTAGCACCGGCCGTTGGGAGGCAACCGGTAAAAAAGGCCGGCAGCCAATCAAACAAAAAGGCCCGGGACAATCCCGGGCCTTCGTGCGTCACGCCAAGGCGTGAACGATTACCAGATCACGACCTGCTTGTCGCCGGCGCGCACCATCGGCGACCCGGGCTTGCATTCGAACGCGGCCGCGAAGCTCGGCAGGTTCGACGGGGCACCCATGGCCCGGAACGCGGCCGGGGCGTGCGGGTCGGTGGCCAGGCGGACCTTGGCGTTTTCCGGGGTGTACTTGGTGCGCCACACGGTGGCCCAGTTGAAGAAGAAGCGCTGGTCGCGGCTGAAGCCATCCACCTTCGGGTCTTCCTTGCCGGCGCTGGCCTTCTGCAGGGCGTCGTAGGCGGTGGCCAGGCCGCCCAGGTCGGCGATGTTCTCGCCCAGGGTGAGCTTGCCGTTGACCGCCTGGTCGCCGACCTTGTAGCCGTCGAACTGGTTCACCAGCTTGCCGGTCAGCCCGCTGAAGTTCTTGGTGTCCGCATCGGTCCACCAGTTCTCGAAGTTGCCGGTCGGCCCGAAGCGGCTGCCCTGGTCGTCGTAACCGTGGGTCATTTCGTGGCCGATCACCGCACCGATGCCGCCGTAGTTCAGCGCGTCGTCGGCCTTCGGGTCGAAGAACGGCGGCTGCAGGATGGCCGCCGGGAACACGATCTCGTTCTGCAGCGGGTTGTAGTAGGCGTTGACCGTCTGCGGGGTCATGCCCCACTCGGTCTTGTCCACCGGCTTGCCGATCTTGCTCAGCGCGAACTTGTAGTTGAATTCGTTGGCCGCGCGCACGTTGCCGAAGTAGCTGTCACGGCCGGTGCTCAGGCCGCTCCAGTCGCGCCACTTGTCCGGGTAGCCGATCTTCGGGGTGAAGGTCTCCCACTTGGCGATCGCCTTGGCCTTGGTCTCATCGCTCATCCAGGTCAGGCCCTGGATACGCTCCTTGAGCGCCGCGGCCAGGTTCTTGACGAGTTCTTCCATCTTGGCCTTCGACTCGGGCGAGAAGGCGACCTTGACGTACAGCTGGCCGAAGGCTTCGCCGGCATCGTTTTCGATGGTGCCCAGCACGCGCTTCCAGCGCGGCTTCATTTCCTTCTGGCCGTTGAGGGTTTTGCCGTAGAACGCGTAGTTTTCCTGGGCGAAGGTGTCAGCCAGGAACGGCGATGCCGCATCCACGGTGTGGAAGCGCAGGTACGAACGCCACACCGACGGGTCGGTGTCGCCCAGCGCCTTGCTCACTTCCTGATGGAAGCTGGGGATGGCCAGCGAGAACTTCTCCGGTGCGGCAATGCCCTGCGCTTCGAAGAACCTGCTCCAGCTGAAGTTCGGGGTCAGCTTGTCGGCATCGGCCACGGTGACCGGGTTGTAGTACAGCGAGACATCGCGCGAGAGCTGTTCGCTGGACTTGGAGGCCTTGGCCAGGCGGGTTTCGAACTTGACCACGTCCGCCGCCTGCTTGGCGGCGTCGGCAGCGGCCACGCCGGACAGTTCCAGTACCTTGGCCACGTGCGCCTGGTAGGCCTTGAGCTTGTCGGCGTTCTTGGCGTCGGTGTAATAGGTGGTGTCCGGCAGGCCCAGGCCGCCCTGGCTGGCGTAGGCCATGTTCATGCTGGAGTTCTTGAAGTCCGCTTCCGGACCGAACCCGAACAGCACGTTCTGGCCCTTGGCGGCAGTGGTACGCAGGTAGTTGGCAATGGCGTCCTTGTCCTGCAGGCCGTCGATGGCGGCGAGATCGGCCTTGATCGGCTCGATGCCCTGCGCATTGATCTTGGCTTCGTCCATGCCGGTGGCCCAGAAGTCACCGACGATCTTCTCGATGCCGGTCGGGTTCTTCACCGCCGCGACCTGTTCGGCCAGCTGGTGCTGCACGGCGACCGAGCGCTCGTCCAGGATGGTGAAGGCACCCCAGCTGGTGCGGTCGCCCGGGATTTCATTGGCGGCCAGCCACTTGCTGTTCACGTAATCGCCGAAGGCGGTGCAGGCATCCAGGCTCTTGTCCAGGTCGGACGGGTGGAAGGCGTTGTAGGCCGGCAGCTTGGCTTCGTCGAGCTTGAACTCGGTGGCAGCCGGGGCGGCAGTGTTCGGGGTGGCGGTGGAGGCCGCGCTGTCCGTAGCCGAGGTTTCATTCTTGCCGCAGCCGACAAGCGCGGCAGTGACGGCCAGGGTCAGCAGAACAATCTTGGGAGTACGAGGGATCACTGGTAAGGCCTCCAGGCCGAAGAATCTTTCAGGAAGGCCCCCTTGGTGGGGCCGTGGGCCAGACGATACGCCGCTGGCCCGGCCTGCAAGGGTGTCGAAGGTCATGTATACAGGCTGCATGGGCACTTCAACGACGCGTACGTGGGATGCGGTCATCATCGGTGGCGGGCACAACGGCCTGGTCTGCGCGGCCTACCTGGCCCGAGCCGGGCAGCGGGTGCTGGTGCTGGAACGGCGGTCGGTGGTCGGCGGGGCGGCGGTGACCGAGGAGTTCCATCCCGGTTTCCGCAATTCGGTGGCTTCCTATACGGTGTCGCTGCTGCAGCCGCGCATCATCCAGGCGTTGGCGCTGGCCGAGCACGGGCTGCAGGTGGTGCCGCGGCGGATCAACAACTTCCTGCCGCTGGAGGGAGATTACCTGTTGGCCGGTGCCGGGCTGACCCGTTCGGAGGTGGCGCGCTTTTCCGCACGCGATGCCGAGCGCCTGCCGGCCTTCGAGCAGCGCCTGGAGGCTTTCGCCGATGTGCTGCGCGATCTCTCGCTGCAGGCGCCGCCGAACGTGGGCGAAGGCCATTGGCTGACCCAGCTGCCGGCACTCTGGCAGGCGGGCCAGCTGGGACGGCGGCTGCATGGGCTGGCGCCGGCGCTGCGCCAGGAACTGCTGGACCTGTTCACCATCTCGGCCTCGGAATACCTGGACCGCTGGTTCGAGAGCGAGCCGATCAAGGCCCTGTACGGGTTCGACGGCATCGTGGGCAACTACGCCAGCCCGGAAGCGCCAGGTTCGGCCTACGTTCTGCTTCACCACGCCTTTGGCGAGAGCAATGGAGTGAAGGGTGCCTGGGGCCACGCCATCGGTGGCATGGGCGCCATCACCCAGGCGATGGCGCGCTCGGCCATCGCCGCAGGGGCTGACATCCGTACCGACAGCGGTGTGCGCAGGGTCGTCGTCGAGCAGGGGCGCGCGGTAGGGGTGGAAACGCTGCAGGGCGATGTCATCCGCGCCCGCAGGGTGGTGGCCAACGTCAATCCCAAGCTGTTGTACGAACAGCTGCTGGCGCCTGATGAAGTGCCATTGGCCACCCGCGAGCGCATGACGAACTGGCGCTGTGGCTCCGGCACGTTCCGCATGAACGTCGCGCTGTCCGGCCTGCCCTCGTTTTCCGTGCTGCCTGGGGCAGGGGACCACCTCACGGCCGGCATCATCATGGCGCCCACGCTGGCCTACATGGAACGCGCCTACAACGATGCGCGCCAGCACGGCTGGTCACGCGAACCGATCGTGGAGATGCTGATCCCCAGCACGCTGGACGACTCGCTGGCGCCGCCCGGCCAGCATGTGGCCAGCCTGTTCTGCCAGCACGTGGCGCCGGTGCTGTCCGGTGGGCGCAGCTGGGACGACCACCGCGATGAAGTGGCCGATCTGATGATCGCAACGGTCGAGAAGCACGCGCCGGGATTCAGCGCATTGGTGCTGGGCCGGCAGGTGCTGAGTCCGTTGGACCTGGAACGTACCTTCGGGCTGATCGGTGGCGACATCTTCCACGGCGCGCTCAGCCTCAACCAGCTGTTCAGCGCCCGGCCGATGCTGGGCCAGGCCGACTATCGGGGTGCATTGCCGGGCCTGTACCTGTGCGGTTCGGGTACGCACCCTGGCGGTGGCGTCACCGGCGCGCCCGGGCACAATGCGGCGCAGGTCATCCTGCGCGGGTAAAAAAAGGCCACCCGAAGGTGGCCGATAATCATGGGAGCAGCCCACCGGAGGTGGGGTGCCCTCCAGCGGCGGTTACAGGCCGCCGCCACCACACCCCTTGCCCAGGTAATCATCGATCAGCCGCAGCTGGTCGCCCATGATCGCGCGCGTCCAGGCCGGGCCGTGCGCGTAGTCGGCGATGGCGTGGTATTCCACCGGCTGGCCGGAGTTCTTTGCCTTGGCCACGAACCATTCGGACTGTTCGATCGGCACGGTGCGGTCGCGGTCGCCGTGGTAGACCATCAGCGGGATTTTCATCTCGCCGGCCTTGTCCAGCGGGTTAAGGCCGTCCACCGTCTTGGCCTGGGCCTGGCGGAAGAACGGGTTGGTGTAGAACCGCGACCAGATCTTCTTGATGTCCGACACGCCGGCACCGGCAATGGCGCACTTGTACAGCCCGTTGGGGCGTACCGAGGCGGCGAATGCCGAATAGCCGCCGTAGGAGAAGCCGAACATGGCGATGTGGCCGGGCTGGGCGATCTTCTGGTCGATCATCCACTTGGCGCCATCATCCTTGTCGTCCTGCATCTTCTGGCCCCACTCGGCATCGCCGGCCATCCACAGCTTGCGGCTCCAGTCGGCCGAGCCGCGGAACTGCGGGCGCAGCACCGCCATGCAGCGCGATGCCATCAGTGGCACCCACATGGAACCGTCGAAGTCCATGCCATCGCGCGCCCACGGGCCGCCGTGCGGGTGGACGACAGCCTTCCACGGACCGGCGCCGCACAGTTCGGTGTTCGGCGTGGTCAGGAAAGCGGGGATGTCCAGGCCGTCACGGGCCTTGTAATAGACCAGCCTGGTCGTGCCCAGCGCGGCCGGGTCGATCTGCGGGTACGACTTGGCCAACTCGGTCAGCTGGCCGTTGTTGAACAGGTAGTAGGTGGGCGGGTCGGACGGGCCCGACACCACCACCAGGAACGTCTTGAGGTTGGCGCTGTAGTCCAGCAGGCGGATGGATCTGCCGCCATCAAGCTGGGTGGTGGCGCGCTGGCCGGTAGCCGGATCGACCAGGGTGACCTCGCTGGCCTGGATGCCCAGGGCCTGGCGCAGCCCCTGTTCGAGTGCCTTGAAGGTCGGGTCCGTCCACTGGATCTCGTTTTCGCGCGGCCCGCTGTAGCCCACGCCGAGCAGCGCGCCGAACGGGACGCCCTCGACGTTCCTGTAGCGGTTCATCACCACGTTGCCGGCATTGAAGAACTTGTGCTCGAACAGCACTTCCTTCTGCTTGCGCGCGGCGATGTCGTATTCGTAGATGACCGTCTTGTCGCGGCCCACGTTGCTCTGGATGAAGGCAATGTTCGGGTCGTCGGCGAAACCCACCACCTGGGTGATGTCCCGATCCTTCACGTGCGAGCGGAAGTGTTCCTCCCATGAATTGGTGGCCGGGTTGCGGAATTCGGTAGCAATGTATGCGCCGGTGCCATCCACGTCCTGGCGCAGGCGCGCGCGCAGTTCGCTGTTGAGGTCGGTGACATAACCGGCCACGCGCTCTTCGGTTTTCTGTATGCGCTGGGAGGTGAAGCTGCGCAGGTTGACCTTGTACACGTCACCGGAATTGCTGCCCGAGCCGTTGACCACCAGGATGTGGTCCGGGTCGCTGGGCAGGGTATCGAGCACGGTGGAGTTGGACAGGGCCTGCTCCAGTTCTTCATTGCGGCTGGTGGCGCGCGCCGGGCTGATCGGCTCCTTCCACTGCTTGCCTTCGATGTCGGTGATGAAGAACTTGCTGATGAAGGTCTTGTTGACCCGGTCGGTACGCAGGTCGTACGGCTGCCACAGGGTGACGGCCAGCAGGCCGTTCTTGATGAAACTCACGCTCTGGAACTTCATGCGGCCGGCACCGATGACGGTGGGCGCCTTGTCCAGGGCGTTGGTTTCCCAGACCACGATGACGCGCTCTTCGCCGTTGGCGCGCAGGCCGGCGATGTGCTTGCCATCGGGCGAGAGCGAAAGGCTGGAAATGGCCGGGAAGGCGGCCATCTGCTCGATGGTCGGCGCCACCGGCTTGGCGTGCAGCAGCGAGGAAGCACTGGCCAGGGCGGCCAGCAGAAGAATCCGTTTCATTGATGACCTCTGTTCATGGAGCGGGCCGACCAGCGGTTTAGCTGGGCCGGAAACGAGACCGCCGCCCCGAAGGGCGGCGGCTCGCGAAGCGGAATCAGAACGAGTAGGTGACGTTTGCGAAGTACTGGCGGCCCCAGTAATCGAAGCCGCTGTACAGCAACGCGTTGCCGACGGTGTTGTACACACCCTGGGAAATGGTCGGCGGTTCCTTGTCCGCCAGGTTGCGCACGCCGACGGTGGCCGACCACTTGTCTGCTTCGTACTGCACCGAGAACGACTGCAGGAAGTAGTTCGGGGTGTAGATCTTGTACGGCGAGGTGTCCGGCTCGAACAGACCCGGGTTGCGTTCTTCGTAGTAGGCGTAGCTGTCCATCTTGTCGGTCCAGTCGATACCGTAGCGGACCTGCCATTCCTTCCACTTGTACGCCAGGTCCATCGTGGCGGTGTTCTTCGGGCTGCGCAGCATGCCCGCGTAGTTCACCAGCGGATCGTCCGGGAAGATCTTGCTGGACTGTTCGATGTAGTGGGTGAACTGGGTGGTGGTGCGGAATTCACCCGGGCCGATGTCGCGGACATAGCGCAGAGTGAAGTCCAGGCCGCGCACCTTGTCGGTGGAGACGTTGATGAAGCCGTTGGTGACCGTCAGCGCGTTGGTCAGCGGGTTGCGGTCGACCAGGCGGCACAGGCCGTTGCCGGCGCTGAAGTCGGCGGTGGAGCTGCCGTAGCACGCTGCCAGGATGCCGGCGCCGCCTGCGTCCTGCACGCCGTTTTCGACCTTGATGTCGAAGTAATCGACAGCGAAGGACAGATCACCGAAGCCATTGCCGAACTCGGGCTGCAGCACCATGCCCAGAGTCTTGGCCGTGGAGGTTTCCGCCTTCAGGCCGGTGTCCGCACCCCCCTGGGTGATCACGGTGACGCCAGAGGTGGCGGTGAAGTCCGGCGGCAGCCCGAGCGAGGCGCAGTTCTGGTAACGCAGCGACGACGGGTCGCGGTCACCATACTCGTTGCAGGGATCGGAGGTGCTGCCCAGGAAGCCGGTGGTGCCACCCAGGAACTGTTCGTACAGCGCCGGGGCGCGGTAGGACGTGCCGTAGGACGCGCGGAACGAGAGCCACTTCACCGGGGTCCAGAGGCCACCGATCTTATAGGTCTCATCCGAGCCGTAGGACTTGTAATCGGTGTAACGGCCGGACAGGTTGACCGTCAGTTCTTCGGCAGCGGTGACGCCCGACAGCAGCGGCAGTTCCAGTTCGCCGTAGGCTTCGAACACCGAGTCGCTGCCGCGGGTCGGGGCGGCCGAGGTCAGGTTGAACAGGTCGCCGTCGATCGAGTACTGCGACGGACTGTCGTCGATCTTCGCCTTGCGGTATTCCACGCCGAATGCACCGGCTGCGGTGCCCTGCGGCATGTCGAACAACGGGCCGTTGACGTTGAAGTTGACCGTGTCTTCCTTGTACTTGGTGTTACCGGTGACCGGCACGAACACCCAGTTTTTCCAGTCGGAGGGCAGGTTGCCACCAATGGTGTTGGTGTTCAGCGGCGGGGCCGCGATGCAGCCGTTGGACGGGTCAACGCACGAGTAGCCACCGGCGCCGTTGGACACCACGTTCAGGCTCTGTGCCAGGCGGCTGGTCAGGAAGCTCTGGAAGGTGTAATCGGCATCGTTGTCCGAGTGCATGACGTTGAAGTCGTACTTCCACTCCGAGCCCAGGTTGCCACGCAGGCCGGCATTGAAGCGGTAGTAGTCGACGTTCTGCTTGCTCTGGTCATTGCCGAAGCCGATGAAGGCGCGCACGCCCATCGGCTGGCCGTTGGTCAGGTTGGTCGCCGGGCCGGCCACGCTGTCGCGGAGGTTGGCCGGGATCAGCGGGTTGCCCACCGCGTAGTCCAGTGACAGCTGGCGGTAGCCGGTCTGGGTGGACTTGCGCTTGTTGCCGAGGAACTCGTAATACAGCTCGGCATCACCCAGCACGCCGATGTCCACGCCGCCCTGGAAGAACAGGGTGTGGGTCTTGGCCGGCGAGATCAGCGACTGGTTCAGCATCGCATCGTCGAAGGTATCGCGGGTATAAGTGTCCACGCCTTCATAGCCGACCAGGCCGGTGGTGATGGCCGCATTCGGGCGCCAGCGGTTGAAGCGCGTGCCGGCACCGCCCGGGGCGGCAACGCCGGTACGGGTGTTGGTGGCGATGGTGTTGATGGTGACGCCACCGGCATCGAGCGTGTAGCACTTGGACTTGCCGGTCAGCGGGTCGATGAAGTCGCCGCTGCCCCAGTAGTCGCCTGCGTCGATGTCGCGGTACTTGTCGGTGGCGCAACGGGTCCAGTCGCGGTCGCGCAGGTTCAGGTCGTTGCGGATGTAGTACTCATACGAACCGGAGAAGTGCGAACGCTCGCCGGTGGTGCCGAACATGATCGAATAACGGCGCTGGTCACCGCCGCCGCCGTCGGTGGCGTTGTGCTGGGCTTCGAACGAAACGCCGTCGACCTTGGTCTTGGTGATGATATTGATGACGCCGGCCACCGCGTCGGAGCCGTAAATCGACGACGCGCCGTCCTTCAGGATTTCGATCCGGTCCACGATCGAGTTCGGCAGCACGTTGAGGTCGGCCGAGCCGACTGCACCACGCGAGCCGGCCGGCGCCACGCGGCGGCCGTTCAGCAGGATCAGGGTACGGGTCGGACCGAGGCCGCGCAGGCCGAGGGTGTTGGCACCCGGGCCGCCGTCGGTGACGTAGCCGCCATACGCGTTGTTGATCTGCGACGAGCCGGCAGTGACCGCGTTGCTCTGCAGGACGTCCGTAGTCGAGTTGAAGCCGGCCAGCACCGATTCCTGGCGGGTGACGACCTGTACCGGCGACACCGAGTTGAACGTGTCCTTGCTGATGCGCGAACCGGTGACGGTCACGGTGTCGAAGTTCGTGGTGGTCTTGGCTTTGGCGGCTTCTTCGGCCGTCTGGGTCGACGAGTTGTCCTGTGCGAACACCGGTGCCGACGCCGCGAACACCATCGCGGTGGCCAGGGCGAAGCTCAGCGGATTCCGGCTGAGCGACTTGCGATTCATCATCTTTGGATCCCCTTGGAACGATCGATTGCGTCAAACACCGGTGACATGGACCAGCAGGCGTCTCCGTGTGCCCTCGGATCAGGTCTTGGCAGTGACTGCCCCCCTGTTCACCAGCTTCACGAGCTGATGATTCGAGGTTAACACGGCCTTAACGCGCCCTGTCAACTGTTCATCAAGAGGTCATAAAGACAAGATAGGCACAGGGGAACTTTCGTTCTCATTGTCCTTTCAAGTTATTGAAAAGTAAAAACATTACAATGGTTTATGATGAAACCATTGCATCCGTACTGTGACGGATGCACGGTTCATTTTTTGGCCGCACCGCACCATGGAATCCGTTCCTGGCGTCGGGGTGACGTCAAAGTCGGTTCCGGGACAGCGCCAGGACAGGGCAGGACAACGGCCTGGCAGTACAGGGACGCCCTGTATAGTGGCGGGCTGTCCCATTCGGCTTTTCCGGAGTTCCTGCAGTGAGTGCCAGCCCCTCTCGACGTCCCCACGCCAGCCAGGTGCAGAAGGGCCTGACCCTTCATCCGCGCGTCCGCAACGTCATTGCGGTCGGGTCAGGCAAGGGCGGGGTGGGCAAATCCACCACGGCGGTGAACCTGGCCGTGGCGCTGGCCCGCCTGGGCGCGCGGGTGGGGCTGCTGGATGCCGACATCTACGGCCCCAGCGTGCCGATGATGCTGGGCCTGAGCGGCCGCCCGGAAAGCCCGGACAACAAGTCGATCGAGCCGCTGCGCGCGTTCGGCGTGGAAACCATGTCGATCGGCTACCTGATCGAGGACGAGACGCCGATGATCTGGCGCGGTCCGATGGCGACCTCGGCCATGACCCAGTTCTTCAACGACACCCTCTGGGACGACCTGGACTACCTGCTGATCGACCTGCCGCCGGGCACCGGCGACATCCAGCTGACCCTGACCCAGAAGATTCCGCTGGCCGGCGCGGTCATCGTGACCACCCCGCAGGACATCGCCACGCTGGATGCGAAGAAGGCACTGAAGATGTTCGAAAAGGTCGAGGTGCCGGTGCTGGGCATCGTCGAGAACATGGCGGTGCATACCTGCAGCAACTGCGGTCACATCGAACACCTGTTCGGTGATGGCGGAGGCGAACGCATGGCCGCGCAGTACGGCGTGCCCCTGCTGGGCTCGCTGCCGCTGGATATCGGCATCCGCGAACAGGGCGATGCCGGCACTCCAATCACTGCCGCCGCGCCGGACTCGCCGGCCGCCCAGGCTTACCTGCGTGCCGCCGAACGGCTGGTGGAGGAAGTGGCCAAGCGCCCGCGCGCCAGCATTCCGATCCTGTCTTCGCTGCTTTGATCGTTTTAGAATCGTCCATTCCCGCTTCCAGGACCCCCCATGAGCATCAAGAGTGACCGCTGGATCCGCCGCATGTCCGAGCAGCACGGCATGATCGAGCCGTTCGAAGCCGGCCAGGTCAAGCAGGCCAACGGCCAGCGCATCGTCAGCTATGGCACGTCCAGCTACGGCTACGACGTGCGATGCTCGCGCGAGTTCAAGGTGTTCACCAACATCAACTCCACCATCGTCGATCCCAAGCACTTCGACCCGGGCAGCTTCGTGGACATCGTGGGCGACGAGTGCATCATCCCGCCCAACAGCTTCGCGCTGGCGCGCACCGTGGAGTACTTCCGCATTCCGCGCGACACCCTGGTGGTGTGCCTGGGCAAGAGCACCTACGCGCGCTGCGGCATCATCGTCAACGTGACCCCGCTGGAGCCGGAATGGGAAGGCCACGTGACCCTGGAATTCAGCAATACCACGCCGCTGCCGGCGCGCATCTACGCCAACGAAGGCGTGGCCCAGATGCTGTTCTTCCAGGCTGACAGTGACGACGTCTGCGAGACCTCGTACAAGGACCGCGGCGGCAAGTACCAGGGCCAGACCGGCGTCACCCTGCCGCGGACCTGAAGCGGTCGGCTGCTCTTGGCGGGCAATAAAAAGCGCGGATCGCTCCGCGCTTTTTTTTGGGGGGCCTATTTCCCGCGTCCGAACAACAACCCGATTCCCACTGCCACCAGGATCACCGGCCACCAGGTAAGGATCAGGCGACCCATGTTCATGTTGGTCCAGCCCAGGTTGCTGGCGAGCAGGAACAGGCCGACGAGGATCAGGACGATGGCGGCGACGAGGTTGGAGCGCATCAGGGGCAGGGTCCGCTTAGGGCTGGGGCGAATATCCTAGCCGTTCCTTCCACATCGCGACACGCTCCTGCAGCACGGCCTCATCGAACGGATGGGCCTGGCCGTGGCCCCACACCGGTGCCGGCCACGCCGGATCGCCGACATGCCGGCCAACGACATGGAAGTGCAGCTGCGGCACGATGTTGCCCAGCGTGGCGAAGTTGATCTTCTGGACCCCGTCTGTGCCCTTGAGCGCCTTGCAGCATCGATTCAATTCGGTGCGCAGCTGGTCCTGCTGGTGGCCGTCAAGCTCCAGCCATTCAGTGATGCCGGTCACGCGCGGCACCAGCACCAGCCAGGGGAAACGTTCGTCGTTCATCAACCGCACTTGCGACAGCGGGCCTTGGTCCACCAGCACACTGTTGGCGGCCAGGCGTGAATCCAGTTCAAAATCGCTCATCCAAGATGCTCCGAAAAGAAGTCCAGGGTGCGTGTCAGCGCCAATGCGGCGCTGTCCGGATCATACGCATGTCCGACGCTCCGGTTAAAGGCATGGTCGGCCGGATACACGAAGGTCTGCATCTTGGGCAGCTTCTCGCGGTGGGCCGCGATGGCTTCCGGCGGGATGCTCTTGTCCTGCGCCCCGAAGTGGAACATGACCGGTGCCTTGGGCGTCTCATCCAGGAACTGCACGTTGCGCGCGCCGTAGTAGCTCACCGAGGGCAGGCCCAGGCGCAATGCCGAGAGCAGGGCGATGCTGCCACCCCAGCAGTAGCCCACCGTGCCGACCTTGCCGGCCGGCGCCAGCCGGGAGGCGGCCGCGCGGACCACTTCCAGCGCCTTCTCCACCCCCAGTGCATTGACGTGTTCCAACCCCTGCTTCACCCCGTCCGGATCGTAGGGCAGGGCATCGGTTTCGGCCCCGGTGCCGTCGATCAGGTCGAAGAAGGAGGGCGCCAGCACGTCGTAACCCTCTGCGGCGAAGCCTTCGGCCACCTCGCGGATGTGCGCGTTGGTACCGAAGATCTCCTGGATGACCACCAGGCCCCCGCGCGGCTTGGCGTCCGGCCTGGCCTGCCAGGCACGGACAGGACCGTGATGCGTATCAAGCGTGACCCACTCACCCATTGCCAGACTCCTGTTGGTTCAGGGCAGCATTATCCTCGCGGCGGGGGTTATCGGGGTGTCAGTAATTGGCGGGGCTTCAAGGCGCAGTTGCCCGACATGGGACCAAGGCGAATGCCGATGACCTCAAGTCGCTGCGTGCCGGAATATGAAGTTCTTCGGCGCGGGTTCGCGCAACACGTGGATTTTCGCTTTGTCTCCCAGGATTTTTGCATGTGCGGTCTTGCTGTTGGCGATCCCCACCGTGGTCATGCGTATACGGTCCGCTCCTTCTCCCGATGGCCACGTTCGCGAGAGGAGCTCTGTGGAAGGCCCGCCCGTCACCCTTGGCCTATCCGATTCAGTTGTCTTGCAGGCCGCCCGCCAACATTGGGTCCTCGACGAAACGGTCAAAACTGAACTGGGTGGAAGGGCGTTCCGTGTGAACCGTACAAGCCCGCTGAGGCCAGCAGGAGACGCGCTGGAGTTCGTCCAGTCACTTTTACCTGCATCGGATGCGGGAGACGCAGTGGCAACGTTCAGCATCTTTCTCGCTGTTCTCGATTGCCGCCGGGCGCTCGGCGGACCACCTCGTGCATCTTCGGACAATGGCGACGTCCTGCGACGGATGACCGAGTGCACCGCCCTGTTTGAAACGCCGTCGTGGATGACACGCGACTGGCTGACGCTTGCTGCAGACCAGGGAAGCATTGAGGCAATGCTCAACTATCCAAACGATCCTGCCTACGTTCTTGGCGACAACGACGCTGTCGCGTACCAGGCGCCGGAGCGGGTCGCTGAGTGGCGGCAACGCGCCCGGGGGTATCTCGAGACTGCGTCCCGTGCTGGAAGCCAGGACGCAATGCTGGAGCTGTCGAGTGCGTACGGCGCTGGTGTGTACGTCGACAAGGATGCCTGCCTTCAGCATGCCTACGCTCTTGTCGCGCAGAGGATGTATCCGATACCCGGGTTGGATCATCTGATTGGCTCCTACGAACGCGAGCTCACACCGGCACAAAAGGTGCGTTCCAGGGAGATTGCTCGCGACCTTTATCGAACCTGTTGTGAGGGAGGAAACTGAAATGAAGTGGAAGATTGTGACGGCAGGAGTCGTGGTCGTGGCCGGGCTTGGATGGGGGCTATGCGTCGCCACTGCAGATGGCTCACGACTTCTCGGTACCGTGGAATGTAACAACTGCGGTTTGGGCAGGCCTGCGCCGGACGTAGGGACGAAAGCATTCCTCCTGCACTATGAGTCTCAATTGCGTCTCAGTATTGGCCCGCTTACCGACTAAGTGCCGCGCACGGGGGACGTTCTGGTCGTCTGTAATGCGCAAGGGTGTGTGGACTATCGCAGGACTGTCTCAGGCTACGTTGGTGAGAATTTCAGGCCGCAAGAGACCACGCCCTCGACAGGTGGAGGAGGCATCGGCAGCGGAAATGGAAATCCCGGGGCCGGCCGGGGCGACGGCGGTGGACCGGTTGCAGGTGGCGGAGGCGGGTCCGGTTCCGGCTCCGTGACGGTGGGGAAGCCCGATCACGTGAGGCCGCCGACCAACGAGGACTGAAATAGAACCTGATAACGCATTCAGGTTGTCATCCCGTCGCAGGAATTCTGTCCCTCAGCCCAACGCCGGTATACTTGCCGCCGTTTCCGGCCCCAGGTCCCCGCGCCATTCCGGCGTGGGCCCAGGCCATCAGAGTCCCGCGATCCATGTCCCAGCTGAACCCCAAAGTCGGCTTCGTCAGCCTTGGCTGCCCGAAGGCCCTCGTCGATTCCGAGCGCATCCTCACCCAGCTGCGGGCAGAGGGTTACGACATCGTTCCTTCCTACGATTCGGCCGACGTGGTGGTGGTCAACACCTGCGGTTTCATCGATTCTGCGGTGACCGAGTCGCTGGACGCGATCGGCGAGGCGATGAACGCCAACGGCAAGGTGATCGTCACCGGCTGCCTGGGCAAGCGCCCGGAAGAGATCCGCAAGGCGTATCCGGACGTGCTGGCGGTGTCCGGCCCGCAGGACTACACCAGCGTGATGGAGGCGGTGCACGCCGCGCTGCCGCCCAAGCATGACCCGTTCGTGGACCTGGTCCCGGACTACGGGATCAAGCTGACCCCGCGCCACTACGCCTACCTGAAGATTTCCGAAGGCTGCAACCACCATTGCAGCTTCTGCATCATTCCCTCGATGCGCGGCAAGCTGGTCTCGCGCCCGGTCGATGAGGTGCTGCGTGAAGCCGAGCGGCTGGTGCGTGGCGGCGTGAAGGAACTGCTGGTGGTGTCGCAGGACACCTCGGCCTATGGCGTGGACGTCAAGTACGCCGAGCGCATGTGGCGCGACAAGGCCTACCAGACCCGCATGAAATCGCTGTGCGAAGGCTTGTCCGAGCTCGATGCCTGGACACGCATGCACTACGTGTACCCGTACCCGCATGTGGACGACGTGGTCCCGCTGATGGCCGAGAACCGCATCCTGCCGTACCTGGACATTCCGTTCCAGCACGCCAGCCCGCGCATCCTCAAGCTGATGAAGCGGCCCGGGGCGGTCGACAAGACCCTGGAGCGCGTGCAGCGCTGGCGGCAGCTGTGCCCGGACATCACCGTGCGCTCGACCTTCATCGTCGGCTTCCCGGGCGAGACCGAGGCCGAGTTCGAGGAGCTGCTGTCGTTCCTGGATGAGGCGCAGCTGGATCGCGTGGGCGCGTTCGCCTACTCGCCGGTGACCGGCGCCACCGCCAACGACCTGCCCGGCGCGGTGCCCGAAGAAGTGAAGCAGGAGCGCCTGGCCCGCTTCATGGCCCGCCAGGCCGAAATTTCCGCTGCACGCCTGGAAGCCAAGATCGGCACGGTGCAGCAGTGCCTGGTCGATGCGATCGAAGACGGCATCGCCGTGGCCCGTTCCAAGGCCGATGCGCCGGAGATCGACGGCCTGGTGCATATCCAGAACGCCGATGAAGCCAGGCTGCGCGTGGGCCAGTTCGTGGACGTGGAAATCACCGAGAGCGACGACCACGACCTCTACGGCGACGCGTTGATCGACGAGAGCGCGGCAAAGAAGCTGCTCGACCTCAAGGTGCTGTGACCGGCGCGGCCGCCCCCGGGGCGGTCGGCCGCCGGCGTTTCATCGCGCCGGCGCGCGCGGGCGTGGATCGTGCGTGCTTCGCCCATCCGCTGTTTGCTGCGTTCGGCGCCTACCAGGACCTGATGGGTGCTGCAGAGTGGCCGGATATCGGTGCGCTGGACCAACGCCTGCGCGTGCCGGGCAAACAGCTGGTCGAACAGAACGATGCCCTGCTGGCCGATGGCCTGCACTACGAGCAGCGCATCGCACGCGGGCAGATCGCCACGCGCCCGTGCAACTGGCATGACCTGTTCAATGCGATGGTGTGGGCGCGTTACCCGGCATTGAAGGGCGTGCTCAATGCACGCCAGTGCCAGGACATCAAGCGCAACCCGCGCGGGCAGCGCACGCGCGCGCAGGCCGCGTTGACCCAGTTCGACGAAACCGGTGTGATCGTGCGGGTGCGCGATGCGTCGTTGTTGCAGGCATGGGATCGGCACGACTGGAGTGCGCTGTTTGTCGAAGGCGCAACGCACTGGCGCAACGGCAGCATCGCCGTGTCTGCCGTGTTCGGTCACGCGTTGATGGAGCAGGCGTTGCTGCCGTCGCGATTGCTGGTGGGGAAGTGTTTGGTGGTGCAGGGCGCGGATGACACGCAGGCGCTGGAGCAGGTAGCGCAGGCGATCGCGCGTGCCGACGTGCTCAATGATCCTTTGGAGCTGCGCCCGCTGCCCTTGATGGGCATTCCAGGCTGGCAGGGCGATCAGGGAGAGGCGTTTTACCAGCAGGTGGAGTATTTCCGCCCAGCAAGGGCGGGCAGGGAGTATCCGGCCCCCGCCCGGTAACCCATTGCAATCAACGTCAAATGCCCTCTACGCCGACGTTCATGCCATCACCGAACGCGGCGCGGTTCACTGCAGTCGATTGGGATGCGACCCTACCGCGCATGCCCGGTCGGTCCGTGGGATGCGACAGGCGCCGCGCATGCCCGGTCGGCGCGTGCGATGCGATGCACGCTGCGCACGCTCTGGTAGGGTTGGTTCCCAAACAACCGCCGATAGTGGTTCAACGCCCGGTAACGCGTTGCAACGAACGGCGTAATGTCTCACCCGACCGGATACTCCACTGCCAGGATCGCAAACCCCGTCCGCCCGCTCGGCAACTCCACCTCGAACTCATCATCCACGCGCTTCTTCAGCAACGCGCGCGCCAACGGCGAATCGATGCTGATCCACCCGGCGCCCGCATCGGTCTCGTCCGGCCCCACGATGCGATACCGGCTGACATCGCCGCTGTCGACGTTCTCCAGCTCCACCCACGCGCCAAAAAACACCGCCTGCGGGTCGGTCGGCACGGTATCCACCACCCGCAGCGACTCCAGCCGTTTGGTCAGGTAACGCACGCGCCGGTCAATCTCGCCCAGCTGCTTCTTTCGGTAGGTGTACTCGGCATTCTCCGAGCGATCGCCTTCCGCCGCGGCCGCGGCCAACGCCTTGACCACTTCCGGCCGGCGCACGCGCCACAGCTCATCCAGCTCGCTCTTCAAGCGCTGGTGGCCCTGTGCGGTGATCAGGGCCGTGCTCTTTTCCGCAGGGGGACGCCAACGCGACATCGTCAGCGCTTGCCGCCGAAAATGCCGCCCAGGATGCCGCGCACGATCTGGTTGCCCAGCTTGGTGCCCACGGTGCGGGTGGTCTGCTTGGCCATCGTTTCGATCATGCCCTGGCGGCGCCGGGTGCCGAAGATCGCATCCTTGATCGACTGGCCGAAGCCGCCTTCCTGCTGCTCATCCTGCTCGCGGGTACGCGCCTTGGGCGCGTCGGGCTGTTCCACCGCCTTGGCCGCGCGCTGGGCCAGCAGCTCCGCTGCCGATTCGCGGTTCACTGCGGTGTCGTAGCGGCTGCCGACCGGGCTGCCGGCACGCACCTGCGCGCGTTCGGCCTCCGTGATCGCGCCCATCCGGCAACGCGGCGGGGCGATCTGGGTCTGCTGCACGGGCGAGGGAATGCCCTTGTCCTGCAGCGTGGACACCAGCGCCTCGCCGGTGCCCAGCTGGGAGAGGGCTGCCGCCACGTCCAGTTTCGGGTTGGGTACGAAGGTTTCGGCGGCGATCCTCACCGCCTTCTGGTCGCGCGGGGTGAACGCACGCAGCGCGTGCTGCACCCGGTTGCCGAGCTGGCCCAGGATGTTGGCTGGTACGTCGTCGGGGAACTGCGAGCAGAAGTACACGCCCACGCCCTTGGAGCGGATCAGCCGCACCACCTGCTCGATGCGCTGCACCAGCGCGGCCGGCGCGTCGTCGAACAGCAGGTGCGCCTCGTCGAAGATGAAGACCAGCTTGGGCTTGTCCAGGTCACCCACCTCGGGCAGCGTTTCGAACAGCTCCGACAGCAGCCACAACAGGAAGGTCGAGTACAGGCGCGGCTTGAGCACCAGCTGGTCGGCTGCCAGGATGCCGATCACGCCACGGCCGTCGTGATTGACCCGCATCAGGTCCGCCAGCTCCAGCGCCGGCTCGCCAAAGAAGGATTCGCCGCCGTCCTGCGACAGCCGCAGCAGCGAGCGCTGGATGGACGCCACGGTCTGCGCGCTGACCAGCCCGTACTCGGTGGAGATGTCCTTGCGTTCGTCGGCCACCAGGCCGAGCAGGGCGCGCAGGTCGTCCAGGTCGAGCAGCAGCAGGCCGCGGTCGTCGGCCAGCTTGAACACGATATCCAGCACCCCGGACTGGGTGTCGTTGAGCTCCAGGATGCGCGCCAGCAGGGTCGGGCCCATTTCGCTCACGGTGGTGCGCACCGGGTGACCCAGCTTGCCGTACAGGTCCCAGAAGATCGCAGGGCTGCCGGCCGGCGCGTAGTCGGCAATACCGATGTCCTTCGCGCGCTGCAAGAGTGCCTCCACACCGGTGCCGGGCACGGCGAGACCGGAGACGTCGCCCTTCACGTCGGCGAGAAACACCGGCACGCCGATGCGCGAGAAGCCTTCGGCGAGGGTCATCAGGGTCACGGTCTTGCCCGTGCCGGTCGCGCCGGCCACGAGGCCATGGCGGTTGCCCAGTTTCGGTTGCAGGGTGACGGGGACATCGTCGGTGATGCCTTTGCCGAGCAGGATCGGATCCATGGTCAACTCGCTCTGTGGACGGGCTATGTGAATGGGCAGGATTCTAAACGTCGCCGGGTATCGGCCACCTGACCGGGTTGCTCCGATACGAGTGGCGCGGCTACTCTGCCCTGTCTTTCGCCCACAGTGCCAAAAATGCCCGTTCCTGTCCTGCTTTCCCGTGGTTGGCCGTTGTTGGCACTCGCTTCCCTCCTGTCGTTCGTGCCCGAGGCCCATGCCCAGCGGGTCTCTGCCCGCGACAAGGTCAAGATCGAGGCCCTGGAGCAGCGCATGGCTGCGGCCGAGAAGCGCTATGCCGATGCGCTGGTGCTGGTCAACAACGCCGACCCCAAGGGCAAGAATGAAGGCGATGCCGCGCTGGAGGACATGGAGGACGTGATCAGCGCCTGCGTGGCCCAGAAGGGCTGCCAGGTCAGCAACCTGCTGGTGACCTACAAGCGCCTGCTCAAGAACAACGCTGACGCGCGCGATGGCGATGACAGCGACGCGATCGTCGTCGACGGCGGCCTGCTCGAAGCCGACCCGGACCACGTGGGCCCGCTGACCGCCGACGTGCCCGAAGCCGCGCGCGCGGCCGCGCTGCTCAACGACAAGCGCCATGCCTTCGACAACATGGTCGAATACAACCCGGCCGTGCAGGCCGGCATCCGCCGTTGGCTGACCGACATGCGCCCGGCGTTGATGAACACCTACGAGAACTACCAGACCCTGCGCGCGGTGATGTGGCCGGAGTGGGAGAAGCGCGGCCTGCCCGAGGCGCTGCTGTTCGGGATCATGGCCAAGGAATCCAACGGCCGCGTGCACGCCTCTTCGCGCGCCGGCGCCGCCGGGCTGATGCAGTTCATGCCGGCCACCGGCCGTCGCTTCGGGCTGGGCCCGGACGGTACCGGCTTCGACACCCGCTTCGACGCGCGCAGCGCCGCTGAAGCCAGTGCCAGCTACCTCAACGAGCGCATGCGCGAGCTCAACAACAACGTGGAACTGTCGCTGGCCGGCTACAACGGTGGCGAAGGCCGTGCCGGACGGGTGTATCGACAGAACGTGGGGCAGAGCTTCTGGGTGGACAACGTCTACAACCAGTTCCCGGCCGAAACCAAGGATTACGTGCCGATGGTGATCGCCGCGGCGTGGATCTTCCTGCACCCCCAGCAGTACGGCGTGGACTTCCCCAAGGTCAGTGCGCAGCCGGCCACGATCCGCCTGGCCAAGTCCACCACCATCTATGAGCTGACCATCTGCCTGGGCAGCACCGGCACCCGCGACGGCTACATGCGCGCGCTGCGCAACCTCAACCCGCGTTATGAAGCCGACGGCTGGATTCCGGCCGGCACGCTCATCAACGCCACCACCCGCATTGCCGGGCTGTACAACCGTTACTGCGTCAGCGGCCCGCGCGCGGACCTGGCGCGTACGTTGATCACCGCCGATCTCAATGCGGCCATCGTGCGCCCGACCGTGGCCAGCTACACCGGCAACGTCGCAGTGGGCAGCGTAGTGCCGGTGGCCGGCCTGCAGGCCAGTACGCCGGTGGCGACGGCGCCGGCTGCACCGGTGGCAGTGCCGGCGCCCAAGCCGAAGGCCAAGCCGGTGCGCAGCCACAAGGTGGGCAAGGGCGAGACCCTGGGCCGGATCGCCGACAAATTCGATTGCGATGTGCGTGAGCTGGCGAAGGCCAATGGGCTCAAGGCGCCTGCGTATGCACTGCGCCAGGGCCAGTCGATCAGGCTGCAGGGCTGCGGTAAATAACTACGGGAAACACTGATGGATATCACCGCAATCAACGAGATGTTCGCCAACATCCGGGAAAACACCGACTGGGACCTCAACGGTCCGCTGGTGTGGGGGTACTTCTTCGTCAACACCACGCCGGAGCCGCTGCACGGGCTGGCCAGGGTGCTGGAAGGGGAAGGCTACACCGTGGTCGAAGTGTTCGAGCCGGAGCTGGAAGAAGGCGAGGCGGCGTACCACGTCCTGCACGTAGAGCGGGTGGAGACCCACAGCGAAGCGTCGCTGGACAAGCGCAACCACGAGCTCCAGGCGCTGGCCGAAGCCAACGGGGTCGAGGATTACGACGGGATGGATGTAGGGCCCGTAGAGTTCGCGCATGATCCGGGCAACGCCTGACGACAGAACGCCCCGTGGATGCGGGGCGTTTTTTTATTGCGCCTTTACGTGCGCAGGCTCATGGCTTTGACACGCCATGCGTGTCCGCTCTTCAACGAAGGGTGGCCAATGCCTGGCCGAGCTGGACGGCATGTTCGGCGTCCAGGTGCGGGGCGAAATCGGCCACGCCCGGCGGCAGCAGCACGATCACCGTCGAGCCGTAATTGAAGCGTGCCATTTCGGCGAAACGCTCCAGGGTGATGCCCTTGCCGCGGTAATCCTTGCGGGTGATGGTGTCGCCATAGGCTGGAATCTCTTCGCCGCCCCACACGGTTTCCACGCCCGACACCAGCAGCGCGCCTACCATCACCTGCACCATCGGGCCGAAGTCGGTATCGAAGTGGCAGACCAGCCGCTCGTTGCGGGCGAACAGACCCGGGACCTTGTTCACTGCCGCCGGACCCACGCTGAACAGACGGCCGGGCACGTGCACGGTTTCGCGCAGGGTGCCGGTCCACGGCATGTGCACGCGGTGGTAGTCCTTCGGCGACAGGTACACGGTAGCGAACAGGCCGTGGTGGAACACCTCGGCATCGGACGCATCGCCCAACAGCTCGGCGGCAGTGAACGACTGGCCCTTGGCCTGGAAGATGCGGCCGTCCTCAATGGCGCCCAGCTGGCTGATCCGGCCGTCGGCCGGCATTACCAGGGTGCGGGCACCAGCGTCGGGCACGCGCGCGCCGGGCTTCAACGCGCGGGTGAAGAACTGGTTGAAGGTGGTGTAGCTGCGCGGGTCCGGGTTGGCGGCCTCGGCCAGGTTCACCCCGAATTTCTCGGTCACCGTGTCGATCAGCCAGCGCGAGATCCGCGGGTTGCTGGAATACGCCAGGCGCCGCGCCATCGACGACAGCAGGCGGTGGGGCAGGGCGTAGCTCAGCGTGGTCGTCAGGCTCATGGGGCGGATTTCTCGGTCAACAGGTTCAGGTCGCGGGCAATGGCCTGCGGGTTGAAAGGGGGGCGGATCAGGCCGGCCAGCTTGCCGTCCGGGTCCAGCACGGCCAGGCTGGCCGAGTGTTCCAGGGTGTAATCCTGGGGGTTCTCATCGAAGTCCTTGCCCGGCACCTTCTGGAACACGAAGCCCAGCGCGGTGGCGAAGCGCTCCAGCGAGGGCACGTCGGCGGTGGCGGCCAGGGTGTCCTTGTGGAAGGCATGCACGTATTCGCCCAGCCGCGCCGGCGTGTCGCGCTCGGGGTCCACCGAGACGAACACCAGCCGCGGGCGCAGGCTCTCGGGCAGGGTTTCCCACTGTTTCTGGGCCTGGGCCAGGTCGGCCAGCGTGGTCGGGCAGATGTCGGGGCAGGACAGGAAGCCCAGGAACACCAGGGTCCAGTGGCCCTTGAGCTCGCCGGGAATCAGCCGGGTGCCGTCGGACTGGCCAAGGTTGAAGTCCGGCAGCGCGCGCGGCTGCGGATAGAACGTGATCGATTCGGTGGCCGGGCGGTTGCCGGCCGGCGAGGGCGCGAACACCTTCTGGGCAACGACCAGGCCGAGCCCAGCGGCCAGCGCGATGAGCAGGATGATGCCGACATTGCGATTGAACATGAAAGGCCCGTACCCGAAGGGGACTCCATGATAGGGGATGGGGGGCGGCGGTTTCCGTTTCGGGTGCAACGGATGCCGTGCTGCGCCGCAGCGCCTATAATCTGGGGCCACTTTGTCTGTTGCCTTGCCATGACTGCCGAAACGGCCGCCGAACTCCACACGATCATCGACCTGATCCGCTACGGCACCAGCCGTTTCAACGCCGCCGGGCTGACCTTCGGGCACAGCTACGACAACGCCCTGGACGAGGCCACCCAGCTGGTCCTGCACGCGCTGCACCTGCCGCACGACCTGGGCCCGGCCTATGGCGCGGCCCGGGTGACCACCCCGGAGAAGGCCGAGGTGCTGGCCCTGTTCGAGCGCCGCATCGACGAGCGCCTGCCTGCCGCCTACCTCACCGGCGAAGCGTGGTTTGCCGGGCTGAGCTTCAAGAGCGACCGCCGTGCCCTGGTGCCGCGTTCGCCGATCGCCGAACTGATCGAAACCGGCTTCGAGCCGTGGCTGGCCGGCCGTGACGTGCACCGCGCGCTCGACCTGTGCACCGGCTCGGGCTGCATCGCCATTGCGATGGGTCACTACTATCCGAACTGGGAAGTGGACGGCGTTGACCTCAGCGATGAGGCCCTGTCGTTGGCCGAAGAGAACAAGGAGCGCCTGCAGGCGCACAATGTCACCCTGCTCAAGTCGGACCTGTTCAACGGCCTCACGGGCCGCCACTACGACCTGATCGTGACCAACCCGCCGTACGTCACCAACGACGAAACCGACGCACTGCCGAAGGAATACTCGTACGAGCCGGAAATGGGCCTGCGTGCCGGCGATGACGGCCTGGACCTGGTGCTGAAGATCCTGCGCGACGCCCCGCTGCACCTGAGCGAAGACGGCCTGCTGATCTGCGAAGTGGGCGAATCCGAACAGCACCTGGTCAAGCTGCTGCCGGAAGTCGATTTTGCGTGGGTTGAATTCAAGGTCGGCCAGATGGGCATCTTCGCGGTCGAGTGCCGCGAGCTGATCGCCCACAGCGCCCGCATCACCGAGCTGGCCAATGCCCGATAGTCCTGCCCGCGCCGTACGTACCCGCTGGGCCGAACTGGCTTTGCTGGGGCCGTTGGCCGTGCTGCTGCCGTTTGCCGCCGTCATTGTGGTGATGTCCCTGCAGAGCGGTGTTGCCTGCCATGTGGGTGACAGCCTGCATTGCCGCTACGCCGCCGAACCCGCCGAGCAGCTCTGGTACCACCTCAAGGGTTTCGCCTACGGTGCGGCCGGCCTGCTCGGCGGCCTGGGCGTGGTCGCTGCCGTGCTGGTGGATGGCGCGCTTCTGCAGCGCCGCCGCCTGTTGTCGCGCGGCCTGTTCGCGGCGCTGGCGCTGGGCCTGGTGGTGGCGGTGGCCACCGTTGCATCGAGCATCGCCAGCGACCCAGCCGCCTGGCGTGACGGCTGGGGCCGCCCGGTCTTCATCCTCAGCTTCACCCTGCTGCCGGCCATCGTTGCCGTCCGCCACCTGCCGCGCGTGCTGCGTGCCGCCTTCCCACGTCCTGCGGTATCCCATGTCCAGTAATACCTTCGGCAAGCTGCTTTCGGTCACCACCTTCGGCGAATCGCACGGCCCGGCGATCGGCTGCGTGATCGACGGCTGCCCGCCGGGGCTGGAGATCAGTGCCGACGAATTTGCCCACGACCTGCAGCGTCGCGCCACCGGCAAGAGCCGGCACACCTCGGCGCGGCGCGAAGCCGATGAGGTCGAGATCCTTTCGGGCGTGTACGAAGGCCGCACCACCGGTACGCCCATTGCGCTGCTGATCCGCAACACCGACCAGCGCAGCAAGGATTACAGCACCATCGCCCTGCAGTTCCGCCCGGGGCATGCCGACTACAGCTACTGGCAGAAGTACGGCATCCGCGACCCGCGCGGTGGCGGCCGCTCGTCCGCGCGCGAAACCACCATGCGCGTGGCCGCCGGCGTAATCGCGAAGAAGTGGCTGCTGCAGCGCTTCGGGGTGACCGTGCGCGGTTACCTGTCGCAGCTGGGCGAGATCACCCCGACCGGCCATGACTGGTCGGCGGTGGAAGACAACCCGTTCTTCTGGCCGGTGGCCGAACAGGTCCCCGCGCTGGAAAGCTACATGGACGCGCTGCGCAAGTCCGGCGATTCGGTCGGCGCGCGGGTCAACGTGGTGGCCGATGGCGTGCCGCCGGGCTGGGGCGAGCCGATCTACGGCAAGCTCGATGGCGAACTCGCTTCGGCGCTGATGAGCATCAACGCGGTCAAGGGCGTGGAGATCGGCGACGGCTTCGCCAGCGCCGCGCAGAAGGGCACCGAACACCGTGACCTGATCACCCCCGAAGGCTTCGCCAGCAACCATGCAGGCGGCATCCTCGGCGGTATTTCCACCGGCCAGCAGGTCACCGCCTCGATCGTGCTCAAGCCCACCTCCAGCCTGCGCTTGCCCGGTGCCACGGTGGATGCCAGTGGTGCGGCCGTCGATGTGATCACCACCGGCCGCCACGATCCGTGCGTCGGCATCCGTGCCACCCCCATCGCCGAGGCGATGATGGCGCTGGTGCTGATGGACCAGGCGCTGCGCCACCGCGCCCAGTGCGGTGACGTGGGCGAGATCACGCCACGCATTCCCGGGTCCATCGATGGCTGAGACGCGCCCCCGGGTCTGGGTCAGCCAACCGCTGTTCGATGACGTCATCGAACAGCTCGGGCAGCATGTCGAGCTCGCGATGACCCACGAGGTCACCCGTTACACGCCCGCGATGCTGGCTGAACAGTTGGCCCAGGTCGACGGCGCGCTGATCACCCTCAACGAACGCGTCGGTCCGGCCGAGATCGCCAACGCGCCGCAGCTGCGCGCGATCGCCAACGTCGGCGTGGGGTACAACAACCTGGATGTGGATGCGCTCAGCGCGGCCGGCATCCTGGCCAGCAACACCCCGGATGTGCTGACCGAAACCACCGCAGACCTCGGGTTTGCGTTGCTGATGGCCACCGCGCGCCGCATCACCGAATCCGAACGCTGGCTGCGCGACGGCCAGTGGGGCCAGTGGTCGTTCCAGACCATGCTGGGTGCCGACATCCATGGCAGCACGCTGGGCATCCTCGGCATGGGCCGGATCGGGCAGGGCATCGCCCGCCGTGGCGCGCTCGGCTTCGGCATGCGCGTGCTGTACCACAACCGCTCGCGACTGCCCGAAGCGACCGAAGCCGAGGTGGCCGCGCAGTACGTCGAGCTGGACACGCTGCTGGCCCAGGCCGACCACCTGGTGCTGGTACTGCCTTACAGCGCGTCCTCGCACCACATCATCGACGCCGCCGCACTGGCGAAGATGAAGCCCACCGCCACCCTGGTGAACATCGCCCGGGGCGGGATCGTTGACGAACTGGCCCTGGCCGATGCGCTGGCCCATGGCCGGCTGGCCGCCGCCGGGCTGGACGTGTTCGAAGGCGAACCGACCGTGCGCCCCGAATTGCTGGCCCTGCACAACATCGTGCTTACCCCGCATATCGGCAGCGCCAGCCAGGCCACGCGCCGCGCGATGGTGCAGCTGGCCGTGGACAACCTGCTGGCCGCGCTCGGCCTGGGCGCGAACGCCGGCCACCCGCCGAGCGCGATCAACGCCGACGCCGTGGCCGCCAAAAAGATCGACGACGCAAAACGATAGGGAATCTCCGCGCCTGTTGCGCGAGGTTCCCCGAGCCCAAAAGTCTCCGGTAGGTACCGACCGTTGGTCGGTACCCCCACATCACGGTAGGTACCGACCGTTGGTCGGTACACAAATGAGGTTCCCATGAGCAATCAAGATCGTCGCTTCCACGTCGCAGTCGTAGGTGCCACCGGCGCCGTCGGCGAAACCATGCTGGCCATCCTGGCCGAACGCAACTTCCCGATCGCCACCCTGAGCCTGCTCGCGTCCTCGCGTTCGGCCGGTGGCGAAATCGAGTTCGACGGCAAGAAGATCAAGGTCCAGGACCTGGCCACGTTCGACCCGGCTGGCGTGGATATCGCGCTGTTCTCCGCAGGTGGCAGCGTCTCCAAGGAGTTCGGCCCGAAGTTCGCCGCCGCCGGTGCGGTGGTGATCGACAATTCCTCGGCCTTCCGTTACGACGATGACGTGCCGCTGGTGGTGTCCGAAGTGAACCCCGAGGCGCTGAAGAACCGCCCGCGCGGCATCATCGCCAACCCGAACTGCTCGACCATGCAGATGCTGGTCGCGCTGGCGCCGCTGCACCGCCAGTACGGCATCCAGCGCATCAACGTGGCCACCTACCAGTCGGTGTCCGGCGGTGGTCGCTCGGCGCTGGAAGAACTGGGCAAGCAGACCGGCCAGCTGCTCAGCTTCCAGGAAATCGACCCGCAGCGCTTCCCGGTGCAGATCGCGTTCAACCTGATCCCGCACATCGACGACTTCCAGGACAATGGCTTCACCAAGGAAGAGATGAAGCTGGTCTGGGAAACCCGCAAGATCCTCGGCGATGACAGCATCCTGGTGAACCCGACGGCGGTGCGCGTGCCGGTGTTCTACGGGCATTCCGAAGCGGTCACCATCGAAACCCGCGACAAGGTGACCCCGGATGCGGCGCGCGAGCTGCTGTCGCGTTCGCCGGGCGTGGAAGTGGTCGACAAGCACGAAGCCGGCGGTTACCCGACCCCGGTTACCCACGCATCGGGCACCGATGCAGTGTATGTCGGCCGGATCCGTGAAGACCTGTCGCACCCACGCGGTCTGAACCTGTGGATCGTGTCGGACAACATCCGCAAGGGTGCAGCACTCAATGCAGTGCAGCTGGCCGAGCTGGTTGCGGCTGAGGGCTGACCGCTACATTCCTGCGTGGCTGGATTGACCGGGAATCGCTATATTGCCCGCATGAAGAACCGGGTTCCGGGCGCATCGCGCCCGCTCAAGTATGTCTCGACCCTGCTGCTGGCCCTGGCCAGCAGCTCCGCCATGGCCCTCGGGCTGGGCGACATCCGGGTGCTGTCCAAGCCCGGGCAGCCCCTGCTGGCGGAAATCCCGGTCATTTCCGCCGACCCGGCCGAGCTTGAAAACCTGCGCGTGGCGCTGGCCTCGCCGGTGACCTTTGCGCGCGTCGGGCTGGAACGGCCGACCGGGCTGGTCAGCGAGCTGCAGTTCGAGCTGACCCGCGATGCCAATGGCCGTGCCGTGGTGCGGGTGAGCTCGCAGGCGCCGGTGACCACGCCGTCGCTGAACTTTCTGATTGAAGCCGACTGGGGGCAGGGCCGCCTGGTCCGTGAGTATTCGGCGCTGGTCGATGCGCCGGACAGTGCGCTGGCCGTGGCCGAGCCGGAGATCGTCGCGCCGGCCGGTGCAATGTCCAACGCCATCGTGCGCGAACCCGAGGCCGCACCCGTGCAGGCACCGGTGGCCGCTGCCGAGCCCGCGCCGTCGCGGACCAGTCCGGTGCCGGCACGCAGTGCCGCGCCGTCCTCGCGGGCCGCCAGCGCGCCCGCGCCGACCGTCAGTGCTGACGGCAGCATCACCGTGCAGCGTGGCCAGACCCTGTCGCAGATTGCCGGTGCCGTTGCCCGCGAGCAGGGCATCAATCGCGACCAGGCGATGATCGCGTTGTTGCGTGCCAATCCCGAAGCCTTCATCCGTGGCAACGTGAACCTGCTCAAGCAGGGCGCGGTGCTGCGCAGTCCAGGTACCGAAGCGCCGGTCGATGCCGCCCAGGCGGCCGCGATGGTCCGCGAGCACGCGGCGCAGTGGCGGCAGTCGCGCTCGGCCATTCCGCAGCCGGCCGCCAGTGGCGTTGCGGCCACGCCTGCAGCCCCGGCTGCGTCTGCTTCGGTCGCCCCCGCAGCCGCTGCGGGTGGACGTCTGGAAATCGCTCCGGCGGTCGCCGCAACCGACAACAATGCAGGTACAACCACCGGCACCGCTGCCGGCAGCGAGGGTGACATGCTGGGCAACGAACAACTGCGGCAGGCCAAGGAAGACGTGGCCACCCGCGATGCGGAGATCCAGGAACTGCGCAACCGCGTGGCTGAGCTGGAAAAGCTCAAGCAGCAGCAGGCATCGCTGATTGCCATGAAAGACACCGACCTTGCCGCTGCGCAGCAGCGCCTGAGCGAGGCCCCGGCCACGCGCGAAACGGGCAGTGGTGGCTGGGCCTGGCTGGGCCTGGCTGTACTGCTGCTGGTGGTGGCCGGCTGGGCGGTGGCGCGTCGGCGCAAACCTTCGCCGTTGCCGCCGTTGCGCCGCGAGGGACTGGACGCGGCCAGCCTGGCCGCTGCCGTTCCCGCCGCCGATTACGTGGACGAACTGGCGGCCCAGCAGGACGCGTCGGCCGACGGGCCGGACCTGCGCGACGCGCCGGATTACGTCCTGGCCGAGCCGGGGGTGCTGGACGGGGGCCGCCGCGAGCCGGCATTCACCCTGGAACCGGAACCGGGCCACGTGGTGCATGACGCCGTGCCGGTGGTTGCCAACCCGGTGCCGGTACCCGCCGCGCCTGCCGATGACGTGGTTCCGCCGCATGCGCGTGACGCCGCGGCCCAGCCGAGCTATCGCGGCGTGTTCGAATTCCCGGAGGAGACGGGGGCAGCAGCTGAGCAGGTCGCCGCGCCGATCCACGACACCGCCCCGCTCGGTGCCCCCGGGCGCGACCGCCTTGAACTGGCGATCGCCTATCTCGACCTGGGCGATGCCGAAACCGCCCGCATCCTGCTGCTGGAGGTTGCCCAGGCAGGCGACCCGCACAGCCAGCAGCAGGCGCACGAGCTGCTGTCGCGGCTCGGATGATCGGCGTCGGCCGCCCTTCTGCAATCGAGGCGAAGTTCTGAACATGCGTTACGCATTGGGCGTGGAATACGACGGCAGCGAGTACAAAGGCTGGCAGCAGCTCGGCGAGAGCGGCTGCCCCAGCGTGCAGGCCAGCCTGCAGGACGCGCTGTCGTCGGTGGCCGATGCGCCGATCCAGGTGGTCTGCGCCGGGCGCACCGATGCTGGCGTGCATGGCGAATGCCAGGTGGTGCACTTCGACACCGACGTGGTGCGCGACCCGCGCGGCTGGACCCTGGGCACCACCACCCGGCTGCCACGCTCCATCGCGGTGCGCTGGTGCGTGCCGGTGGCGGATGATTTCCACGCGCGGTTTTCGGCGCGGGCCCGGCGTTACCGGTATCGGCTGCTCAACCGGCAGATCCGCCCGGCGCTGTACCGCCAGACCCTGAGCTGGGAGCGGCGGCCGCTCGATGCCGGCCTGATGCACGAGGCGGGGCAGGCCCTGCTCGGCGAGAACGACTTCAGCGCGTTCCGCAGTGTCCAGTGCGAGGCCCTGCATGCCCGGCGCGACCTGCAGGCAATCAGCGTGACCCGACAGGATGAGATCGTGGAGGTCTGCGTTCAGGCCAATGCATTCCTTCATCACATGGTGCGCAATATCGTCGGCTCATTGATCCTGATTGGCTGTGGGGAAAAGCCGGTGTCGTGGATGGCCGAGCTGCTCGCCGGCCAGGACCGCACTGTGGCCGGCCCGACCGCACCGCCCCAGGGCCTTGTATTCATTGGCCCGTTGTACCCCGACAACTGGCACCTGCCCGCCGAGGTCACCCTATGAGCCGCTCCTTTTACCGCACCCGCATCAAGTTCTGCGGCATGACACGGGCCGGCGACGTGCGCCTGGCCGGCGAACTGGGCGTGGATGCAGTCGGGTTCATCTTCGCCCGTGAAAGCCGGCGCCGGGTGGCGCCGGCCGAAGCCCGTGCCATGCGCCAGGCAATCGCGCCGATGGTCGACGTGGTCGCGCTGTTCCGCGACAACAGCAAGGAGGAGGTGCGTGAGGTGTTGCGCACGGTGCGACCGACCCTGCTGCAGTTCCATGGCGACGAAGACGAATCCTTCTGCCGCAGCTTCAACATGCCCTATCTGAAGGCGGTGGCCATGGGCGGCCGCGAAGAGGTCAATGCGCGCCAGCTGCAGCTGCGCTACCCGAGCGCGGCCGGCTTTCTGTTCGACAGCCACGCCCCGGGCGGCGGTGGTGGCACCGGCGTGGCGTTCGACTGGACCCGTCTGCCGACCGGCCTGCACCGGCCGTTCCTGCTGGCCGGGGGCATTACCCCGGACAACGTGTTCGACGCCATCGTCGCCACCCTGCCGTGGGGTGTGGACGTCTCCAGCGGCATCGAAACCGAGCCGGGCATCAAGGACGGCTACAAGATGCGCAAGTTCGTCGAAGAAGTCCGCCGCGCGGACTGTCACGAAGCCGATTAGCGCCGAACACGGTCGCGAACACGCCGGTGTTGCGAACACGCCGGTAGGGTCGCACCCCAGTCGACTGCCGATGCACCGTCATCGCCCGGGAAGGCATTGCAACTGAGCGAAGGCGCGTGCCGGGCCGACGTCCATGCCCCAAAGCACTGATCACCGCTATCGGCGGTCGACTGGGGTGCGACACTACCGCAGCTGTTCGGTCAGCCATTCCGAAAGGGATTCTATCCGCGCATCCTGCGCGCCCTCTGGCGTGGCCAGCACCCAGAACCCGCCGGTCGCAGCAAATCCCCACGGCGCCAGCAGGCGCCCCGCCGCCAGCTCATCGGCCACCAGCGGCTCCGGCGCGATCGCCACGCCCAGTCCGGCCACGGCCGCTTCCAGCAGATAGTAGAGGTGGTCGAATGCGGTGCCCAGCCGCAGCTGCGCCGGATCCAGATGATGCGACAACGCCCAGTCCGGCCACGCCTGCGGGCGCGAGGTGGTGTGCAGCAGCGGTTCGCGCAGCAGCGCCTGCGGGGGCTGCTGGCGCAGGCGCGCCGCAGCCGGATGCTGTGGGCTGACCACCACGCCAACCCGTTCCGGGGCCAGTTCGCGCACCTGCCAGCCACGCGGCCACGGCGGCTGCGCCAGCAGCAGCACCGCATCCAGCGCCTGCTGCTGTTCGGTGAAGCTGCCGTCCTGCGCCGACCAGTGCAGCGGCACCTGCGGCAGGTCGGCCTGCAGGGCGGGCAGGCGTGGAATCATCCAACGCGCCAGGATGCTGCCGCTGCAACCGAGCACCAGCGCCTCCGGCCGCTGCCGGCGCTGCAGGGTGTCTACCGCCTCGCGGATCTGGGTGAACGCCCCGGCGCAGGCAACCTGCAGCGCCTGGCCGGCGGCGGTCAGGCGCAACCCACGCCCGGCGCGCTCGAACAACGCCAGCCCCAGGTGCTCCTCGAGCAGCCGCAGCTGGCGGCTGATCGCCCCGTGGGTGACATGCAGCGCTTCTGCGGCGCGTGCCACGCCGCCCAGCCGGGCGGTGGCTTCAAAGCTGCGCAGCGCGTTGAGGGGCGGCAGTGGCGTCTGGCTCATGTGAGTTTTCCTGACGTGTACGTGCAGATAATATCGATATTCCGGTCATCACATGTGCGCTAAATTGTCAGCCTGTCTCCAACGGCTGTCGCGTCATGTCCGTATTGCCCGTTCCGCCCATCACCGATTTCCACGCCTATCCCGACGCCAACGGCCATTTCGGCCGCTATGGCGGCAGTTTCGTTGCCGAAACGCTCATCGGGCCACTGCAGGAGCTGGCGGCGGCCTATGACGAAGCGCGCCGTGACCCCGCATTCATCGCCGCCTACGACAAGGACCTCACCCACTACGTGGGCCGGCCCAGCCCGATCTACCACGCCGAGCGACTGAGCCGGCAGGTCGGCGGCGCGCAGATCCTGCTCAAGCGCGAAGACCTGAACCACACCGGCGCGCACAAGATCAACAACACCATCGGCCAGGCCCTGCTGGCGGCGCGGATGGGCAAGAAGCGCATCATCGCCGAGACCGGGGCCGGCCAGCACGGCGTGGCCAGCGCCACCGTGGCGGCACGGCTGGGGTTGGAATGCGTGGTGTACATGGGCGCCACCGACATCGAGCGGCAGAAGATCAACGTGTACCGCATGAAACTGCTCGGCGCGACCGTGGTCCCGGTCACCTCCGGCTCGGCCACGCTCAAGGACGCGCTCAACGAAGCCATGCGCGACTGGGTCACCAACGTACGCGACACCTTCTACATCATCGGCACCGTGGCCGGCCCGGACCCGTACCCGCGCATGGTGCGCGACTTCAACGCCATCGTCGGCCGTGAAGCCCGCGCACAGATGCTCACCGATTACGGCCGCCTGCCCGATGCGATCACTGCCTGCGTCGGCGGCGGCAGCAATGCCATCGGCCTGTTCCATGCCTTCCTCAACGATCGTGACGTGCGCATCGTCGGCGCCGAAGCGGCCGGTGACGGCATCGAGACCGGGCGCCACGCGGCCTCGATCGCTGCGGGGCGCCCCGGCGTGCTGCACGGCAACCGGACCTATGTGATCTGCGATGACGACGGCCAGATCATCGAAACCCACTCGGTCTCGGCCGGGCTGGATTACCCGGGCGTGGGCCCGGAACACGCCTTCCTGGCCGATGCCGGTCGGGCCGAATACGTGGGCATCACCGACGACGAAGCGCTGGCCGCGTTCCACCAGCTGGCACACAGCGAAGGCATCCTGGCCGCGCTGGAGTCCAGCCATGCGGTGGCCCAGGCGATCAAGATCGCGCGCGAGCTGCCCAGCGACAAGCTGGTGCTGTGCAACCTGTCCGGCCGGGGCGACAAGGACGTGCACACCATCGCCGCGCGTGAGGGCCTGGTCCTGTGAATCCGGTGCTGCGCCAGGGAAGTGCGCTGCTGATCGTAGTCGGCCTGGGCGGCTGCAAGCCGCCGGAACCGCCGGTACTGGCCCCGGCCGCGACGCCGATGGCCATTGCGCCCGTTCGGCTGCCGGCAAGTAATGACGATGCGGCGGATCGCCCCATCGAGGATGCGCCGCAGGGCGCAGTGCCCGCCGACGGTGGCACTGCGCCCGCGATTGTCTCGGTCGCGCTGGACCATGCGGGTGATGTACTCGTAGGCCAGCGTTTCAGCGAGGTCGAAGCGGACGGTACATGGCATTCGGCTGGCCTGAGCGACGGCGGGGGCAAGGGCCCGGGCGAATGCGAGTACTACGAGCGCGGCAGCCTGCCCGAAGGCGTGTCGATGATGGTCCAGGATGGCCACGTACAGCGCTTTGACCTGGACACCATCGACGGCTCCTACGAGGCGATTGTCCAGCCGGGGCCGTTCGGCGTGCGCCTGGGCATGTCGCTGGACGAAGCGCTCAAGCGCCTGCCCCCGGGCATCAGCCGCTCGCCGCATGCCGATGACCCGGAGGTGGGTGCGTACCTGACCTGGCAGGACCCCGGTTCGGATCTGGCCATCCGGCTGGAGATCTTCGACGGAGCGATATCGAAGCTGTACTGGGGCGCCAGTGGCGCCGTTGAATTGAAAGAAGGATGTGCCTGAGATGCCTGTTGCCCGTATCGATACCTGTTTCGCCCGCCTGCGTGCCAGCCACCGCAAGGCGCTGATTCCGTTCATCACCGCCGGCGATCCGGGCCTGGATGCAACCGTGCCGGTGATGCACGCGCTGGCGGCCGCCGGTGCCGACGTGATCGAGCTCGGGGTGCCGTTTTCCGACCCGATGGCCGATGGCCCGACCATCCAGCGCAGCTCCGAACGCGCGCTGGCGCGCGGGGCCGGCCTGCGCTACGTACTGGAAACAGTACAGGCCTTCCGCCGTGACGACACCACCACCCCGGTGGTGCTGATGGGGTACCTGAACCCGGTGGAGATCCATGGTACGGCGCGGTTTGCCGAGGCCGCGATCGCTGCAGGGGTGGATGGCGTGCTGCTGGTGGACCTGCCGCCGGAAGAGGCTGCCGAAACCCTGGAGATCTTCAACGCGGCCGGGCTGGCGCTGATCCTGCTCGCGTCGCCGACCACCGCTGACGATCGGTTGGACCTGCTTGCGTCGATGGCCAGGGGCTACCTCTATTACGTGAGCTTTGCCGGTGTCACCGGCGCGTCCGAGCGGCTCGACAGCAGCGCTGCCGGCGCACGCCTGCGCGACCTGCGCAGCCGCTCGACCGCGCCGGTAGTGGCCGGGTTCGGCATCAAGGACGCGCAGAGCGCCGCCGCCATGGCAGCGGAAGCCGATGGGGTGGTGGTCGGCAGTGCGCTGGTCGCGGCGTTGGCCGAGGCGGACGATGCCACCACGGCCGCGCGCGTGGCGCGCAGTTTTCTGCAGCCGCTGCGCGAAGCGCTGGATGGAATTTGCTGACCCGGCCGCCGCACGACCAACGGTCGTGCGCTACCGGTAGGACGCGACCGTTGGTCGTGCCGGGCCGCACGACCAACCCCGCCATCGCCCGGAACGTACGGCCCAGCATGGTTTTCACGCCGGATTTACGCGGCGGGGTGGGGGGTCCCGGCCGTGGAACGGGTGAGCTAGACTGTCGGCCTTTGCGGCCCACGGGCCGCCCTGAACGGAAGTGTCATCCCGCATGAGTTGGCTCAGCAAGTTGATGCCGTCGGGCATCCGCACCGACAACGTCCCCAGCAAGAAGCGCAGTGTCCCCGAGGGCCTGTGGGAAAAGTGCAGCAGCTGCGGCAGCGCGCTTTACGGTCCTGAGCTGGAAGAAAACCTGGAAGTCTGCCCCAAGTGTGGCCACCACATGGCCATCCGCGCGCGGGCGCGCCTGGCGTCGTTGTTCGACGCCGACAGCACCACGGAAATCGCCGCGCGCCTGGGGCCGACCGACCTGCTCAAGTTCAAGGACCAGAAAAAGTACGGCGAGCGCATCAAGGCCTCGCAGAAGAACACCGGCGAGTACGACGCGCTGATTGCCATGCAGGGCCTGCTCAAGGGCCGCCCGCTGGTGGCCTCGGCCTTCGACTTCGCCTTCATGGGCGGCTCGATGGGCTCGGTGGTCGGCGAGCGCTTCTCGCTGGCCGCGGAAAAGGCGCTTGAAATCGGCGCGCCCTACGTGTGCTTCTCCGCCAGCGGCGGCGCGCGCATGCAGGAGGGCCTGTTCTCGCTGATGCAGATGGCCAAGACTTCGGCCGCGCTGGGGCGCCTGCGTGCCGCGGGGCTGCCGTACATTTCGGTATTGACCCATCCCACCACCGGCGGCGTGTCGGCGTCGTTCGCGATGCTGGGCGACATCAACATCGCCGAGCCGCAGGCGCTGATCGGCTTCGCTGGCCCGCGCGTGATCGAGCAGACCGTACGCGAGAAGCTGCCGGAAGGCTTCCAGCGCTCGGAGTTCCTGCTCGAGCACGGCGCCATCGACCAGATCTGCGACCGCCGGGAAATGCGGGACCGTCTATCCGAGCTGCTGGCCATGCTGGGCCGCCAGCCCGCCCCGGGCGCTGCTGCCTGATGGGCGCGCGGAAGTATTTCGGCACCGACGGCATCCGTGGCCGGGTCGGGCAGGGTGTCATCTCGGCGGACTTCGTGCTGCGCCTGGGCAATGCGCTGGGCCGGGTGCTGACCGAGCGCAACGGGCATGGCCCGGGCCGCCGGCCGGTGGTGGTGATCGGCAAGGACACGCGCATTTCGGGCTACATGTTCGAAGCGGCGCTGGAAGCCGGGCTGGTGGCCGCCGGGGCGGATGTGCAGCTGCTTGGGCCGATGCCCACGCCAGCGGTCGCATTCCTGACCCGCACGCTGGGCGCCGACGCCGGCATCGTGATCAGTGCGTCGCACAACCCGCATTACGACAATGGCATCAAGTTCTTCTCTGCCGATGGCGAGAAGCTCGACGATGCCACGGAGCTGGCGCTGGAAGCGGCGCTGGATACCGACTTCACCACGGCCGATTCGGATCGGTTGGGCAAGGCGGCGCGCGGCCGCGATGCGGTGGGCCGTTACATCGAGTTCTGCAAGGCCAGCGTGCCGCGCGGGTTCGACCTGCGCGGATTGAAGATCGTGCTGGACTGCGCGCACGGCGCCACGTACCACATCGCCCCGCTGCTGTTCCGCGAGATGGGGGCGGAGGTGGTGGCCATCGGTGCCGAGCCGAACGGGGTCAACATCAACGATGGCGTCGGGTCCATGCACATCGACAACCTGGCGGCCAAGGTGCGCGAGGTGGGCGCGGACCTGGGCATCGCGTTCGATGGCGATGGTGACCGCGTGCTGATGGCCGATGACCAGGGCAACCCGGTCGATGGCGATGACCTTCTGTATGTGCTGGCCCCGTCGTGGCAGCGCAGTGGGCGCCTGCGCGGTCCGGTGGTCGGCACGCTGATGACCAACTTCGGCCTGGAGCAGGCGCTGGAGCGCCTGGGGCTGCCGTTCCAGCGCAGCAACGTGGGCGACCGCTACGTGCACCAGGCGCTGGTGGAAGGTGGCGGGGTGCTCGGTGGTGAAGCGTCGGGGCACCTGTTGTGCCTGGATCGCGCCACCACGGGCGACGCCATCATCAGTGCGCTGCAGGTGCTGGAAGTGCTGCGTCGCGAAGGCAAGAGCCTGCGCGGATCGCTGGTCGGGCTGACCCGGGTGCCGCAGAAGACGGTCAACGTGCGCCTGGGGGATGTTTCAGCCAAAGCGATCGTGCAGTCCGAAGGCGTGCAGACGGCGCTGGCCGCTGCGCAGCAGGCAGTCAAAGGTCGCGGTCGCGCGTTCCTGCGCCCGTCCGGCACCGAGCCGGTGGTGCGCGTCACCGTCGAGGCCGATACGGCCGAGCTGATGCAGGCGACGCTGGACAGTCTGTCCAGCGCAGTCAAGGCAGCCGCCGCAGCGTAATGAAAAACCTGGCTTCGGCCGGGTTTTTTTGTGCGGGAAGCCAGCCACGCAGGGTTGCCCTACGGCCCCGGCACCATCTTCTTCTGCTTCGCCTTGAACCGGTTGAACACCGGCGCGATTAACGGGTGGTAACTCCACGCGATGCGCTTGCGCAACCAGCTGGCGGGACGGTTGCGGATGGCGAACCGGTAGATGTGTTCCGGATCGCCGCCGACCACGTTGCGGCCGAACGGATGGGTGGTGTGCAGGTAACGGAAGCCCTGAGCGCGTGCGATCGGCAGGTAATCCTCGTCGAAATCGCCGTAGGGCCAGCACAGCGTGTCGGACACTTCGCCCAGCTGTTCCTGCAGCACGCTGCGCGCCATTTCCAGGTCGCGGGCGATGCCGTCGCGCTTCTGTTCGCGGCTGATGTCCTGCTTCATCCAGCGGGTGTGGGTGTGGGTGTGGCAGTGCACTTCGAAGGTGCCGGCCTCGATCATGGCGCGCGCTTCGCTCCAGCGCATCATCACATCGTCGTGGCGGTTCTCGCGCAGGATCGCGGCCTCGCACGCGCGGTGATCGGGCGTGGCCGGGAGCACGGCATCTGGCTGTCCGGCGTGCGGGCGCAGCGGGCCTTCGCCCATCCAGCCGGTGACCACGAACACCACCGCATGCATGCCGTACTTCTGCAGGATGGGGTGGGCGTACACCCAGTTGTCCAAGTAGCCGTCGTCGAAGGTAATCACGATCGATCTGCGTGGCACGGGTTTGCCGGCGAGGAAGCCGGCGTACTGCTCCAGTGTCAGCGAGGTCCAGCCGTTGCGCGCCAGCCAGGCAATCTGGCTTTCGAAGTTCTCCGGCGACACGGTGATCATGCCCGGGGAGGGCGACACGTGGTGGTGCATCAGCACCGGCACTGCTCTAGCGTTGGCCATGGCCCAGTTCCTTCAACCACTGGTGGTAATAGTGTTCGGTAGCTTCGGTATGCCCGGTCGGAGTGAAGCGATGCGCGCTGCGCATCCATTTCCAACCGGCCCTGCCCATCTGCCGACGGCGCTCCGGCTGTTCCACGAGGGCCTGCAGCGCATGGGTGAGCGCAGCCTGGTCGCCGAGTGGGGCGAGCAGGGCATTGCTGCCTTCCACCAGCATCTCCGGCACGCCGCCCACCCGGGTCGCTACGATCGGCACGCCGACATGCGCAGCTTCGAGGAACACCGTACCGGCGGCCTCCTTGTGGGTCGCCAGGGCAAAGATGTCGAAGCCGGTCATCAGCCGGCACGCACCGTGCCGGTAGCCGAGCAGATGGACCTGGGCGGCGATCCCGAGTTCCTCGCGCAGCGCCTGCAATTGGCGGAGCACGGGCTGGCCGTCGCCGACGATCACCAACTGCAGGTTCGGCTGCTTGCGGCACAGCGGGGCCACGGCGTGCAGCAGGTCGGCATGGCCCTTGGCCTCGCGCAGCACCGCGACGCAGCCCACGACGATCTGGTCATCGGTGAAGCCGAGTTCGCGCCGGACCTCGGCGCGGGTTTCCTGGAGGCACTGCCAGGCATCATCACCCTCCACCTGCGACCACTGCGGTGGCACGGCGATCGGCGGAACGATCCCGATCCGGGCGTCGGCAACGCCGCGATGGACCAGCAGCTGCTTCACGAAGCTGCTCACGGTCAGTACCCGGTGCGGCAGGCCCGTATAGGTGAGCAGTGAATTGACTGGACTCATGAGATGGCGTGAGCGCACCACCAGCGGCGCGCCCGCCAGGCGTGCACCTGCGGCGGCAATGAGCGCGTCACGGCGGCTGGTGGTGTTGACCACATCGTAACGATGCCGCCGCACCAGCCGTTTCACCGACCAGATACCGCGCAGCATCCGCAGCAGCCCGCCCATCTTCAGGGTATGCACGGCAAAGCCGGCCTCGCGCGCCAGTTCGCCCAGGCGCGCGTCGGGTTGGCACAGCAGCGACACGTCGTGGCCGCGTTCGCGCATGGCCAGCATGTGGCGGTAGATGTAGATCTCCTGGCCACCGAATCCCTTGGCGGCTTCCGTGTGCAGGATTTTGAGGGGCTTGTTCATCATGAACGTTCCAGGGGGCCGGACAGACAACGTCATTGCCTGCGGAAGTGGGTCAATGCGTGCCAGGCGGCGCGCACTGCGGCCGGGTCTGGCGACTGGTCGGGTACCGGCAGGTACCGCGCGTCGAGGGTGGTGGCGTTGCCGAACTTGTCGAACACATAGGTCCGGTCGCCTTCACGGATGCCGCGCTGCGACCAGCTTTCCACCAGTAGTGGGCGCGGCGGGCGCGTGGCGTCGAACAGGTCCTGGCCGGTGCTGAAATCCGCCAGTGGGTTCTCGCAGCCCAGCCCATGGCGCATCAGCGTGGGCACCCAGTCCTCGTGGCTGCTGGTCGCCTCATGCCGTGCGGGGGCGCGTCCGGGCCAGTGCAGCACGAACGGCACCTGCATCTGGTAGTCGGAAAAGTTGCCGTTGTGGCCCCAGTAGTTCAGGCCCAGGTCGTTGAATTCCTCGGCGTGGTCGCCGGTGACCAGCACGATGGTGCGGTCGGCCTGGCCACTCTCACGCAGGGTCGCCAGCAGCTGGCCGATCAACGCATCGGTGTAATGCACGGCGGTGCGATAGCGATTGCGCTCGGGGGTGGCGTCATGCTCGTTGTCGAAGGCCAGGAAGTTCACCTCCGTGGCCATCGGCGTGGCCAGTGCCGGATAGCCCTCCGGCAGGTGGTAGGGCGCATGCGTGCTGTCCAGGAACACCATGCCGAACCAGTGCTTGTCACGTGGCTGGCGGATGTCCGCATCGAATGCATCGACAATGTGCCGGTCGCGCGCGGCCACCGGCAGCGACGACGGCGCGGTGCGCAGCTGGTCGCGCACCTGGGCAAACACCGTGCGGTCGAACTCGGGGCTGTACAGCGGCGCACTGCCGTACAGGTGCAGGTCGTAGCCCTGCTGCTGCAGCACATCGAACAGGATCGAGCCGCGCTGTTCGCCGAGCATGCTGGGCCAGTAGCCGCCGGGCAGCCCGTAGAGCAGGCCGAACAGCCCATAGCGGGTGGCATTGCCGCTGCTGTAGTGGCGCGCAAACACGTCCGACTGCTGCGCCAGCGCCCAGGTGTTGGGCATGGTGGTGGCATCCAGCGCGTCATGCCGGAGCGATTCCAGCACCACCACCAGGACATTGGGTTGGGTGTGGCTCTGGCAGCGCAGCGGCTGCAGTGGGTACTGCAGCTGGCTGTGGCGTGGGTCGGGCAGGTTGGCCTGGGGCAGGCTGCGCACACCCAGCCGGTGCATCTGGCGCTTGGCGGTGATCGGCTGGGCCCATGGCAGGTAGGCCCATTGGCCGGTTACGGCGCGTTCGCCCAGGGCGTCGTAATAGGCCGTGGCGATCTGGCCGGTGCCCATCAGCGCCACTCCGGCAGCCCACGCCAACAGGAGGGGGCGGCGCCTCGCGTGGTCGGGCAGCAGTTTCCAGCAGGCCCACGCCAGCAGTACTTCGGCCGCAGCCACTGCCGCCAGCACGCCCAGCGACTGCAGCCACGTCTGCCAGGACAGCGCCACCTGGTCCTGCAGCGCGCCCCCGAACACCATGTTCATCACCATGGCATTGAGGTGGAAGCGGTACAGCGCGAAAACCTTGGCATCCACCAACAGCAGGCACAGCCACACGCCCTGCAGCAGCACGGCACTGACCACGAGTGGGCGCGGCGAGCGCGGCCACAGGCCGACGGCCAGGGGCAGCAGCGACACCAGACCGCCGAAGGCGAGGAAGTGACCCGGCAGGGCAAGGGCCAGGTAACCCAGCCCCAACGCGCCACCGGGGTTATCGGCCAGTGGCGTATTGCCCAGCGCGATGGCGATGGCCACGCAGGCATTGATGGCGGTGAACAGGCTCAGCCACGCCAGGCGCGTCCAGCGTGGCGATGCAGGCAAAAGGGCAGGGGTGCGCGGGTCGTCCATGCAGGGTCGGGCGGTAGGGGTGAGTCGGAAGACGTGGCGGCGGCGTCCATGGCCGCGCGGCCGGGTCGAGGCGGCGCGCGGCCGCATTGTATCGGTTTGTATCAACGTATCGGCAGTGTCTATTGTCCGATCTGGCACAATGTTCAGCCGGGCCACAGTCGTGGCCGCGCTTACCCACCTCGAACAAGCCAGGAACCGCAGTGAGCCAGATCCCCACCCTCGACATCACCCGTTTCGACAGTGACCGCGATGCCTTCGTCGCCGAGCTCGGCGCGGCCTACCGTGAATGGGGTTTCGCGGGCATCCGCAACCACGGCATCGCGCAGCAGGACATCGATGCGGCGTATGACGTATTCAAAGCGTTCTTCGCGCTGCCGGAAGCGACCAAGCTGAAGTACCACGTGCCGGGCACCGGCGGTGCGCGCGGCTACACGCCGTTCGGCGTCGAAACGGCCAAGGGCTCCAAGCACTTCGATCTGAAGGAGTTCTGGCACATCGGCCGTGAGATTCCGGACGATTCGAAGTACCGCGAGGTGATGGCGCCGAACCTGTGGCCGAGCGAAGTGCCGGACTTCAAGGAAAAGGGCTATGGGCTGTACCAGGAACTGGACAGGCTGGGCTCGCGCGTGTTGTCGGCATTGGCGCTGCACATCGGCCTGCCGATCGATTTCTTCGCGGACAAGACCAACAACGGCAATTCGATCCTGCGCCCGATCCACTACCCGCCGATCACCGCCGACGACATCCCGAACGTGCGCGCGGGCGCGCATGGCGACATCAACTTCATCACGCTGCTGGTGGGCGCCAGCGCGGCCGGCCTGGAAGTGCAGTCGCACGAGGGCAAGTGGGTGCCGTTCACGTCGGACGCGGACACCATCGTGGTCAACATCGGCGACATGCTGCAACGCCTGACCAACCACGTGTACCCGTCCACGATTCATCGCGTGGTCAACCCCCCGGGCGAGCAGGCCCGCCAGCCGCGCTACTCGGTGCCGTTCTTCCTGCACCCGAACCCGGACTTCCTGATCGACGTGCTGCCGACCTGCATCACCCCGGAAAACCCGAGCCGCTACCCGGAGCCGATCACCGCCCATGGGTTCCTCGAAGAGCGACTGCGTGAGATCAAGCTGAAGTGATTCTTGAAGGCCACCGCTAGGTGGCCTTTTTCTTTGGCGCGTTGTTGTTCGCGCGAACAGCTTGGCTTCTCGTTCCTATCGGCTGGGGCGAGGGCCGGCATGCCCCTCCGCGACACGCCGTGAACCCGTGTCCCGTAACCCCACCCGCCCCGGCCACGCAACCCATACGAGCGGGCAACCCTGATCTGCTCTGGCTCTGGCTCTTGCAATATCCATTTGAAATGTAAGCGTTTTCGGAAAACGCGCATTCGTTACATCCGGTATCATTGGCGGCTGATACCCCAAAGGAGCCCCGCCATGCGCCGCAAGATCGTCGCCGGTAACTGGAAGCTGCATGGCAGCCGTCAATTCGCGACCGAGCTGGTCAGCGATATCGTCGCCAGCCTGCCGAAGGAGGGGGTAGAGGTGGTCATCCTGCCGCCGCTGCCGTACCTGGGCGAGCTGGTCGAGGCCTTCGAGGGCCGTGCTGTCGCGTTTGGCTCACAGGACGTCAGCTCCAACGAGAAGGGGGCCTACACCGGCGAGGTGTGCGCCGCCATGCTGGCCGATGTCGGTGCCCGCTATGGCCTGGTCGGCCATTCCGAACGTCGCCAGTACCACGGTGAAAGCAGTGAGCTGGTGGCGCGCAAGTTCGCCGCCGCCGTGCATGCCGGGCTGGTGCCGGTGCTGTGCGTGGGTGAAACCCTGGAGCAGCGTGAGGCCGGCCAGACCGAAGATGTCATCGCCCGCCAGCTGGCGCCCGTGCTGGAACTGGTCGGCCCGGCCGGCTTCCAGCATGCCGTGGTCGCCTATGAGCCGGTCTGGGCCATCGGTACCGGGCGGACCGCCACCAAGGAGCAGGCCCAGCAGGTCCACGCGTTCATCCGTGGCGAAGTGGCCAGGCTCGATGCTAGAATTGCCGATTCGTTGCCCATCCTGTACGGCGGCAGCGTGAAGCCCGACAACGCAGCGGAACTGTTCGCGCAGCCCGATGTCGATGGTGGGCTGGTGGGCGGCGCCTCGCTGGTGGCCGCGGATTTCCTGGCCATCGCCCATGCGGCGGCCGCTATTTGACATGCCCGAGGGCGGATTCGAAATGCTGATGTTGATCCTCAATGTGGTCTACGTGCTGGTCGCGGTGTCCATGATCGCGCTCATCCTGATGCAGCGTGGTTCCGGCGCGGCCGCAGGCTCGGGTTTCGGTGCCGGCGCCTCGGGTACGGTGTTCGGCGCGCGTGGCGCGTCCAACTTCCTGTCCAAGTCGACCAAGTGGCTGGCCGTTGTGTTCTTCGGCATCAGTCTGTTCATGGCCTGGTACGCCAGCCACGGCGCGCGCCCGGCGGTCCAGCAGGATCTGGGCGTGATGTCCGCCCCGGTGGCGCCTGCCGCGCCGGCGGTCCCTGCCGGCGAGCTGCCGGCCGTGCCGAAGGCCCCGGAAGCCGCTGCCCAGCAGCCGGTTCCGCAGGCAACTGTGCCGGCTCAGGCGGAAACGCCGAAATCGGGTGAAGAAAAGCCTTCGGAAGGCTCCCAGACTCCCTGAAGACGGTTACAATATGCGGCGCGTCGGGGGAATCCGGTTGGAGCTTCCGGCGCGATACGTAAGCCCAGGTGGCGGAATTGGTAGACGCACTACCTTGAGGTGGTAGCGACTTAGGTCGTAGGGGTTCGAGTCCCCTCTTGGGCACCATTTTGTTTGTAAGCGGATACGTCTGGCGCGCAAAGCGCCAGGTGCGTTTTCCGTCCACTCCCCCATGCCAAGACGCCTGCAGGCGTGGCGGCAGAGGCAAGAGAGAATCGCTGTGCTGGCCGAATATTTGCCGTCTCTGCTGTTTCTGATTGTTGCCACCGGTATCGGCGTTGCGCTGATGCTGGTCGGCCGGTTCCTCGGTCCCCGGCGTCCTGATCTGAAAAAGCTCTCGCCGTACGAATGCGGCTTCGAAGCTTTCGAGGACGCGCGCATGAAGTTCGATGTGCGCTACTACCTGATCGCCATCCAGTTCATCGTCTTTGACTTGGAAATCATCTTCATCGTGCCGTGGACCCAGGTCTTCATGGAGCTGGGCGCACGTTCGCTGGTCACGATGGGCCTGTTCGTGGGCATGCTTTTCCTCGGTTTCATTTACGTCTGGAAGAAGGGAGCGCTGGAATGGGAGTGATTCAGACTCTCGATGGCCTGATGAACAATCCGGTCCCGGAAGGGCGGGTCGATGACATCCTGCGCCCCGAAGGCGACAACCCGCTGCTCGAAAAGGGCTACGTGACCACCAGCGTCGACGCGCTGTTGAACTGGGCACGTACCGGCTCGATGTGGCCCATGACCTTCGGTCTGGCCTGCTGTGCGGTTGAAATGATGCATGCCGGTGCCGCGCGCCTGGATCTCGACCGTTATGGCGTGGTGTTCCGCCCGTCACCGCGCCAGTCCGACGTGATGATCGTGGCCGGCACCCTGGTCAACAAGATGGCCCCGGCGCTGCGCAAGGTCTACGACCAGATGCCGGATCCGAAGTGGGTCATCTCCATGGGCAGCTGCGCCAACGGTGGCGGCTACTACCACTACTCGTATGCAGTGGTGCGTGGTTGCGACCGCGTGGTGCCGGTGGACGTATACGTCCCCGGTTGTCCGCCTACCGCCGAAGCGCTGGTGTACGGGATCCTGCAGCTGCAGAAGAAGATCTGGCGTACGCAGACCATCGCCCGCTGACATTCCTCCTGACAAGAGCACGCCAAGCCCCCATGGCAGAGCAAGCATCCTTCATCGACCGACTTTCCGCACGTTTCGCTGGTGCGCAGGTCTTCGTGGTCGAACCCCGCGGCGAAGTGACGCTGGAAGTGCCCGCCGCTGACTGGCATGCCACCGCTCTGGCGCTGCGCGACGAGTTTGGTTTCGAACAGGCCGTTGACCTGTGCGGCCTGGACTACCTCGGCTACGGCAGCGACGAGTGGGACACCTCCGATGTCTCCTCGCAGGGCTTCAGCCGTGGCGTCGAGGGCAAGTCTGTCGGTCGTTTCGCCTGGGGCGAGTTCCCCACCCGCGAAACCAGCGACGGCGCCCAGCCGCAGCCGGTGCCGCTGCAGCGCTACGCCGTGGTCGCCCAGCTGCGTTCCTACCAGCACAACCTCACCATGCGCATCCGCTGCTTCGCGCCGAACGAGGAACTGCCGGTGGTCGCCTCACTGACCAGCGTGTGGCCGGGCCTGAACTGGTTCGAGCGCGAAGCGTTCGACCTGTTCGGCGTGATCTTCGAAGGCCACCCGGACCTGCGCCGCATCCTGACCGACTACGGTTTCGTGGGGCACCCGTTCCGCAAGGACTTCCCGCTGATCGGCAATGTCGAAGTCCGCTACGACGAAGAAAAGAAGCGCGTGGTGTACGAGCCGGTGACCTCGGTGGAGCCGCGTGTCGGCGTGCCGCGCGTGATCCGTGATGACGCCCGTTTCCAGACCGCTGCCGGCGAAAGCGCGCAGACGGAGGCAAGCAAGTGAGCCAGATCCACCAAGCCCAGCAGGCGTTTGCGAGCAACCCGGCCGAACTGCGCCAGGAAATCCGCAACTACACCATGAACTTCGGTCCCCAGCATCCGGCTGCACACGGGGTGCTGCGCCTGATCCTGGAAATGGACGGTGAAACCATCATGCGCGCCGATCCCCATGTCGGCCTGCTGCACCGTGGTACCGAAAAGCTGGCCGAATCCAAGCCGTTCAATCAGTCCATCGGTTACATGGACCGCCTGGATTACGTGTCCATGATGTGCAACGAGCACGCCTACGTGCGCGCCATCGAAACCCTGATGGGGATCGAAGCGCCCGAGCGTGCCCAGTACATCCGCACGATGTTCGATGAAATCACCCGCATCCTGAACCACCTGATGTGGCTGGGTTCCAACGCGCTCGATCTGGGCGCGATGGCGGTGATGCTGTACGCCTTCCGCGAACGCGAAGAGCTGATGGACTGCTACGAAGCGGTCAGCGGCGCGCGCATGCACGCCGCGTACTACCGTCCGGGCGGCGTCTACCGCGACCTGCCGGACCAGATGCCGAAGTACAAGGAATCGCGCTGGCACAAGGGCAAAGCCCTTAAGAACCTCAACGCCGCGCGCGAAGGTTCGTTGCTGGACTTCCTGGAGAACTTCACCGTCGAGTTCCCCAAGCGCGTGGACGAATACGAAACCCTGCTCACCGACAACCGTATCTGGAAGCAGCGTACGGTCGGCATCGGCGTGGTCAGCCCGGAACTGGCGCATGCCTGGGGCATGACCGGTGTGATGCTGCGCGGCTCGGGCGTTGCCTGGGACCTGCGCAAGAAGCAGCCGTACGCCAGGTACGATGCCGTCGATTTCGACATTCCGCTGGGCAAGGAAGGCGACTGCTACGACCGTTACCTGGTCCGCGTGGCCGAGATGCGCGAATCCAACCGCATCATCAAGCAGTGCGTGCAGTGGCTGCGCGCCAATCCCGGCCCGGTCATGGTCAAGAACTTCAAGGTCGCTCCGCCCAGCCGCGAGGACATGAAGGACGACATGGAAGCGCTGATCCATCACTTCAAGCTGTTCAGTGAAGGCTACTGCGTCCCGGTCGGCGAAACCTATGCTGCGGTTGAGGCGCCAAAGGGCGAGTTCGGCTGCTACCTGATGTCCGACGGTGCCAACAAGCCGTTCCGCGTGCACCTGCGCGCGCCGGGCTTCGCCCATCTGTCCTCGATCGACTCGGTCGTGCGCGGGCACATGCTCGCCGACGTGGTGGCCATGATCGGCACCTACGACCTGGTGTTCGGCGAGGTGGACCGGTAATGGCCACCGCATGCACGATGCCTGACACCCGCCGGCTGCTGCCGGCGCTGCAGGTTCTGGTTCTTAACGATTTGGTATTTGCTGAGGTCGGCCGATGAAGGCGACGGGTAATTTCGAGGCGGCGCGCGACGTCGACCCGATGGTGGTGCTGAGCGACAAGACGCGCGCGCACATCGATCACTGGTTGTCCAAGTTCCCGCCGGACCGCAAGCGTTCGGCGGTGCTGCAGGGCCTGCACGCCGCCCAGGAGCAGAATGCCGGTTGGTTGACCGACGAGCTGATCGCCGGCGTGGCCAAGTACCTGGACCTGCCGCCGGTGTGGGCCTACGAGGTTGCCAGCTTCTACTCGATGTTCGAGCTGGAGAAGGTCGGCCGCCACAACGTCGCCTTCTGCACCAACATCAGCTGCTGGTTGAATGGCGCCGAGGACCTGGTCGCGCATGCCGAGAAGAAGCTCGGCTGCAGGACCGGCCAGTCCACCGCCGATGGCCGCATCTACCTCAAGCGTGAAGAAGAATGCCTGGCCGGTTGCGCTGGTGCGCCGATGATGGTCATCAACGGCCATTACCACGAGCGCCTGACCGTCGAGAAAGTCGACGAGCTGCTGGACGGGTTGGAGTAAGACATGGCACATCATCACGCATCCCAGGGTCCGGTCGGTCCCGCACCGCTGCCGCACCAGGTGGTCTACACCACCTTGCACTACGACACCCCTTGGTCGTACGAGAACTATCTCAAGACCGGTGGCTACGCCGCGCTGCGCAAGATCATCGAAGAGAAGATCTCGCCGGAGCAGGTCATCGAGATGGTCAAGCAGTCCAACCTGCGCGGCCGTGGTGGCGCGGGCTTCCCGACCGGCCTGAAGTGGTCCTTCATGCCCAAGGGCAACATGCAGAAGTACATCCTGTGCAACTCGGATGAATCCGAGCCGGGAACCTGCAAGGACCGCGACATCCTGCGTTACAACCCGCATTCGGTGGTGGAAGGCATGGCGATCGCCTGCTATGCCACCGGCAGCACCGTGGGCTACAACTACCTGCGGGGTGAGTTCCACCACGAGCCGTTCGAGAACTTCGAGCAGGCCCTGGCCGATGCGTACGCCAACGGCTGGCTGGGCAAGAACATCCTCGGCAGCGGCGTGGACATCGACATCTACGGCGCCCTCGGCGCTGGCGCCTACATCTGCGGCGAAGAGACCGCGCTGATGGAATCGCTGGAAGGCAAGAAGGGCCAGCCGCGCTACAAGCCGCCGTTCCCGGCCAACTTCGGCCTGTACGGCAAGCCGTCGACGATCAACAACACCGAGACCTATGCCTCGGTGCCGGCGATCATCCGCAACGGCCCGGAATGGTTCCAGGGACTGAGCCTGACCAAGAACGGCGGCCCGAAGATCTTCTCGGTTTCCGGTTGCGTGCAGAAGGGCGGCAACTTCGAGGTGCCGTTGGGCACCACGTTCGACGAACTGCTGGAAATGGCCGGCGGCCTCAAGCCGGGTCGCACCCTGAAGGGCGCGGTGCCCGGCGGCGTGTCGATGCCGGTACTGAAGGCCGAGGAGCTCAAAGGCCTGCAGATGGACTACGACACCCTGCGTGCCCTGGGCACCGGCCTGGGTTCGGGTGCCATCGTGGTGCTGGACGACAGCGTGTGCTGCGTCAAGTTCGCCTGCCGCATCAGCCAGTTCTTCCACAAGGAATCCTGTGGCCAGTGCACCCCGTGCCGGGAAGGCACCGGCTGGATGCACCGCGTGCTCGAGCGCATCGTCGCCGGCAAGGCCACCATGGAAGACCTGCATCAGTTGAAGGCAGTGGCCGGCCAGATCGAAGGCCACACCATCTGCGCGTTCGGTGAAGCGGCGGCATGGCCCATCCAGGGCTTCCTGCGCCAGTTCTGGGACGAATTCGAGTACTACATCGTCAACGGTCATTCGATGGTCGACGGCAAGAAGGTGGAGGCAGCCGCCGCATGAGCGCGCAACCCAACAATCCTGGTGGCACCCCGGCGATCGTGCCGGAAGGGCATGTGACCGTCGAGATCGACGGCCAGTCCCTGGTCGTGCCCAAGGGCTCGATGATCATCCAGGCCGCCGACAAGGCCGGCATTTCGATCCCGCGCTTCTGCTACCACGAGAAGCTGCCGATCGCGGCCAACTGCCGCATGTGCCTGGTCGACGTGGAAAAGTCGCCCAAGCCGGCGCCGGCCTGCGCCACCCCGGTGATGGATGGCATGAAGGTCGCCACCCGCAGCGAGAAGGCGCTGAAGTACCAGCGTTCGGTGATGGAGTTCCTGCTCATCAACCACCCGCTGGACTGCCCGATCTGCGATCAGGGCGGTGAGTGCGAGCTGCAGGACGTCTCGCTCGGCTACGGCCGTTCGGTGAGCCGCTTCAACGAGCGCAAGCGCGTGGTGCCCGACGAGGACATCGGTCCGCTGGTCGCCACCGAGATGACCCGCTGCATCCAGTGCACCCGCTGCGTCCGCTTCACCGCCGACGTTGCCGGTACCTATGAACTGGGCGGCATGTATCGCGGTGAAAACCTGCAGATCGGCACCTACGACGGCAAGCCGCTGACCACCGAGCTGTCGGGCAATGTCGTGGACGTGTGCCCGGTCGGCGCGCTGACCAACAAGGTGTTCCAGTTCCGCGCCCGTCCGTGGGAACTGACCGCGCGCGAGTCGCTGGGCTACCACGACGCCATGGGCTCGAACCTGTTCCTGCACGTGCGCCGTGGCGAAGTGCTGCGTTCGGTGCCGCGCGACAACGAACTGGTCAACGAATGCTGGCTGTCCGACCGTGACCGTTACTCGCACCAGGGCCTGTACAGCGCCGACCGCGCGGTCAAGCCGCTGCGCAAGGTCAACGGCGAATGGCAGGAAGTGAGCTGGGCCGAAGGCCTGGCCGCGGCCAAGGACATCCTCACCGCCAACCGCGGTGACGACCTCGGTGTACTGGTGCACCCGTCCGCCTCGAACGAGGAGGGCGCCCTGCTGGCCCGTCTCGCCAGCGGCCTGGGCACCGGCAACATCGACCACCGCATCAACAACCGCGACTTCTCCGACGCCGCCACGGCCGAGGTATTCGGCCTGTCGCTGGCCGAGATCGAAGGCGCCGACAGCATCGTCGTGCTCGGCAGCAACATCCGCCATGAGCTGCCGCTGCTGCACGCCCGCCTGCGCAAGGCGCAGACCACGCGCAACGCGAAGATCCACGCGATCAACCCGGTGGATTTCGACTTCGCCTTCAAGCTGGCCGGCAAGCAGATCGTGGCCCCGTCGAAGTTCGTCGAGGCCCTGGGCAACGCCGAGCTGCGCCAGGCCGTGACCGGCACCGCCGTGCTGATCGTCGGTGGCATCGCCGAGAACCACCCGCAGGCTGCCGCGATCCGCGCTGCCGCGCGTGACTTCGCCGCCGCCACCGGTGCCAGGCTGTGCCGCATTCCGCAGGGCGCCAACGCCGTGGGCCTGTCCCGCGCCGGCGTGCTGCCGGCCGGCAAGGACGTCAACGCCATGCTGGCCCAGCCGCGCAAGGCCTATGCGCTGTACGGCATCGAGCCGGGCCTGGATTTCGCCGATACCGCCGCCGCCCGCAAGGCGCTGGCCGGTGCCCAGGTAGTGGCCTTCAGCCAGTTCGCCTGCGCCTCGACCCGCGACGTGGCGGACGTGATCCTGCCGATCGGCGCGCTGCCGGAAATCGACGCCACCCTGACCAACCTCGATGGTCGCGAGCAGTCGGCCCGTGCCGGCGGCAAGCTGCCGGGCGAGGCCCGTGAAGGCTGGCGCGTGCTGCGCGCACTGGGCGGCGAGCTGGCCCTGGCCGGTTTCGAGTTCACCGACCTGGCCGGCCTGCGTGCCAGCCTGGCTCCGGTCACGGTCACCGTGTCCACCTCGGCGGCAACGCCGGTAGCCGGCGACGGGCTGGAAGTGGCGTCCACCGCGGCGATCTACCGCACCGACGCGGTGGTCCGCCGCGCCCAGGCGCTGCAGTCGCACCCGCTCAACGTCGCGCCGCGCATCGTGCTCAGTGCCGACGATGCCGCCCGCCTGCAGCTGGTCGAAGGGCAGATGGCCAAGGTCGGCACCGATGCCGGAAAGGCAACGCTGCCGGTGGTGGTCGACGCCCGCGTCGCCGCGGGGTCGGTCTGGATTGAATCGGGCCACGGTGCAACCGCACCGCTGGGTGCCGCACGCGTAACGGTGGTGGCTGCATGAACGAATTGCTGTTGAACGCGGTCGACCCGCTCCACCAATGGCTGCTGGGCCTGGGTGAAATCGGCGCGCTGCTGTGGATCGTGCTGAAGATCCTGGTGATCGCCATGCCGGTGATCATCGCGGTGGCGTTCTTCGTGGTCTGGGAACGCAAGCTGATCGGCTGGATGCACGTCCGCCACGGCCCGATGTACGTGGGCATGGGCATCTTCCAGGCCTTCGCCGACGTCTTCAAGCTGCTGTTCAAGGAGATCATCCAGCCGGCGAGCTCGCACAAGGCGATGTTCGTACTGGCGCCGCTGATCACCCTGGCACCGGCCTTCGCGGCCTGGTCGGTGGTGCCGTTCGATGCGCAGGTGGTGCTGTCCAACGCCAATGCCGGCCTGCTGTACCTGCTGGCGATGACCTCGCTGGGCGTGTACGGCATCATCCTGGCCGGTTGGGCCTCCAACTCCAAGTACGCCTTCCTGGGCGCCATGCGCGCCTCGGCCCAGATGATCAGCTACGAAATCGCCATGGGCTTTGCCCTCGTCGGCGTGATGATCGCTGCCGGCAGCCTGAACCTGAGCAACATCGTGATGGCGCAGGCCGGCAATTCCGGCTTCTTCGACTGGTTCCTGATTCCGCTGTTCCCGCTGTTCATCGTGTACTGGGTGTCCGGCGTTGCCGAAACCAACCGCGCGCCGTTCGACGTGGTGGAAGGCGAATCGGAAATCGTTGCCGGCCACATGGTCGAATACTCCGGTGGTGCGTTCGCGCTGTTCTTCCTGGCCGAATACGCCAACATGATCCTGATCAGCTTCCTGATCTCGATCTTCTTCCTCGGCGGTTGGCTGAGCCCGTTCCAGGGTTGGATCACCGCGGACATTTCGCCGTGGATCGACTGGATCTGGAAGGGCGGTGCCCCGTGGCTGCTGTTGAAGGTGTTCTTCTTCGCCAGCGCCTACATCTGGTTCCGTGCCAGCTTCCCGCGTTTCCGTTACGACCAGATCATGCGTCTGGGCTGGAAGGTCTTCATCCCGCTCACCATCGCGTGGATTGCGGTGACGGCTGTGATGGTGTTCTACGGCGTGATCCAGAAGGGCGTCTAAGTGATGAATCGAATTACCCATTACTTCAAAAGCCTGCTCCTGCTCGAGCTGCTCGGCGGTCTGTGGCTGACCCTGAAGTACACGTTCAAGCCGAAGTACACGCTGATGTACCCGATGGAGAAGTTCCCGCAGTCGCCGCGGTTCCGTGGCCTGCATGCGCTGCGCCGCTACCCCAACGGGGAAGAGCGCTGCATCGCCTGCAAGCTGTGCGAAGCGGTCTGCCCGGCGCTGGCCATCACCATCGATTCGGCCAAGCGCGAAGACGGCACCCGCCGTACCACCCGCTACGACATCGATCTGTTCAAGTGCATCTTCTGCGGCTTCTGTGAAGAAAGCTGCCCGGTGGACTCGATCGTCGAGACCCACATTCTCGAGTACCACTTCGAGAACCGTGGCGAGAACATCGTTACCAAGCCGCAGCTGCTGGCCATCGGTGATCGGCTTGAAGCCGAAATCGCCGAGCGTCGCGCCGCCGATGCCGCTTTCCGCTGAGGTTGAATGATGGATTGGGTAAATATCTTCTTCTGGGTCTTCTCCATCGTGGCGGGCATTTCCGCTGCGGCGGTGATCAGCGTGCGCAATCCGGTCTACGCCGTGCTGTGCCTGATCCTGACCTTCTTCTCCGTGGCCTGCATCTGGATCCTGGTCGGGGCTGAATTCCTCGGCGTGGCGCTGGTGCTGGTCTACGTCGGCGCGGTGATGGTGCTGTTCCTGTTCGTGGTGATGATGCTCGACATCGACGCCTCCAACCTGCGCGAAGGCTGGGTCCGCTACCTGCCGCTTGGCCTGGTGGTCGCGGTCACCATGCTGGTGCAGATGCTGATCCTGATCGGGGTGAAGGGCAGGGCGGTCAACCCGCTGCCGGCCGACAACGCCGCCGCGCTGGCTGCCGACAGCTCCAACATCACCTGGCTGGCCCGCAGCCTGTTCACCGAATACCTGCTGCCGTTCGAGTTCGCCGCCGTCATCCTGACCGTGGCCGTGGTGGCCGCCGTGATGCTGACCCTGCGTCGCCGCACCGGCCTGAAGACCCAGAACCCGACCGAACAGACCATGGTCAAGGGTCGCGACCGCCTGCGCGTGGTCAAGATGGCGTCGGAAACCCCGGTGGTCCACACCAACACCAAGCCGTCCAGCAACGAGGAGGCTGCCCCGTGATCACCCTCGGTCATATCCTGGCACTCGGCGCGCTGCTGTTCTGCATCAGCCTTGCCGGCGTCTTCCTCAACCGCAAGAACATCATCGTGCTGTTGATGTCCATCGAACTGATGCTGCTGTCGGTGAACATCAACTTCGTCGGGTTCTCGCGCGAAATGGGTGACACGGCCGGCCAGCTGTTCGTGTTCTTCATCCTCACCGTGGCCGCGGCCGAGGCCGCGATCGGCCTCGCGATCCTGGTAACCCTGTTCCGTACCCGCCGCACCATCAATGTCGGCGAAGTCGATTCGCTGAAGGGCTGATCCGTAGATGGAAATTACTCTCTCCAAGAGTCTGTTGATCGCCGTGGTGCTTGCACCGCTGGTCGGCAGCATCATCGCTGGCCTGTTCGGTCGTCAGGTAGGGCGCATCGGCGCGCAGACCGTCACCATCCTGGGTGTCGCGGTCAGCTGCGTGCTGTCCAGCTACGTGTTCTACCAGCTGCTGTGGGGCGGCGCGCAGCCGTTCAACCAGAACGTCTACACCTTCTTCGAAGTCGGCCAGTACTCGGCGCATGTCGGTTTCATGATCGACAAGCTGACCGCGATGATGATGGTCGTGGTGACCTTCGTGTCCTTCCTGGTCCACGTGTACACCATCGGGTACATGCAGGATGACCCGGGCTACCAGCGGTTCTTCAGCTACATCTCGCTGTTCACCTTCTCGATGCTCACCCTGGTGATGAGCAACAACTTCCTGCAGCTGTTCTTCGGCTGGGAAGCGGTGGGCCTGGTGTCGTACCTGCTGATCGGATTCTGGTTCAAGCGCCCGACCGCCATCTTCGCCAACATGAAGGCGTTCCTGGTCAACCGCGTGGGCGACTTCGGCTTCATCCTGGGTATCGCCGGCGTGCTGTGGGTGTTCGGGTCGCTGGACTACGCCACCGTGTTCGCCAATGCATCGGACATGCTGGTCAACGGCCAGAACTCGCACCTGCAGGTGTGGTCCGGTGCGATCAGCCTGTTCGGCAGCTCCATCCAGGTCACCGATGCGCCGGTCATCTGGGCGACCGCCACCATCATCTGCATCTGCCTGTTCATCGGTGCCATGGGCAAGTCGGCCCAGGTCCCGCTGCACGTCTGGCTGCCGGACTCGATGGAAGGCCCGACCCCGATTTCGGCGCTGATCCATGCTGCGACGATGGTCACCGCGGGCATCTTCATGGTCACCCGCATGTCGCCGCTGTTCGAGCTGTCGCAGACCGCGCTGAACTTCGTGCTGTTCATCGGTGCCACCACCGCGTTCTTCACCGGCCTGATCGGCATCGTGCAGAACGACATCAAGCGCGTCGTCGCGTACTCCACGCTGTCCCAGCTGGGCTACATGACCGTGGCGCTGGGCGTGTCGGCCTACTCGGCCGCCGTGTTCCACCTGATGACCCACGCCTTCTTCAAGGCGCTGCTGTTCCTCGGCGCGGGTTCGGTGATCATCGCCATGCACCATGAGCAGGACATGCGCAAGATGGGCGGCCTGCGCAAGTACATGCCGATCACCTTCATCACCATGTGGATCGGTACGCTGGCCCTGGTGGGTACGCCGTTCTTCTCCGGCTTCTACTCCAAGGACACCATCATCGAGGCGGCCAAGCATCACGCCGAGTTCTCCTCGAGCTGGGTGGCAACCTATGGCTACTGGGCCGTGCTGGGTGGCGTGATCGTCACCAGCTTCTACAGTTTCCGCCTGCTGTTCCTGACCTTCCATGGCAAGGAACGCTTCCGGGATGCGCATGATGATCACAGCCATGGCCACGGCCATGACGAACAACACGGCGCAGACGCACATGCCGATGCCCACCATGGCGACGCGCACCATGACGACCACGACCACGGCCACGGCCACGGTCCGCATGAGCCGCACGAAACCCCGTGGGTGGTGACGCTGCCGCTGATCCTGCTGGCGATCCCGTCGATCTTCATCGGTTACTTCAGCATCGGTCCGATGCTGTACGGCACCGACTGGGCCGGCCACCATGCCGAGCACGGCATCCCCGGCCAGGTGCATTCGTTCTTCACCGGCGTTGTCGATTTCTACGACCCGGCACGCAACACCATTGGTGCCCTGGCTGAAGAGTTCCATGGCCCGCTTGGTTTCGTTGGCCATGCCATGAAGGGTCCGGCCGTGTGGCTGACCCTGGCAGGCTTCCTGCTGGCAGTCCTGTTCTACCTGTGGAAGCCGGAACTGGCGACCCGCGCACGCAAGACCTTTGCGCCGCTGGTGTCGGTGCTGGAGAACAAGTATGGGTTCGACAAGCTCTGGATCGGCGGTTTCGCCGGTGGCGGCATCAAGCTGGGCAAGGTTTCGCGCGCGATCGACACGAACATCGTCGATGGTGTGGCGGTCAACGGTTCGGCGCGCCTGATCGATCTGGCGGCCAACCTGCTGCGTCGCACCCAATCCGGTTTCCTCTATCACTACGCCTTCGCGATGATCATCGGCCTGATTGCCCTCCTGGGCGTCCTGATGCATTACCTGCGTTGATGACCTGTACGGAATAAGAAGACGTGTCGAACTGGCCTCTACTCAGTGTTCTCATCTGGCTGCCGATCCTCGGCGGTGCCTTGATCCTTGCCATCCGTGATGCACAGACCGCCCGTTGGGCGTCGCTGGGCGTGGCGGTACTGACCTTCGTGATCAGCCTGTCGCTGCTCAGCGGCTACGACGTGGCCAACGACGCACTTCAGTTCGTCGAGACCCGCGCCTGGATCCCCGCCTACGACATCGGCTACAACCTGGGCGTGGATGGCATCGCCATCGCGCTGATCCTGCTGACCACCCTGGTTTCGGTGCTGGCGCTGATCGGCGCCTGGAGCGCCATCGACAAGCGGGTCAACCAGTACGTGGCCGCCTTCCTGATCCTGGAAGGCGTCACCGTGGGCATCTTTGCTGCGACCGACGCGATGCTGTTCTACGTGTTCTTCGAAGCGATGCTGATCCCGATGTTCCTCATCATCGGTGTCTGGGGCGGCCCGCGCCGCATCTACGCCGCGCTGAAGTTCTTCCTGTACACCTTCCTCGGCTCGGTGCTGATGCTGGTGGCGCTGATCTACCTGTACCTGAAGGGCGGCAGCTTCCAGCTGGCCGACCTGTACCAGCTGCAGCTCTCGGCCCAGGAGCAGACCTGGATCTTCTTCGCGTTCCTGATCGCCTTCGCGGTCAAGGTGCCGATGTTCCCGGTCCACACCTGGCTGCCTGACGCCCACGTGGAAGCGCCGACCGCCGGTTCGGTGATCCTGGCCGCCATCGCGTTGAAGATCGGTGGCTACGGCTTCCTGCGCTTCAACCTGCCGATCGTCCCCGATGCCTCGCAGGAATGGGCCTGGCTGGTGATCGCGCTGTCGCTGATCGCGGTGATCTACGTCGGCCTGGTCGCCCTGGTCCAGGACGACATGAAGAAGCTGATCGCCTATTCGTCGATCGCGCACATGGGCTTTGTCACCCTGGGCACCTTCATTGCCCTGTGGCTCGTGCGTGATGCCGGCAACGCCGATGCAGCCCGCCTGGGCCTGCAGGGTGCGATGGTGCAGATGGTCTCGCACGGCTTCGTCTCCGGTGCGATGTTCTCCTGCGTGGGCGTGCTGTACGACCGCATGCACAGCCGCCGCATTGCCGATTACGGCGGCGTGGTCAACGTGATGCCGTGGTTCGCCACCTTCGCCATGTTGTTCTTCATGGCCAATGCCGGCCTGCCGGGCACCAGCGGCTTCGTCGGTGAGTTCATGATCATCATGGCCAGCTTCCAGCGCAATCCGTGGCTGGCCCTGGCTGCTGCAACCACGCTGGTCATCACCGCTGCCTACACGCTGTGGCTGTACAAGCGCGTGTTCTTCGGTGAAGTGGCCAACGCCCACGTTGCCGAACTGAAAGACATCAACGGCCGTGAATGGCTGGTGTTGGGTGTGTTCGCCGTGGGTACGCTGGCGCTGGGTCTGTATCCCAAGCCGCTGACCGACCTGATGGAACCCTCGATCGCGAAGCTGGCGATGCAGATCGCATCCAGCAAGTTGCTGTAATTCCAGGATTTGATGATGACCACCTCGCCGCTGTTGCCCTTGACCGCCGCTGACCTGCCGCCACTCGCGCCCGAGCTGGTGCTGATCGGCAGCGCGTTCACCCTGTTGATCCTCGATCTGTTCATCAGCAAGCAGAACAAGATCTGGACCCACCTGTTCTCGGTTGCCGCACTGGCGGTCGTGCTGTTCATGCTCGCCACCGGCGTGGGCGGGCAGGGCGAGGTCTTCCACGGCATGTTCGTCCGCGACACCGCGGCGGATGTGATGAAAGCCGTGATCGTGCTCTGCAGCGGGCTGACCCTGGTGTACGGCTGGAGCTACCTGCGCGAACGCGATCTGTTCCAGGGCGAAATCCCGGTCCTGATCCTGTTTGCCACCTCCGGCATGATGATCCTGGTTTCCGCCGGCAGCCTGCTGATGGTGTACCTGGGCCTGGAACTGCTGGCACTGTGCTCGTACGCACTGGTGGCCAGCAACCGTGACAACGGCCTGGCCACGGAAGCGGCGATGAAGTACATCGTGCTGGGTTCACTGGCCTCGGGCCTGCTGCTGTACGGCATGTCGCTGGTCTACGGCGCCACCGGCTCGCTGCACCTGGACGCCATCAACGCGGCCATTCCGAACTCTGACGAAAAGATGCTGCTGCTCACCGGCGCGGTGTTCATGATCGCCGGCGTGGCCTTCAAGCTCGGCGCGGCCCCGTTCCACATGTGGCTGCCCGACGTGTACCAGGGCGCCCCGGCACCGGTGGCGCTGTTCATCAGCTCGGCCCCGAAGCTGGCCGCGTTCGGCATGGCCTACCGCCTGCTGGAAGTGGGCGTGGGCCCGCTGTCGGACGAATGGAAGTACCTGATTGGTGGCCTGGCCGCGCTGTCCCTGGTGGTCGGCAACCTGATGGCGATCGCGCAGAGCAACCTCAAGCGCATGCTCGCGTACTCCACCGTCTCGCACATCGGCTTCCTGCTGCTCGGCATCGCCGGTGGTGGCGAGCGTGGCTATGCCGCCGCGCTGTTCTACGCCCTGAGCTACGCGATCATGTCCACCGCTGGCTTCGGCGCGATCATCGCTTTGTCGCGGAATGGGTTCGAGGCCGAGAAGATCGACGACCTGAAGGGCCTGAACGCCCGCAATCCGTGGATGGCAGGCCTGGTCCTGTGCATCCTGGCATCCATGGCCGGCATCCCGCCGTTCCTGGGCTTCTGGACCAAGCTGGCGGTGCTGGGTGCGGCCATCAACGGCGGCATGCTGTGGCTGGCCATCCTGGGTGTGATCTGTGCGGTGATCGGTTGCTTCTACTACCTGCGCGTCATCAAGGTCATGTACTTCGATGAGCCGGTGGGCGAGCCGCTGCCGGCCAACAACGACCGCGTGCTGGGCGTGGTGCTGGGCGTGAATGCCCTGGCGCTGCTGGCGCTGGGCTTGGCCTGGAACCCGATCATGGTGTGGTGCCAGCAGGCTTTTGCGCATCTCGCCTGAAAAGCGATACAAAACTGCGCAATTGGTGTAATATTCGTTTCCTGAGTTGTTGATGCAGCGATTTCGCCAGAACATCGTTGCGGTAGTAGATCAACTCAACCACTTCTGCTGCGGGGTGGAGCAGTCTGGCAGCTCGTCGGGCTCATAACCCGAAGGTCGCAGGTTCAAATCCTGCCCCCGCTACCAAATAGCCCCGGTGCAAACCGGCGGCAGGAACGAAAAGGCGATCCCGGCAACGGGGTCGCTTTTTTCGTTGTGGCGTCCGGTCGGCCGGGCAGGGGTCCGGCTCTACACGTGGGTTTCATCGCGGCGGGCGTATCTCATGACCTGTCGGGGGACACACGCAAGAGACGGCCGTCAGGCCAGGGGTGACCGTGTCCTCCTCATCTTCAATGCTTGGCTACAACGGTGTGCTGCATGAAGTGCATGCGCCCTGGCAGATCCTGGGCAACGGCTACCGTGTGTACAACCCGGTGCTGATGCGCTTCCACAGCCCTGACAGTCTGAGTCCGTTCGGCAAGGGAGGTCTCAACCCCTATGCCTATTGCCATTGCAATCCGGTCAACCTGACCGACCCCAGTGGCCACTGGTCGATCACGGCATTCGCCGCGAACCTGTTTGGCTTCAAGCTGAAGACGCCGCACGTGACGGGGGTAATGGTTGCACTGGGGGGCACTTTTGCGGCCGTGGGCCTGGCGGTGGCCGCCACCAACGATACGCAACGGGGGTTTGCCATCGGCGGCGCTATGGTGATGGGGGCCGCCACCATTCTGGGAAGCCGCTACGCCTGGACGCACCGTAAGATTCTGCCCCGGAGCACGCAATCGGTGGGGACGCCGAGCGCAGCGCCCAGCCTGGCCCCGACCCCGCCGCCTTCCCCAAGTCCCGCTCGAACGCCGACGCCGACGTCCGCAACGGGGGCGGCTCCCAGCACCGTCTCCACGCCGCCGACGGGTGGATCGCCTGCGCCCTCCGCACCGCCGATGTCGCCGCAACCGCGACCGGAAGCACTGCGCGTCAGCGCGCGCCCGCAGCAGCTTTCCCCACGTCCGAATGTGCCGCCCCCGCCGCCGCCCACGGCGGCCCAGATGGGGCGCGACCGGCTGCGCATATCGCAGCGGCTGCGCGTGGCGGACATCCGGAGAGGGTCCGCAGACTGGGAGATCGCCACCGGGTTTTCCTTGGCATGAACGCGTCGTCTTCCAGTTCCCGTCCTGGCGCAATGCGCCGGGACGCCTCCCCTTCACCGTCCATCGCTCGGGGTGGGCTCGGGTATAACGGCGGGCTGCATGAGTCGGGAGCGAGCTGGCAGTTCCTGGGCAACGGGTACCGGGTCTACAGCGCGGTACTGAGGCGCTTTCATAGCCTCGACAGCATGAGTCCCTTCGGCGAAGGAGGAATCAACCCATACGCGTATTGTGGGTGTGACCCCATCAACAACGTTGATCCCAGCGGTCACTTTCTCCTCCCGGTGGCCGCACTGCTTGGACTTGGATCACTGGGCGTGCTCGGTGCAGCAGGTGCCACTGCCTTGTCCGGAAAAAAGGAAGCGGCAACCATTCTTTTGGCGGTGGGTGGCGCTCTGCTCATGGGGGCGTTGGTTGCTGCTGGCGAATATGCGGTTCGCCCCTCCCGCCGGGGAGTACGGATCAGCAACAGTCTTGGACGAGGTGGGGTGAATATCTGGCGCGGCGCTGAGTTGGACGTAGTGCGTGTGCACGGGAACAAGTTTGTCAGCGGCTGGGGGAAGACGCCGATGAATGGCGTAGAACTCGCCAACGCGATCAAGTCGGCCGGAAGCGGCGGGCTCAAGCCTAAGCCGGTCGTCCTGCAGTCCTGCTACGGTGGGTTCGGCGGTAATGCGTCACAGGGCCAGGTGGTAGCCGATACATTGGGCGTTGAGGTGACCTCATACCTCGGAACAACAGCTGGCAGACCGGGGTTGCGGGAGTTGACCGCACAATCCACAGCAGTCGTGTTCACACCGCAGACCGGCGCTGCAAAAGAAGCCTCCCGCATTCGCAACGAGAAGATGAATCGGCGCCTGCACCCGCGTAGACACTCCAGGCGTCAGCGGCTTCAAGTAGACCCATGAGATCACTCCGCGCTGAACCCGCAGGATCAACAACCGGAACCCGATGGAAGGGGACGCGACCATGTGGACGTCTATGGGGTACAACGGTGAGCTTCATGAAGTCGGTGGATCCGTACAGTTGCTCGGAAACGGGTACCGAAGCTACAGCGCGATCCTGATGCGCTTCCACAGCCCTGACAGCATGAGCCCGTTTGGCGAAGGGGGAATCAACCCTTATACGTACTGCAAGGGTGATCCGGCCAACCATATCGACCCCAGTGGACACTTTCTGCTGCCGATGGCGGCCCTGTTCGGCGCTGGAGCAGTGGCATCGTTCGGCGCCTCCGCCGTTACGGGGCTGCTGGGGGAAAGGAAGAGCGCGGAATTCCTGGCCCTGCTTGGCGGCGTCCTCAGCGCGGTGGCGATACTTGCCGGTGGCATTCATGGTTTTACCGTAAGGCATTCGCGACTCAGGATGGGCGAGGTACGCATCCATCGGGGACGCAGGAAAAACATCCTGGACGTGCATGGCCGATCAGACGGATCTCTCGTCGGAAACCAGCCCATGGATGGTACGGAAATGACCGCGCTGCTCCGTTCGGAAGGGCTGGATGACAAGCCGCTGGTGTACCTGTCGTGCAATTCGGGAAGTGGACCCGCCTCACAGGCGCAAGTGGTGGCCAACGGAATCGAGCAACCCGTGATCGGGTTTCTGGGGCCTGTCAGAGTCAACAAATTCACGAACAGGCCCATGGGCGCTTACCGCGCCATCGTCTTTCATCCCCAGGCAGGTCTTGCCAGGGCAGCCACGGCAATACGGAACACGGCCCTGCATCGGAGATCACATTGGCGTAGCGCGCAGCGCCAGCCAAGGTCAGCCGAAAGGTGAACCATGGCGCGCCTGAATGGGTTTGGTTACAACGGAGAACTCCATGAAGCGCACGCCCCCTGGCAGATGCTGGGCAACGGGTACCGTGTCTACAGCGCGCACTTGAGGCGCTTCTATGGTCCCGACAACATGAGCCCGTTTGGCGCCGGTGGCATCAACGCCTACACGTACTGCGGAGGCGACCCTGTAAACAACGCAGATCGGAATGGACACTTCTACATGGCCATTTCGGGGCTGTTGGGGATGGGGGCAGTGGCAATGCTTGCCACTGCGGCTGCAAGCGGAATAGCCGGGGACAGAAAGGCTGCGGGTCTTTTTGCGGCCATTGGTGGAGCACTTGTTCTGGCCGCGTTCGCGGGTGCGGGTGTTCACCGCTTCGATATGCGGCACTCGCCTCTGAAACCGGGCGCGGTGCGGATAATCAAGGGGCGCCGCAGGGATATCGTTGACGTACACGGGTCGGCGAACAGATCCGATGTGAGCGGAAACGCCCTGGACGGAACGCAGATGGCTGAACTCCTCCAGGCTAAGGGAATAGGGAAAAAGCCTGTCACATTCCTGTCCTGCGGATCGGCAGATGGCCCGGCCCCCCAAGCGCAGGTGCTTGCAGACTTCTTCGACCGGCCATTCACCGGCTTTCGAGGCGACGTCGTGGTCAACGACTTCCGACGAAAGCCGATAGGGATCTATGAAGCGGTGGTGTTCCATCCTCAGCCCGGTCCCGCACGCTTATCCACGGCGATTCGCAACACCGCGCTGAATCGGCAATCGCAGACACATCGCGCACAGCGCAGGCCAAGAGCGGGAAGAAGGTGAGCCATGGAGCGTTTGAATCGGCTGGGCTACAACGGAGAACTGCACGAGCCGCATACGCCCTGGCAGATCCTGGGCAACGGGTATCGCGTCTACAACCCGGCGTTGAGGCGCTTCCACAGCCCGGACAGCATGAGTCCGTTTGGGCGGGGAGGCATCAACGCGTATGCGTACTGCAGCGGCGACCCGATCAACCATGCGGATCCAGACGGACATTTCCTGGCTCCGGTCGCGGCGCTCGCGGGCTTGGGCGTACTGGCCATGGGGGGCGTGGCGCTGTCGAAAGGACTGTCTGGCGACCGCAAGGGCGCAATCCTTTTTGGTGCGGTAGCGGGTGGACTGGTGCTGGCAGCGGGATTGGCCATCGGTGCGCGCGCGTATGCGGCGCGACAGGTGGCGGCATCGCCAGTGAAGTCCAGGCTGCCGGTAAAGATTGCAATGGGGTGGGGCATGCGAGGCGAGGTGATCATCCGGCGACGCAATGCCCACGGTGGCGTCAGCATGTCGATCATGGGCCACGGCAGTCCTTATGAAGTGCGTTGGGGCGCGAACTCACTGGACGGGCGGCAGCTGGTCCAACACGTGAAGGCGGCGGGGAGCGGAAAAGCGCCGGTGGACTACATCGAACTGAACGTTTGTTTTGGCGCGGCCGGGGACAGGGCATCCGTTGCGCAGGTGGTGGCCGATGATTTCGGAGTCCGGACATTCGCCTACCCTGAACAGACCTTCCGTGGCTGGGATGCCGGTGCAAAGTTGACCACGCCGAGACTGGCGCAGGTTTTCCTGCCCCAGACGGGAATCCGGCGGGCGGCGTCTGCCATTCGAAATACAGAGATGCATCGCAGGGCTAGGGGGCTCGATACGCGGCGGCAGCTGCAGCTTATTTGACGATGCGCTCGATGCAGTTTGCGGATAGCCCTGCATCGCCAGGCTCTACCGATGGCGGAGGGGTTGCGCAGGTTGTATGTTGCCTCTATAATCCCGCTTCTGCTGCGGGGTGGAGCAGTCTGGCAGCTCGTCGGGCTCATAACCCGAAGGTCGCAGGTTCAAATCCTGCCCCCGCTACCACAGAAAATCTGCAGTGCAGATGCAGTAGACGAAAAGGCGATTCCGGCAACGGGGTCGCTTTTTTCGTTGCGGGCGACCGCAGGTTTTTACAAAGCTGAATGGAGTGGTCGATCACGTCGTTTGACGTCCCGCCCGTTGCACCAGCGCGGTGCAACCGCTATCATCCACGGCTTAGCGGACTACCTGACTGGACCCATTCCCCGGAATGTGGACCGTCCCGCGACCGGCTTCCGGGCCGTGCGACTCCCCATCAGGTAGTCGTGACCCCCCGGAAGGCTGGCCATCCAGCACGACCGGAGTTGTACCGGACATGGGGCCCAGCGGGCCCTTTGTTGTTTCCGGGCCCCAGGCCGCACGCCGGGGCAGCACCTCTTTCAAGGAATCAAGGCCGACTGTGAGCGACAAGGCAACCGAAATCGCGAATCTGCTCGCCCCCACCGTTCAGTCGCTGGGTCTCGAGCTGCTGGGTGTGGAATATCTGACCGCCCCGGGTGGCGCCACGCTGCGCCTGTATATCGACGTGCCGCTGGCCGAACAGCCGGAGCGCGTGGTGAACATCGACGACTGCGAGCGCGTGAGCCGCGAAGTGTCGGCCCAGCTCGACGTGGAAGACCCGATCAGCGCCAACTACACGCTGGAAGTGTCCTCGCCCGGCGTGGATCGTCCGCTGTTCACCTTCGACCATTTCGAACGTGCGGTGGGCGAGTCGGCCAAGGTCACCCTCAAGCTGCCACAGGACGGTCGCCGCCGTCTGCAGGGCGAAATCCTCGGCGTCGATGCCGAGCAGAATACGGTCACCTTCAAGGTCGACAATTCACCGTTTACCGCCGACGTCGAGAATATCGAGAAGGCACGCATCATGCCGGACTGGGCCGCCCTTGGCCTGGCTCCGACCAAACCGACTGGCCCGGCACCCAAGCAGGGTGGCAAGGCGAACAAGAAACCATCCAACGAGCCGGCGGCCAAGAAGCCGCGCGCGGAGTGAGCCAACAATGAGCAAGGAACTTTTGCTGGTAGTGGACGCGGTCGCCAATGAAAAAGGCGTTCCGCGTGAAGTGATCTTCGACGCGATCGAAGCAGCACTGGCGTCGGCCGCGAAGAAGCGCTATCCCGACGAGGAAGTGCTGGCGCGCGTGTCGATCGACCACAAGGACGGCACCTACGAAACCTTCCGCCGCTGGGAAGTGGTGGCCGACGACGTGGTGATGGAGTCGCCCGATCGCCAGATTCGCCTGATGGACGCCATCGACGAAGCTGAAGGCGTGGAAGTGGGCGATTACATCGAAGAGCAGATCGAAAATCCGGATTTCGGCCGCATCGCGGCCCAGGCCGCCAAGCAGGTGATCGTCCAGCGCGTCCGCGAAGCCGAACGCCAGCAGGTGGTCGATGCGTGGAAGGACCGCGTGGGCGAACTGGTCACCGGTGTGGTCAAGCGTGCCGAGCGTGGCAACATCTACGTGGACCTGGGCGGCAACGCCGAGGCCTTCATCCCGAAGGACAAGGGGATTCCGCGCGACGTGCTGCGCGCTGGCGACCGCGTGCGCGGTTACCTGGCCGAAGTCCGCTCGGAACCGCGTGGCCCGCAGCTGTTCATCAGCCGCGCGGCGCCGGAATTCATGATCGAGCTGTTCAAGCTTGAAGTACCGGAAGTGGGCCAGGGCCTGGTCGAGATCAAGGCCTGTGCACGCGACCCGGGCGATCGCGCCAAGATCGCCGTGCTTGCCCACGACGCGCGCACCGATCCGATCGGCGCCTGCATCGGCATGCGCGGTTCGCGCGTGCAGGCGGTGTCCAACGAGCTCAATGGCGAGCGCGTGGATATCGTGCTGTGGAATGACAACCCCGCCAACTTCGTCATCAATGCGATGGCGCCGGCGGAAGTGCAGTCCATCATCGTCGATGAGGACAAGCACTCCATGGACCTGGCCGTCGCTGAAGAGCGCCTGGCCCAGGCGATCGGCAAGGGCGGCCAGAACGTGCGCCTGGCCAGCCGCCTGACCGGTTGGCAGCTCAATGTGATGACCCAGGACCAGGTGACCGCCAAGTCCGAGGCAGAGCAGGGCGTTGCCCGCCAGCTGTTCATGGACAAGCTGGAAGTGGATGAGGAAATCGCCGCCATCCTGGTGACCGAAGGCTTCAACACCGTGGAAGAAATCGCCTACGTCCCGGTCGGCGAACTGCTGGCCGTGGAAGGCTTCGACGAAGACATCGTCGAAGAGCTGCGTGCCCGTGCCCGCGATGCGCTGCTCAATGAAGCGCTCGCGGTGGAAGAGGGTCTGGAAGACGGTTCGCCGTCCGAAGACCTGCTCGCTCTGGAAGGCATGGACGAGGCTACCGCCTACGCCCTGGCCGGCCATGGCGTGCGTACGAGTGAGGACCTGTCGGACCTGGCCGCCGATGAGATCCTCGAGTTCGGTATCGAGGACATGGACCAGGAGCGCGCCGCCGCCCTGATCCTTGCCGCCCGAGCCGAGGAGATCGCCCGCCTGGAGCGCGGCGAATGAGCCAGCGATGAACAGTGCCCTGACCCGATCAGGGCTTAGACTCCGCGCTGCCTTCGCCCGTTTCGGAGGAGCGCCAACCAGATCATAGGATCCGAATGTCGCAGCAAACCACCATCCGCAAGCTTGCCGAACTGGTCAATACGCCGGTCGAAAAACTGCTTGAACAGCTTGCCGAAGCCGGCATGAAGTTCAGTGGTCCCGACCAGGTCGTGACCAGCACCGAGAAGGTGAAGCTCCTGGGCTTCCTTCGCCGTTCGCATGGCAAGACCGAGCAGCCCGTCGAAAGTGCCGACGAAGCTGCGAAGAAGATCACCCTCAACCGTCGCAAGTTGCAGGAAGTGACCGTCAGCGCCGGCCGCAGCAAGACCACCGTCAATGTTGAAGTGCGCCAGAAGCGCACCTACACCAAGGACGCCAGTGGCAAGGCAATGACGCCGGATGAGGAGCGCGCCGACATCCTGCGCAAGCTGGAGGAATCCCGCCAGCGCAATCTGGACGAGCAGCGCGCACTGGCCGAGAAGGACCGCGCGCGCGATGAGGAAATCGCACGCAAGCGCCAGGAAGAGATCGATGCAAAGGAGCGCGCCGAAGCTGAGCGCAAGGCGGCCGAAGCCGCTGCTGAAGCGGCAAGGAACGCCCCGCCGGCACCGGTAGCGCCGCCGCGACCGGCTGCCAGCGAAGCGCCGGCCCGGGCCGCGCGCCCGTCCGCGCCGGCACCGGCGCGTCCGGCTGCGCGTGCGGACGACCGCAACTCGAACAACAACCGTCCGGGCGCCAAGCGCGACGACGATGGTGGCAACCGTTTCGCCGGTCAGCTGCATCTGTCGGCCGCCGATCGCGCGCGCCGTGGCAACAACAGCAATTCGCGTGGTCGCCCCACCGGCCGCGCGCAGCACGGCGGTCGCCGCGACAGCAACCAGTCGCGCAGCGGCGGTGGCGCCCATGGTTTCGAACGGCCGGTCGCACCGATCGTGCGTGATGTCACCATCGGCGACACCATCACCGTGGCCGACCTGGCGCAGAAGCTGGCCCTGAAGGGCGGCGATGTGGTCAAGGCATTGTTCAAGATGGGCGTGATGGCCACCATCACCCAGACCATCGACCACGATACCGCTGCGCTTGTCACCGAAGAGCTCGGTCACAACGTGACCCGTGCCAACACCAACGACGCCGAAGACGCGCTGCTGGCGTTGAACGATACCGAACAGGGCGAAGCGGTTGCGCGTCCGCCGGTGGTCACCATCATGGGCCACGTCGACCACGGCAAGACCTCGCTGCTGGATTACATCCGCCGCACCAAGGTCGCCACCGGTGAAGCCGGCGGCATCACCCAGCACATCGGTGCGTACCACGTTGAAACGCCGAAGGGCGTCATCAGCTTCCTGGACACCCCGGGCCACGCCGCGTTCACCTCGATGCGCGCGCGCGGTGCCAAGCTGACCGACATCGTGGTGTTGGTCGTGGCGGCCGACGATGGCGTCATGCCGCAGACCAAGGAAGCGATCCAGCACGCCCGCTCCGCCGGTGTGCCGCTGATCGTGGCGATCAACAAGATCGACAAGTCCGGTGCCGACCCGATGCGCGTCAAGAACGAACTGCTCACCGAGCAGGTCGTGTCCGAAGACTTCGGCGGCGACGTGCAGATGGTGGAGATCTCGGCCAAGGCCGGTCTCGGTATCGACGACCTGCTCGATGCGATCTCGATCCAGGCCGAACTGCTGGAACTGAAGGCCGTGGCCGATGGCCGCGCCAGCGGCGTGGTCATCGAGTCCTCGCTGGACAAGGGCCGTGGCCCGATCGCCACCGTGCTGGTGCAGCAGGGTTCGCTGAAGAAGGGCGACTACCTGGTCTGCGGTATCCAGTACGGCCGTGTGCGTGCGCTGTTCGATGAGACCGGCAAGCAGCCCGACCAGGCTGGCCCGTCCATCCCGGTGCAGGTGCTGGGTCTGTCCGGCGTGCCGGATGCAGGCGATGACTTCGTCGTGGTCGAGGACGAGCGCCTGGCCAAGGACGTCGCGCAGCAGCGCGAAACCAAGCGCCGTGAATCGCGCCTGGTGCAGTCTGCCGGCAGCCGCATGGAGGACATCATGGCAACCCTGGGCAAGGGCGATGGCCAGCAGGTGCTGAACCTGGTGATCAAGGCCGACGTGCAGGGTTCGGTGCAGGCGCTGAGCCAGGCACTGGTCGCGCTGTCCAACGATGACATCCGCATCAACGTGATCCACTCCGGCGTGGGCGGCATCACCGAATCGGATGCCAACTCGGCCGTTGCCTCCAAGGCCACTGTGATCGGCTTCAACGTACGTGCGGATGCTTCGGCCCGCCGCATCATTGAATCCAACGGCGTGGACCTGCGTTACTTCTCGATCATCTATGACGTGATCGATCAGGTGAAGCAGGTGGCATCCGGCTTGCTCGGCGTGGAAATCCGCGAAGAGATCATCGGTATCGCCCAGGTCCGCGATGTGTTCCGCAGCTCCAAGTTCGGTGCCGTGGCCGGCTGTATGGTCATCGAGGGCACGGTCAAGCGCAGCAAGCCGATCCGCGTCCTGCGCGACAGCGTGGTGGTGTTCGAAGGCGAGCTGGAGTCGCTGCGCCGCTTCAAGGAAAATGTCGAGGAAGTCCGCAACGGTACCGAATGCGGTATTGGCGTGAAGGCTTACAACGATGTGAAGCCGGGCGACCAGATCGAGTGCTTCGAGCGTATCGAAGTGCCGCGCACCCTGTAATGTAAAAGGGGGCCCGACCAGCGGTTGGGCCCTGCCAGGATTCCGGAGCCCTGCCTGCGGGTCCGGAACCCCCCGGTAGGTCACGACCGTTGGTCGTGACCCGTCCACCCGAACACTGAAGAGCTCCTCGTGCCGAAAACCTTCCATCGAACCGACCGTGTTTCCGCCCAGATCCGCCGTGAGCTGGGTACGCTCGTGCATAACCTCGTGCGTGTACACGGCTTGCCCTCGGTGAGCGTTTCCGACGTCGAAATCACCCGTGACATGGCCCACGCCAAGATCTTCGTCACCGCGTTGATGCCGGAGCGTGCGGCCGAAGCGATGAAGGGACTCAAAGAGCTTGCCTGGGAGCTGCGCATGGACCTGGCCAAGGCCATGAAGTTGCGCCACGTGCCGGAGCTGCACTTCCACTACGACGATTCGGTCGATCGTGGTGAGCACATCGACAATCTCCTGCGCGACCTGCCCGACACGCTCGCGGCTGAAAAGAGCCGCAACGCCAAAGACGGCGAAGACAAACCCGAATAGACCAACAGCCCGAAAGGGCTGTTGTCCTGTATGGCACGGCACCCGTGCCTGCACGACCAATCCCGGCGAAACACCATGACCCGAATCACCTTCCGTCGCCTGGACGGCATTCTCCTGCTCGACAAGCCCACCGGCATGAGCTCCAACGCCGCGCTGCAGGTGGCCCGCCGACTGTACCGCGCCGAGAAGGGTGGCCACACCGGCAGCCTGGACCCGTTGGCCACCGGCCTGCTGCCGCTGTGCTTCGGCGAAGCCACCAAGATCGCCGGCCTGCTGCTGGGTTCGGCCAAGGCCTACGACGCCGACGTCGTCCTCGGCCAGACCACCGATAGCGACGATTCCGACGGCAGCGTGCTGCTGGAACGCCCCGTGCCCGCGATCAGCCGCGACCAGCTCGAGGCGGCGCTGAGGCCGCTGAACGGCCACATACGACAGCGCGCCCCGATTTTTTCCGCGCTCAAGCAGGGGGGTGAACCGCTGTACCTGAAGGCGCGCCGCGGAGAGACCATCGACGCGCCCGAACGCGATGTCGAGGTTCATTCCATCGAGGTTCTGGATCAGCAGCCGACCCGGCTGTCGCTGCGCGTGACCTGCGGTTCAGGCACCTACATCCGCAGCCTGGCCCGCGACCTGGGCGAAGCCCTGGGCTGCGGCGCGCACATCGCTGGCCTGCGCCGGCTGTGGGTGGACCCGTTCCGCGACGCCCCCATGGTCACCCTGGATACCCTGCGCGCCCTGGCGGAGCAGGGCGACGAGCCGGCCATGGAGGCGCTGCTGCTGCCGCTGGCGGCCGGGTTGGTCGACTACCCGCGTGTCGATCTGGATGCTGAACAGGCGCCTCGGTTCTGCGTGGGCCAGCGCCTGCGCGACCCGGCCTGGCCGCCCGGCACCGTGGCTGTGTACGGCCCCGACGCCCGTATCCAGGGGCTTGGCGAGGTCGACCAGACCGGTCGGCTGTCCCCGCAGCGCCGCTTCAACCTCTGACCCGTACCCACCCGGCGCTTGTTCCGGGAGGCTGCGGCCGTTACAATTTCGCGGCCTTTTCAGGCTTTCCCGCGTCTGCGGGTTCATCCTTTCGTTAACGGCGAGTCGCGCGGTACGCCAATGGGGCGTTTCTGCGGGCCACGCATCCAAGAGAAAACAGACATGTCGATCGACACCCAGAAGGTCATTGAAGACAACAAGCGCAGCGCTGCCGATACCGGCTCCCCGGAAGTGCAGGTCGCCCTGCTGACCGCGCGTATCGAGTTGCTGACCGGTCACTTCAAGACCCACAAGAAGGATCACCACAGCCGCCGCGGCCTGCTGCAGATGGTCAACCGCCGCCGCAGCCTGCTGGACTACCTGAAGAAGAAAGACGCCGTACGTTACAAGGCCCTGATCGAAAAGCTCGGCCTGCGTCGCTAAGCAGGAATCCCGACCGCGGCGCAGGAATGCGCCGCGGTTTTGTTTTGGTAGTACCGCATCAATCGCCAGGACCGGACTTCCGGTCACCCGTCGGCGGCAAGGGTCGCCCGCGGTCCATTCGAAGACAGCATTTCCCCAAGGACATCCCCCGTGGCAAAAATCACCAAAACCTTCCAGTACGGCAAGCACACCGTCACGCTTGAAACCGGCGAAATCGCCCGTCAGGCCGGTGGCGCCGTCATCGTCAAGTTCGACGACACCGTGCTGCTGGTCTCCGCCGTCGCCGCCAAGAGCGCACGTGAGGGCCAGGACTTCTTCCCGCTGACCTGTGATTACCAGGAGAAGTTCTACGCCGGTGGCCGTATCCCGGGTGGCTTCTTCAAGCGCGAAGGCCGCGCGACCGAGAAGGAAACGCTGATCTCGCGCCTGATCGATCGTCCGATCCGTCCGCTGTTCCCGGAAGACTACAAGAACGAAGTGCAGATCATCGCCACGGTCATGTCGTTGAACCCGGACATCGACGGCGACATTCCCGCGCTGATCGGTGCCTCGGCGGCGCTGTCGCTGGCCGGTACCCCGTTCAAGGGCCCGATCGCCGCTGCCAAGGTCGGTTACAGGAACGGCGAGTACATCCTCAACCCGACCGTGACCGAGCTGAAGGATTCGGAGCTGGAACTGGTTGTGGCCGGTACCGCCAACGCCGTGCTGATGGTCGAATCCGAAGCCGCGCTGCTCTCCGAAGACGTGATGCTGGGCGCTGTGACCTTCGGTCACCGCGAGATGCAGAAGGTCATCAACGCCATCAACGAGCTGACCGTGGAAGCCGGCACCAAGCCGTCGACCTGGGTCGCCCCGGCCAAGAACGACGTGCTGATCAGCGCCCTGCAGGAAGCCATCGGCCCGCGTCTGGGCGAAGCCTTCCAGGTGCGCGACAAGCTGCAGCGCCGCGACGCCATCGCGGCGATCAAGAAGGACGTGATGGAATCACTGGCGGGCCGTGTTGCTGCTGAAGGCTGGAACCCGGCTGAACTGTCCAAGGAATTCGGCGAGCTGGAATACAGCACGATGCGCAACTCGGTGCTGGACACCAAGGTCCGCATCGACGGCCGCGCACTGGACACCGTCCGCCCGATCGCGGTCAAGACCGGCATCCTGCCGCGCGTGCACGGCTCGTCGCTGTTCACCCGTGGTGAGACCCAGGCCATCGTGACCATCACGCTGGGTACCGCCCGCGACGGCCAGGTGATCGACGCCGTGTCCGGCGAGTACAAGGACAACTTCCTGTTCCATTACAACTTCCCCCCCTACTCGGTGGGTGAGACCGGCCGCATGATGGGCCCGAAGCGTCGCGAAATCGGCCACGGCCGCCTCGCCAAGCGCGGCGTGCTGGCAGTGATGCCGTCCCTGGAAGCCTTCCCGTACACCATCCGCGTCGTGTCGGAGATCACCGAGTCGAACGGTTCCTCGTCGATGGCGTCGGTCTGCGGTTCCTCGCTGGCCCTGATGGACGCCGGCGTGCCGGTGAAGTCGCCGGTCGCGGGTATCGCGATGGGCCTGGTCAAGGAAGGCGAGCGCTTCGTGGTCCTGTCCGACATCCTGGGTGACGAAGACCACCTGGGCGACATGGACTTCAAGGTGGCCGGTACCGCTGAGGGCATCTCCGCCCTGCAGATGGACATCAAGATCGAAGGCATCACCGAAGAGATCATGAAGCAGGCACTGCAGCAGGCCAAGGCTGGCCGTCTGCACATCCTGGGTGAAATGGCCCACGGCCTGACCGCCCCTCGCCAGGAGCTGTCGGACTACGCGCCGCGCCTGCTGACCATCAAGATCCACCCGGACAAGATCCGCGAAGTGATCGGCAAGGGGGGTTCCACCATCCAGGCCATCACCAAGGAAACCGGCACCCAGATCGACATCCAGGACGACGGCACCATCGTCATCGCGTCGGTCAATGCCATCGCTGCGCAGGCGGCCAAGGCCCGCATCGAGCAGATCACCTCGGACGTCGAGCCGGGCCGCATCTACGAAGGCAAGGTCGCCAAGATCATGGACTTCGGTGCGTTCGTCACCATCCTGCCGGGCAAGGACGGCCTGGTCCACGTCTCGCAGATCTCCAGCGAGCGCGTTGAAAAGGTCGGCGACAAGCTGAAGGAAGGCGACGTGGTCAAGGTCAAGGTGCTGGAAGTCGACAAGCAGGGCCGCATCCGCCTGTCGATGAAGGCCGTCGAGGAAGGCGAAGGCGCCTCGGCCGAGTAATCCGCCAACGGCGGATTACGAGGGTAGGTGACGACCGTTGGTCGTCACTCCTTGGAAAAAGACGGGCCTTCGGGCCCGTTTTTTTTGTTTGGCGCACGATCTTCGATCAGGGGCGTCGCGAGCGTCCAGAGCCCCGCCGCGGCCGGTAGGCCCCTGTGCAGATGTCCCCCGGCAGCCGCGTCTGCTTTGCCCCGAGGGCCCCTGTGCAGTCATTGCGTTTCCCGTCCACGGCTACAGGACGTGTCCGCCGGACAGATTCGCAGGACATCCGGCCATGACGGCCTGCGCCTTGTTAACGTTGGCCCATTCCTCTCCACGGAGTCTCCATGTACCGCCTGTCTGCTTCCCTGTTGGCTGCTGCCCTTGCGGTCGCGCTTCCGCTCGCCAGCCATGCCGCCCCGGCGTCGAATGCGGTGATCGGTGCCTACTATCCGGGCGGTTCGGCCGGGCGCTATCCGGTGGCGTCCATTCCCGCCGATACGCTGACCCATCTGTTCTACGCGTTCGCGCGGATTGATGATGGAAAGTGCGTGGTGGACGACGGCGCTGCCGCGCACTTCAAGGCACTGGCCGCGCTCAAGCGCGACCACCCGCAGCTGCACACCCTGATCTCCATCGGCGGCTGGAGCGCCGGCGGCTTCTCCGATGCCGCGCTCACCGCACAGAGCCGCGAACGTTTCGTGCGTTCGTGCGTGGCGATGTTCTTCGAGCAGCATCGCGGCAGTTTCGACGGCGTGGATATCGACTGGGAATTCCCGGTCTCCGGCGGCCCGCTGAACATCACCGACCGCCCGCAGGACCGTCGCAACATGACGCTGCTGGTGCAGGAATTCCGCCGCCAGCTCGATGCGCTGGATGGCGGCCGGGGGCCGCACCGGCTGTTGACCGCCGCACTGCCGGCCGGTCGCGTACAGACCGACGGCCCTTACGATCCCGCGCTGAGCTATGAGTTGAAGGAACTGGGCAAGGCGCTCGATTTCATCAACCTGATGAGCTACGACATGGGCACCGGCTTCTCCAAGGTGTCCACCTTCAACGCGCCGCTGCGCGCGGTACCGCAGGACCCGCTCGCACCGGAACAGCGCCGCTGGAACAGCGTGGAAGGCGCGGTGCAGTATTACCGCCAGCACGGCGTGCCCAACGACAAGCTGGTGCTGGGCGTGCCGTTCTACGGGCGCGGCTTCAAGGTCACCACCGAATCTGCCGATGGCCTGTACCAGCCCTACAGCGCCCCGTTCGATGCCGGCGACTGGCGCCGCATCAAGCAGGAATTCCTCGGCACGCCTGGTTGGCAGCGGCACTGGCACCCGGTGGCGCAGGCGCCGTGGTTGTACAACGCCGCCGACAAGGTCTTCATCAGCTATGAAGACCCGACCTCGATTGCGTTACGTGCGGACTACGCCAAAGACCAGAAGCTGCGCGGCGTGTTCACCTGGGAACTGACCGGCGATGACGACCAGGCCAGCCTGCTGAAGGCCATGGCCGCGCCGTTCAAGTGAAGCCGACTACACGCAGGTAGAGTCGGTTCCCAAACGACTGCCGTGGACGCGTAGACATTCGGTGACGCATGACCGTAAGCGAAGCAGAAGCCTTTTCCGCCAGCGCTCATGCCGTCACCGAATGTGGGTAGTGCAATGGCGGTCGATGGGGATGCGACCCTACCGCGGGAATGCTGCCCGGATTATCGGGCTCTAACGCTCCGGCCGGGCCTGCACTATGCTTCCCGCATGAGTACTGTCCGGCTGCTGGACCTGCATATCGACCGTGCCGCGCAGCAGGTGCGGCGCGGTGAGGTGGTGTTGCCGGTCAGCGGGCTGAGCTGGCGGTTGCTGGACTGCCTGCTGGAGCACGGCGCCGAGGTGGTCGACTTCGATACGTTGGCCGAGCAGGTCTGGGCACCGGCGGTGGTGGGCGAGGACGCGATCAGCCAGCGGGTGAAGCTGCTGCGCCAGGCTTTGGGGGATGACAGCCGCCAGCCGCGCTACGTACGCTCGGTGCGGGGGCGTGGTTACCAGTTGTGCGCGCCGCTGCAGGCGTGCGCAGCGGAGGCACCGACAGCGACGCCGACGGAAGGATCGCAACGACGCCTGCATCGGCGTTGGGCTTGGCCGGTAGCAGGCGTGGCGGCGGTCGGCGCCATCGTCGCAGTCGTCGTTACGCGGCCGGGCAGCTCGCCGCGGGCCCCGGCAGACCCGGTGCTGGAGCGTGCCGGTTATTACGCCAGCATTGGGCAGGCCAGCAACAACGATCGTGCCATTGCGCTGTATCGTCAGGCCCTGCAGATCGACCCGGATTCCAGCGCCGCACGGCGTGGCCTGGCGCGCGCGTTGGCGGCCGATGCCTGTTTGTTCAACGGCGAGCCAGCGAGTGCGCAGGAGGCACTTCAGCTTGCCGGGCAGGTGCTGCAGGCGGCGCCTGATGATGCCGCCGCGCATGCGTTGCGTGGTTATGCCCACGACTGCATGGGCGCGATGCCGCTGGCGATTGCCGATTACGAGCAGGCGTTGCGGCGCGATCCCGACGATGAACGCACCCGCGCCTCGCTGGCCTACCTGCAGCAGGAACAGGGCCACCTGGCGCAGGCGCTGAAAGCCAACCTCACGCTGCGCGCGCCCGAGCGGATCCGCTTCCGCGACGTGCAGGTCGCGCGCGAACTGGAACTGCTCGGCTTCACCGACGCCGCCGCACGCCGCCACGCGCGCAACTTCCAGCTGTACCCGGACAACGTCTTCAGCAACATCGCCTGGCCACGTGCGCTGATGAACATGGGCGAGCTGGACAAGGCTCGCCAGGCACTCGACCAGGCGCTCGCACGTGGCACCCCGCATCCGCAGCTGCTGCGCCTGCAGGGCGAACTGCTGCTGATGGGCGACGACCCGCAGGGGGCGGCGCAGGCCTTCGAGCAGGGTCGCCGGCTGCGCCCGTTGCAGTCGCTGGGCACAACCCTGGCCGGCCTGCAGCAGCCGGACGGCGGGCCATCCCCGGAGTGGATTGCCGCCCGGCTGGGTGAGGTCTCCGCGCAGGCTGACGACGGCTGGTCGGATGCCGCCGTGGAACGCGCGCTGCTGCACCAGGCCCAGGGCGATGCAGCGGCGGCAATCGCCGACCTGCACCGTGCGGTGGACGCCGGCTTCCGCGACGCCGCGTGGTTGCGCGTCACCCCGTTGTTCGCCCCGCTGCGGCAGGCGCCCGGCTGGGAGCGCCTGCTGGCCCGGATCGAGGCGGACGTGGCCACACAGCGTGCCCAGGTGCTGGCCGCGCCCTGGCGCCCCGATGACCTGAACGGCCTCAGCGCAGCGCCGGCAACAGGAATTCGGTAAGCACCCGGCGCGACTGCGGGTGGGCATAGCTGCGGTTGTAGGCCGTGCTGGTGACCACCGCGACCAGCTTCTTCTCCGGCATCACGAACACGTAGTTGCCGCCGTTGCCCGACATCGCCCACACCGTGGTTTCCTTGCCGTCCACCGGCAGCTTCAGGCCCCACCACTGGTAGCCGTAGTCGCTGCCGTCGTCGGTCTCGGCCTGTGCGCTCACCATGGCAGAAACGTACGCGGCGGGAACGAGCTGCTGTCCCTGCCATTTGCCGCCGGCCAGCACCAGCTCGCCCAGCCGGGCCAGGTCGCGGCTGCGGTAGCGGGTGCCGCCGCCCCCCATGCCGATGCCTTCGGGGGAACGGTTCCAGTGGCTGCGGGTAATGCCCAGTGGGCGTTCCAGGGCCTGCGCGGCGTAGTCGGCCAGCGGCAGTTTCGTGGCCCGTTCCAGCACCGCGCCCAGCACGAACGAATCGGCGGTGCAGTAGGCATGCGCGCGGCCGTGCGGGCTGTCCTCGGGGCGGCGCATCCAGGGCGCGAAGCCCTTGACCGGCAGCGCCAGCGCGAAGTCCAGCCAGCGCTCGGTCACGTACATGCGCTCTTCGTTGCCGCTGGAAAACTGGTTCTGGTCATCGCACTCCCACAGGCTGCTCATGGTGAGCAGGTCTTCCAGCGTGGTGCCGCGCAGGCGGGGGTCGACCGGGTGCTGCGCGGTGAATTCCGGGAAGTAGTCGTAGACGCGGGCCTGCACACCTGGCAGGTGCCCGGCGCCGATGGCCGCCCCCACCAGCAGCGAGGTCACGCTTTTGCTGGCCGAGCGTACATCGTTGAGGGTTTCGGCATCGGCACCGTTGAAATAGCGTTCGTAGGCCACCGTGCCATCGACCAGCAACAACACGCTGGTGACCTGTTTGATGTCCTCGCGGGCGATGCCCGCCTCGAGCGCGGCGACCGGGGCGGGGTCCAGCTTCGGCGGGGCGGCCAAGGCCGCAAAAGGCAGGCAGGCGGTGATGGAAATAACCAGTACGATGAATCGACGGACGGGGTGGGGCATGGTGGCGCTCCTCGGAAGTGAGGCTCCACTAAGCCAGCACCGCGTCTGAAGTGCTGGAAGAACGTCTGAAGAATTCTGAAAGCAGCACGCCGGCCTGCATCGGGCGATGCAATCGTCGGTAGGGTCGGTTCCCGAACGACTGCCGGTAACGGCGCAACGTCCGGTAACGCATGACCTCGAACGGGGCGACGCATTTCGCGCGCATCTCCGTTGCAGGTCATGCGTTACCGAACCGATCACCGTTATCGGCAGTCGTTTGGGCTCCGGGGCCAGAGCTCTTACGCCCGCGCGTGCGCCCACACGCTGTTGGGGTCACCGTATACGGCTCGTCGCCGGGTGGCGCGTGCCATCGCGGCAAACCCCAGCGCCATTGCCAGCGCCACGCCGTCCACCCAGAACAGCGGCCAATAGCCGCGCGCGGCGCTGGACCACAGCCACAGCCCGCTCATCGCGCCGTGCACCACCGGGATCAGCGCGGTCACCGCCGCCGCTGCCCACAGCAGCTCCACCGCGGCCTTGGACGGCGCGCGCAGCGCCGCCCACAGGGCGCAGCCGCCCCAGACCAGGAAGCAGGTCCAGCGCATGCCTGCATCGGCATGCGCCGGGGCCAGGTGCTCCAGCAGCTGCACGCTCACGAACGCGGCCGACACCGCCACGCACAGCCCGATGCACACGCCCACCGTGGCCCGCGCCATGTTGACCTGGGCGCGCCCCTGCGTGACCTGGCGGCGCTTGCGGCGCGACTCGATCCACAGCAGGTTGCCCGAATAGAACAGGAACGCCCCGCCCAGGCCGAGCACGAAGTAGAGCCACGGCACCAGCCCGTTGCCGAATTCGCCGAAGTGCAGCGCATAGGCCGCCGCCAACGTGGCGTGGTTGGCATCGCGATGCCCGGGCAGCTGGGTGTGCAGCACATCGCCGGTATTGGCATCCATCGCTACCGCGCCCAGCGGGCCCAGCGACACGCCGCCATCGCCGGTGATCTCGATCACCGCGTTGCGGTCACCGGCATTGGCCAGCTTCAGGTAGGCCGGCTCAAACACCGCCTGGCCCTTGTCGTTGGCTACCGCGATCGCCCGCGCATGCAGCATCGCCAGGCTGCCGGCACGCACCGGCTCGTTGGCCGGCGCGCGGATCGGCGCGGTATCGGTCGCCCCCGGCAGCGCCGCCAGCAGCTTGCCGTCGTAGATCAGCGGGTTGAGCGCGGCCATCTGCAGGAACATCAGGCACAGCAGCGCACCGGTGACCGCGAACAACAGGTGGAAGGGCAGGCTGAGCACGCCGATCACGTTGTGCGCGTCCTGCCACATCTGCTTGAAGTTCCGGCCCGGGCGCAGCGCGAACAGATCGCCCACCAGTTTGGGCAGGTGGATCACCAGCCCGGACAGCAGTGCCAGCCCGTACAGCAGGCTGACCACGCCCATCAGGTAGATGCCGGCCACCGGCAGGCCCAGCGTGTAGTGCAGCTCGTTGATCAGCTCGGCCAACCCGGCCTGCGGCGGGGTGGGGCTGCCATCGACATGGTCGGCCCAGGCAAACAGCCAGGTGCCCTTGGCATCCTGCCAGTACGCGATGGACTGCGGCGTTTCCGCGCCGGGGAAGGTCATGCCCACATGCTTCCGCGCGTCAGGGTGTCTGGCGAGCACGCCATCGAGCAGCCGCTGCGCATCGTCCAGGGTCTGCGCCGGCTGGTCCATGCCCTGCGGCGACTGCCACAGCGGCAGGTCATGGTGGAACACGGTAATGGCGCCGGCATAGAACGCCACGAACAGCGCAAAGCCGGCCACCAGGCCTACCCAGGTGTGCACGGTGGTGAAGGTACGCAGGGTAAGCGAACTGAATTTCATCGAAGAGGCCTCACTGCACCCAATGGAAGTGGCGCAGCAGCCACAGCAGGCCGAAGCCGAACGCGGCGCAGGCGCTCAGCCACCCCCACGCGCGCAGCCCGGTGCGGAACGCGAACGCCCACAGCGCGGCCAGCATCCACAGCGGAATGAAGGCGATCATGCCGGGCACGATCACCGACTGCCACGGACCCGGCGGCAGCCAGGTGATCAACCCGGTGACGGCCGCGGCCACGAAGAAGCCTGCCAGCAGGCCGGCCAGTGCACGTGCCCACATCAGCGCCGCGCCTCCGCATCCGGCCGCGTCCAGGCGGCCAGGTAGGGCAGCGCCATGGCGGTGAGCATCCAGCCGCCCAGGGTGACGCAGAACCCAGTGGCAAAGCCGAGCTGGCCCATCCACAGCCACAGCGAGGTGGCCGCGGCCACCAGCCCGAGCTGGCGGCCCAAGCGGCCGGCCCGGCGCAGGCGCGGCCAGCGGCAGTGCGGTGAGGCAGCATAGAAGGCCAGCGCTGAAAAGGCCGACGCCGCGCCGGCCAGCGCGCAATACAGCAGGGCCAGGGCATCTGCACTCAGCATGGGCGTGCCGCGCAGGGCTGGGGCGTGCGGGCCGAAGGGGCGGCGCAGGGCATGGAAATCCTTGGAAACGAAGACCGTTCGAACAATGCGGCAACCTGCGCATGGTAATCATTGCCGTTTTCAATCGCCACAACGCCCCGTTCAGTAGTGGCGGCCTCCGCTCTGCCGGCGGCGGGATTGGGCTTCCCCACCCGTTTGGTTTAAGATCGGTGCATCCACCTCGAGGCAACAAGGTGACCCGCGCCCAGCGCCGGTCCAGCGTGCGACATGAGCACTACCACCGCCCAGCGCTGAACGTCATGACGGCCCCTTGCCCAGGCGCCTTCATGGCGCTTTTCTTTTATCCGGCCGCGCGCCCCGGACACCCTCGACCCCGTTTCCCTGGCCTGCGCCGCAGGCCCACCAGCACAAAGCCCCAGCCATGATTGCGATCACGCTTCCCGACGGCAGCCGCCGTGAGTTCGAAAACCCCGTCAGTGTCATGGACGTCGCCCAGTCGATCGGCGCCGGCCTGGCCAAGGCCACCATCGCCGGTTCGGTGGACGGCACGCTGGTCGATGCCAGTGACGTCATCGACCATGACGCCAGTCTGCGCATCATCACCGCCAAGGACGAGGAAGGCGTGGAGATCATCCGCCACTCCTGCGCCCACCTGGTGGGCCATGCGGTCAAGCAGCTGTACCCGGACGTGAAGATGGTGATCGGCCCGGTCATCGCCGAAGGCTTCTATTACGACATCTACTCCGAGCGCCCGTTCACCCCGGACGACATGGCCGCCATTGAAAAGCGCATGGGCGAGCTGATCGCGCAGGACTACGACGTGGTCAAGAAGATGACCCCGCGCGCGGAAGTGGTGGAGATTTTCAAGGCCCGTGGCGAAGACTACAAACTGCGCCTGATCGAAGACATGCCGGCCGATATCCAGGCCATGGGCATGTACTACCACCAGGAATACGTGGACATGTGCCGCGGCCCGCACGTGCCCAACACGCGCTTCCTGAAGGCCTTCAAGCTGACCCGCATTTCCGGCGCCTACTGGCGTGGCGATGCGCAGAACGAACAGCTGCAGCGCATCTACGGCACCGCCTGGGCCGACAAGAAGCAGCTTGAGGCCTACATCAAGCGCATCGAAGAAGCCGAAATGCGCGACCACCGCCGCATCGGCAAGCAGCAGGACCTGTTCCACCTGCAGGAAGAGGCCCCGGGCCTGGTGTTCTGGCACCCCAAGGGCTGGGCGCTGTGGCAGGTGGTCGAGCAGTACATGCGCAAGGTCTACCAGAAGAGCGGCTACGGCGAAGTGCGCTGCCCGCAGATCCTGGACGTGAGCCTGTGGAAGAAGTCCGGCCATTGGGACAACTACCAGGACAACATGTTCTTCACCGAATCGGAGAAGCGCACCTACGCGGTCAAGCCGATGAACTGCCCGGGCCACGTGCAGGTATTCAACCAGGGCCTGCACAGCTACCGCGACCTGCCGATCCGCTATGGCGAGTTCGGCTCCTGTCACCGCAACGAGCCGTCGGGCGCGCTGCACGGCATCCTGCGCGTGCGTGGCTTCACCCAGGACGACGGCCACGTGTTCTGCACCGAATCGCAGATCGAATCGGAAGTGACCGCCTTCCACCAGCAGGCGCTGGCGGTGTACCAGCACTTCGGCTTTGAAGAAATCCAGATCAAGATCGCCCTGCGTCCCGAATCACGCCTGGGCGACGATGCCACCTGGGACAAGGCCGAAGCCGCGCTGCGTTCGGCGCTGTCCAGCTGTGGCGTGGAATGGCAGGAGCTGCCGGGCGAGGGCGCCTTCTATGGCCCGAAGATCGAGTACCACCTGAAGGACGCCATCGGCCGCACCTGGCAGCTGGGCACCATGCAGGTCGATTTCATGATGCCCGGCCGCCTGGGCGCCGAGTACGTGGACGAAAACAGCCAGAAGAAGCACCCGGTCATGCTGCACCGGGCCATCGTCGGCTCCATGGAACGCTTCATCGGCATCCTGATCGAGCACCATGCCGGCCAGTTCCCGGCCTGGCTGGCCCCGACCCAGGCGGTGGTGGCCAATATCACCGACGCCCAGGCTGAATACGTGCAGGAAGTGACGAAAACCCTTGCAGATCAAGGGTTCCGCGTGACGTCGGATTTGCGCAACGAGAAGATCGGTTATAAGATTCGCGAGCATACGCTGCAGCGGGTCCCGTACCTGCTGGTGGTGGGCGACCGTGAGAAGGAAAATGGCGCCGTAGCCGTGCGTACGCGCTCGGGCGAGGATCTGGGCAGCATGTCCGTCCAGGCCTTCATCGAGCGGCTGCAGGCAGAACAGTCCGTGTAAGAATGTCCCGGCCCTGCGGATGATCCGCTCTGGGCCGGTTTGATTCCTCTGGGAGATTGCAATATCAGTACCCCTGACAACAAACAGAACCGCAAGAATCAGGAAATCCGGGTGCCGCGCGTACGCGTGATCGGCAGTGACGGTGAAATGATTGGCGTGTTGACGCGTGACGAAGCGCTGTCGATGGCCGAAGACGAAGGTCTGGACCTGGTCGAGATTCAGCCGCAGGCTGATCCGCCGGTGTGCAAGATCATGGACTTCGGCAAGTTCAAGTTCGAAGCGCAGAAGAAGGCCAACGAGGCCAAGAAGAAGACCAAGCAGGTCGAGATCAAGGAAGTGAAGTTCCGCCCGGTCACCGATGAAGGCGACTACCAGATCAAGCTGCGCAAGATGCGCGGTTTCCTGGAAGAGGGTGACAAGATCAAGGTGAACATCCGCTTCCGTGGTCGTGAAATGAGCCATCAGGAACTGGGTCGCGAAATGGCCAACCGGATCGAGGCCGATCTGGGCGAGGACATCGTGATCGAGTCCCGCCCGCGCCTGGAAGGCCGGCAGATGGTCATGATGATCGCGCCGAAGAAGAAGTAACCGCGCTGGCCCGGCGCGCGCCACCTCGCACGTGGCGCTGCAGGCCATCCGCGTAGCGACACGCCACGCGTGTCCCAGACGGTGCCCGGATCCGGGCGCCGTTCAGGTTTGTGCTCGCCTGCAACCCCTCGGCGCACCAAACCCCGCCCAATCAAAGGTTTGCAACCCTCACAGTTCCCATGCATAATGGGCGACCCCGTTTTTTCGCGGGGCTGCTGTTTTGAACGGTTTCACGCTTTTCAACGGCAACAGGACCGGCCTGGCTCCCAATGGGGATCCCGGGCTTACAAGCAGGCAAGGGCACGGACGGAAAGTGTGGCAATGCCACCGCCCTGGTCAGTGACAAAACATCATCAAGGACATTGCAATGCCCAAGATCAAGACCAACCGGGCGGCGGCCAAGCGTTTCCGCAAGACCGCCTCCGGCAAGTTCAAGGCTGGCCACGCCAACCGCAGCCACATCCTCACGAAGAAGTCGACCAAGCGGAAGCGCAATCTGCGTCAGACGAACCATGTTCGTGCAGAAGACGCAGGCCGTTTGAACCGTATGCTTCCCTACCTCTGAGGACTGACCCATGGCACGAGTAAAGCGTGGCGTACAGGCGCGTCGCCGCCACAAGAAGATTCTGACCCTGGCCAAGGGCTACTACAACGCACGCCGCAAGGTCTTCCGCGTTGCCAAGCAGGCCGTCATCAAGGCCCAGCAGTACGCCTACATCGGTCGTAAGCAGAAGAAGCGTAATTTCCGTTCGCTGTGGATCACCCGCATCAACGCGGCTGCCCGCATCAATGGTCTGAGCTACAGCCGTTTCATGAACGGCCTGCTCAAGGCAGGTATCACCCTGGACCGCAAGGTTCTGGCCGATATCGCCGTGCACGACGCAGCTGGTTTTGCAGCACTGGCCGAAAAGGCCAAGGGCGCGCTGGCGGCATAAGTCCATTCCCCGCCGTTGCCGTGCAAACGCAACGGCTGCGGGTAAGGCAATGCATGGGGAAGGGCGCAAGTCCTTCCCCATTCTTTTTTGTGGCGGCGGCAGCCCAACCGGGTGCCGTCCCGACAGCGGTGGCGACGGGGGTCGGCCCGGCGCGCATCGCGAAGGCATACCGACGCGAGGTCCAGGCTATCCATGAGTGACATCCAATCCCTGACCACCCAGGCGCTGGCCGACGTGGCCGCCGCCCAGAGTCCCGATGCGCTGGAAGCCCTGCGCGTGGCGCTGCTTGGCAAGAGCGGCAGCATCACCGCACAGCTCAAGCAGCTGGGTGCACTCCCGGCCGATGAGCGCAAGGCCGCCGGCGAAGCCATCAACCAGGCCCGTGACGCGCTGACCAGCGCGCTGGGTGAACGCAAGGCCGTGCTCGAGAGTGCGGCGCTGGACGCCCGCCTGGCCGCCGAAGCAATCGACATCACCCTGCCTGGGCGCCGCGCCGAACGCGGTGGCCTGCACCCGGTGACCCGGACCCTGGAGCGCATCACCGACATCTTCGGCCGCCTCGGTTACGAGCTCTCCGAAGGCCCTGAAATCGAAGACGACTGGCACAACTTCGAAGCCCTGAACTTCCCGCCGCATCACCCGGCGCGTGCCATGCATGACACCTTCTACTTCGGCGATGGCCGCCTGCTGCGCACGCATACCTCTGGTGTGCAGGTGCGCTACATGGGCGACCACGCACCGCCGCTGCGCATGATCGCGGCCGGCAAGGTGTACCGCAGCGACAGCGACCAGACCCATTCGCCGATGTTCCACCAGGTGGAAGGCCTGCTGGTGGATGAGCATTCGACCTTCGCCGACCTCAAGGGCACGCTGTCCGAGTTCGTGCGCGCGTTCTTCGAACGCGATTTCGAGATGCGTTTCCGCCCCAGCTATTTCCCGTTCGTGGAACCGGGTGCGGAAGTGGACATTGCCTGGCAGCAGCCCGACGGCAGCACCCGGTGGCTGGAAGTGCTTGGTTGCGGCATGGTGCACCCCAATGTGCTGCGCAACGTGGGCATCGACCCGGAGCGCTATACCGGCTTTGCCTTCGGCCTGGGCGTGGAGCGCTTTGCCATGCTGCGTTACGGCGTGAACGACCTGCGCGCGTTCTTCGAGAACGACGTGCGCTTCCTCAAGCAATTCGCCGGATGACCGGATGCCGGGCAGCGCCCGGCACTACGATTGTTGAATTACGGCCCAGGCGCGTGCGCCGGCCCACCAGGGTGACACCATGAAATTCTCTGAAAACTGGCTGCGCAGCCACGTCCCCACCACCGCCTCGCGCGACGAGCTGAGCGCGGTGCTGACCGCCATCGGCCTGGAAGTCGAAGAGGTCACCAACCTCGGCGCCAGCCTGGACCACGTGGTGGTGGCACGTATCGTCACCGCCGAGCGCCACCCCGAAGCCGATCGCCTCCAGATCTGCCAGGTCGATGCCGGGCAGGGCGAGCAGCTGCAGATCGTGTGCGGCGCGCCCAACGCGCGCCCGGGCCTGGTGGCGCCGCTGGCGATGATCGGCGCGAAGATCGGCGACTTCAACATCAAGGCGGCCAAGCTGCGCGGCGTGGATTCCAACGGCATGCTGTGTTCGGCCAAGGAACTGGGCCTGGACAGCGACGCCTCGGGCCTGTTCGAGCTGCCCGATGACGCCCCGGTGGGCCAGTCGCTGGTGGAGTACCTGGGCCTGCCCGACGCCAGCATCGAGATCAAGCTCACCCCCAACCGCGCCGACTGCTTCAGCGTGCGCGGCATCGCCTTCGACGTGGCCGCCGCGTGCGCCAGTGAAGTGGTGCCGTTCAATGCCGCGCCGATCGCCGCCGTGGGCAGCCGCGAACTCACCATCGCGCTGGACGCCGGCGCCGAAGCGCCGCGTTACCTGGGGCGTGTGATCGAGGGCGTGAACCCGCGTGCCGCCACCCCGTTGTGGATGGCCGAGCGCCTGCGCCGCAGCGGCGTGCGCCCGGTGTCGCTGCTGGTGGACATCACCCAGTACGTGATGCTGGAACTGGGCCAGCCGATGCACGCCTACGACCTGGGCACCCTGCAGGGCAGCATCGCCGTGCGCCGCGCGCGCGCCGGTGAAACCCTGAAGCTGCTGGACGGCCGCGACGCCGCGCTGGACGACGGCTTCCTCGTCATCACCGACGTCGACCGCCCGGTGGGCCTGGCCGGCATCATGGGCGGCTACGACACCCGCGTCACCGACGACACCACCGCCGTGTTCCTGGAGGCCGCGCACTTCGCGCCGGCCGCCATCATGGGCCGTGGCCGCAAGCTGGGCCTGCACACCGACGCCGGCCACCGCTTCGAGCGTGGCGTGGACCCGGCGCTGCCGCGCACCGCGATCGAGTACGCCACCCGGCTGGTGCTGGACCTGGCCGGCGGCACCCCCGCGCCGGTGACTGAAGCCCTGCGCGAGGCCGACCTGCCGGCCACCGCGACCATCGGCCTGCGCCGCGCGCGTATCGCCCGCGTGCTGGGCATCCAGATTGCCGACACCGACGTGGAGCGCATCCTGCGCGCGCTGGGCATGGACGTGGCAGCCGCTGCCGACGGCTGGCAGGTCACCGCGCCCAGCCGCCGCTTCGATATCGCCATCGAAGAAGACCTGATCGAAGAGCTGGCCCGCATCCACGGCTACGAGCGCATTCCCACCACCCTGCCCGGCGGTGCTGCGCGCATCGCCATGCCCAGCGAGACCCGCCTGGACGATCTGGGCACGCGCCGCCAGCTGGTGGCCCGCGACCTGCAGGAAACCATCAACTACGCCTTCGTCGACGCCGGCCTGCTGGCCCAGTGGCAGCTGCAGGACAACGTGGTGGCCCTGGCCAACCCGCTGTCGGCCGAGCTGGCGGTGATGCGCCCGGCGCTGCTGCCGGGCCTGGTGGCCACCCTGGGCCGCAATGCCGCTCGCCAGCAGGGCACCGTGCGCCTGTTCGAACTGGGCCGCGTGTTCCACCCGCAGGCCGGGCAGGGCGCCGCCCCGCTGGAAACCCAGCGCGTGGCCGTGGCCGTGTGTGGCGATGCCACCCCGCAGCAGTGGGGACTGGCCACCCGCAAGGTCGATTTCCATGACCTCAAGGGCGACCTGGAATCGCTGGCCGCCGCCTCCGGCGCCGCACTCAGCTTCGTGCCCTCCACCCGCCCGTACGGCCACCCGGCGCGTTCGGCCGAGGTGCTGCGCGAGGGCGCCAGCATCGGCTGGATCGGCCAGATCCACCCACGGTTGGCCAAGGCCATGGACATCGACGTGGACGTGTTCGGCCTGGAGCTGGACCTGGCCCCGCTGGCCGCCCGCAGCCTGCCGCGCGCCACCGAGCTGTCCCGCTTCCCGTCCGTGCGCCGCGACCTGGCCTTCCTGGTACCCGAAGCGGTCGCCTGGGCGGACCTGGAAGCCACCCTGCGCCGCGCCGTGGGCCCGCTGCTGCGCCAGGTGACCCTGTTCGACCGTTACGTCGGCCAGGGGGTCGAGCCGGGCTTCAAGAGTCTCGCTATGGGCTTGATTTTGCAGGACAAGTCGCGCACTCTGACGGACCGCGACGTGGATGCGGTGGTCACCGAGGCGGTGGCCGCAATGGAGCGTGAACACCACGCCCGGATCCGCGGTTGAGCGGGCAGCATGGGGGGGTAGCAGGCAATGGCATTGACCAAGGCTGAGATGGCCGAAAAGCTGTTCGACGAAGTGGGTCTGAACAAGCGCGAAGCCAAGGAATTTGTCGACGCGTTCTTCGATGTACTGCGTGAAGCGTTGGAACAGGGACGTCAGGTGAAGCTTTCCGGCTTCGGCAACTTCGACCTGCGGCGCAAGAACCAGCGCCCGGGCCGCAACCCGAAGACCGGCGAGGAAATTCCGATTTCCGCCCGTACGGTGGTCACCTTCCGTCCGGGCCAGAAGCTCAAGGAAAGGGTAGAGGCATATGCTGGATCCGGGCAGTAACCGCGAACTTCCGCCGATACCGGCCAAGCGCTACTTCACCATTGGTGAAGTCAGCGAGCTGTGCGATGTAAAGCCGCACGTGCTGCGCTACTGGGAAACCGAATTTCCCAGCCTGGAACCGGCCAAGCGCCGTGGCAACCGCCGCTACTACCAGCGCCACGACGTGCTGATGGTGCGCCAGATCCGCGGCCTGCTCTACGAACAGGGCTACACCATCGGCGGTGCCCGCCTGCGCCTGGAAGGTGCCGGCGCGCGCGACGAATCGGCGCTGAGCAACCAGATCATCAAGCAGACGCGGATGGAGCTGGAAGAAGTGCTCCAGCTGCTGCGCCGCTGAACCATTTTCCGATCAAACCGGTTATACTCGTCGGCCCGCTGAGAGGCGGGGACAACACCAGCAACATCGGGGCGTAGCGCAGCCTGGTAGCGCATCTGCCTGGGGGGCAGAGGGTCGTCGGTTCAAATCCGGCCGTCCCGACCATTGTTGGTTGTAGATCAAGGGCTTGTACCAAACGGTGCTGGCCCTTTTTCGTTTCCCCCCTTTCGCCCCATGCCAACCAAAAGACTGCCCGGGTTTGTGACGACCCCCGAGAATCTCAGAACTAGACCTGGCCAGTCAGGCCCTCGTCTCAGCCCATGACACTCGACGGTGTATGCTCCAGCTGCACGCTGCAGGGAAATCGCTAGCGGAGCTGTGCGCTTCAGGGATGTGGGTGAGTCATGGCTGATATCGATAGGTGAGTATTCAAATGGCCAGAAGCGATCTTCTAGTATCACTAGTGCGGGCTGCGGCTAGCGGTGACCAGACTTCTGTTCGAACCACCGCAGAGGCACTGGCCGCAGATGAGCGCGCCAAGAATCACCACGTGGTGGCTGATCGGCTAGAGCGCGCTTTGTCGTCCGTGGCTGTGACTTCAAGCAGCTTGCTTTCTGTCGCTGACAAAGAGCAGAAGGGAGGGCGTGACGCGGTTCTCGAGCTTGAACCACGAATGCGGATGGACCAGCTTGTTCTCCCACTGCCAGTCCAGGAGGCTGGACGACAGATCGTGGAAGAACATGTTCGGGCCGGTGTGCTCCGGGCGCACGGGTACGAACCGCGACATCGCATACTCTTGTCCGGGCCCCCTGGTAATGGGAAAACCTCATTTGCCGAATCCGTGGCAGAGGCACTGTCGCTTCCTTATTTCATCGTACGTTACGACGCTCTGATCGGGAGCTATTTGGGTGAAACCAATGCTCGGCTTCGGAAGTTGTTTGACTTTGTGCGTTCACGACCCTGCGTTCTGTTCTTCGATGAATTCGATTCCATTGGGAAGGAGCGAGGGGACAGCCATGAGACTGGCGAGATCAAGCGAGTTGTGTCTTTCTTGCTTTTGCAGTTAGATCAACTTCCAAGTAACGTTGTCGTGATCGCAGCGACCAATCATGCCGAGCTTTTAGATAGGGCAGTTTGGCGAAGATTCCAGTACCGTTTAAATTTCCCAATGCCCACCCGCGCTGCTGTGGAAGTTTTGCTTGATCGAATCATTGAGAGGTGGCCTGAGGCTCCTTCCCGTACGTTGCCTGAGATGTCGGTAGACCTGAGCTCTGCTACGTACTCGGAAGTTGTGGATTTTTGTCAGAATGTGAGGCGTCGTCAGATCTTGGGTCTGGGCGCAGTTTCCGTCGATGATGCAATTGACCACGAGATGAAGATATGGAAATCAAGAGTTCAGCCAGAGGTAAGGCATGAGGCCGGATCCCAGGAAGCCCCTTCTCAGAGTGACTCCCGATCCACAGCGAGGCGTTCGACAAGGAAGACAACAAAACAGACCGAGTCCTGAGCCCCATCCCCGCTCCCGCCAGGAGACGCTATTCGAGCCAACATTTGGGCGATTAGCGGCGAGTTTGGCGCGCGATAGCGGTGGACTCGAGTTGCGTGCTGACCCTGCTGCAATTGCGCCAGAACGTCTTTTGGTTTTTGAGGTTGCTGGAGAAATCTCGCGCTTCTTCGAGGCTGTCCGAAATGTTCACGGTCTTGAGTGGATAGATGAGGAAGAGGCGGTAGGGGATTCCGGCGCGTCTGGCGCTATTGCCTACTTGATGGTGCCCGACGCCCGCGCACTAAATGAGCTAACGGGGTTGTGGCGTACTTGGTCGACGTCAGGGACTTTGCCGCGGGGTTTTGCGCCTTGGGCCCACGTTTTTTCACTACTAAATGACTTAAGGCCGTGGGGGCCAAGAGATCGAGTAGATCCTTCCGATGCTGAAGAAATCGAAGGGCTAATGGATGAAGATCCCCATGAGCTGCTAGCGATCGAAATCGAGCTGGTGTACCGGCAGAATCGATCTCGGGCATTGGAAGCAAAAGCCGCAGTCCAGCGCAGGGTGCTGGAAACAGGCGGGCGGGTCGCCGAGCATTCAAGGATAGATGCTATCCACTACGATGCCCTCCTCGTTGAATTGCCCAGACGTGAGGTAGCAGGCGTTCTTGCTCTGTCACCATCGAGCATCGCTGGTGTCGACGAGGTCATGCATATTCGTCCTCAGGGATCAGCGACGAAGCTGGATGTAGAGGAAAATGTTTCTCAATCAACACCGCCGTCCCGACCATTGCCGCAAAGGGAATTGGCAGGGCCGATTTTGGCGCTCTTGGATGGTGTTCCCATGGCCGGGCACAACCTGCTCAGCAGGCACTTGGTTGTGGATGACGTGTTTGAGCTCGAGCCATACTCCCCGGTTGATGGCCGAGTGCACGGTACGGCAATGGCTTCTTTGATCATCCACGGTGATCTAAATACCCTACAGCTTGACCTTCCTCGGCAGATTCATACGATTCCCGTAATTCATTCATCCGGAGAGGGCGACGAGACGTTTCCAGCAAAACGATTGCTTGTAGATGTGGTGTACCAGGCCGTGCTTTCCATGAGAGAGGGCGCGGAAGCAACTGCGCCACATGTCCTGATAGTCAATGTATCTCTCGGCAACAAGCGTGCGCGTTTTCACGGGCGCATCAGTCCGTGGGCTCGGCTGCTGGACTACCTATCCTATCGCTATGGAATTCTCTTTGTTGTAAGTGCTGGAAACAACTCGGAGCCCTTGCTTCTGGAGGGTTTCAATGGTCGAACTGCATTTGAGGATGGATCTCCGGGCGAGCGAGCTAGAGCTGTTGTGAAAGCGGTTGGTGCGTTTATGGCCCAGCGCACTATCATTTCACCTGCGGAGTCAGTGAATGCGTTGACGGTCGGAGCATCTAATCAGGACGATGTTGAGGAGCAGTATCGGGCGGCAGCATCGATGTTGATCGATCCGTACTCCTCAATACTTATCTGTAATCCGTCTAGTACTCTGGGGCCTGGCTATGGCGGAGCTGTCAAGCCGGACGTGCTAATGTCGGGTGGAAAGGAACGACTCGCATTCATGCGTTCGGAGTCGCAAGGTATATGGGTACAGCCCGGAAGGGTAGGGCGTAGCAACGGGTTGAAGGTTGCTGCTCCGCCAGTTTCCGGTCGCGAATCACCAGAGAGCTACACTTCTGGAACAAGTGCCTCGGCCGCTTTGGTGTCTCGTACGTGCCATAGGATTCATGACGCTTTGGAGCGGGCGTATGGTCTTCCGTTCACCGAATTACCCCACGCCCAGCGAGCAGTCTTGCTCAAGGTGCTTCTCGCCCACTCTGCGCGGTGGCCATCTGACTCAGTAAGCGTAATTCAAGAGTGTCTAGGCCCAGATGATCGGCGGCAGCATGTACGGCGCAAAGACAATGTGAGGCGGCTCATCGGGTACGGCGTCGTGGACCCAGAGGCGGCCATCACTTGCGCTGATGATCGCGCCACAGTTTGGGCGACGGGTGTAATCAGTAGAGATCAGGTCGTTACGGTCTCGGTCCCGATTCCCGCTGCGATGGGCGGTAGGGCGCTTCCCCATGAAATTGTTGCGACTCTCGGCTGGTTAACCCCGGTTGTTGCGGGAGCAAAAGCTTATCGTTCAGTGCGTCTTTGGTTGCTGGACTTGGATGTGGATGGCATGGGCGTTTCTGCGAGTTCCGAGCAACCTGATATGAACCAGGCCAGACGCGGGACGCTGTTCACTAGGAGATGGGAAGGGGCGCGCGTAGCCAACGTAGTGGAGGGGGCGCAGGTTCAGTTGAGAATCCAGCGTCAGCCTGACCAGGACTCTCGCGTGGTAGATGAGCAGATTCCCTTTGCGGTTGCTGTAACCATTTGCATGCCTGACGTGCACGGCATCTATGATCAGGTCAGACAACGCTTGGAGATACGTCCTCAGGTTTCCGTCTAAGAGGTGTTGTGGAAATGAGCAAGTCGCAGTCAGATCAGGACGCCGGGACCTGTGTCTTGCTGCGCACGTGAACGCCCATAGGTACAGAATTCATAATGCTTTGGATTCTTCCGAAGAATGCTATGACCTTTCTTGGAATTTTGCGGGGAGGAGCAGTTGTGGGATACATCGATAGCACCCAGTATTTGATCACGTGCCCTAAATGCTCTGCGGAAGACGCTCCGCGGGCTATCCAGTATGGCTCGATGTACAGCGCCGGTCACTGGGGAGGTCCTTCGTCTGAAGTTTTTTCCCTTGCACTTGAATTGCAGGGGGAGGAAAGGGTCATTGTGTCCGCGAGCTGTAACCGATGCGGAGCAGAGGCCTTGGTACAGATTACTCATACCGGCCCGTGAGCAATTTTGGCGGTAAAGGCGCCTTCTCGAATGGCTGTGCGCAGAGATCGATCCCGTGATGGAACTTTGTCAAACGCTACGCGCTGAACAAAGATGGTGCGTTCTAAGTTGAAGTGCCGGTTCTATCCGTTTCATGGTGTAGAAAAGTGGACAAGGGATCAATGCTAAGAATCCCCTGTGTTCGGCTGCCGCTCCTGCTTAACTTTGGGATCGGCCCCACCCTTTTTGTTCTTATAGAGTGGTACGGTTGCGCCCCCTGAATTTCGGAGGCGCTTTCATGTATTACAGCGCCTTTTCCGACACTGTTTTCGGCAAAACGCTGCGCCGGGCACTGGATTCACTCAAAGTGCGTGGTAGTGACGTGCTTGCAAAGCGCAGACTTCAAAATCTGGCCGACAAGATTGCAGTGACAAATGCGGTTGGTGCTTGGGAGCTTCGCGCATATGCATGTACTATCAGCGATTCATTTGATGCTGCGGACGAAACCTGAATTTGCATTGAGCATGAAGCCCGGTGATCGAGCTGTTATTGTGTGCTGGCTGGCAATGCTATGCGTCACTGGTCAGGCGAGCAAGGTTAAAGGGACGTTCGCCCAGTTTCGATCTAGTTTGGATGACGACCTTGTCGCAATGGCTGCGGCGATCTACCTACTTGGATACGTAGGCTTGCTGCATGAGGCTTTTCAGCTTCGCGAGCGGCTCTCCGCCTTGGGTGGTGATCCTGGTCGAGACGTATTTAGCGGCAAATTCTGGATAGGCTTGCCCCGGGACCTTGGTGTCGCCACGCCGCTTGCTGTTGAGAAGTTTCCCAATCCGTTGCGCTGTAGCGTTTCCAAGTTCTCACTGTCGGACGCCGAGAAAATTCTTGGGGATCAGGGGTTGAGCACCGACGCCTGGTCTGAGCTCATGGGTTGTGCACTCCGCTTTCTTCGCCAAAGAGGGCTGAAGGTAGTTGCCGTGCGAACTTCATTTGTTCCGTATGACGATCGTCCTGCCTCAATGTTCTTTCAGCTAATAGTTCAAGCTGAGCCAGATGTCTGCCGCGATGCGAAATGGGAGTTCTGTGGAGTGCTGGTTGAGGTGAACTTTCCCATCATCGACGCCGGGGCCGCATCCATTGCCTTCATCCCGACCTTGCTGGAGTCAAGCAGCGCGAAAGTCGCCTGAAGATGGAAGTCATGCGTGATTGCATTTGAATGAAAAAGGCCCACTGAGGGCCTTCTTCTTTAGCGCGTGGTTCTAGTGAGTGGTTGGCGGTGTGCCCGTCTCTGTCTCCATCGGTGCCAGGGGCTCTTCATCAATGTCCACGATGGCGATCAGTGCGAGGAGGTTCTTTATCGGCATGTCCTCCACCGTTCCAGGGCAGCGTTCCAGCACATCGATCAGCTCCAGCAGTTCGATGATCCTCAGGTCGTAGATGCGAAACAGCTTGCGTATGGCGCGGAACAGGTCGTGTCGAGAGGGGTCGTGCTGGCCGATCATGCGTTTGACGAAGTTGCCCGCATCCGGGGAGCTTCCGCAGCGGCTCTCAGCGAGGGCCTGCATGATCTCGCCGATAGTCAGCGAATCCAGCGGTCGGGTGGTGGCGGCCAGGCGTTCTTCGAGTTCGACCCATGCCGAACTGTTCCATTCCAGCGAGTCGGAGATATCGCCGAAGTAGTGAGTGAGGTGGACGGTGACGCGGGTTGGCGCTGCGAGGGAGTCGTTGGACATTGCGGAATTCCTCAGTAGAAGTGAGATCCACCGCCCTGCGAAATGCCGATGGGCGCTGGTGCGCCTTTGACTCGGAACGCCAATTCCGGCCGCCGAATGTGCGGCGACGTACAGATGCTGCGTGCGATGAGACAGGCCAGTCAACGACTGGGGTGACGAACTGTGCGGTAGGGAGCGTTTGCTTGATCAAACCGTGCGGCGCGACGCGCTTGGTTTGTGCGCTGGGCACATTCTGTGTGGGGCGCTGCGCTGGCTGCGTCCCCCCAGCTACCATGCAGATGTCAGTTTCAAACCGGTTTTCATGGAGGACACCTCAATGACAGTAAGGCGACTAAGGGCCACAGATCTGGAGCAGGCCAGTGCGGTGTGCATGGCGTCCTTCCTGGAGGCGGTGGCGCCGTCACTATCGCCGCTGGGGATTGAGACGTTTACCGGCATCGTTTCGATGAACGGCTTCGCCGACCGCATGTCCGACGACAACGACATGTTTGTCTTCGAGAGCACCGGGCGGGTCGTCGGGGTGGCCGAGCTGATGGGCGGCCAGCATGTGGCCACGCTGTTCGTTGCGCCGGGGTGGCAGGGGCAGGGGGTCGGGCGGGCACTGATGCAGGCGCTGCTGGAGTGCGCGCGGGGCGAGGTGGTTACGGTGCGGGCATCGTTGAGCTCGGTGGCGGCCTACGATCGGTATGGGTTCCGGGTGTCGGGGGAGGTGGGGGAGTACCTGGGGCTGGTGTATCAGCCGATGGAACGCGTACCTGCTGAAGGGAAAGCGGACTGACAGTCCGCTTCTACCGGCGCGCTTCTGCCGCCCCCGGTTCACCCAGGGCTGACGTGATCCCGCTTTCACGCCACCGCGCCTATGCTTCCCCCCAAATGAACAGGGCTCTATCCCGTGCTGCAGGAACAGGAAGACAACAGCGCCAGGTGGCGGATCTACGAAGCTCTTCTACAGGCAACGCCGGATCTGTCGTACGTCTTTGACCTGCAACATCGCTTCATCTACGCAAACAAGGCGCTGCTGAACATGTGGGGCATGAGCTGGGATGAGGCCATGGGCAAGACCTGCCTGGAGATCGGCTACGAACCCTGGCACGCGGCAATGCACGATGCTGAGATCGAGCGGGTGATTGCCACCAGGCAGCCCATCCGTGGTGATGTACCGTTTCCGCACGCCACCGAAGGCGTGCGCATCTACGATTACATCTTCACCCCGGTGATCGGCCCGGATGGCGAAGTGGAGGCCATCGCCGGCAGCACCCGCGATGTAACCGAGCGCAAGCGCCACGAGCAGCACCTGCAACTGCTCATCAACGAGCTCAACCATCGCGTCAAGAACTCGCTGGCCATGGTGCAGTCCATTACGCGCCAGACCTTCCGCAATGCACAGAGCATCGTCGACGCCGGCGAAAAGATCGAAGAGCGGTTGTTGGCGCTTGCCGGCGCACACGATGTGTTGACCCGCGAAAACTGGCACAGCGCCGATATCCAGGATCTGGTCCAGGCCACGAGCGACCTGCATGGCGAAGGGGGACAGCGCTTCGACATCCATGGCGGGCCCTGCCGGCTTGATCCCCGCCGTGCACTGGCGCTGGCCATGGCCCTGCACGAGCTGGGCACCAACGCGGTCAAGCATGGGGCGCTGTCGGGTCCCGAAGGCCGCGTGCGAGTGGAATGGGCGCACCGCGAGGTCGATGGCAGGGACCTTATCGAACTGGAGTGGCAGGAGCGCGATGGCCCGCCGGTGCAGCCGCCCGCGCAGCGCGGGTTTGGTTCGCGATTGCTGGAACGTGGAATCAAGCACGATCTCGGCGGCAATGTGGAGCTGGCGTTCGAGCCGGGTGGTGTGCGGTATCGGGTCTCGATACCGCAGGGCGATGACGCGGTCCAGGTGCACCCATGAGTCCGCGCGTCCTGGTAGTCGAAGACGAATCGCTGATCGCGATGCTCGTCGAGGACGGCCTGGAGACGCTGGGCTACGAAGTGGTAGGGCCGGTGGGCACCGTGGATGCGGCGCTGCGGATGGTCGAGCAGACGCCCTTCGACCTGGCGTTGCTGGACATCAATCTGGGCGGGAAACAGTCGTTTCCGATAGCCGAGGCGCTGGAGTCGCGCGGCATTCCGTACGTATTTCTGACCGGCTATGACAGGTCCAGCCTGCCGCTGGCGTTCCAGCATCGCTTCGGGTTGCAGAAGCCGTTCCGGATGTCAGCGCTGCAAAGCGCACTCAAACGTCTGCAGGAATCAACGCCTGCGAGCAAGGCAGCCGCCCATCGCCCACCGCCGGGCCAGTGATGCGGGTGCCTGTCTGAATCAGCCGACGGCGCGGATCACTTCTTCAATCAACACGACGTAGCAGGCCACAAAGTAGACCTTGAGCAGGGCAGGGTGCTGCTTGGATACGAATGCGCGCATGGCATTTGAAGGAAGAGTGGGACGTCAGCATTGTGACCAGCCGGTGAAATTGAGGCAACGATCACACATTCAGTGCTGTGATGAGAGGTTACGTGAGCGACCTTCAAAATCAATGGTTTACGGGGGGTGGCTCGGAGAAGCACCCTACCGTTCGTCGGAAATTTCCTACGAGTGCACCTGAATACGTAGCCAACGTCTTCACAGTCAAGGTAGCGATTTCACGCCGTTCACGCGCCCCATTCACTGTTGCGGCACGCGTCAATGGCTAGCGTGGAGCCCTGTCAGTCAACCCGCATTCCGGGGAAAGGAACAACATGATCAAGTGGGCCATCATCTTCGCCATCATCGGTCTCATCGCCGGCGCGCTCGGCTTTGCCGGCATCGGCGGCGCCGCCATTGGCGTGGCCAAGTTCCTGTTCTGGGCCGGCATCATCATCGCCGTCATCCTGTTCCTGCTGGGCATGACGGTCGCCAGGAAAGTGACCTGACCCCAGGGCCGTAACGTGTAACACCGCCGAAGAAGCCTGCGCAGCGATGCGCAGGCTTTTTTGGTTCATTCGAAGTAGAACGACACGCCGAGCCCCGCCTGCAGATCCGGGCTGTTGCGGTCAAGGCCGAGGTCGAACGAGGCGTCCAGCTGCACTCTTCCTGCTGCCATCCAGGTGACGCCTGCACCTGCCACGGAGGTGGAAGGTTTGCCATTTGTATGGGTGAAACCGGCCTCGATGTAGGTGCTCACGGTGTCGCTTACGGCGAGGCTGAGGCTGGGCGACCAGCTGAATTCGTCTTCGCCCCCGCCGCGCGTGGCATTGGCATACAGCGCTCCGCTCCACGGGTCGTTGAAGGTGTATTCGTAGCTGGCGCCGAGCTGGTACTGGGTGCCGCCTTCGCTGAAGTCGCGCGAGCCGGTGTCGAAGCTGGTGCTGGCCAGCAGCGCGATGGCATGGTTGTCCGACTCGAGGGGGAGTGCGAACTTCAGTGCCAGGCCGCTGTCGCCTGCGCCACGTGTGGTGGTCGAGGGCGCATTGCGCGGCGCTTCGCGCAGGCGGTTCCAAGGGCTGCCGAACGCCTGCAGTTCCAGGTTGGCGCCCAGGCCCACGCGCAGCAGCAGGTCGGTGCCGTATTGCGTGGTGCGTGTGCCGTCGTCATCGCGGTCGCGTTCGTAGCTGGGCAGGCCCAGTTCCAGTGCGGCGCCGCCGCGCGGCAGCACCGAGGCGGAGAAGCCCAGTCCCGGGCGATCGAACGCGGGTGTTTCCGCGTCATCCTGCTGCGCCCACGCAGGCGCGGCCAGCGCCAGCACCATCACCGCCATCACACCACGCATCGCCACACCTGCTGTCGGGAAACAGCTGCAGCCTAGCGATGCGCCGGCAACGCGCCGTGAGGATGTGCTCTCACTCTTTTGCGCGGCCTTCGTCCTGGCCAGCGTCCCTTTCCCGGCGGGTATCGTCGTCGCTGTCATTGCGTCCCTGCCGGGCATGGCGCTGGCCGGGCAGATCGGTGGACAAGGTGCGCGAGGGTTCGGCGATCAAGGGGCTGCGGCTCTGTGCATGCACGCGCGGCAGGGGCACGCGCGGGTCGGGCAACACCCAGAAGCCATTGCCCAGTTCCGGGCGGCGTGCCGTCTCGTGGTCCAGCGGCGGGGCGGGATCTTCCTCTTCCAGGTCGGGCCACAGCGGGCCATTTCGCCTGCCGCCTTCGTCGTGCTCATGGTCGTGCGCGCTGTCGCTGTCGTCCGCAGCGGAAGGCGTCGTCTCATCCAACGCCTCGGCGGCCTCCTGCCAGCCCGGCGCATCGGGGCTTACTGCTTCGGCAAGCGGGGAGGGCGGTTCAATGCGAGGCGGCAGCGGCGGCGGAACATCGGAGGGAACTCGCATGTCAGTGCGTCCAGTGCGCTGGAAGGGAAGCCGGACAGTGATCCTGCCGGCCCCGCTTTTCAACGCAACAAGTCGCAAACTGCCCAACCGTGCGGATCACTCCGGGTGGGTCAGCGCCAGCAGCCCTTCCAGCAGCCGCGCAGCACGCGGCTGCCCGTCATCGTCGATCGGGCAGGCCATGGACTGCAGCCAGAAGCCGTGCGCGGCGCGGCGCGCGGCAGTGAGGCGGTGGTCGTCGCCTTCGCCGGGGTGGCGCAGCAGCTGGGCCTGGATCCATTGCTTGAGCGCCTGGGCGATCTCCGGGTCCGGCCGCCCACGCGGCGCACCGGCGCCCGGTTCGGGCGGCAGCAGGCACGCACGGAAAATCGCGGTGACATAGGCGCGGGAAAAGCGTCCGTGCCGGTCCGGGTCCTGGTCGATCAGCGTCTGTACGGCCTGGTCGAACGAGACCAGCGCCGCAGCCAGCGCCGGTGCATCTGCGGGTTCGTCAGTGCTCAGCATCGGGAAGGGTCGGCTCATGTGGGGGCCTGCGGCAGGTGCGGCGGCGTGGTGCCCGCCTGCGCGAGCACCCCGTGCAGCAGTTCAATCACCCGTTCGCCCTGGCCGTTGCAGGCCAGTTCGAAGGTGGTGTGGCCACCGAGGGCGGCCAGTGGGGCATGCAGGATCCATTGCAGTACCTGGTTGCGGTCCGGCTCGATCTGCAGCGCTATGTTGGCGACACGGCGTACGATGCCTTCGCGCATGGTCAGAATCCGTAAGTGAGCGCCAGCAGCGCGGTGTCCATGTGGTCGCCCCGGGTCATCGGGCTGTCTTTCACCGCACCGGAAAGCAGGGTGCGGCGCAGCGATGCAGTGGCGGTCCAGTGCGCGCCCAGCGGCATCAGCGCGGTGACATCGATATACGGGGCCACGCCGCTGTCGGCCGTGTAACGGGCCAGCCCGCTGCGCTGCGCTTCATCGGCACTGATGCCGAAGTAGTAATCGTTGAGCGCGCTGCTGGCGTAGTTCACGCCCACGCCGGGCATCAGCACGACCTTCCCGGTTGGAATCGGGTACGCGTACTTGGCATCGGCCGCCACGCCGCCGCCGTGGCCGCTCACTTCGGCCAGCACATTGCCCTGCAGCACGCCCCACGGCGCGGTGTGGCGCACGGCTACGCCGGCCATCGCAGAAAGATTGCGGTTGTCGAGCTGGCGCAGCTGCAGGTCATCGGTGTCCTTGCGCTTGAAACGCATCACGTGCGGCTGGGCCAGCAGCGAGACTTCGGTCTTGTCGTTGTCCAACAGCGTGTAGCCGATGCTGCCGCCGCGGAAATGGAACTTCTTTCCTTCGTAGTTGATGACCGGCACAGGCAGGACGTCGGTGTCATAGCCGGCATAGGGCGATTTCTGTGCCACCACGGCCAACCCCAGGCTGCTGCGGGCTCTTTCGCCGGGGGCGGCCTGGGCCAGCACGTTGCCGCTGGCCAGCAGGCCCAGCAGGGTGAAACCTGCCGCTGCTGCCTTCCGTGAACCGATCTGCATGGGTACTGCTCCTGGGGGCGATCAAACCCCCATGATGTCGCCCGGACATTGTGGGAACGTTGCGCCGGCCTGCGGGTTACCATCGGCGCCCATTCCCCCTTGCCCGTACTGCCATGCGCATTCTGCTGCTTGAAGACGACCCCGAACTGGCCGGCGCCATCCAGGCCAGCCTGGGCCGGCATGGCATGGTGGTGGACCTGGTGGTGTCGATGGCGCAGGCCGCTGAGGCGCTGAAATCGGGTGTACACCAGGTGCTGCTGCTGGACCGGCAGCTGCCCGATGGCGATGGCGCCAACTTCGTGCGGGTGGCGCGCAGTCACATTCCCAACCTGCCGGTGATCATGCTCACCGCGCGCGATTCGGTGGCCGACCGCGTGACGGGACTGGATGTGGGCGCCGATGACTACCTCACCAAACCGTTTGCCGTGGAAGAGCTGCTGGCGCGGATCCGCGCGATCTCGCGGCGGCCGGCGCAGATCACCCTGCCGGTGCTGGCGCTGGGCCGGCTGCAGTTCGATTTCGTGGCGCGCCAGGCCAGCGTGGCTGGTGCGCTGCTCGCCTTGCCGCGGCGACAGCTGCTGGTGCTGGAAGCACTCGCCCTGCGCCAGGGCCGCACGGTGGCGCGCGCGGCGCTGCAGGAAGCGGTGTACGGCTTCGATGATGAGATTCAGTCCAACGCACTCGATGCGCACGTCTCCAAGCTGCGCCGCGCGCTGGCCGATGCCGATGCGCAGGTGGAAATCCACGTCATGCGCGGTATCGGCTATCTGCTCAAGGAGACCGCATGAAGTTCCTCAAACCCGGCTCGCTGTCCTTCAGCCTGGCCTGGAAGATCTGCCTGATCCAGATGACCATGGTGGCGGTGGGCCTGACCGGCATGGTGCTGATGTACGGGGACCGTGGCGCAGCCTACATCGACTGGAAAACCAGCCAATCGGTGGCCGAGGCCATCCATGTTGAGGGCGATGCGCTGGGGGTGGATTGGGAGGCGGTCGACGCCGCCGTGCCTGATCGCCCGGCCACGTTCTGGTTTGCCGCCGCCGACGAGCAGGGCCGGACGCTGCAGCAGGGCAACGTGCCGGCTGCGTTCCGCCCACTGGTTGAGCAGTTGCAGCATGTCGAACCCACCGACGTGCGCACGCGCACCCACGGGGTGGAGCTGGCAATGCGGGTGTGGGTGACCGAACCGGAGGGTGGCCGCATCCACGTGATGCTGGGTGGCATTCCGCATCGGGGCCTGTGGCGGCAGATGCTGGTGGTGATCGGCTATCTCGGCGGCTGGATCACGCTGCCGCTGATCGTGATCACGCTGGTCGTGGCACCGTGGGCGATCCACCGTTCGCTGCGCGGGGTGAACCGGGTTGCGGCGCAGGCGGCAGCGATCCAGATCACCGAACGGGGGCGCGGCCTGGATACACACGCGGTGCCGCGCGAAATCGTGCCGCTGGTGGATGCATTCAACGCGGCGGTGCGGCGCATTGGCGAGAGCTACGATGCCCAGGATCGTTTCCTGGTGGGTGCCGCGCACGAGCTGCGCATGCCGATTGCGATCCTGGCCACGCGCATTGCCGATCTGCCGCCGGGGCAGGTCCGTTCGCGGCTGCAGCGCGACCTCGGGCGGTTGAGCAACATCGCCGAGCAGCTGCTGGACCTGCAGCGGCTGGATCATCACCGCAGCCAGCACCAGCGCATCGATCTGGCCGCCCTCACCGGCGAGGTCGCTGCGGATGTGGCGCCGCTGCTGATCGATGCCGGTTACGAATTCGCGGTAGACGCACCGGAGGCACCGGTCTGGGTGCTGGGCGATCCCGATGCGTTGCACCGGGTGATCAGCGGCCTGCTGCAGAACGCCATCGCGCATGGGGGTGGACGTGGCCTGGTGGTGGTGGAGCTTCAGGCCAGCGGGGTGCTGTCGGTGAGCGATGACGGCGATGGCGTCCCGGAGCAGGCGCGGCAATCGATCTTCGAACCGTTCCACCGGCTGCGCCCTAGCGGCAGCGGCAGCGGGCTGGGGCTGTATCTGGCGCGCGAGATCATGCTGCGCCATGGCGGCAGCATCGTGGCGGAGGAAGCGCCCAGTGGCGGTGCACGGTTCGTGATGACGCTGCCGGTGGTATAGGGAAAGCGTGGGGCCGGGTATAGGGCGGATACCAATATCAGACTAATCCGATAGTTCGCTGTCGGCTTCGGCCGTATGGTGCGGGTGAGGGATACCCCCCGGAGTGCACCATGAACATTACCGTGAAGCACGCTGACCACCGCTGGTGCGTTCTGGACCCCAGCCGCAATGAGGCCGCCGCCTTCGCCGAAGGCGCGGTGGCGTTCGATTTCGCCGACAACCTGGCCCGTGAACAACACGCCGAAACCGGGCGCAGCGTTGGTGTGCGGGTAGAAGTAGCAGACGCTTTTGTAGACGTGGTCCGATACGGCTGACCGGCCCGGAGCCGGTCAGCTGCGCGTTGGCTAGTTGAATCGACCCTGAAATGAGCGATCGTCGGCCTATAGGCGACGGGCCTCGCTTGCATGATCCTGTGCCTATTCACAAAACGGATCGAGGCAGGCATGAGGAACAACGCGATGGCGAATGGAACGCACAGGTGGGTGTGGGCGCTGCTGCCGGCGCTGCTGGCTGCTGGCGCGGCTGCCCAGGCGCAGCAGTACGAGCGGTACCGTGACGATGGCTACAACGATGGCCCGATTCGTTGCGAATCGATCAAGGGCCGCACCCAGCAGTGCCCGATCGAGGGCCGCGCGCGCCTGGTGCGGCAGCTGTCGGGCACCCAATGCATCGAGGGCGACAACTGGGGTCAGGCGCGCAATGGCGTGTGGGTCACCCGTGGTTGCCGCGCGGAGTTCGTGGCCGAAGGCCGGCGGCCCTCGCATGGCAATGGCAACGGTTGGGGCAACAACGGCGGTGGCTGGGGTGGTGGACGCGGGCAGGTGATCAGCTGCGATTCCAACGACAACCGCATGCGCCGCTGCAACGTCAGCATCCGCCGCGAGGCCCGGCTGATCCGCCAGACCTCACGCAGTGCCTGCGTTGAAGGCCGCACCTGGGGCTGGAACCGCGACGGCGTATGGGTCAACGGCGGTTGCCGCGCGGAATTCGAAATCCGCTGACGGCGTTCCCAAGCGGGGGGGTTGGGGTCAGGCGCTCAGCGCCTGACTGCCCAGATTCGGCCAGCGCTTCATCACCGCGGCCCGGATGCCCGCCGCATCAATGCCCGCTTCGGCCAGCAGGTCTTCCCGGCTGGCATGGTGCTGGAAGCTGTCCGGCAGGCCCAGGTGCAGGAACGGGCGCAGCACGTCTTCGGCATTGAGCAGTTCGGCAACGCCCGAACCGGCGCCACCGGCCACTACGTTGTCTTCGATGGTCACGAAGCCCTGGTGGGTCTTGGCCAGCTCCAGCAGCAGTGCACGGTCCAGCGGCTTGATGAAACGCATGTTGACCACGCTCAGGCCCAGCTCACGCCCCACGGCTTCGGCCGCCGGCACGGTGCTGCCAAACGCCAGCAGCGCGATGCGGCTGCCCTGCACGCGCAGGTCGGCCTTGCCGATTTCCAGCGTGGACAGGTCGTTGCCGGCCTCTACACCGGTGCCGCTACCACGCGGGTAGCGCACGGCGGCCGGGCCGTCGTACTGCAGGCCGGTGCTGAGCATCTGCCGGCATTCGGCTTCGTCTGCAGGGGCCATCACCACCATGTGCGGCACGCAGCGCAGGAAGCTCAGGTCCAGGTTGCCGGCATGGGTGGCACCGTCCGGGCCCACCACGCCGGCGCGGTCGATGGCGAACAGAACATCCAGTTTCTGCACCGCCACGTCATGCACCAGCTGGTCGTAGGCGCGCTGCAGGAACGTGGAGTAGATCGCCACCACCGGCTTGGCCCCCTGGGTGGCCATGCCGGCGGCCAGCGTCACCGCGTGCTGCTCGGCAATGGCCACATCGTGGTAGCGCTCCGGGTATTCCCTGCTGAAACGCACCAGGCCCGAGCCCTCGCGCATGGCCGGGGTGATGCCGAGCAGACGCGGTTCGGCGGCGGCGGCATCGCACAGCCAGTCGCTGAACACATCGGTGTAGGTAGGCTTCTTCGCGCCGCCCTTGGCCACCAGGCCCTTGTCGGGGTCGAACGGGCCCACGGCGTGGTAACCGATCTGATCGCCCTCGGCGCGCTCGTAGCCCTTGCCCTTGGTGGTCATCACGTGCAGCAGCTTCAGGCCCTTCAGGCCCTTGAGCGTCTTCAGCGTGGCCACCAGCGCAGGCACGTCGTGCCCGTCGATGGGGCCGGTGTAATGGAAGCCCATTTCCTCGAAGAAGGTGGACGGCACGAACATGCCCTTCCAGTGTTCTTCCCAGCGCTTGACGAAGCGCGCCGATGGGGATTTCTTCTTGTCGCCCAGGATCCGCTTGCCGCCTTCGCGCAGCGCATTGAGCGTGCGGCTGCCGGTGGCGCGGCCAAGCATCTTGGTCAGCCCGCCGACGGCTTCGGAGATCGACATGTTGTTGTCGTTGAGGATCACCAGCAGGTTTGGTTCCTGCTCCATGCCACCGGCATGGTTGAGCGCTTCGTAGGCCATGCCGGCGGTCATTGCGCCATCGCCGATCACCGCCACCACCTTGCGGTCGTCGCCTTCGAGCTGACGCGCGATGGCCATGCCCAGTGCCGCGGAGATGGAGGTGGAGGAGTGGCCGACCCCGAACGTGTCGTACTCGCTTTCCTCGCGCTTGGGGAACGGCGCCACGCCGTCCTTCTGCTTGACGGTGTGGATCTCGTCGCGGCGGCCGGTCAGGATCTTGTGCGGGTAGGTCTGGTGGCCCACGTCCCACACCAGCTGGTCGACCGGGGTCTGGTAGAGGTAGTGCAGGGCCACGGTGAGTTCGATCACGCCCAGCCCGGCGCCGAAATGGCCGCCGCTCTTGCCCACGGATTCGATCAGGTAGGCACGCAGTTCATCTGCGATGGCGGGCAGTTCGGATTCATCGAACCTGCGCAGGTCATCCGGATTCTGGATGCGCGACAGGCGGGGATAGCGTGCGGAATCGATCATTTTTATCGCGCTTCTTCTCAAGCGCCTATTTTCGCCCCCAAACCGGGGTGGGGCAAGCAAACCGCCATACCGGTGAGCACACGGTGAGGATCCCTGCGACAACCGGTCGCAGGGTTCAGGCAGCGAGCTTGGAGCGTTTGGGCAGCTGCGCCTTCAGAAACGCCATCTGGTCGGCCAGGATGTTCCGGTTGGAGAGGATCATGTGTTCGATCCAGCTGGGCCGGTAAGGCACGGCCAGAAGGGGCATGCCGGCCTGCTGCGGGGTGCGGTCGCTCTTGCGCGAATTGCAGTGGAAGCAGGCGCTGACCACGTTTTCCCAGACATCCAGGCCGCCCTTGGACAGGGGCATGACGTGGTCGCGTGTCAGCTGCGGGCGGTGGAACTGTTGGCCGCAGTAGAGGCACAGGTGAGCGTCACGCGCGAACAGCGCCTGGTTGGACAGGGTCGGGGTGGGGTCGATCGCGCGGGAACGGGCATGGCCACGTGCGGCGATGATCGGGTGCAGGTCAACCCCGCTCTGCTGGCCGGTCAACCGGTTGATGCCACCATGGATGTGCAGGCAGGGGTCGCCCAGGGTCCAGGCAACGGCATCGCGCGAGTAGAGGCAGGCGGCGTCCTGCCAGTTGATCCAGTCCAATACCCGGCCATGGGCATCGAGGGACAGCAGGCGGACGCTGCCGGGCCGATGCAGGGTAACGATCGGCGATAGCTCGGGGACCGGGGCGGACGAGGCTCCGGTATCGATCAGACCTAAGCGCGTAGTGTCTGTCTCCATCGGGAAAACAGCTTATACCGGATTGATTGCAATTTGGGTATAGGAACGAACCAAAGGTTCGTTCCGGGTAGCAACCGACCGTTGGTCGGTTGACCTTCCCGTATCCCATCAACGCCCCGGGGTGCGGTCGGAGTAATGCTTCACGACCGCCGTACCCACCAACGGTGGGTACCTACCGGGAATGCAACATCCACGGATGTCGCCGCCGGTTACTCCCCAAACCGGGCGTCGTCCATCGCCATGAGCGATTCCGCGCCAGCCTGGATGGCGGCGGCATGGCTGAGGGTGCGCGGCAGCATGCGGGCGAAGTAGAAGCGGGCGGTTTCGCGCTTGGCCTGCTTGAACGCCTCACTCTGCGCGGACGCATCGGCAGCGGCCACGCTGCGGGCCCACCAGTAGGCCAGCACCACGTAGCCGGAATAGAACAGGTAATCGAAGCTGGCCGCGCCCAGTTCGTCCGGGTTGGCTGCCGCGCGCTGCAGGGTGGCCATGGTCAGCTGGCCCCATTCCTGGGCCTTGGCGCGCAGCGGGGCGATGAACTCGGCCAGTGCTTCGTTGCCTTCGTTGGCCTTGGCGAAGGCGTCGATCTCGGCCAGCATCAGCTTCAGCCCGGCGCCCTGGCTGGCGGCGGTCTTGCGGCCGATCAGGTCCAGCGCCTGGATGCCGGTGGTGCCTTCGTACAGGGTGGTGATGCGTGCATCGCGGGCCAGCTGCTCCATGCCGTGCTCATGGATGTAGCCGTGGCCACCAAAGCACTGCAGGGCGTTGTAGGTGTTTTCGATGCCCCATTCGGTCTGGCAGGCCTTGGAGATCGGGGTGAGGAAGCTCACCAGCGTCTCGGCGCGCTCGCGCTCGCCGGCATCGTCGGCATGGTGGGCCACGTCGATCAGGGTGGCCGCGTGCAGCGCCAGCAGGCGGCTGCCTTCCACCAGCGACTTGATCGACAGCAGCATGCGACGCACATCCGGATGGACCAGGATCGGGTCAGCCGGCTTGTCCGGGTTCTTCGGGCCGCTCAGCGAACGCGACTGCAGGCGTTCACGCGCATACTTGAGTGCGTTCTGGTAGGCGCGCTCGGACAGGCCGATGCCCTGCAGGCCCACGCCCAGCCGCGCGGTGTTCATCATGGTAAACATCGCCTGCAGGCCCTTGTGCGGCTGACCGACGAGGTAGCCTTCGGCGCCATCGAAGTTCATCACGCAGGTAACCGAGCCCTTGATGCCCATCTTGTGTTCGATCGAACCGCAGCGCAGTGCGTTGCGCTCGCCCACGTTGCCGTTGCGGTCGACCTTGAATTTCGGGGTGACGAACAGCGAAATGCCCTTGGCACCGGCCGGGGCGTCGGGCAGCTTGGCCAGGACCAGATGCACGATGTTGTCGGTAAGATCGTGCTCGCCTGCGGTGATGAAGATCTTGGTGCCGGTAATGGCGTAGCTGCCATCGGCATTGGGTTCGGCCTTGGTCTTGAGCAGGCCCAGGTCGGTGCCGCAATGCGGTTCGGTCAGGCACATGGTGCCGGTCCAGCGGCCTTCGATCAGCGGCTTGAGGAAGGCATCCTGCTGCCAGGCTTCGCCGTGCTGCTTCAGCGCTTCAATGGCGCCGTGCGAGAGCAGCGGGAAGTTGCCCCATGCCAGGTTGGCGGCGTTGATCATCTCGTTGAGCGGCACGCCGAGCGTGTGCGGCAGACCCTGGCCACCCAGTTCCGGGGCGGCGGTCAGGCCGGTCCAACCACCATCGACGAATTGCGTGTACGCCTGCTTGAAGCCGGGCGGGGTGGTCACTTCACCGCTGGCCTGGTCGAGCACGCAGCCGATCTCATCGCCCACGCTGTTGAGCGGCGCAAGCACGCTGGTGCTGAAGCGCCCGGCTTCTTCCAGCACCGCATCGACCACGTCGGTGGTGGCGTCGGCAAAGCCCAGGCGTGCGAACAGCGGCTCGACCTTCAACACGTCATGCAGGGCGAAGCGGATATCGGAAAGCGGTGCGGTGTAACTGCTCATCGTCAGGTCTCGATCAGATACGGGAAATCAGTGGGAACGGGGTGGATTCAGCGCAGCACGCCGGGCAGGCCGGGGGCCTGGTTGAGGGTGCTGCGGCTGTCGATCTCGAAGCTGCGCTGCTTCTTTTCCTGCGGGGTGGCGGCTACGGTGCCCTTGAGTGAATAGCCCAGGGTGCGGTTGCCGGCCAGCGCGTCGGCCACCACGATGCGCGCGGCCGAGGAGGGCTGCAGCTGCACATTGATGACATCCGCCGAGACACCCCCGATGGAGATGGCCGGGCGTGCGCTTACCTTGCCGGCATCCTGGTCACCCACCTGCATCTGCAGCTCCACGCTGTCGAAGGTCATGGGCATGGAGCTGAAGTTCTGCAGGCGCAGGGCCAGGGTCCAGTCGCCGTTGGCGCCCACGGTCAGCTGCTGCACGCTGGCCGCCGGCGGCGAGACCCGCTTGACGTTGGTGTTGCAGGCGGTCAGCGCAACGGCGGTGCCGGCCAGCAGGGCCACGGTAAGAACGGTACGGAGGCGGTGGAACATGGGCGCAAATCCTCGTGCAGGTGCCGCGTAGGCAAGAGCATACTACGGCGTATGGTGGTTGTGCGGGTATGGCGGGGCGGCAGGTACCCGCGGTGGGCCACAGGCCGTGGGCCAAAGGCCGGTAGGTATCGACCGTTGGTCGATACGCATCCTAAGACAAGCGAACGTGCATTCAGGTTTCAGGCGTGCCGGGCGTCACTCCACCTGGGCCATTACCTTCAACGGCGCCAGGTCATACCCCATCGCTTCGGCCTTGGCCTTCAGACGGGCGAACAGCGCCGCATCCATCCGCGGCGAGCGCGAGAGGATCCACAGGTACTTGCGGTCCGGGTCCCCCACGACCGCCCACTGATAATCCGGGTCAAGCGCGATGACCCAGTAATCGGCCCATACCAGCGGCACCCACGCCAGCCAGTCGGGCACGAAGCGCACCTGCAGCTGGCCCGGTTCGCCTTCCACCGGCCGCGCCACGCCTTCGGCCGCGATGCGCTCGCCATCGCCGGTACGGCACGCGTTGTGCACGCTGATGCGGCCATCGGCGCGCAGCGCGTAGGTCGCCGTGATGTCACCCACGCACTTCTTCTGGAACGACACCGGCAGGTGCGCGATTTCATGCCACTGCCCGGCGTAGCGGCCGATGTCCAGCTGCGGCACCGAGCGCACCGGTTCCACCGCGTAAGCGGTGACGGAGGTCAACAACAGCGCGGCAGCTAACAGGGCAGGGCGAATGGGCATGGGGGTCTCCCGGCAGGAGGCCAGAGCTTAGGGGGCGTGGCGTTGGCGGGTGTAAAGGTTTTGTCAGCCGCGCGCTGGATCAGGGGGCAAACCGCACGTGGCGCGGGTCGCTTACCTGGAGCTGGGTCTGGAAGTAGTACTTGCCGGAGGGCTTGCCGTCGTGGGTGAACGCGATGGTGGTACGGCGAGCGGTGCCCTGTACCAGCAGGCGACGGTTGACCAGGTATTCCAGCGGCATGCCCAGCTGCTTCTGCAGTGCTTCGCGTTGCGCGGCATCCAGCCACACGTTCAACGCGAGCTGATGGCGGTAGTCGCGTTCGCTGTTGAGGTAGATGCGATCTTCGGTGACGTCGGTGTTCTTGACCGTGAACACGAAGGTGCCACTGATGCCGCGCTGCGGATCTTCGTTGGCGGCGAACACGGCTTCGGCGGGGGTGATCCAGCCTGGCGTGACCGTCGGTATCGGCGCGTTGGGTGCGGTCATCGCACTCTGGTGCGCGCAACCAACGCTGAGCAGCAGGAACGGCAGAAGCAACGCGACACGCATGGGACATCCTTGTTCAATGACGGTGTCCACATTCTGCATGCGCCTGCCTGCAGTGCCACTACAGCAATGCAAAAAAAAAGACCTGCATTTCTGCAGGTCTTTTGGATTTGTGGTGGCCGAGGACGGAATCGAACCGCCGACACGGGGATTTTCAATCCCCTGCTCTACCAACTGAGCTACTCGGCCACTTCATCGCTGCGTTGCCGCTGGCGAGGACGCGAATAATACGGAGGTCTACGGGGTTCGGCAAGCGTTTCGACAAAAAAAATTCACATTCGTTGCTGCGGCCTTGGTGTGGCGCGTCAAATGCTTGATCGCAGGTGTGCGTCGCGCATGAATCGGTGTTCATCCGCGCACGTGGTCACCCGCGTTATCGGGCATGGCTGCCAGCAGCACGATGCCTGCCGCCATGAAGACGGCCGCCAGCAGCAACGATGCCTGGTAGCTGCCGCTGCTGCGGGCCAGTGTGCCGGCCAGTGCCGGTGCCAGGATCTGCGCTACGCCATAGCTGAGGGTGAGGTTGGCCATCGCCTTGGCCGGGTTGCGCGGGTAGTGGCGGCCGACCACGGTGAGGGTGAGGCTGACGATGCCGGCGAACGTCAGGCCGAACAGCAGCGCGCTGCCGAGCCCGGCGGACAGGCCAGTGTCCAGCAGGGGCAGCACGAACGAGGCCGCCTGCAGGGCGAAGGCCAGCATCAGGGCGCGGATCAGGCCGATGCGCGCGGCAATGCGGTCCCAGGCGAACGTGGACGGTACCGCCGCCAGCCCCACCAGCACCCACACCGCGCTGCCGTGGCCGCGGAAGGCGGGGGTCTGTTCGAGGATGGCAACGATGAAGGTGGCGCTGACCACGAAGCCGACGCCGGCGCAGAAGTAGGCCGCCACCAGCAGTTGGCGCCAGCGCCGGCTGGGCGGGGGTGGGGCCTGCGCGGCCTGGGCGGCGGAGGTTGGGGAAGGCGCTGGCATCCAGCACCAGGCGGGAACCAGGAACAGCACGCCGAGCAGGCCCAGCCAGCCCCATTGCGCACTGGACCCGGCATGCCCGGCCAGGATGCCGGTAGCCAACCCGGACACCACGATGCCCAGGCCCAGCCCGGCGAAGTGCAGGCCCAGGCGCGGGCGCTGTCCGTTGGCCAGCAGCCAGTTCAGTACCAGCCCGGAGGCCAGCAGCAGGCCGGCGGTGCTGGAAAGGCCGGCCACGAAGCGCAGCAGGCTCCACAGCCACGGCTGGGTGGTGACCGCCATCAGGCCGGTAGCGACGACCGCCAGCACCAGCCCGATCCGGTAGAAGCGGAATTTCTGCTGCATGTTGCCCAAGCGGGCGGCCAGCAGCGTGCCGAGCAGGTAGCCCAGGTAGTTGAAGGTCGCCAGCCAGCCGCCCTGCGCGGCGCTGAGGCCGGCATCTGCCAGCATCAGGGGCAGCAGCGGGGTATAGGCGAAGCGGGCCAGCCCGACGGTGAGCACCAGCGCGCAGATGCCGGCGGCGATGACCTGCCAGGGCTTCAGCGCAGTGGGGGAGGCAAGGGAGGTGGACATGTGCGCGGCCGGAAGGGGACGCGGCCATGGTCGATCAGGCCGCGGCCGGCTGTCTTTCGATAGAATGTCGCACCATGTCGATCAGCCGCCACGAAGGGTCGTCTACGCCCCCGGGGCCCTGGAGGGAAGTTCCGGTGCCGTCACTGCGCGCGCTGCCGTGGCCGGTGATGGCGCGCAGCCAGGAGCTGGCCGCCGGCGAGCGTTTCCCGCCGCATGCACATGACTGGAACCAGGTGGTGTTCGCCACCCACGGGGTGCTGCAGGTAACGGCCCGCAATGCGCGGCATGTGATCACCCCGCAGCAGGCGCTGTGGGTGCCCACCGGCATGGTGCATCACACCGGTGCATTGAGTGCGGCGGCGTTCCGCAACCTTTACGTGGCCGATGATCCGGCGCTGGGCATGCCCGACCGGTGTGCGGTGCTGGATGTGTCGCCGCTGCTGCGCGAATTGATCGTGGAGCTGGGGCAGGTGCGGCCGGAAGACGATGCGGTGTACTACGCGCACCTGAGCGCGCTGGTGACCACGCAGCTGCGCCGACAGCGCCAGCATGTGCGCCACCTGCCGTGGCCGCAGGATGCGCGACTGCAGCGCTGGTGCCAGGCACTGCACGACCAGCCCGGTGATGCGCGCAGCGTGGACGAGTGGGCGCGGGTGCTGGGAGCGTCGCCGCGCACGCTGGCGCGGCATTTCGAGCGCGAGACCGGCATGAGCCTGCGCACGTGGCGCACCCGGTTGCGCCTGCTGCGCGCGATCGAGTGGCTGGCGCAGGGGCGTTCGCCGACGGCGATCGCGCATGACCTGGGCTATGCGTCGGCCTCGGCGTTCAACTACATGTTCCGCATCGAAATGGGCATGAGCCCTCTGCAATGGCGCAGGGCACGACAACCGGATTGAACGGGACGTCGCCGGGAGGCGACACGCGCGCGGCCGGGGTGGGGGAGGAGACCCCGGCGCGCCAGCGGAACGGATCAGGCCAGCTCGGTCAGGACCTCGACCAGGCTGTCCACATCGCGGGCGCCGTCGTAGCGCACGCCATTGATGAACAGACACGGGGTGCCATTGACGCCGCTGCGTACGCCGCCCATGAAGTCGCGTTCGATACGTGCATCGAAGGCGCCGTTGTCGGCGGCCTGCAGCAATGCCGGGTCCAACCCGAGCTGCCTGGCATAGCCCTGCAGGTCCCGCGCGCTCAATGCATCCTGGCGCTGGTAGAGCAGGTCATGCGCTTCCCAGAACAATCCCGCATCGGCGGCTGCTTCGGCGAAACGCGCTGCGGGCAGTGCATTCGGATGGATTTCGGAAATCGGGAAATTGCGGAACACAAAGCGCATCCGGTCGCCCAGCGCCTGCTGCACGGCCTTGAGCATCGGGTACGCCTCGCCGCAGTACGGGCACTGGTAGTCGCCGTACTCGACCAGGGTGATGGCCGCATCGGCCGGGCCCTGGCTGTGGTCCTGCGCGCTCACGGGAATCGACAGACCTTTCATGACGCTGCTCCTGCAGTGGAGGGAAGTTGCGCCAACGCTTCCAGAATGCCGTCGGCGCCGGGATTGATGCCCAGGGGTGAGATGTAGCTCCAGCGCACGATGCCTTCGGCGTCGATCACGAACAGCGCGCGCTCGCAGACACCGTCCTGTTCGCGGTACACGCCGTAGCGGCGGGCCACCTCACCCTTGGGCTCGAAATCGGCCAGCAACGGGAAATGCAGGTGGCGCTGCTCGGCGAAGGCGGCGTGGCACCACACCCCATCCACGGAGATACCCACCAGCTGCGCGCCGCTGCGGTGGAACTCGGGCAACAGCTGGTTGTACAGCGCCAGCTGGTCGCCGCAGACCGGGCTCCAGTCGGCGGGGTAGAACGTGAGGATCACCGGGTGGCCGCGCAGCTCGTCCAGGCTGACGCGCTGGTCCGGGGTGGCGGGAAGCTGGAACGCCGGCGCGGGTGCGCCGATGGGCAGCGAAATGCGGGGTGCAGCGGACATGGCAGTCTCCTGCAGGAACGAAACAGCGCGTGGATCAGCGGATGGGACGGGTGCTTTCGAACAGGAACCAGCTGCGGCGTTCGGCCTCGTCGATCCAGTTCTCGATCAAGCTGGTCGTGGCTACGTCGTTGTGGGTGGTGCACACCACGTGGGTGGCGCGCAGATAGCGGGTGAGCTGGCGGTTGTCGTCAGCCAGTTCGGCCAGCATGTCTTCGGGGGTCACATAGTCCGCGTCGTTGTCGAGCAGGCGCTGGATGCGGTGGATCTGCCCGATCGAGCGCAGGGTGGTGCCGCCGACCTTGCGCGCGCGTTCGGCGATGGCATCGGTGGTGGCGAAGATCTCCTCGCCCTGTTCATCCAGCATCAGGTGGTAGTCGCGGAAGTGCGGTCCGGACAGGTGCCAGTGGAAGTTCTTGGTCTTCAGGTACAGCGCGAACACATCGGCCAGCAGCACGGTGAGCGCACCGGCGATGTCCTTGCCGGCCTGCAGGCTGAGGTCGGAGGGCGTACGCAGCGGGGCGGTCTGGCGGGGCGTGGCGACAACATCGTTCATGGCAGCTCTCCGGTAGCGGGGGAAGACGGCCGGCCCGCAGGTGCTGCGGGGAGCCGATGGATCCAGACTAGTCAGCGTGGGCCGGCGAAAACATTGCGCCATCGTTTCCCCGGCTCATACCTTGGTTTCGGCCACCTGCCGGCGCATCCCTCTTTGGGGGGATCTGCCGCCCCCGGGTGCGGGGGATACTTGGCTCACCCCGGCGCAGCTCACTGCGCCCTGCCAGGAGGCCAGACCGTCGTGCCCAGCTCGACTCCCACGCGCCAGCGCACCGCCGCGGCGTCCACGTTGCGCGGTCGCACCGTGTTCCGCGCCGCTGCCGCGCTGCTCACGCTGGGCATCTTCCTGATCGATGTGCTTACCACGCTGGAAGGTGCGGTAGCCGTGCTGTACGTGGTGGCGGTACTGCTGGTGGCGCGCACCGGGCGCCGCGCGGACATCGTGGTCACTGCCGTCGCCGGCATCGTGTTGACCCTCGTCGCATATCTGGATTCGCACGGGGTGAACCATGTGGGCGCGCAGACCTTCCGCGCACTGGTCAGCCTCGCGGCGGTCATCATCACCGCGTTGCTGGCACTGCAGTACCAGGGGGCGATGCAGCGCCTGCGCGGGCAGGCAACGCTGCTGGACCTGTCGCACGACATGATTTTCGTGCGTGACCGGAGCGGGGTGATCACGTTCTGGAACCGCACGGCCGCGCAGGTGTACGGCTGGTCTGCCGAGGACGCCATTGGCCGCGTGGCCGATGTCCTGCTGTCCACCCGCTACCCGCAGGCGCGCGAAGCGGTGGAGGCCACCCTGCTGCAACTGGGCAGCTGGGAAGGCACGCTGGAGCAGCGCACCCGGGACGGCGCCTGGCGCGTACTGGAAAGCCGCTGGGTGATCCAGCGCGATGGCCTTGGCCGCGCAACGGGGGTGATGGAAACCCATACCGACGTCACCGAGCGCCGCCAGGCCGAGGATGCCGCGCTGCGCGCGCACGCCGAACTGGCGCACGCCACGCGCGTGGCCACGCTGGGTGAACTCACCGCTTCACTCGCGCACGAGGTCAACCAGCCGCTGATGGCGGTGGTGACCAACGGCGAGGCCGGGCTGCGCTGGCTGCAGCGCGAACCGCCGGATCTGCACGAAGTGGCGGCTGCCATCACCCGCACCGTGAGTGAAGCGCGCCGTGCCAGCGAGATCGTCAAGCGCGTGCGTGCGTTCCTGGCCAAACGCAGTACCCCGCGCGAAGCCCTCGACGCCGGCGCGCTGATCGAAGACGCGGTGCGGCTGGTCCAGCACGAGCTCAACCGCGAGGCAGTGCAGCTGCGCGTGGCCGTGGCCGACGGCCTGCCGCCCCTGCACGGCGATGCAGTGCAGCTGCAACAGGTGCTGGTGAACCTGCTGATCAACGCCAGCCAGGCCATGGCGGGGCAGGCCAGCGCGCGGCAGCTGGTGGTGGAGGCGCAGCCCGGCGCGCCCGGTGAGGTGGCCATCAGCATTGCCGACAGCGGTCCGGGCATCGACAGCGCGCACCTGGATACCCTGTTCCAACCTTTCTTCACCACCAAGCCGGAAGGCATGGGCATGGGCCTGGCGATCTGCCGGTCCACCGCTGAAGCACATGGCGGGCACCTTTCCGTAGAGAGCGCGCCCGGCCATGGCGCCACCTTCCGGCTGGTGCTGGCCACCCATTCCGCAGGAGCTTCGCCCTGATGAGCCCGAACCCGCCGCGCGGCACCACCGCCCCCGCGCCGCCACTGGTCGTTGTGGTTGATGACGATCCCGCCGTCCGTGACGCGTTGGACAGCCTGCTGCGGTCGGTCGGACTGCAGACCCGGGTGCTGGGCTCGCCTTCTGAGCTGCTGCAGGCCGCGCTGCCGGACGTGCCCGGCTGCATCGTGCTGGACGTGCGCCTGCCGGGCATCAGCGGCCTGGACCTGCAGGGCCAACTGGCCGCGCAGGGTATCCACCTGCCCATCGTGTTCATGACCGGGCACGGCGACATTCCCATGACGGTGCGCGCGATGAAGGCCGGCGCGGTGGATTTCCTGGCCAAGCCGTTCCGCGACCAGGACATGCTGGATGCGGTCAGCGCCGCGATCGAGCGCGATACCCGCCGCCGCCAGGAGACGGCCGCACGCGGTTCGCTGGAAACGCGTTACGCCACCCTGACCCCGCGCGAGCGTGAGGTGATGGCGCACGTGGTGGCCGGGTTGATGAACAAACAGGTGGCTGGCGCGCTGCACCTGAGCGAGATCACGGTGAAGATCCACCGCGGCAACGTCATGCGCAAGATGGGCGTGCGCTCGCTGGCCGACCTGGTGCGGCAGGCAGAAGCACTGGGCGTGGGCACCGGCACTGCCTGAACCTGCCGGGCACAAACCTGTGTATGGTTCCGGCCCGCGGCCGGATCGGGCATAAAGGCCCCATGAAGCCGAGTTACCGCATTGCGATCGTCGATGACGACGAGGGGGTCCGCCAGTCGTTGTCCAGCCTGGTGCGCTCGCTCGGCCATGAAGCGCGCACCTACGCTTCGGCGGCGGCGTTCCTGGCCGACGAGGGCGACGCACCCGACTGCCTGCTGACCGACATGCAGATGCCGCAGATCAGTGGCGACCAGCTGCAGGCCGAGCTGCTTGCGCGTGGGTGCGCGTTTCCCATGATCTTCATGACCGCGTTTCCCACCGATGCGCTGCGCGCGCGGGTGATGGAGCGGGGCGGGCGCGCGTTCCTGGTCAAGCCGGTGGAGGGCGAGGCGATGTCGCGCTGCATCGATGAGGCACTGGGACGGTAACGCCGGCCGTTGGCCGTTCCCCATGACCACTGCATCACACGACCACCGCTACGGTGCAGGCATGCCCCTATCGGCAGGCCACCACGAGCACGCGCATGAACACCGAAAAGCAGCCCGGCAAGCAGCAGGGCGTTGACGAATCCAAGCAGGACAGGAAGCAGGAAGATGCGGCAAAGGCCCGCCCCGGCCAGACCGATGAGAGCGTCCGTCAGTCCGAAAGCCGTCGCCCGCCGATCAAGGACAACCCGGACGCATGACACAATCGGCGTATCGCTCCTGCAACGGTGTCTACGCCGATGAAATGTTGGGTTGCCGGCTTGGTCTGGCTTGCTGTAACCGGGTTCAGCGTCTCGGCGCAGGCGGCTGAGCCGCCGGCCCCCGCGCCCCACAACCGCGCCGAGGCAGTGAAGGTCATTGCCGACCTGCGCAGGGTCGTGGCCGACGGCGGCATCGAGCGGCTGGAGAGTGTCCGCATCGGCGGCATTGACCAATGGGTCTCGATCCGCGGCAACGACCGCCGCAACCCGGTGCTGCTGATGCTGCACGGCGGGCCTGGCTGGGTGGCAATGCCCACCAGCTGGTACTTCCAGCGCGGCTGGGAGGAGTACTTCACCGTGGTCCAGTGGGATCAACGAGGCGCGGGCAAAACCTACGTCGCGAACGATCCCGCGCAGGTGGCACCGACCATGAGCCGCGAACGGATGATCGCCGACAGCGAGGAAATGGTGGCTTGGCTGCGCCGCGAGTTCGGCAAGGACAAGATCTTCGTGATGGGCCAGTCCTGGGGTAGCTACCTGGGGCTTGAACTGGCCCAGCGCCGGCCCGGGTGGCTGCATGCCTACATCGGCATCGGGCAGTTGACCAATGCGCCGGAGAGCGAGCGCCGGGGCTGGGCGTGGACCCTGCAGCAGGCGCGGGAGGACGGCAATGCCGAGGCAGTGGCCGAGCTGGAGGCGCTGGCGCCGTACGCGCCCGGCAGCGCGCCGGTGCCGCTGGAGAACCTGTTCAAGCAGCGCAGATGGCTCAACTATTACGGCGGCATGGTCCATAACCGTCGCGGGGGCGATGCCGAAGCGGCCGCCATCACGCTCTCGCCCGAATACACCGATCAGGACGTGGCCGGCATATGGAAAGGCAATGATTTTTCGATGCAGCACCTGCTTGGCGAGGTGCTGACGCTGGACATGAGCGCGGTCCGCGAACTGAAGGTGCCGTTGTTCCTGTTCGAGGGCCGCCACGACTACAACGTGTCGTCCGAACTGGCGGCGCAGTGGTTCCAGACGGTGAAGGCACCCACCAAGCAGCTGGTCTGGTTCGAGCAGTCCGCCCACGAAGTGATGATCGAAGAGCCGGGCAAGACCCTGCTGACCCTGGTGCAGCAGGTCCGCCCCATCGCCGAGCGCGCAGGCGACGGCGCCCGCTGAGACACGGTCAGGCGAGCCATCCACAAACAAAAAAGCCACCCATTGGGTGGCTTTTTCGTCGGGCAGCCATCCAAAGGACAACTGCAGGTATGTGGTGGAGCCAAGGAGGATCGAACTCCTGACCTCGTCATTGCGAACGACGCGCTCTCCCAGCTGAGCTATGGCCCCAGGTGTGCTGCTATGCGGCGTGGGTGCCGCGATGTGAACAAGTGTAGCGCCGCACACCCCGCGCTGCCAAGCGTGCGGCAATCCGATCCTAAGGGTGGGCAGGGCGGCGCCGTTGGCGGCAGGGGTGAGCCCAACTTGAGAAAAAACCGACTCTTCCTGAACGGGAATCCGGCTTTGTGAAGGTGTAACCCGGAGACATCTGTTTCAAATCAACAACTTGGACCAAACGAAAGGTTTTCAGACCTGGCCTTTTTTCACGTAAAGAGGACCACTTCGGTGCCGATAAGAACTGTGACGCACCTCTCAATCCAACCCCCACCTTCGAGTACCGACGATGACGACCCGTGCCGCCACCGTTTTCTCAACTTCCATCGGCGCCCGCCTGGCGCTGCTGATGGGCCTGATCACCACCGTAGCGTTTGTGGCGCTGGCGGTGCTGATCTACCGCCAGGCTGCCACCAGCTACCAGCAGCGCGTCGAAGCAGGCCTGCAATCGTCCACTGACCTGATGCGCGATTCGGTCGAGCTGTACGACCGCAGCCTGAGTGACAGTGCCGAACGCGTGGCGGGCATCTTTCGCGGCATGCTGCCGGCAGGCGAGGTCAGCGTGGACCCCGCCAACACCCTGACCGTGGGCGAACGCCAGACCCCGACGCTGCGTTTTGGCGCCGACGTCGTCAACCAGCAGGAGACGGCGGTAGACCGTTTCGCCGAAGCCACCGGCGGCGTTGCGACCGTGTTCGTGCGCGACGGCGAGGATTTCGTGCGCATCTCCACCTCGGTCCGCAATGCCGAAGGCGCGCGCGCCCTGGGCACCGTGTTGGACCATGCAAGCCCGGCCTACGCGAAGATGCTGGCCGGCGAAAGCTTCACCGGACCGGTGCGGCTGTTCGGGGTGGACTACATGACCCATTACATGCCGATCAAGAATGCCGCAGGCGAGGTTGCGGGCATCGCCTTCGTCGGCCAGAACTACACCGACGGCCTGGCGGCCCTGAAGGCCCGCCTGCGCGACTCCAAGTTGGGCAAGGAAGGCCATTTCCTGGCGGTCAACACCCGCGCGGGCGAGCAGTTCGGCACCGTGGTGGCCGGCTCGGCTGGGGAAGGCGAGAATCTGCTCGAGCTGACCGACGCAGACGACCGCGCCGGATTGGATGCGCTGCTTGCGGGCAAGGCCACCGTGGCCACCCTGCACCTGCGCACCGCCAAGGACGCCACTGCGCAGACCTACTTCGTTACTGCCCAGTCCTACGGGCCGTGGCAGTGGACGGTGCTCGGCCTGGAGCCCGCCTCGGTGCTGCAGACCGTGCTGCACAAGTTGATGCTGCAGATTGTGGTGGTCTCCGGATTGGGCCTGCTGGCAGTGATCGTGGCGCTGGTTGTCGTGGTACGACGTGTGATCAGCGCGCCGTTGGCACAGGCCGGGCAGGTGGCGCGTGACGTGGCGGCCGGTCGCCTGGATCAGCGCATCGTCGTGCGCAGCCAGGACGAAGTGGGCCGCCTGATGGCGGCGCTGCAGCAGATGCAGGACAAGCTGCGCGAGATCATCCACGCGCAGAACGAAATGAGCCAGCGCCATGCAGAGGGGGCGATCAGCCACCGCATCGATGCCAGTCGCTTTGAAGGCGAGTTCGGCACCATGGTGACGGGCACCAACGAACTGGTGGCCGCGCACATCTCGGTGAAGATGCGCATGGTCGACCTGGTCCGGCGTTACGCAGACGGCGACCTGTCGCAGCCGATGGACGAATTGCCGGGCGAAAAGGCGCGGATCACCGAGGCGGTCAACGGCGTGCGTGATCGCCTGCTGGCGATCAATGGCGAGATCAAGCGCCTGGTCGCGGCGGCCGCCGCCGGCGACTTCAGCGTGCGCGGCGATGCCGATGCTTTCCAGTACGATTTCCGGGTGATGGTGGAGGGCCTCAACGCCTTGATGGTGTCGGCCGACCGCAACCTCGGCGCGCTGTCAGGGCTGCTGCGTGCATTGGCCGACGGTGACCTGCGCGGCCGCATCGACGGCCACTTCCAGGGCGTGTTCGCCACGATGCGGGACGATGCCAACGCCACCGTGGCCCAGCTGACCGCCATCGTGAGCGGCATCCAGCAGGCGGCGGTGTCGGTGGCTACCGCGTCCGCGGAGATTGCTGCCGGCAACGACGACCTGTCGCGCCGGACCGAACAGCAGGCGGCCAGCCTGGAAGAATCGGCCGCGTCGCTGGAAGAGCTGACCTCGGCGGTGAAGCAGAACGCCGACCACGCCCGCCGCGCCGACCGCCTGGCCGCCGAAGCCGCCGACGTGGCAGTGCAGGGCGGTGCTGCGGTCGCGCAGGTGGTGGAAACGATGGGCGGCATCGAAGCGTCGTCTCGCCGCATCGCCGATATCACCACCGTCATCGACGGCATCGCGTTCCAGACCAACATCCTGGCGCTGAATGCCGCCGTGGAAGCGGCGCGGGCCGGCGAAGAGGGTCGTGGTTTTGCCGTGGTGGCCTCCGAAGTCCGCGCGCTGGCGCAGCGCTCGGCCAGTGCGGCCAAGGAAATCAAGGCGCTGATCGACGCATCGGTGACCCAGGTGGCCGATGGCAGTGCCCTGGCAAGCCAGGCCGGGCAGACCCTGCAACGGGTGGTGGCATCGGTGGGCGAGCTGGGCGGGCTGATCGAAGAGATTGCCAATGCCAGCCAGGAACAGGCGGCAGGGATCGAGCAGGTCAACCAGAGCATCGTGCAGATGGATGGTGTGACCCAGCAGAACGCTGCCCTCGTCGAGGAGGCTTCGGCCGCTGCGCGTGCATTGAACGCGCAGTCGTCCGAGCTGCAGCAATCGGTCGGGCAGTTCCGCCTGGCCGACGCGCAGCCCGCGCGCAGGGAGCGCGTTGCGGCCTGATCGGTGCGGTGGGGGGGGGGGGGGGAGGGGGAGAGAAAGAAAAGAAAAACAAAAAA
>NZ_JBQEOG010000011.1:144447-147097 GCF_052045085.1 Stenotrophomonas sp. 22385
TTTTTTTTCCCCCCCCCCCCCCCCCCCCCCCCCCCCCCCCCCCCCCCCCCCACCGCCGGATCAAAGGTGGGGTTGAAATCCCCTTGAAACATCCGCGCAATACCGTGCCGCATCGCTGCGAAGACAGCGGTGTCGCTGTTGTGCACCCGCGTGCGTCCCGCACGCCACCTTGATCCGTAACGCCTGAGACCCCTGAATGTCCGCCCATCGCATCACCTCCGCTTCGGCCGCAACGTCTCCCTCGCGCACCGCCCGGCAGCCGCGCCCCCACGCGCTGGCGCTGGCCTGCATTTCGCTGCTCGGCCTGAGCGGCGGCGCCGTGGCCCAGGACGCCAGCCCGACCTCGCTCGACGCCATCACCGTTACTGCCGACCACCGCGAGCGCAATCTGCAGGAGGTGCCGGTGTCGGTCGGCGTGGTCCAGGGCGAGCGCCTGCGCGACTACACTGCCGGCGGCGATGACACCCTGCTGGCCCTGAGTGGCCGGGTGCCGGGTTTCTACGCCGAAACCACCACCGGCCGGATCTTCCCGCGCTTCTACATCCGCGGCCTGGGCAACATCGATTTCTACCTGGGTGCGTCGCAGCCGGTGTCGATCATCCAGGATGACGTGGTGCTTGAGCACGTGGTGCTGAAGTCCAACCCGGTCTACGACGTGGACCAGATCGAAGTGCTGCGCGGCCCGCAGGGCACGCTGTTCGGCCGCAACACCACTGCCGGCATCGTCAAGTTCGACAGCATCAAGCCCAGTCAGGACTACAACGGCCGGGTGCAGGCCAGCTATGGCAGCTACGGCAGCGTGGCGGTGGACGGCGGCTTCGGCGGCCCGATCAACGACATCGCCTCGTTCCGCGTATCGGCGTTGTACCAGCACCGCGACGACTACGTGGACAACACCTACGCCGGCCCCAGTGCCGATGGCACGGCGTCCCCGAAGAAGAACGCCATGGGCGGCTTCGATGACCGCAACGTGCGCGCCCAGCTGCTGCTGCAGCCCAGCGACGCGTTCTCGCTGCTGGCCTCGGCACACGCACGTGATTACGAAGGCACCTCCACCCTGTTCCTGCGCAACGCCATCACCAGGGGGTCCAACACCACCGACGTGCCGCGCGACCAGGTTGCCTACGACGAAGCCGACAACAACCCGCAGGCGTACAAGACCTACGGCGGCTCGGTCAAGGCCGTGTACGACTTCGGCAACCTCGCGCTGACCTCGATCACCGCCTACGAAACCACGTCCGGTTACAGCCGCGGTGACACCGACGGCGGCGCGGCCGTCAACTTCCCGGTCAACGGCGTCCCCAACGGGTATGGCCAGTCGATGGGGCAGATCCGCGACCTGGACCAGTGGACGCAGGAAGTGCGCCTGGCCAATGCCGATGAAAACCGCCTGAAGTGGCAGGTGGGGGCGTTCTACTTCGATGGCCGTGACACCACCGACTTCTACCAGCGCGCCTGGTTCCTGCAGGGCGCCGCGCGCAACCCGAACAACTGGGTGCGCCTGCGCAACACCAACACCTCGTGGGCCGGCTTCGGCCAGGTCAGCTATGACGTGACCGACAAGTTCACCCTGACCGCCGGCCTGCGCCAGACCCGCGACGAGAAGCGCACCCGCCTGCTGAAGACCGCCGATACCGCCGCTGGCGCAGTCACTTATCGTGGCCGTACTGATGTGGAAATGGCCGACACCACCCCCAGCTGGGACGTGAGCGCGATGTACGCGTTCAACCCGCAGCTGAGTGTGTACGCCAAAGTGGCGCGTGGCTTCCGCGGCCCGACCATCCAGGGCCGTTCGGCGGTGTTCAATGCGGACTTCACCACCGCCGATTCGGAAACCATCCTGTCCTGGGAGGCGGGCGTGAAGAGCAGCCTGTGGGACAACCGCCTGCGCATGAACGCCACCGCGTTCACCTACGTAGTCAACGACATCCAGCTCAACGGCAACGATTCCAACGGCAACGGCGTACTGTTCAATGCCTACAAGGCCAAGGCCTACGGTCTGGAAGCGGACATGGAGCTGCGCCCGATCCCGAACCTGAGCCTGAGCGCCGGCGTGAGCCTGCTGCACAGCGAAATCCAGGACGACCGCGTGTACGCGCAGGTCTGTGCCCTGAACGGCGGGGTGGTGTGCACGGTCAATGACCCGACGATCAAGGTGGGCGCCAACACGTTCGCCCAGATCAACGGCAATCCGCTGCCGAACGCGCCGAAGTACAACCTGAACTTCGCCGCGCGCTACGACATTCCGGTGAACGACAGCGACGTGTTCTTCGTGTCCACCGACTGGAACAAGCAGGGCTACACCAGCTTCGTGCTGTATGACTCGGCCGAGTTCAACTCCAGGGGCAGCTTCGAAGGCGGCCTGAAGCTGGGATACTCGGGCAACTACGGTGCGTGGGAAGCGGCGCTGTTCGCGCGCAACATCACCAACGAGAAGAACCTGAAGGGCGTGATCGAGAACTACATGGCGGCGGTGTACAACGAACCGCGCGTCGTGGGCGTCTCGTTGAACCTGAACTGGTAACCCACCGGTAGGGTGGCATCCCGATCGACCGCCGGGATGGGGGATCAGCGGTGCGCTTGCGGTGGTGGGGGGGGGGGGGGGGGGGAGGGGAAAAGAAACAAAAAAAAAAAAAAAAAAAAAAAAACA
>NZ_JBQEOG010000011.1:147107-165350 GCF_052045085.1 Stenotrophomonas sp. 22385
GGGGGGGGGTGTTGGGTTTTCCTTTTGTTGTTTCCCCTCCCCCCCCCCCCCACCACTCCATCAACCCGCCGGCAACAACGGCGCCAGCACCGGCTCCAGTACCGCCTGCCGCCATCCGGCCAGCGCCTGCGGCCAGGCGCGGCTTTCCAGGTAGCTTTCCAGGTGCTTGCGCGAGGCCAGCACGCCGTCGGGGAGCCCCAATTCGGCGGTGCGCGCGCTCACTGCGTCCTGCAGCCGCTTCAGCGCCTGCTTGTTGGCGTCGTTGGCCGGAAGCGCCAGCGGCGCCTCGGCCTCATCGTGCAGCGGCGTTTCCAGTGCTTCCCAGACCTGCGCGGCCAGCTTGCGCGGGGCCTTGGGGAAGCCTTCCATCAGCGTGGCCAATGCCCCGGCATCGGCCGGGGGGGTGCGCGCCAGCAACGCGGCCAGTTCGTTGTCCAGGATCCAGCTGCGCGGCTTGTCGCTGGCGCGTGCCTGCACGTCACGCCAGCGCAGCAGGCGCAGCAGGCGGTGCTGCGCGGGTGCATCCATGAACTGCGCCGAACGCATCGCCACGTGCGGCCAGCGCTCTTCGTCCTGTTCGACGCTGGCCAGCAGGCGCTCGGCGTCGTCCTGCAGCCACTGGCGGCGGCCCAGCTCGCCCAGCTTCGCATCCACCGCGTCATGGATCGCGAACAGGTACTCCACGTCATCGGCGGCGTACTCCAGCTGCGCATCCGACAGCGGGCGGCGCATCCAGTCCGAGCGGGTTTCGCCTTTGGCGAGTGTCACCCCAGTGATGGCGGTGACCAGCTTCTGGTAGCCCATCCCGCCGCCGATACCGGCCAGTGACGCGCCGATCTGGGTGTCGAACAGCGGCCGCGGCAGCACGCCGCAGGCCACCTTGAAGGTGACCAGGTCCTCGCTCGCGCTGTGCATGATCTTCAGGATCGACGTATCGGCCAGCCACGGCGCCAGCGCCTCGCTCATGCCCGGAATCAACGGGTCGATGATCAGGATTTCATCGCCAACCGCCATCTGCACCAGCGCCAGCTGCGGCCAGTAAGTGCGTTCACGGATGAATTCGGTGTCCAGCCCGATGCGGGTGGGGCGCTGGCGGTAGCGCTCGTCCAGTTCCGCCGGGGTTTTGATCCAATAGGCCACGTAGGGATTCCATCTACTGCAGGTTTGCTCAGGTGAGGGAGAATAGCCTAACGTCGAGGCCGTCCCGCCGAAGGAACCCCAATTGCGTACTCCAGGCCCTGTCCCGTTGTTGCTGGCCGCGCTGCTGCTGGCCACGACTGCCTGCTCGCCCGAAGCGCCACCGCCACGCCCGGCGGCCGCGCGCGCGGCCGAGCCGGCCAAACGGGCCGAGCCTTCATCCGGGCAGGTGACCATCGGTGGTGAAGAGGAAGCGGAGACCGAACAGCGCTGGCAGCCGCCGGCGGTGGCCATCGCCGACGACGAGGTGGCCCAGGCGCGCCGTGATGCGGCCAAGGCCTTTGAAGAGGGTCGGTTGTACGCCACCGCCGCCGATGCGCTTCCGATCTGGCTGGCGTTGCGCCAGCGCGACGCCAACGACCGCCAGGCCCAGGCCGGGCTCACCCGTGCCCGCCAGCAGCTGCTGCAGGAAGCCAATGCGCTGTTGGAGCGGCCACTGCAGCAGCGTGAAGCACTGGCCCAGGCCGGCGAGATGGCGCTGGTGCTGCTGACCCTGGCCCCGGATGACCCCAAGGTGCGCCAGCTGCAGTCGCGCGTGGAGCTGGCCCAGCGGGTGGTCGCGTACAACCGGGCCGGTGAGGAGGACCTGCGTGCCGAGCGCATCGGTGAGGACGGTGACGGTGCCATTCCCAACTTCCGCGAGGCGCTGGCGCTGCAGCCGGACGAGCCGCGTGCCAGACAGGGCCTGGCCGCCGCCGAAAGCGCGCTGATCCGCCGCGCCGAGGCCGCTGCCCGCAGCGCCGATTTCACCGCCGCCGGTACCTGGCTGGCCGAGGCCGCCAAGGTGCGCGATTCGGCATCGACCATTGCCGACGCGTTTGAGCGGATCGAAGCCATCCGCGCCGCGACGCTGGTGCGGCTGCGTGACGAAGGCCTGCGTGATTTGACCACCCCCCAGGGGCTCAAGCCAGCGCGGCAGAAGCTGGAAGACGCGCTGCGTATCGCGATGCCCGGCGACCCGGTGGTGGCCCAGCTGCGTGAACGCATCGAACTGGCCACCCATTACGGCAGTTTCCGCCCGCGCCAGGTGTTCAGTGATGCGCTGCGCGATGGCGGGCGTGGTCCACAGATGATCGTGGTGCCGCATGGCGGTTTCCAGATGGGCGCCGGTGATGCGGAACCGGGTGCCAGCGATGCGGAAAAACCGTCCCACTACGTGCGCTTCGACCGTGGCTTCGCGATGGCGATCACCGAAGTGACCGTGGCCGACTATCGCCGCTACGTGCAGGCCAGCAACGCGCGGCCGCGAGCCACCCGCCGCGGCCATTCGATCATCTATGACGAGCGCAGCGGCAACTTCACCCGCAGCAGCGGTGTGGACTGGCGCTCGGGTTACGACGGCACCCCGGCGATCGCCAATTCGCCGGTGATGCACGTCAGCGTGCGTGATGCCGAGCACTACGCGATGTGGCTGTCCGAGCAGACCGGGCGCTCTTACCGGTTGCCCAGCGAGGCCGAATTCGAGTACGCGCTGCGCGCTGGTACCAGTGGCCGCTATCCGTGGGGCAATCAAGGCACGCCGCCGCCGCTGTCGGGCAACTTCACCGGCGGCGAAGACGTCTCGCCGTCCGGCCGGCGCTGGTTCAACGCCTTCGTCGGCTATGGCGATGGCTGGTGGGGCCCGGCCCCGGTGGCAAGTTTCGAGCCCAACGCATGGGGCCTGCATGACATGGCCGGCAACCTCAGCGAGTGGGTGGCCGACTGCTGGCACGCCAGCTATCGCCGGGCTCCCGCCGATGGCGTGGCCTGGTTCAACCCCGGCTGCCGGCAGCGGGTGATCCGCGGCGGCAACTGGGCCAACGCCCCCGAACAGACCCGCGCGGCCTGGCGGCAATCACAGGATTCGGACACGACCAGCGCCAGGATCGGGTTCCGCCTGGTTCGAGGTATCTGATACGACGGCTTGGCGCTAGGATTGCCCCCAATGCCGGCAGGGCGTGCCGGCCCCATCAGGAACCAGGACGATGAGCAGCGATCCATATGGCGGTCAGCAACGGGCACGACGCCCCGGTCTGTTCGGCAACATCCGCTGGTGGGTGCTGCTGGCGTTCGCCGGCTACGCTGCTTTCTACTGGTTCTCCAATCGCAGCGTCGACCCGTACACGGGTGAAAGCGTGCTGATCGACAGCTCGCTCGACGCCGACCAGGAGAAGGCGTTGGGTCTGCAGGCCTACCAGCAGATCCTGGCCGAGGAGCGCCCACTGGATCCGAACGCGCAGATCTCACGGGACGTGCGCGCGATCGCCGAACGGCTGATCCGCAAGGTTGACGTGGTGGAAACCGCGCTGGCCGAGGAGCACGGCCTGAAGCCGGCGCACTTCTCACGTGACTTCGAATGGGAAGTCAACGTGATCCAGTCCGATCAGGCCAATGCGTTCTGCCTGCCCGGCGGCAAGATGGCGGTCTACACCGGGTTGGTGCCGGTGGCGCAGACCCAGGACGCAATGGCGGTGGTGATGGGCCACGAAATCGCCCACGCCCTGCTGCGCCATGGTGCCCAGCGCATGGCCCAGCAGAAACTCACCCAGATCGGCCAGATGGCCGGCGCCGCCAGCGGCATGGACCCGCAGCAGCAACAGATGGTGATGTCGGCGATGGGCTACGGTTACCTGCTGCCGTACGCGCGCAGCCACGAAACCCAGGCCGATGAAGTGGGCCTGATGTTGGCGGCCGCGGCGTGCTTCGACCCGCGCGAAGCGGTGCCGTTGTGGGAACGCATGGGTCAGGCCAGCGGCGGCCAGGCGCCCCCGGAATTTTCCTCCACCCATCCCAACCCGGGCACCCGCATCCAGAACCTGCAGGCGCTGATGCCCAAGGCCATGGAATACCGCCAACGCTATTGCGAGTCAGCAGGCGCCCCGGCAACCCAATAACGTGGGCGAGACGCGCGCGACCTGCGCGGACACGCACGGCGTGTCCCTACGCGGCTGACCCGCCCGTGTCCTTGACCACCACATCGATCACGCCGTCCTGCACCCGGGCCTTCAGTGAATCGCCGGGTGAAACATCCAGCGGTGACCGCACCAGGCGCCCATCCGCCTCGCGGGTCAGGATCGCGTAACCCCGCGAAACCGTCGCCAGCGGACTCACCGCCTCCATCGAGCGCGCCAACGCGCGCAGGTGCAGGGTGTCGCGCTGCAGCTGCCGCGCCATGGCCGCCTCCGCCCTCGGCTGCAGCCGTTGCAGGTGCTGCTTCAGTGCATCCAGCCGACGCCGCGGGTGGCCATTGCGCAGTACCACCGCCGCATGCCGCAGCTGCCCCAGGCGGCGCTCATGCTGCTGCTGCCACGCGGCGGCCAGACGCCGGGCCAGGTCCTGCTGGCGCCGCTGCAACAGCAGCAGGCGGTTCTGCGGACTCTGCGCGTTGAGCCGCAGCAACGCCCGGTCGGCCCGCTGCATGGCCTGGCCCAACCCATGCCGCTGCAGCTGCACCAGGCGCGCGGCGAGCCGGCGCAGGCGCAACTGCAGGTCGCGCTGGTCGGGCACCAGCAGCTCGGCGGCGACCGAGGGCGTCGGAGCGCGCAGGTCAGCGGCAAAATCGGCCAGGCTGAAGTCGGTCTCGTGGCCCACCGCCGACACCACCGGGGTGGCGCTGGCGGCGATGGCGCGCGCCAGCTGTTCGTCATTGAAGGCCCACAGGTCTTCCATCGAACCGCCGCCGCGGGTGAGCAGGATCACGTCGTAACGGCCACTCGCATCGGCACTGCGCAGCAGTGCGGTGATCTGCGCGGCGGCACTGTCGCCCTGGACCAGACTGGGCAGCAGGTCCACTTCCAGCAACGGGAAGCGGCGCGCCAGCACGCTGAGCACGTCGCGCACGGCCGCGCCGGTGGGCGAGGTGATCACCGCCAGCCGCCGCACATGGGCGGGCAGGGCACGCTTGCGTTCAGCGGCGAACAGCCCTTCGGCGTCCAGCCGCGCCTTGAGCTGCTCGTAGGCCCGGCGCAGCGCGCCTTCCCCGGCCTCCTCCATGTGGTCGAGCACCATCTGGTACTCGCCGCGCGCCTCGTACAGCGTCAGCCGGCCCCGCGCGAGTACCCGCATGCCCTCGCGCGGCACGAACTTCAGCCACTGGCTTTTGGGCTTGAACAGCGCAGCGCGGATCTGCGCGCGCGCATCCTTCAGGGTGAAATACATATGGCCCGAGGCCGGGCGGGTGACGCTGCCCAGCTCGGCTTCCACCCACACCATCGGGAACGTGCCTTCCAGCAGGTCGCGGGCCAGGATGTTGAGCTGGCTGGGCGTGAGGATCTGCGCGCTACGGTCCATGGACGGTCAAACGGTACGAACGGGCGCCCATGGTCGCATGCCGGGCCGAGCTGCGTGTGGGCAGCGCTCAGCCGGTGGTGTCGAGCCGGGCGTGTTGTCGCAGTGCCCATTGCACATGTTCGCGCACCAGCGTCGAACCGTGGCCGGCGCGCGACTGCAGCGCGGCCAGCGTGTCCGGGTGGCCCGGCGCATTGCCGAGCGCCACCGCGATGTTGCGCAGCCAGCGTTCGTGCCCGCTGCGGCGGATCGGGCTGCCTTCGGTGCGGCGCAGGAACTCGTCTTCCTCCCAGGCGAACAGTTCGGCCAGGGTGGCGGTGTCCAGCGCATTGCGGGCGCGGAAGTCGGGTTCGTCGGTACGGCGCGCGAACTTGTTCCATGGGCATACCAGCTGGCAGTCGTCGCAGCCATAGATGCGGTTGCCCATCAGCGGGCGCATGTCTTCTGGGATGGCGCCGTCGTGTTCGATGGTGAGGTAGGAAATGCACCTTCGCGCATCCAGCCGCTGCGGGGCGATGATGGCCTGGGTGGGGCACACATCGATGCAGCGCGTGCAGGTGCCACAGTGCGCGGTGGCCGGCGCATCCACCGGCAACGGCAGGTCGATGTAGATTTCGCCCAGGAAAAACCACGAACCGCCCTGGCGGTCGATCAGGCAGGTGTGCTTGCCGATCCAACCCAACCCGGCGTTGCGCGCCAGTGCGCGCTCCAGGACCGGCGCCGAATCGACGAACACCCGGTAACCGAAGGGGCCGACCTCCGCCGCCAGTGCGTCGGCGAACTTCTGCAGGCGGTTGCGCATCAGCTTGTGGTAATCGCGGCCCAATGCATACCGCGCAACGTAGGCGCGATCGCCGTCGTGCAGCGTGGCCCAGGCCTCGGCGTCGTCCTTGTGCCCGTAATCCATGCCCACCGAAATCACCCGCACGGTGCCGGGCAGCAGTTCAGCGGGGCGCGCGCGCAGCGTGCCGTGGCGTGCCATCCAGTCCATGGTGCCGTACAGTCCCTTGCCCAGCCAGTCGGCCAGGTGCGCTTCGTCGTCGGCCAGGTCGACGCCGGAGACGCCGCACCGCTGGAAACCATGCTGGCGCGCAAGCGCGCGCACCCGTTCGGCGGCACGGGCCAGGTCGAGCGGGGCGGGCAGGGGAACAGCGGACATGCGGCAAGTATAGAATCCTGGCATGCACGAACTCGATGAACTGTTCGATGTCGCCGCCGCGCGCCGTCTCGACGCCCAGGCCAGCGCGCTGCTGGGCGATGGCGGTGCGGGGTTGATGGAGCAGGCCGGCACGGCCGCTTGGCACTGCCTGCTGGAGCGCTGGCCGCAGGCACAGCGGCTGTGCGTGGCGGTAGGAACGGGCAATAACGGCGGCGATGGCTACGTGCTCGCGCGCCTGGCCCGGCAGGCGGGGCGCCAGGTGACGGTGCTGCGGCTGGCCGACGCCAGCGCACCGACTGGACTTGCTGAACGCGTGCGCGCGCTCTATCTGGCAGAAGGTGGGGAGGAAACGCATTTTGCCGGGGGGCTGCCCTGCTCGGACATCGTGGTCGATGCGGTATTCGGCATTGGCCTCAATCGTGCGCCGGCTGGCGATGCCGAGCGGCTGATCAGGGCGATCACCGACAGTGGGCTGCCGGTGCTGTCGCTGGATGTGCCCAGTGGCGTCGACGCGCGCACCGGTGCGGTGCCCGGTGCTGCCGTGCGCGCCACGCTCACCCTGCAGTTCATCGTCCGCCACCAGGGCCTGTACACCGGGGCAGCGCTTGAGTACATCGGCGGTCGTCGACTGGCACCGCTGTCGCTGCCAGATGACGCGCAGCAGGGCGTGGTTCCGGCGGCCTGCCTGTGGCTGCCCTCGCGCCTGCCCGCGCAGTTGCCGCGGCGCCGCGCCAACACGCACAAGGGCGAATCCGGCCATGTGCTCTGCGCAGGTGGCAATACCGGCAGTGGGGGTGCGGTGATGCTGGCAGCCGAGTCGGCGCTGCGCGCCGGCGCCGGATTGGTCAGCGTGGCGACCCAGGCGCAGCACATCGCCCCGCTGCTCTCACGCCTGCCCGAAGCCATGGCTCATCCCGTGCAGGAGGCGCACGACCTGCAGGTGCTGTTGCCGCGCGCGAAGGTCATTGCCATCGGCCCCGGGCTGGGCCAGGACGACTGGGCCCATGAGCTCTGGCGGCAGGTACTGGCCAGCGGCAAGCCGCTGGTGATCGATGCCGATGCGCTGAACCTGTTGGCTTCCTCACCGCAGACGCTGTGCGATGCCGTCCTTACCCCGCACCCGGGCGAGGCGGCGCGCCTGCTGGGCATCGACACGTTCCAGGTGCAGGCCGACCGTTTCGCAGCAGCTGCAGCACTGTCCGCGCGCTTCAACAGCGTGGTAGTGCTCAAGGGCGCGGGCACGATCGTAGCCGCGCCGCATCAGCGCCCACGGGTGATCGCCGCCGGCAACCCCGGCATGGCGGTGGGTGGCATGGGCGACCTGCTCACCGGCATCATTGCCGCCTGCGCGCGCAGGGCCTGGACGCGTTCGACGCGGCCAGCAGCGGCGCGCTGCTGCACAGCCTGGCCGGCGATGACGCAGCCAGCGAAGGCCAGCGTGGCCTGCTCCCCACCGACCTGCTGGTGCCGCTGCGCCGGCGGGTGAACCCGGAACCGTGACGTCCATGATTGATATCTTCCTGGCCCAACCGCAGGACACCGACCTGCTCGGGCAATGGCTGGCGGCCACCCGCCCACCGCATGCGGTGGTTGAGCTGAGGGGTGATCTGGGGGCGGGCAAGTCCACCCTGGCGCGGGCGCTGTTGAGGGCCTTGGGCGTGCAGGGAAACGTCCGCAGTCCCACCTACACCCTGGTCGAGCGCTACCCATTGAGCGATGGGCACGAAGCATGGCATCTGGACCTGTATCGGATCGGGCAGGCCGACGAGCTTGATTTCCTGGGTCTGGACGAGGGCAGCGCATCGTTGTGGCTGGTGGAATGGCCAGAGCGCGGCGCCGGTGCACTGCCGCCCACCGATCTGATCGTGGCCCTGGAAATCGATGGACAGGGCCGGCGCGCGCAGCTGAGCGCGGCCAGTGCCGCAGGACATGAATGGCTGGATCGTCTACCTCAAGGCGGCGACTTGCAGGCCCTTTCTGTGGGCTGACAGTAGGAAACATTCCCAGGTTACGGATTATTAAGGGAAAAGGTGTTGCTTTTCATTCAGCGCAGTGATTGAATCCGTACCCATGCCAATGGGGAAACCACTCACTGCGATCTGCGCCGCCGTCGGACTCTGTCTGGCGAGCGCAATGTCGTGGGCCGGAGAAGTGCGCCAAGTGGCCCTGGAGACCGGTTCCACGGGTACGCGCGCGGAGATCGCGCTGTCCGGCAGCGGCGGTTACAAGACCTTGACCCTGGCCGGCCCGAACCGGTTGGTGGTCGATTTCCCGGAATCCAGCGCGGTGCGCAACCTCAAGCTGCCGGCTCCGAAGGGGGTGGTCACGGCAGTGCGCACCGGGCAGCCCGTGCCGGGTACGTTCCGGGTAGTGTTCGACCTGGCCGAGTCGGTGGCGCCGTTCAAGCCGCAGATGGTCAAGCAGGGCGCGGACTCCCGGCTGGTGATCGAATGGCCGGGCGACGCGCCGGCCAACGTGGCCAGTGCGCCGGCGAACCCTGCACCGACCACGACCACGCCTGTGCCCGCTTCGGTGACCCCACAGCCGACGCCTGCGCCCGTGGCCGCCACGACCCAGACCCTGCCGCCGACGCCAGCGGAAGCGGCGCAGGCGCGCAATGACGCGGCGCGTGCGACCGCGCTGCTGACCGCCTCGGTGCGCCAGCAGGCCAGCGCCAGTGCCGCCACGCCGGTGCCGACCCCTGCCGCGCCGACGGCCACCACGGTCAACGTAGCGGCGGCCGGTACGGCCAACGCAGCCAGCAATTCCGCATCGCCGGCGGCCATCCTGGCCGGCCAGCCGACTGCGGCCAGCGTGCCGGCGCCGGTGCCGACCACCGTGGTGCCGGCGCCGCCGCCACGCCCGGTGATGCCCAGCGATGCCTCGCGGATCAAGATGCAGTCGGGCATGCGCCCGCTGGTGGTGGCGATCGATCCGGGCCACGGTGGCCAGGATCCGGGCGCGGTCGGGCCAACCGGCAAGCGCGAAAAAGACATCACCCTGGCGGTAGCGCGTGAGCTGGCGCGCCAGGTCAACGCGACGCCGGGCCTGAAGGCGTTCCTGACCCGCGATACCGACGTGTTCATTCCGCTGCCCATGCGCGCGCAGAAGGCACGCTCGGCAAAGGCGGACATCTTCATTTCGATCCACGCCGATGCGGCGGAAAACCGTGCGGCGACGGGTTCGTCGGTGTACGTGCTGTCGACCAAGGGCGCATCGTCGCAACGTGCGCGCTGGCTGGCGGACAAGGAAAACGCGGCCGATCTGGTGGGCGGCGTACGCCTGCAGCAGACCGAGGGCACGCTGGCCAACGTGCTGCTGGACCTGGCCCAGAGCGGGTACATGAAGGCCTCTGAAGATGCGGCCGGGCATGTGCTGGGCGGGCTGAAGCGGATCGGCAAGAACCACAAGCCGAACATCGAACGCGCCAACTTCGCGGTGCTGCGCACCTCGGACATGCCGGCGATGCTGGTGGAAACGGCCTTCATCTCCAACCCGGACGAAGAGCGCCGCCTGATGGACCCGGCCTACCAGCGCCAGATCGCCGGTGCGGTGCTGGATGGCGTGCATACGTTCTTCAGCCGCCAGCCGCCACCGGGCACGCTGTACGCAGCCAAGGCCCAAGCCGAAATAGACGCCGCCGGTACTGTCGCCGGGGGCAGCAAGTAAAAACCCGCTTCGGCGGGTTTTTTAATGCCGCCGGTCGAGACATTCCGTGTCGCCGGGCTCTGCCCGGCTGCTGTTGGTTTTCTGCGAACAGCCGATGTTCAACGGTTCCCTGGTTTGGCGGGACGGTGCGGGTTTGCGGGGGACGCCGTGAACCCGTCCTTGGGGGCTTGGCAAAAACATCCATGTTTTTGACACCCCCGCAAACCCGCCCCGTCCCACCTACGACGGGTGGTCGGTGGCCACGGAACATCAAACGCCGGCGTCGATCTTCTGCATGGGCTACTGCGCAATGCCGCGTAGAGCCACGCCCTGCGTGGCTGCTCTCGTTTCCGCCCGCGACCTTGTGTCGGGGGAGGCCGGCGGGCAGTGCCCGGAGGGACTGTCAAAAACATGGATGTTTTTGCCGAGCCTCCAGGGATGGATTCACGGCGTGTCCCGTAGGGGACTGCCCGCCGGCCTCCCCAGCCCGGAAAAACTGAAACGCTGCCGTTCGCGCTTCGCTATCATCACCGCATGAGCATCCGCCAACTTCCCGACATCCTCATCAATCAGATCGCTGCAGGCGAGGTCGTTGAGCGCCCGGCGTCGGTGGTGAAGGAACTGGTGGAAAACGCCCTGGATGCCGGTGCCACCCGCGTGGATATCGACCTGGAAGAGGGTGGGGTGCGGTTGATCCGCATCCGTGATGACGGCGGTGGCATCGCGCCGGAAGAACTGCCGCTGGCGGTATCGCGGCATGCCACCAGCAAGATCGCCAGCCTGGATGACCTGGAAGCGGTGGCCACGCTCGGCTTCCGTGGCGAGGCGCTGCCGTCGATCGCGTCGGTGAGCCGCTTTACCCTGGCCTCGCGCCGGCGCAGTGACGCGCATGGCTCGGCGCTGCAGATCGAGGGCGGCAAGCTGGGCGAAGTCACCCCGCGCGCGCACGCGCCGGGCACGACGGTGGAAGTGCGCGAGCTGTTCTACAACGTGCCTGCGCGCCGCAAGTTCCTGCGCGCCGAACGCACCGAACTGGGCCACATCGAAGAATGGCTGCGCTCGCTCGCGCTCGCGCGCCCGGACGTGGAGCTGCGCGTGTCGCACAACGGCAAGCCGTCGCGGCGCTACAAACCGGGCGACCTGTATTCCGATGCGCGGCTGGGCGAGACGCTGGGCGAGGACTTCGCCACCCAGGCCATGCGTGTGGACCACAGCGGTGCCGGCCTGCGCCTGCATGGCTGGATTGCGCAGCCGCATTATTCGCGCGCCAGCACCGACCAGCAGTACCTCTACGTAAACGGCCGTTCGGTACGCGACCGCAGCGTGGCGCATGCGGTGAAGATGGCTTACGGCGATGTGCTGTTCCATGGCCGTCAGCCGGCATACGTGCTGTTCCTGGAGCTGGACCCGACCCGGGTGGACGTCAACGTGCACCCGGCCAAGCACGAAGTGCGGTTCCGCGATTCGCGCCTGATCCACGACTTCGTCTACCGCACGTTGAAGGAGGCGCTGGCCGAAACCCGGGCGGGCATGACCGCGGCGGGCGCGGGCAGCGAGGGCGTTGCCGAGGCTGCAGTGCCGGCCCATTCCAGTGCGGCGGCCGGTACGGGCTACGCACTGGCGGGCGGTGGTGGTGGCATGGGTAACGCTGGGTGGCGCCCGCAGCAATCCCCGCTGGGCCTGCGCGTGGCTGATGCGCCCTCGGCGTACGCGGCGCTGTATGCGCGGCCTGCCGGCAGTGATGCCGCGCTGCCGCCGATGCCCAGCGAGCAGGGCCTGCCGGTGACCGCAGCCGACAGCGGCGTGCCGCCGCTGGGTTATGCGGTGGCGCAGCTGCACGGCATCTACATCCTGGCAGAGAATGCCGAAGGCCTGATCGTGGTGGACATGCATGCCGCCCACGAACGGATCGGCTACGAGCGGCTCAAGACCGCGCACGATGCCGCCGGACTGCACGCGCAGCCGCTGCTGGTGCCGATCACCCTGGCGGTGGGCGAGCGTGATGCCGACACCGCCGAGCGCGAAGCGGAGACGCTGACCGCGCTGGGCTTCGAGGTCACCCGCTCCGGCCCCGGTTCGCTGCATGTGCGCAGCATCCCTGCGCTGTTGGCCAACGCCGAGCCGGACGCTCTGCTGCGCGATGTGCTCACCGACCTGCGCGAACACGGCCAGAGCCGGCGCATTGCCAGTGCCCGCGACGAACTGTTGTCGACCATGGCCTGCCACGGTGCGGTGCGTGCAAACCGGCGGCTGACCCTGCCGGAAATGAACGCGCTGCTGCGCGACATGGAAATCACCGAGCGGTCCGGCCAGTGCAACCACGGCCGACCGACCTGGGCCCGTTTTTCACTGGCGGAAATCGACCGCTGGTTCCTGCGCGGACGTTGAAGGGGAGCACGATGCGTACTTGGGGATGCGGACTCGGCGCGGCATTGCTGGCGCTGGGCCTGGCAGGGTGTGGCGACAAGGAAACCGCACCGGCGCCGGCGGCGGTGGATCCGGCGTTCGCCGCCGAACAGCAGCAATGGCGGCAGCAGCGCTACACCGAGCTGCAGGCGCCCGACGGCTGGACCAGCCTGGTCGGCCTGCATTGGCTGGAACACAAAGCGCACTACATCGGCAGCGGTCCGGGAAGCGGCATCCGCCTGGCGGTGGGCCCGGCCAAGCTGGGCATGGTCGCGCATCGCGGCGACATCCTGACCTTCACGCCCGAGCGCGGCGCGTCGGTGAGTGTGGACGGCAAGCCGCTCACCGGGCCGATCCGGTTCCAGAGCGACCGCGATCCGGAACCTACCCACATTGCTTTCGATGACGGCAAGGGCCAGCTCAGCCTGATTCACCGTGGCCAGCGCTACGCGCTGCGGGTCAAGCACGCCGATGCCTATTCGCGCACCGGCTTCACCGGCATCAACTACTGGCCGGGTGGTCCGGACTGGCGCATCGCCGCACGGTTCGTTCCGCACCCGGCCGGCAAGACCCTGCCGATCGTGGACATCACCGGCCTCACCACCGAGATGCCGAATGCGGGTGCGCTGGAATTCGAGCGTGATGGAAAGACCTGGCGGCTGGAAGCGCTGGGTGAGCCTGGACGCGAGCTGTTCGTGATCTTCGGCGACCGCACCAGCGGCCACGGCAGTTACCCGGCCGGCCGCTACCTGGACCTGTCCGCACCCGATGCGGGCGGCAAGGTGCTGATCGATTTCAACCACGCCTACAACCCCCCGTGCGCGTTCACCCCGTTCGCCACGTGCCCGCTGACCCCGCCGGAAAACCGCCTGGACCTCAAGGTCGAGGCCGGCGAACAGGCTTACCACACACCCCAGGGAGGGGTTTGAGCATGACGATGCTGAAGCGACTGGCAGCCCCACTGCTGCTGGCCACCGGCCTGCTGCTAGGCAGTGCCACCACGATGGCCGCTGCCCCGGCGGCCAAGTCCACCGCGCCGGTGCCGCTGCTGTGGAAGGTGACCGGCCCGGGCGACAGCCGGGTGTACCTGCTGGGCTCGTTCCACCTGCTGCGCGCCGATGATTACCCGCTGGCGGCCGACGTGGACCAGGCCTTCGCGGCGTCAAAGCGCGTGGTGTTCGAACTGTCGCCGCAGGACATGCAGTCGCCGGACCTGACCCGCAAGATGCTGCAGGCGGCGATGCGGACCGATGGCAGCGAACTCAAGCGCGACCTGGACGACGCCACCTGGACCAAGCTGCAGGCCTATGCACGCGACAACAAGCTGCCGATGGCGCAGCTGCAGGGCATGAAGCCATGGTTCGTCGGGCTGACCATCACCCTGTCGCAGTTTGCAAAGATGGGACTGGACCCGGCACTCGGGCTGGACCGGCATTTCATGACGCGCGCCGCTGATGCGGGCAAGCCGACCAGCGGTCTGGAGGACATCGATACCCAGGTGGCGGTGCTGTCGGGCATGTCGTCCCAGGAGCAGCAGCAGATGGTGGCCGAAGCGCTTGATCAGGCCGACCAGGCCGATGCCATGGGCCGCAAGCTGCACGACGCCTGGCGCCGTGGCGACGACAAGCTGCTGTGGACCTCGATGGCCGCCGAAATGCGCGCGGAGTACCCGCAGCTGTACAAGCGCATCAACACCGACCGCAACAATGCCTGGGTGCCGAAGCTGGAGCAGCAGCTCAAAGCCGGGCAGGGTGGCACGCTGGTGGTGGTGGGCTCGTTGCACCTGCTGGGCGACGATGGCGTAGTGGAGAAGCTGCGCGCCAAGGGCTACCAGGTAGAGCGGATCTGCACCGGCTGCGCGAAACCCAAGCGCTGACATTCAGGAGCCGGAAACGAAAAAGGCGCGGCCGTGAGGCTGCGCCTTTTTCCATGCTGCCCGGCGCTGCCAGGCGACGCGGTCAACGGCGGGTCTTGCCGGTCGCCGTGGGCGCTTCGGGCTTGCCGGTACCCGTGCCGGTCTTCGTGCCCGGCGGGCGTGGGCCGAAACCACCGCCCATGTTGCGCTGGAAGTCCTGCCACAGCTCCAGGTTGCGTTCGGTGAGCTGGTTCATCATCGCCCACGGGGTCTGCCCGAGCAGGTTGCCCATCTGCTGGCGGAACTGCTGCTGCTGGTCCAGGAAGACCTGCATGCTGCGCTCGAGGTAGTTGCCCATGAAGCCCTGCAGCGAATCGCCATAGAACCGGATCAGCTGGCTGAGCAGCTGGGTGGAGAGCATGGGCTCACCGTCCTGTTCCTGGTCGGCGATGATCTGCAGCAATACTGAACGGGTCAGGTCGTCGCCGCTCTTGGCGTCGCGGACTTCGAAGTCCTCACCGTCGAGGATGAGCTGGCGCACGTCTTCTATGGTGATGTAGCTGGAAATTTCGGTGTCGTAGAGACGGCGGTTGGGATACTTCTTGATGATGCGGTTCGCAGCCATGAAGCAATCACTCGCAAGCGTAGGCGCGAAGCATGGCGCAGCGCAGCAGGCGTTGCAACCTCCTTTGGTCATTTGGCTGGATTCTTCATGCTGCGCAGCATTGGTGCAGCATTCTCTGGTCACCGCACCGCCTGCTGCGCTTGCCCAAGCTTTGCTGCGCAAAGCTCGGGCCCCTGCGGCATTCCACCTTAACCCCGCGCCTTCGGGGCGCCCCCTTCAACAAGAAGGGGGCTCTTCTCCAGCCGACGCTACGTAACGGTGTAACCGTTACCAGCCCATGTGGTGGCCGCCGTTGATGTCGAGGTTGGAGCCGGTGATCCAGGCGGCTTCTTCGGCGACCAGGAAGGCCACCGCGTAGGCGATTTCCTCGGGCTTTCCGAGGCGGCCGGTGGGGATGTCGGCAATGATCTTGGCGCGTACTTCGTCGGGCACGGCCATCACCATGTCGGTGGCCACGTAGCCGGGCGAGATGGTGTTGACGGTGATGCCGAAGCCGGCGTTCTCGCGCGCCAGCGAGATGGTGAAGCCGTGCATGCCGGCCTTGGCGGCGGCGTAGTTGGCCTGGCCGTACTGGCCCTTCAGGCCGTTGATCGAGCTGATCTGGATCACCCGGCCCCAGCCGCGGCGGCGCATGCCTTCGATGACCGGGCGGGTGACGTTGAACACCGAATTGAGGTTGGTGTTGATCACGTCGTGCCACTGGTCGGCGCGCATGCGGTGGAAGGTGGTGTCGCGGGTGATGCCGGCGTTGTTGACCAGGATCTCGATAGGGCCCAATGCCGCTTCCACCGCCTGCACCATCTGCTCGGCGGTGCCAGGATCGGATACATCGCCCGGGAAGATCGCCACGTCGCAGCCCCGCGCCAGCATCTTCCCGCGCCAGGCCAGGGCCTTGGCCTCGTCACGGTAGTTGGTGGCAACCCGATGGCCCTGGTCGGCCAGACGTTGGCAGATGGCGGAACCGATACCGCCGGTACCACCGGTGACCAGTGCGACGCGAGATGTCATGAGCAGCTACTCCGGGGCCAGCAGGGGGGGAACGCGATTCTGCAACATCGCGACGGAAAATGGGGGCTCAACAGGCGTCGGCGCCAAGCCGGATGTCACCCGGTGGCAATCGGGCCGGGTCGAAGCCGGCAACGGCCTGTTCAAGCAGATCGGCGACGCGGAGGCAGCCCTGCAGCCACGCGGGATCCTGGCCAAGCTGCGCCCAAGCCTGCTGGAGGGCCGGCAGCGGGCGGTCCGCATCGACCGGGCGCGCGGCGGCGGATTTGGACAGCTTCAACCCATCCGGCTCCAGCAGCAGCGGAAGATGCAGGTAGCGCGGGGTGGGCAGGCCCAGCGCCTGCTGCAGCAGGATCTGGCGCGGAGTTGATTCGAGCAGGTCGGCGCCGCGCACCACGTCGGTGATGGCCTGGTCGCCGTCGTCGACCACCACGGCCAGTTGGTAGGCCCAGTAGCCGTCGGCCCGACGCAGCACGAAATCGCCGACTTCGGCATGGACGTCCTGGCGGACCCGGCCACGCAGGCCGTCATCGAACGCGATCACGCTGCCCGGCGGCACGCGCAGGCGGATGGCCGGTCGGGCGCGCTCGCTACGTGCGACGCAGTAATGATGAATGCCGTGCTGAGCGGACAGTTCGGTGCGGCTGCAGTGGCAGGCAAAGGCCCTGTCCTCGGCCAGCAGGCGATCGAGGGCGTGCTGGTACAGGGCGTCCCGCTGGCTCTGATGGACGATGGCGCCATCGCTGGCGAGGCCGAAGCCGGTCAGGGCCGCCAATTGCTGTTCGATGGCACCCGGCACGGTGCGGGGCGGGTCGACGTCTTCAACCCGCACAAGCCACTGGCCGCGGGCGCGCCGGGCCAGCAGCCAGCTGCCGAAGGCGGCGAGCAGCGAGCCGGCGTGGAGCGGGCCGGTGGGCGAGGGGGCAAAGCGGCCCCGGTAGGCAGTTATCGACATGAACTATGAATCGTCGGTCAGGTTGCGACTTGAATTCAACATGAAGTCCCCGCAGATTTGCACCAACACCCACCCAAAAGCGTCCTTTTCCCCATGTTCAGTCGTATTGCCCTGTTCCTCGCGACCAACTTCGCCGTGTTGATCCTGGCAGGCTTCGTCATGCGCCTGGCCGGCGTCGATCCCGCGAGCATGAGTGGCCTGCTGGTGGTTGCGGCCATTTTCGGCTTCGGCGGCTCGTTGATTTCGCTGCTGTTGTCGAAGTGGATGGCCAAGCGCTCCACCGGCGCGGTGGTGATCACCGAGCCGCGCAACCCGACCGAGCGCTGGCTGCTGGCCACGGTGGAGCGCCAAGCGCGTGAAGCGGGCATCGGCATGCCGGAAGTGGCGGTCTACGACGGCCCGGAAATCAACGCGTTCGCGACCGGCGCCAACCGCAACAATGCGCTGGTGGCGGTCTCCACGGGTCTGCTGCAGAACATGAGCGAAGACGAGGCGGAGGCAGTGCTGGGCCATGAGATCGCGCATGTGGCCAACGGCGACATGATCACCATGGCACTGCTGCAGGGCGTGCTCAACACCTTCGTGATCGTGCTGGCGCGCGTGGTCGGGGGCATCATCGACAGCGCGCTGTCGGGCAACCGCGAAGGCGGCGGCCGTGGTTTTGCCTACTTCATCATCGTGTTCGTGCTGGAAATGGTGTTCGGCCTGTTCGCCACCATGATCGCCATGTGGTTCTCGCGTCACCGCGAATTCCGCGCCGACGCGGGCGGCGCGCACCTGGCCGGCCGCCAGAAGATGATCGCCGCACTGGAGCGTCTCAAGCTCAATCACGGCCAGAGCACCCTTCCGACCCAGATCGCCGCGTTCGGCATCGCCGGCGCCACCGCCAAGAAGCTGTTCCTGAGCCACCCGCCGCTGGAAGAGCGCATTGCCGCGCTGAAGGCCGCGAGCAACACCGTGGCGTGATGCGGTGGTGTCAGGTTTGAATGAAGCGCCCGGCCTTTGGTCGGGCGTTTTTTTTGCCCACGAAAAGCGCTGGCGTTTTCATTCTTGGCGCGCGGGGGAGCGGGGTGGAGGGGGTAGCGGGGCACGCGTGAACCCATCCATGGGGCTTATCGCAGCATCCA
>NZ_JBQEOG010000012.1:0-6750 GCF_052045085.1 Stenotrophomonas sp. 22385
GCTTTACCGCTTTACCGCTTTACCGCTTTACCGCTTTACCGCTTTACCGCTTTACCGCTTTACGGCTTTACCGCTCTCAACGCGGAAAACCCACCAACGAATCCTCACTGATCTCACGAATGTTGCGCGCACCCGTCAGGGTCATCGCCACGCGCATTTCCTTCGCGATCAGATCCAGCAGGTTGGCCACGCCGGCCTCGCCGTGAGCCGCCAGCGCGTACACGAACGCGCGGCCAAGCAGCACGCCGTCGGCGCCCAGCGCCAGCATGCGTACTACGTCCAGCCCATTGCGGATGCCCGAATCGACCAGGATCTCCACCTCGCCCTTGACCGCACTGGCAATGGCCGGCAGCGCACGCGCCGTCGACAGCACCCCGTCCAACTGGCGGCCGCCATGGTTGGATACCACGATGCCGTCGGCGCCGAAGCGCACCGCATCGCGCGCGTCTTCCGGATCCAGGATGCCCTTGATCACCATCGGCCCGGTCCAGAACTCGCGGATCCACTCCAGGTCCTTCCACGAAATGGACGGATCGAAATTGCTGCCCAGCCAACCGATGTAATCGCCCAGTCCGGTCGGGTTGCCGCGGTAGGTCGAAATGTTGCCCAGGTCATGTGGGCGCCCGCGCAGCCCAACGTCCCACGCCCAGCGCGGGTGCGTCACCGCCTGCAGCATGCGGCGCAGCGCCGCATTGGGTCCGCTCATTCCCGAATGCGCATCGCGATAGCGCGCACCGGGCGTGGGCATGTCCACCGTGAACACCAGCGTGGTGACCCCCGCCGCCCTGGCCCGCTCCAGCGCATTGCGCATGAAGCCGCGATCCTTCAGCACATACAGCTGGAACCACATCGGCCGATCAATGGCCGGTGCCACCTCCTCGATCGCACATACCGAAACGGTGGACAGCGTGAACGGAATGCCACGGCTCGCCGCCGCCCTCGCCGCCTGCACCTCGCCCCGTCGCGCAAACATCCCGGTCAGCCCCACCGGCCCCAGCGCCACCGGCATCGCCATGCGCTCTCCCAGCAGCTCCGCGTCCAGGCTCAGGTCGGCCACATTGCGCAGGATCCGCTGGCGCAGCGCGATCTCAGCCAGGTCCTCCACATTGCGGCGCAGCGTGTGCTCGGCGTACGCGCCGCCGTCGATGTAGTGGAACAGGAACGGCGGCAGCCGGCGTTGCGCGGCGGCGCGGTAATCGGTGGAAGCGGAAATGATCATGGGCCAACCATGGCGAAGCGTTCACGATGCGCCCATTAGACCAAAGATCTACTCCTGCGCAGCAGATTGTCGCCTAGCCGCAGCCGCACGGACTGGCCGGCCCCTTCAGTTCCACCGCATTGCCATCGGGGTCGCGCAGGGACAGCGACAGCCCGTCGCCTTCCGCGCCGAGGTTGCTGCTCACCTTCCCATCCACCACCACCCCGTGCATCGCCAGGTACTCGCGCAGCGCCGCTTCGTCGAACGGCTCGATGCGCAGACACAGGTGCTCCAGGTTGCGCCCCTGCGCCCCGGCCGCCGGGCCGCCGCGGACGCCTACTGCACCGTCCACGCTGACAAGGTCGATCATCGAAGACCCCGCATGCAGGTGCACCATGCCCAACGTCGGGCGCTCGCGCGCCACCGTGCAACCCAGCACATCGCGATAGAAGGCCACAGCACGCTGCAGGTCCTGCACCCGCAGCACCAGGTGATCAATGTGTCTGATCTCGAACGGACGCTCGCTGCTCATGGCGACTCCAGTTTCCTGGCCAGGCGACGGAACACCGTCAGCACGATCACGCACATCACGCTGACCCCGATTGCAATCACGTATTCCCCGATGCCCACCGCGATGCCGATGGCTGCGGCCATGATCAGCGAACTGGCCGTGGTCAGTCCGCTCACCTCGTCATCGCGGTTGCCGCGCAGGATGGTGCCCGCCGCCACGAAGCCAACGCACGCCACCACCGCTTCGATCAGGCGCACCGGATCCACCTGCAGCAGGTCGCGGTAGCGCTCCTGTTGGAAATGCTCGGCGATGCTGTCGCCCAGGCCCACGATCAGCGCGGCCGCGCCGGCAATCAGCATGTGCGTGCGCAACCCGGCCGCATGCTTGCCCAGCTCGCGTTCGAGCCCGAGCACGCCGCCAAACAACATCGCTGCGGCAATGCGCAGCAGAATCGACAGATCCTGTTCCAGTCCCATCCAGCTCTCCTCGGCAATGCCTCCAGCCTTGCGTGAGCGTCGTGGGAATGCCGTGAAATCCGGCGTGAGCGTGGCGTGCAGGCGCGGGCAGGCCCGCGCCTGCAGCAACCGGCTTACTGCGCCAGGTAGCCGCCATCAACGGCGTAGTAGGTGCCGGTGGCGAACGACGCGTCGGCGCTGGCCAGCCACGCCACCAGCGCCGCCACCTCTTCCGCCCTGCCCAGCCGGTTCAGCGCGTGCTTGGCCTCCAGCGCCTTGCGCACGGCCGGATCCATCTTGTCCAGCAACGGCGTGGAAATGAATCCGGGGCCCACCGCGTTGACCCGGATGTTGTCGCCCGCGTGTTCCCAGGCCGCGGTCTGGGTCAACCCGACCACGCCGTGCTTGGCAGCCACGTAGGCGGCCGAACTGGCGAACCCCACCTGACCCAGGATCGACGCCATGTTGATGATGCTGCCGCCTTTTCCGCCCCTGCGCATCGCCTGGATCTGCGCGCGCTGGCACAGGAACACGCTGTTGAGATTGACGTCGATGACACGCTTCCAGCCATCCACGGGGTAGTCGCCGCTGCTGGCCGACGGGCCGCCGATGCCGGCGTTGTTGACCCCGATGTCCAGCCCGCCCAGCTCCTGCACCGTCCGCTGCACCGCAGCGTCCACCGCCGCCTCGTCGGTGACGTCCAGCGCGATGCCGATCGCTTTCACGCCCCTGCCACGAATCGCCTCGGCGGTCTTCTGCACCGCGTCGTCCTTCAGGTCCCACACCGCCACCGCCGCGCCGGAATCGGCCAGCAGCTCGGCCACCGCCAGGCCGATGCCGGAAACGCCACCGGTGACGATGGCCACCTTGCCCTTGAGTTGGTAATCGATCATTGCACTGCCTCTGCTTGATGTCCCCCCAGCCTACGCCTCGACGGCGTTACACAACGTGCACGCAATGCCCCGCAACAATGCTTCCCATCGCTGCAACGCACCTGGGCCTATGCTGGGTGTCGTACCCCTGCACGACTCCCCTTCCCCAAGGCATCGCACATGACACAGTCTCCTGACAGTACGTTGTTCAGCCCCACCCGGCTTGGCGCCATCGACGTCGGCAACCGCATCGCGATGGCGCCGCTTACCCGCAACCGCGCCATCGATGGGCGCGTGCCCAACCCCCTCGCCATCCAGTACTACGAGCAGCGTGCCAGCGCCGGGCTGATCATCGCCGAGGCCACGCAGATCAGCCCGCTCGGCCAGGGCTACCTGGATACGCCCGGCATCTACAGCCAGGCCCAGATCGATGCCTGGCGCAAGGTCACCGATGCGGTGCATGCGCGGGGTGGCCGCATCGTGCTGCAGCTCTGGCACGTGGGTCGCATTTCGCACACCAGCCTGCTGCCGGAAGGTGAAGTTCCGGTGGCGCCGAGTGCACTGCGTGCCAATGGCAAGACGTTCACGGCCAAGGGCTTCGAAGATGTCTCCGAACCGCGCGCACTGCGCCTGGACGAAATTCCCGCACTGGTGCAGGACTTCCGCCAGGCCGCCCGCAACGCCATCACCGCCGGGTTCGATGGCGTGGAAGTGCATGCCGCCAACGGTTACCTGATCGATCAGTTCCTGCGTGATGGCAGTAACCTGCGTACCGACGAATACGGCGGCAGCATTGAAAACCGGACCCGCCTGCTCGACGAAGTGGTGCGTGCAATTGCCTCGGAAATCGGCGCTGATCGCACTGGCGTGCGCCTGTCGCCGGTCACCCCCGCCAACGATGCGCGCGATTCGCAGCCGCAGGCCTTGTTTGAACGTGCGGTCGAGCGCCTGGATGCGATTGGCGGGTTGGCCTTCGTGCATGTCATCGAAGGCGCTACCGGCGGTCCGCGCGACAACATCCCGTTCGATTACGCGGCGCTGCGGGCGAAGTTCCGTGGCCCGTGGATCGCCAACAATGGCTACGACAAGGACAGCGCCGAGCAGGCCATCGCAACCGGCTATGCCGACATGATCGCGTTCGGGCGCGCCTTCATCGCCAACCCGGACCTGGTCGAGCGCCTGCGCCTGGGTGTGACCCTGTCCGAGCTTGACCCGGACACGCTGTATGGCGGTGGCGCCAAGGGCTACACCGACTACCCCAGCGTGTCGGGTGCTCAGTAAACCGGCAACGAAATGAACGATGCGTTGCCCGGTGCATGCCAGATCTGCTGGGTCGCCTTCTGGTAATCGCCCGGCTTGGCCAGGTAGATGTTGGGCACGAAGGTCTGCGGGTTGCGGTCGTACAGCGGGAACAGGCTGGACTGCACCTGCACCATCACCCGGTGGCCGGGCTGGAACACGTGATTGGCGGTGGGCAGCCCGAACCTGTAGTCCAGCACCTGGTTGGCGGTGATTGCTTTCGGTTCGCTGAAGCTTTCGCGGTAGCGGCCCCGGAAGATCGCCATCGACACGCCCAGCTCATAGCCGCCCATCTCCGGCGTCGACGGCACCTGGTCGGGGTACACGTCGATCAGCTTCACCACCCAGTCGCTGTCGCTGCCGCTGGTGGCCGCCTGCAGGTTCACCTGCGGCGCGCCACCGATCCGCAGCGGCTCGGTCAGCGGCTCGCTGACGAAGGTCAGCACGTCGGTGCGGCCATCCACGAAGCGCTGGTCCTTGACCAGCCAGCTGGTCCACATGTCGCGGTCGGCGAAGCGCACCGGGCGCGGTGCGAACGGCACCGGCTTGGCCGGGTCGGACACATAGGCATCGTGCGTGGCCTCGCCCGCCTTCGGCGCCTCGAACGACAGCTTGCCGCCCGCACGCAGGTACAGCGGTCTGGTCTGGGCGGTGGTACGCGGCCACTGCTGCAGCTTGTCCCAGTGGTTCTCGCCGGTGTTGTAGATCAGCACCGGCGGGGTATCGGCCTTGGCCGCGCCATCGACCAGGTACTGGTCGAAGAACGGCTTGAGCACGTCGCGGCGGAACTGCAGCGCGGTATCACCATCGAACTTCAGCGCGCCCAGGCTGCTGCCGTCATAGTTGACCTGGCTGTGGCGCCATGGGCCCATGACCAGGTAATTGAGGGTATTGCTGCTGTCTCGCGGCTCCATCGCGGCATAGCTGTGCACGGCGCCCCACATGTCCTCCTGGTCCCACAGGCCCTGCAGCCACATGGTGGGCACCTTCAGTCCGGTCCTGGCCATGCGGGCATCCAGCGCCTGTTCCTGCCAGAAGGCATCGTAGGCCGGGTGTTCCACCAGCTTGTGCCACCACGCCAGCTGCTCCAGGCCGTTGGCCTTGGCATAGTCACCGGCCGAGCCGGCGCGCAGGAAGGTGGTGTAATCGTCGTAGCCGGTGCTGGGAATGGACGGCCCCTTGCCGCGCTTGGCCAGCTGGCCGGTGAAGTAGCCGAAGTTGACCTGGCGGAAGGCGCCGTAGTTGAGCCAGTCATCGCCCATCCAGCCATCGATCATCGGGCTCTGCGGCGCGGCGACCTTCAATGCGGGGTGCGGGTTGGTCAGCGCCATCACCACGGTGAAGCCCTCATACGAGGAACCCAGCATGCCGACCTTGCCGTTGCTTTCGGGCACGTGTCTGACCAGCCAGTCGATGGTGTCCCAGGCGTCGGTGGCATGGTCTACCTTGGTGTTGTTCAGTGGCCCACGCAGCGGCCGGGTCATCACGTAATCGCCTTCGGAGCCGTACTTGCCGCGGATATCCTGGAACACGCGGATGTAGCCGGCATCGACGAACACTTCGTCGCCCTGCGGGAGGATGTCGCGCATGTGCGGCGAATCGATGCGCTTGGCGCGGTTGGCGGCATCGTACGGGGTGCGGGTCAACAGCATCGGTGCGTTGCGCGCGCCCTTGGGCACGACGATGACGGTGTACAGCTTGGTCCCATCGCGCATGGGAATCATCACTTCGCGCTTGTCGTAGTCATACCCCGCAGTAGGGGTGACGAATCCCTTGGCCGGAATATCCGGCGTCATCGGCGCGGTCTGTGCCGACACGCTGGCGGCAATCATCAGGCTCAACAGCACGACAGGCACGACACGGACACGCATGGCTCTCTCCGGGAAGGTGATGGCGACCAACCCTCGCAGCCTAGCGCCGTTCTTCCCTGCCCGATATGTGCCGATGGTTGGCCGCGAACGGCCGCGCCGCAGCGGCAACGACGCGCCCGATTGACGAACGCGTCGCCACGCGCCTTTGCAAACAATGGCCTACGCTGCTCGTATCCCTGGCTTGGGCCGGCGGGCATGGGGGTACGGGGGCGCCGTAAACCCATCCTTGGGGGCTCTTGCGAAACATCCATGTTTCGCAAAGCCCCGTACCCCCATGCCCGCCGACCCTTTGACAGTCAGCCGGTGGCCAAACGAACAGCGGAAGGCGCCGACCGTTGGTCGGCACCGACCTTGTAGGGTCGGTTCCCAAACGACCGCCGACATTGCCAATCAGCGCGGTAACGCATGACCCCAACCGAAGAAAGCCGTTGCCGTTGCGTTGATTTCCCTGGGCAACCAACCAACTGTCAAAGGCTGGCGGGGGTGGGTTTGCGGGACCGTAGAGCGCCATGGATGGCGCGAACGAGCCTACAGGGACGTACTT
>NZ_JBQEOG010000013.1:2500-5486 GCF_052045085.1 Stenotrophomonas sp. 22385
GCTGCTGGAAGCGAACCTGGTGAACTGAAATATCTAAGTAACCAGAGGAAAAGAAATCAACCGAGATTCCCTGAGTAGCGACGAGCGAACGGGGACTAGCCCTTAAGCTGGAATGGTTCTAGAAAAACAGCCTGGAACGGCTGGCCATAGAAGGTGATAGCCCTGTATTTAAAAGGGCCACTCCAGTGAAGACGAGTAGGGCGGGGCACGTGAAACCCTGTCTGAACATGGGGGGACCATCCTCCAAGGCTAAATACTACTGACCGACCGATAGTGAACCAGTACCGTGAGGGAAAGGCGAAAAGAACCCCGGAGAGGGGAGTGAAATAGATCCTGAAACCGTGTGCGTACAAGCAGTAGGAGCTCGAAAGAGTGACTGCGTACCTTTTGTATAATGGGTCAGCGACTTACTGTTCGTGGCAAGCTTAACCGTATAGGGGAGGCGAAGGGAAACCGAGTCTGATAAGGGCGCATAGTCGCGGGCAGTAGACCCGAAACCGGGTGATCTAGTCATGGCCAGGGTGAAGGTGCCGTAACAGGTACTGGAGGCCCGAACCCACGTCTGTTGCAAAAGACGGGGATGAGCTGTGATTAGGAGTGAAAAGCTAATCGAACCCGGAGATAGCTGGTTCTCCTCGAAAGCTATTTAGGTAGCGCCTCATATGTATCCTCTCGGGGGTAGAGCACTGTTATGGCTAGGGGGTCATCGCGACTTACCAAACCATTGCAAACTCCGAATACCGAGACGGACTGTATGGGAGACACACGGCGGGTGCTAACGTCCGTCGTGAAAAGGGAAACAACCCAGACCCACAGCTAAGGTCCCAAATTCACTGCTAAGTGGAAAACCATGTGGAAAGGCACAGACAGCCAGGAGGTTGGCTTAGAAGCAGCCACCCTTTAAAGAAAGCGTAATAGCTCACTGGTCGAGTCGGTCTGCGGGGAAGATTTAACGGGGCTAAGCAGTGAACCGAAGCTTGGGGTGTGCATATTTATATGTACGCGGTAGAGGAGCGTTCCGTAAGCCGTTGAAGGTGGATTGAGAAGTCTGCTGGAGGTATCGGAAGTGCGAATGCTGACATGAGTAACGATAATGCGGGTGAAAAACCCGCACGCCGAAAGCCCAAGGTTTCCTTGCGCAACGTTAATCGGCGCAGGGTGAGTCGGCCCCTAAGGCGAGGACGAAAGTCGTAGTCGATGGGAAGCAGGTTAATATTCCTGCACCTCGCGTAAGTGCGATGGAGGGACGGAGAAGGTTAGGTGTACCCGGCGTTGGTTGTCCGGGGGAAAGGCGGTAGGTTTGGATCTTTGGCAAATCCGGGATCCTTCAAGACCGAGCACCGAGACGAGTCTTTAAGACAAAGTCACTGATACCACGCTTCCAGGAAAAGCTCCTAAGCTTCAGCTTACGCAGACCGTACCGTAAACCGACACAGGTGGGTAGGATGAGAATTCTCAGGCGCTTGAGAGAACTCGGGTGAAGGAACTAGGCAACATGGCACCGTAACTTCGGGAGAAGGTGCGCCCTTTTTGGTGGCTCATGCGAGCTATAGCTGAAGAGGGCCGCAGAAACCAGGCCGCTGCGACTGTTTATCAAAAACACAGCACTCTGCAAACACGAAAGTGGACGTATAGGGTGTGACGCCTGCCCGGTGCTGGAAGGTTAATTGATGGGGTCAGCCGCAAGGCGAAGCTCTTGATCGAAGCCCCAGTAAACGGCGGCCGTAACTATAACGGTCCTAAGGTAGCGAAATTCCTTGTCGGGTAAGTTCCGACCTGCACGAATGGCGTAACGACAGCGGCGCTGTCTCCACCCGAGACTCAGTGAAATTGAAATCGCTGTGAAGATGCAGCGTTCCCGTGGCAAGACGGAAAGACCCCGTGAACCTTTACTATAGCTTTACACTGAACGTTGAGTTCGTCTGTGTAGGATAGGTGGGAGGCTATGAAACCATGGCGCTAGCTGTGGCGGAGCCATCCTTGAAATACCACCCTGTCGTGCTTGACGTTCTAACCTGGGCCCATTATCTGGGTCGGGGACCGTGTATGGTGGGTAGTTTGACTGGGGCGGTCTCCTCCTAAAGAGTAACGGAGGAGCTCGAAGGTACGCTCAGCGCGGTCGGACATCGCGCACTGTGTGCAAAGGCATAAGCGTGCTTGACTGCAAGATCGACGGATCAAGCAGGTAGGAAACTAGGACTTAGTGATCCGGTGGTTCTGTATGGAAGGGCCATCGCTCAACGGATAAAAGGTACTCCGGGGATAACAGGCTGATACCGCCCAAGAGTTCATATCGACGGCGGTGTTTGGCACCTCGATGTCGGCTCATCACATCCTGGGGCTGTAGTCGGTCCCAAGGGTATGGCTGTTCGCCATTTAAAGTGGTACGCGAGCTGGGTTCAGAACGTCGTGAGACAGTTCGGTCCCTATCTGCCATGGGCGTTGGAGATTTGAGAGGGGCTGCTCCTAGTACGAGAGGACCGGAGTGGACGAACCTCTGGTGTTCCGGTTGTCACGCCAGTGGCATTGCCGGGTAGCTATGTTCGGAAGCGATAACCGCTGAAAGCATCTAAGCGGGAAGCGCGCCTCAAGATGAGATCTCCCGGGGCACAAGCCCCCTGAAGGAACCATATAGACTATGTGGTTGATAGGTCAGGTGTGTAAGTACAGCAATGTATTGAGCTAACTGATACTAATGATCCGTGTGGCTTGACCATATAACCTCAAGTTGCCTTGGCCGACATGACATGTCGATAGATCCAGGTGCACGCTACGTCACAAGAACTATGAGAGGCAGGCGCAGTATGGCCGTGCTTTTCCCACAAGGGAAAACCACGAACATCGCGACGCTCCAACCGTCTCCCTGGTGAAATTAGCGCTGTGGAACCACCCGATCCCATCCCGAACTCGGAAGTGAAACGCAGCTGCGCCGATGGTAGTGTGGCTCAAGCCATGCGAGAGTAGGTCATCGCCAGGGTTTACACCC
>NZ_JBQEOG010000014.1:0-3276 GCF_052045085.1 Stenotrophomonas sp. 22385
ACGGCAGCTACAAGGGCGTGGGGCAGCAGTCCGGCCTGTTCGCCGGAGACGGCGGTTACCACGTGGACGCCGGGCATGTGAACCTGATCGGCGGCGCCATTGCCAGTACCAATGCCGCTGGCAGCGAGCTGACAGCTGAAACCCTCACCTTCACCGATCTCAAGAATGAGATGGATTACCGAGCAAGCTCTGCGGGCATCAGCGGTGGCTTTGGCTTTACTGGCAAGGGAGCCACCGACGCCAGCGGCAATCCAGCGCCCGCACCAGGGGCGGCCGGCCAGTTCAAAGACATCGGCAATACGATCCGTAACGGTGAGTATGGCGCAGCCAACAGCGCGTCATTCAGCCCGGGCATCCCAATGTCCGAGAGTGGTCACGACAGCTCTACCACCTATGCAACCTTGACTGGCGGCGACATTACCATCGGGGGCAAGAAGGTAGATGCTGCCGATCTAGGCGTGAACACCGACGCCAGTGCTGCGCACCAAGCGCTTGAAGGGTTGCCAGACTTGCAGAAAATACTGCAGGAACAGCGCGCCATGGCGCAGGCTACCGGTACGGTCGTGGATGCCGGGATGCGCATTCGCGCGGATATCAATGCATCGATCGACAATGCAAAGGAGCGTAGGGACGGCGCCAACGAGTTGCTGAGTGATCCTGGTTCGCGCGATTCGATGACTCAGGAACAGCGAGACCAACTCCTAATGACTGCTATTGAGGCCAATCAGGAAATTGACCGTCTCCAGAAGGCGGGAGTGCTTGTAGGTGCCATCACCGGGGGTCTGGCCGCTTCGTCAGGAACCGCTGGACAGATTGTGGCGGGAACGCTTGCGCCAGCGGTCTCCTACCAGATCGGTCAGTATTTCAAAGACAACGCCGCGCTGAACAAGAATGATAACGGCAACCGTGCCGTCGAAGGCAGCGCGACCCACCTGCTTGCGCACGCGCTGCTCGGGGCGGCAGTCGCGTCATCGGGCGGCGACAGCGCTTTGATCGGCGCACTGGCGGCTGGCAGTGCCGAGGCAGCGGCGCCCGCGATAGCAAAGTTGCTATTCGGGAGGGACAGTAAGGACCTGACCGCCGCCGAGCAGGACACGGTCAGCGCTATCACCGGTGTTGGCGGTGCTATGTTGGGTATGTTCCGCGACGGTCTATCGGGCGCTGCAGCCGGTGGCACCGCTGCGAAGAACGCAGTCGACAATAACTGGGGCGAGGTGGGTCACTACTCAACAGTGGCAACAATCCTCTACCTGGGTGGGTTTGATGAAAATCTTGCGAAGGCGGTTGCATTAGGTGCTTGGTCGCCGGATACGGACCACCGTAACGCGATCACGACCGAGAACGTGACAAAGGGAAGGGATCCAGACGAGCCGCAGATGTACTACCATGGCCTTGACGGCGAAGTAGACCCGGAGAAGGTAAAGGAAGCTCAGGTCTACTGGGGTAAGAAGGTGGGCAACATCCTGAAGGCACTGGTGATGTTTGAGAACTATCCGGCTCTACAGGAAAAGCTCATGAACGATCCGAAAACTCAGCGTGCACTGCACCTTTTCGGGGACTCTTATGCTCACGTCAAAGAGGACGGCACCCATTTCTCCCCTGTGTATGGTCATGCCTGGGATTCCAAGCTCGGAACCGACCCAGACAGCCCATACGAACACAAGGAGGCGTATATCCAGTATGCGACGGCTCTCTACGAGCTCGCAGCGGCAGCCTCGAAGGAAGCGCCCCGCAGGGACTCGGCCTATGTTCGTGACATGGCCCAGAGCGTAACCGGCTATTGGGATGAGGCTTACCAGAAACAGGTCCTTGATAACGCCGCAAGCCTCTTCACTGGAGGACGCACATCGGGTTTGGTGAATTCACCCATCAAGGACTGCGGACTACTTCAGAACTGCCTCTTCAAGCTGCCTGCGAACACCGCGAATCCATTGATAAAGCAGCTTCTCAATCCTGATAAAAATCTGGATAACCCGGCCCCGCCGGTCATCGACTGGACCAAGTTTGGTACCAGACTGTGGTGAGAGTTCTCAGAATTCTGGAGTCGAAATGAAAGGGTTCAAACGAACGATTCTGGCGTGGGTTTACCATTTCCTGTGGCTGCTTTGCCTAGTGGTGGAATCAGTCTCTGCCTATTCTCATTGGAATCGACGTTCCAGGCTGATGGCGGAGCTTCTATCCACTCAGTACGGCGACTGGGTTCGACTGGCGGCTGCAATCGCCACGCTGTCGTTCCCCGTACTGGTTTGCATCCTGGTCGTGCGTATGCGGAACTGGAGGTGGTCACGGGTCGGGGAAGTTGTCCTGGCATTGATCGTCATCCCCATGTTTCTGTACAACCTTTCGTTCGTGAGCTCATAAGCGACGTTGTGGGCCACACGTTGTCTGGCGATGCACCCTTATCTGCCCGTAGTCGCCTTGGTAGGCCCAGGCTCATCTGCCAGGGAAGCACGTGAGCGCCGGTATGCGAACTTTAGTTGATGCGTTCTACTATCTTTGCTGGTCAGTGTGCGCAGTGCTGTTTTGGGCAGTGGCATACAACCGATATACGTCAGGGGCGTTGGATCTGTACGACATCCATGACCTTGATCCGGAGCTGGTGATCCGGGTGATGCAGGCGGGTGTGGCGCTGCTGTTGGTCCAGACAATTGCAATCATCGTAAGGATCAAGCGGTGGAAGAAGGAGCGCATTCTGGAGATCGCGTTATCGCTGCTCGCGTGGCCCCATTTCTGTACAACGTTTCCTTCGTTCGCGGCTAATCAGGAGGCCTGGATGCCATCCGTCCCGTATGAAGTCATCGTCGAAGGAGATGAAACACGAATATCATTGATGAGGGCATGGCGTTCGTGATGCGACCTGCACTCGGTCCTCTTGGTCTCGATCCTGTTGCTACCACTCTTGACGACGGTCCTGCTGACCCGAGCGGTGATGTACCGCCGGCTCCAGAAGTGGGAGACGCTTCTGGCGACAGGTTCCTGGTTTACGTTTCTGAGTTCTGCAACATTCTTTCCGTCGTCATAGCATGCAAGTGGCGTTGATCACTATGTATGGATTCGCGAACCCGCGATGATCTTCAACTTTGGAGTTGTGTAGTAATGAATGGAACGGTTCTTCCAGCGTGGTTGCATTCAATCGTATTTGCGGTGTTGTCGATATACATGTTCATGCTCCGAGCGGCCTGAAACGCGACGCGCCGAGTGAGGCGCAGCTGGCCAGCGCTGTGGGCAGCCTGGGCGGCAACGTGAACCTGGGCGCGGGCGGCAAGTACACCCAGA
>NZ_JBQEOG010000015.1:0-2944 GCF_052045085.1 Stenotrophomonas sp. 22385
GCGACAGCTCTACGACGTACGCAACGCTGACCGAAGGCAACATCACCATCGGTGGCAAAAGGGTCACCGCAGCGGAGTTGGGCGTGAACACCGACGCCAGCAAGGCGCATGAGGCGATCAACTCGCTGCCGGACCTGCGGAAGCTGATGCAGGAGCAGCAGGCGATGTCGTCGGCCGCGGGCACGGTGGTATCCACCAGCAAGCAGGTGGCGGGCGACGTGTTTGCGTACAAGAGCCAGGTTGCACGAGCTGAATACGAAACTGAGCTGCGGAAGGACAGCGGCAGGTGGGACGACTATTCGAAGCTGGACGAGGCGGGTAAGCAGAACTATCTGGCCAAGAATAGTCAGGGATTCCAGGAAGCACTCAAGTGGGGCACCGGAGGCAGCTACAGCCGGGCGCTGGATGCGGTGACCGCAGCCATCGTCGGCGGTCTTGCAGGGCAGGGAGGCGGTCAAGTGGCCGCCAACGGGCTTGCGCCCTACGCAGCGGAGTTCATTGGCAGCCAGTTCGATCCCAACCACGGCAAAGACCCGAACGCGACGCTGCAGCTGATCTCGCATGCGCTGTTGGGGGCGCTCTTGGCTGAAGCCAATGGCGGCTCCGCCAGCAACGGGGCGCTGGCGTCAGGTGGCGGTGAGCTGGCAGCCAAGTTCCTTACTGACGCCCTCTACGGCGGCGATCCCGGGAAGCTGGATGAACAGCAGAAGCAGACAATTCTCGCGTTGTCGCAGGCAGTAGGGGCTTTGGCGGGCGGGCTCGAGGGGCAGGGCCTAGCGAGCGCGGGACTAGGAGCAAACATTGCTGGGAACTCTGTTGAGAACAATCGTCTGCTAACAGCTCCAGAGCGTGCTCGCATCAAGGAGCTGAGTAACGGAGACGTTGCTCGTGAGGCCGAGCTCACCGCTGCTGCGTGTGCCCTCGTCAAATGCTCAGCTGGGTTTGCCGAAGGTTCCGATGAGCGAGCTCAGTGGGCTGCGATCGAGGCGTTGGGTTCGACGCCCGCCGCGCTGGAAGACCGGCAGTGGCTTGCGGCGCAAGTGCTCCCTGGGTACATCTACACCGCGGGTAATGGGCTGGCGACGGTGGATAAGCTGTTCGACTATGGACTCGGGGGCTACCTCTCAGATCTAAGCGACCGAAATCAACTGGGCATACAGTCGATGGGTGGAGTGCAACTGGTTGGAGGGGGGCTTCAAACTGCAGGCGCATTCGTTTCGGCCGGCGGCTGCGAATTCGTAGCTCCCTGCATTCTGGCGGGCTACTTGGGCGTCAGTGGCTATGACAATGCTGTTGCTGGATACAACACGCTTATCTCCGGGAAGCCCACCGCCACATGGGGTTCTCAGTTGCTAGAAAAGACAGGGCTTTCGCCTGAAGTAGCAGAGCTGCTCTATGCGTCGACGCAGCTCGCTGCGGCCGCAAAGGCCCCAGTGAAGAATTCTGCGACTGCACCTCTTGACTTGACAGCGGCGCCTCCGCGCGTCAGCAACGGAATTCTCTTCGATCCTCGGCTGCCAGACCCAGTTGCTGGGTTGGCATATGAACCGACTATTCTGAACTCCCCGAAGCCGAACATAGCCAATTCGCATGTGAACGGCTATGTGGAGGAGCTCAGACTTGCAAACTCAGTTGCGGCTCTGCCTGACCAAGTTGTAGTGAAGTACGGAGATATCATAGGCAGAAACGGAGCTGATGTGATCTCGGTCGATGTCAAGACTGGGGCGGTTACCTTGTGGGACAATAAGTTCAGGTCGGGGCCCGCCCCTATCAAGGATTCACCGACCTTTGCAAGTGACTCCAATGCCCTTGAATCGGCGGTTCGTGAGGCGATGGAGTCTGTTAGGGCATCCAACCTACCAGCAGCGACCAAAGCCAAGGCGATTGAGCAACTGTCGGACGGGACATTTAGTGCGCACACGGTAGGTTCTGGTTCTGCGAAGAATTCTACCATTTCGAAATTCTGTAACGGATCAATCTGTGAGTAGGCAATGATCTTCAATCCAGTCCGTCTAAGAGATAATGGCTTCTCTGAAGAGATGATCCATTACTTCATGGCCACTTCCTATGACCCAAGCCGTCCTATGGGGAACGTCGCCATCGCGAAGATTGAGAACTGCGTCTTCGGAGTACTGGTGGGTCGTTTTGAGTCGGTAGAACCGATGTTGCCCCGGGCCGTTGGCTGGATCGATCAGGCAATATCGATTCAAGAGAACTTTGGCAAGAATCTGCATTTCTATCGAAGCAGGCTATACCACGCTCGCGGCGTTGCATCCTGGATGCTCGATGGCTTTCCTCACGAGGGGGACTGGGATGGCGCTCGCGTTACGGCCGAAGCTGCCTGGCGCCTCGGTGACCGCGTGTGGACCCGTCATGAGATTGTCAGCGGTGGCGGCTTGGATGACTATATGGCCTACTCCTGGCTGGCAGGGCCGGATCATTGGGAGGCCGGTATGGAGATGTACGAGCATTGGATGGGTGACCAATCGAAATTCTCTATTTCGGGCAACCTGTCTCCGAAGAAGTTCGTTTACGCTCTCCTGCTAGATGCAACCGCTCGTCAGCCCAGCTCCCAAGAGAAACTTTTCGCAGCTGGGAGGAGGATGCTGCGCGAGAACCTACAGGAAAATTGGCTGGGGGGCGGGCAAGGAATCCGTGCAGCGACGTGGCTGCAAATCGTTTACGGCGTGGGGGAGCCTGGTCTGACGCCTTCTGAGACGCTTCTTCGCGCTTATGATGATATGCCTGATGTCACGTCACCATTTTAATTGGTCAAGTCTTTGATATATGCAAAGCTCTAGATAGAAAGGCCTCTTCTAGAAGGGGGCCTTAGTGTGTGCGCTGGCCACCACCGAAGGCGAGATCGCCGGCTTGCACCGCCAGCAGCACGACGACGACAGCGGCATGGTCTCGCAGGTGGCCAGCACCGTGGGCAGCCTGGGCG
>NZ_JBQEOG010000016.1:0-1191 GCF_052045085.1 Stenotrophomonas sp. 22385
CGCTGTTGATGCGCAGGCCCGAGGACAGGCGCTGGATGGTGGTGGCCAGGCTGGAGCCGCTGGTCGACAGGTTGCGCTGGGCGTTCAGCGACATCACGTTGGTATTGATGACTTGTGCCATTTTCTTGCTCCTGGTGGCGATGATGTCGCCGGGTTGTCGAGGTGTTTCCCCCTTGTCGGAGGCGGCCCAGCGCTACGTCATGCCGTGGCTGAAATCATTAACGACACAATGTCAACAACCTTTAGTCGATTTACCAAAAAACATGTCTTTTCCCGGCTTCCGGCGGCTGCCGGCATCGCACACAAAAAACCCCGCCGAAGCGGGGTTTTCGTCACGCGCCATACGCCGTAATCAACCCTGCAGCAGGCTCATCACGCTGGACGGCGACTGGTTGGCCTGGGCCAGCATCGCCGTACCCGCCTGCTGCAGGATCTGCGTGCGGGTCAGTTCGGCGGTTTCCTTGGCGTAGTCGGTGTCGCGGATGCGGCTGCGCGAGGCCGACAGGTTTTCCGAGGTGGTGCCGAGGTTGGCGATGGTGGAGGTGAAGCGGTTCTGGATCGCACCCATGTCGGCACGCGAAGAGTTCACCGCGGTCAGCGCCTTGTCGACGATGGACAGGGCCTGCTGGGCGCCGGTAAAGGTGGAGATGTTGAGGTTGCTGGCGAACTGTGCGGTCAGGCCGGTCGCGTCGGCGGTCGGGGTCGGTGCGGTCGGTGCGGTCGCGCCGGTCCAGGTGCCCATGGTGACGTCGATGGCGTTGAAGGTGCCGTCGGCAGCGACATTGTTCTGCACCGAGGTCAGGTCCAGCTTGCCGGCGGTGGCGGCATCGGCCGAGGCATACACGCCGGTCTGGTCCATCTTGGCGTTGATGGCGGCAGCGATCGCGGCGGTCGTGGCCTTCTGGGTCGCGGCGGCGTCGACGCCTGCCTTCACTTCAATATCGTCCAGCTTGTACGACTTGCCGTCGGCACCCTGGATTTCCATGCCCTTGATGCTCACAGCGCCGTTGGCGGCCGGGGCTGCCACGGTGAACGTGTTCTTGTCGAACTTGGCACCGCCGAGGGCGCTGGCGCTGGCATCGACGATGCTGTTGATGCCGATGGTCTGGCCCGAATCGGCACCGACCTGGAACAGGGCGCCGGAGAACGAACCGTCCAGCAGCTTGGTGCCGTTGAAGTTGGTCTGGCGGG
>NZ_JBQEOG010000017.1:0-725 GCF_052045085.1 Stenotrophomonas sp. 22385
CGGTGCCGGCCTGCTGCAGGATCTGCGTGCGGGTCAGTTCGGCGGTTTCCTTGGCATAGTCGGTGTCGCGGATACGGCTGCGCGAGGCCGACAGGTTTTCCGAGGTGGTGTTGAGGTTGGCGATGGTGGAGGTGAAGCGGTTCTGGATCGCACCCATGTCGGCGCGCGAGGAGTTCACGGCCTTCAGGGCATCGTCAACGATCGACAGCGCCTTCTGGGCACCGGCCACCGAGGAGATGTTCACGCCGGCAACGGTGTCGCGGGCGTCGGCATCGGCGTCGGCAATGCCGGCCAGTGCCACGGTCAGGCCGGTGGCATCGGTGGTGGCGGCAGTGAAGGTGAAGTCCTTGCCCGACTTCAGCGAGGTCAGCTCCAGCTTGCCGGTGGAATCGAGCGAGGCATACACGCCGCTCTGGTCCATCTTGTCGTTGATGGCGTTGACCAGCTTCTTGCTGACGTCGGCGGCCTTGTCGCCCACGGCCACGGACACGTCGCTGATGGTGACGCCGTTGACGACCATGTCGGTGACGGTGCCGGCAGCAGTGGCGGTACCGGTCATGGCGGCAGCGGTCGAGGTCTGCTTGGCCGCGTACAGGCCGTTGCCCAGCTCGGAGGTGCTGGAGTTGACGATGCTGTTGATGCCGATGGTCTGGCCCGAATCGGCACCGATCTGGAACAGCGCGCCGGAGAACGAACCGTCCAGCAGCTTGGTGCCGTTGAAGTTG
>NZ_JBQEOG010000018.1:0-716 GCF_052045085.1 Stenotrophomonas sp. 22385
CCGGTGAGCGTGGTGTTCTGCCAGGTGCTGCTGTCGGAGTTGGACTTGCTGCTGCCCACGCTGGCTTCGGCATACACGTACACGCCGGTCTGCGCGCCGAGCGATACGCCCACGCCTACTTCGGCGCCTGCGTTGTTGCTCTTGCTCTTGTCCTGGAGGTGCGCCTTGCCTGCTTCCAGCAGGATGTCGCCGGCCGAATCCAGCGCCAGCGTGTTGCCGGCACTGAGGTTGCCCTGCACCACGTGGATGTCGCCGCTGGTGCTGGTCAGGTTGACGTTGCCACCGCCCTGGATGGTGGAGCCGCGCGAAACGGTACTGCTGCCCTCGGCGCTGCTGCTGGCGGACTTGAAGCCGATGCCAGCTTCGGCGCTGAACAGCGCTCCGCTGCCGGCACCCTTGGTGGCGCTGACAATGGCACTACCGGCTTGATACGCATTGGCACCGGCCGCCATACCCTGCATCGCCCGCAGCCGCCCATCGGACTGCCGCGCCGAGTCCACGTTGTTGATCAGATCGATGAAGGGCGACTTGATCCGAGCGAACACGCCGATCTTCAGGTCCTTGTCGCTCTGCGAGTTGTAGCCGGTCTCGTTGGCGGTGAGCAGTTCGATCTCCGCCGCAGTGATATTCACATCCTGCGCGGCCACCACGTTGCTGGCGATCTGGGTGTACTTGCCGCCCGCGCCCAGGTTCACGTTGCCGCCCAGGCTGCCCAC
>NZ_JBQEOG010000019.1:0-368 GCF_052045085.1 Stenotrophomonas sp. 22385
GCGCCGGAGAACGAACCGTCCAGCAGCTTGGTGCCGTTGAAGTTGGTCTGGCGGGAAACGCGGTCGATTTCCGAGACCAGCTGGTTGACTTCGGCGTTCAGCGCTTCACGGTCGCTGTCGGAGTTGGTGGCGTTGGCCGACTGCACCGACAGCTCACGGATACGCTGCAGGTTGTTGCCGATTTCGACCATCGCGCCTTCGGCGGTCTGGGCCAGCGAGATGCCGTCGTTGGCATTGCGCACGGCCACGTCCAGGCCGCGGATCTGGGTGCTGAAGCGCTCGGAGATGGCCAGGCCGGCGGCGTCGTCCTTGGCGCTGTTGATGCGCAGGCCCGAGGACAGGCGCTGGATGGTGGTGGCCAGGCTGGA
>NZ_JBQEOG010000020.1:0-367 GCF_052045085.1 Stenotrophomonas sp. 22385
TGCAGCAGGCCGGCACCGCGATGCTGGCCCAGGCCAACCAGTCGCCGTCGAGCGTGATGAGCCTGCTGAACGGCTGATCCCGGTAGTGGACGCACCACAGAAAACCCCGCTCCGGCGGGGTTTTTTGTTGACAAATCAAAAAATCCGGCCTGCCGGGGCTAAAGGTTCCGGCCGGGGTGTCGTTAATGATTTCAACCAGGGCACATCGCCCACTGCCTCCCCCGGGGCACCCCAAAAAACCGCAAGACCTTCGTATCCAGGAGCACGGAAATGGCACAAGTCATCAACACCAATGTGATGTCGCTGAACGCACAGCGCAATCTGTCGACCAGCGGTTCCAGCCTGGCCACCACCATCCAGCGCCTGT
>NZ_JBQEOG010000021.1:0-328 GCF_052045085.1 Stenotrophomonas sp. 22385
GCAGCAGCAAGTCCAACTCCGACAGCAGCACCTGGCAGAACACCACGCTCACCGGCCAGAACATCTCGCTGAAGGCAGACGGTGACACCACCCTGCGCGGTGCAACCGCAACCGCAGACCGCATCGACGTCAAGACCGGCGGAATGCTTACCATCGAATCGCTGCAGGATGTTGCCGAGAGCATGTCCAAGGACAGCCAGGTGGGTGGTCGCGTGCAGGTATCGCTGGGTACCGCGTGGGATGCCAGCGGCTATGCCAGCGCCAGCAAGGCCAACGGCAGCTACAAGGGCGTGGGGCAGCAGTCCGGCCTGTTCGCCGGAGACGGCGG
>NZ_JBQEOG010000022.1:0-322 GCF_052045085.1 Stenotrophomonas sp. 22385
TTGCGGGACACGCCGTGAACCCATCCATGGGGGCTCGTTCGCGCCATCCATGGCGCTCTACGGTCCCGCAAACCCACCCCCGCCTGCCCCCGACAGTGGGTCGGTTATTCAAGCAAAAGCGGAACGGCACCGTGCAGGCGCGCATCGCGCGTTGTCGTAGAGCCACGCCCTGCGTGGCTGCTTTTGATCGCCTGTGCGCACCAACCAACCGTCAGAGGGTCGGCGGGGGTGGGTTTGCGGGGGCTTTGCGAAACATGGATGTTTCGCAAGAGCCTCCACGGATGGATTCACGGCGCCCCCCGCAAACCCACACCCGCCGGCC
>NZ_JBQEOG010000023.1:0-320 GCF_052045085.1 Stenotrophomonas sp. 22385
TTACACCCCGAAAACCCCGCTGCACATGCAGTGGGGTTTTCCTTTTTTTGCAGGCACATGGTTTTTACATGCACTTGCAGCAACAACTTCAAGAAGAACTTCAAGTTCCCCTCACAAGTTGTTGACAGATTCGAAAAGCCTGACATAATAGGCGGCTCGCAACGACGAAAGGCCCTCGGGTATTTCGGGCATCACGACCAACGGTCGTGATCTACCACCAGGTAGGTATCGACTGTTGGTCGATACGCAAAACACCTCGAAAAAAGGTGTTGACGAAGCGGAAAAGCCGGCTATAATGGGCGGCTCGCAACGACGGAAAC